>NC_015564.1:0-676972 GCF_000214175.1 Hoyosella subflava DQS3-9A1
GTGGATAACTATGTGGACAGTTGGCTCCGCAGCGTTGCGGAGCAAGTTCGGTTCAGTCGCTCGAGCGCGCACGCCGTGGCAGTCGAGATGGCGGGGGAGCGGACAACAACGAACGTATGCGGGCATCAATTGGAGCAGCGGAGGGTTTACACGGTGGAGAACGATCCACGTGCTCTCGCGGACGTCTGGATGAAGGTCGTCGAGGAACTTGCTTCAGGCGCATCGTCTGAAGGTCCAGCGCGGATGCTCAGCCGTAAAGATCGCGCACTCCTTCCGCTCGTCAAACCCCTAGATATTTCGAACGGCTTCGCGTTACTCGCGGCGCCTACTGCCTTTGCCAAGAAGGCGATCGAGAGCAGTCTTCGCGATCCGATAACAGAATCTCTGAGTCGTCACCTGGGCGAGCCAGTTGAGCTAGCAGTGCGGATCGCAGCTTCTTCGGATGTCGTTCCACTCGGCACCGAGTCCACAGCCACGGCGGCACAGTCATCGTCCTTGCACGACACATCCGAGTCAGATCACAGTTCCTACGACGTTCTGGTAGGCAATGGCGACGGGCCACTCGGTGATGATGCTCCCGACACCTTCGGTGCGGATCCCTTTGAATCCGACACGATCGACAACGCCTCCGCGGGGTGGCCGAACTACTTCACGCAGACTCCGAGGCCACCGCGGGCCGTTTCAGCGAAGTCCAGCCTGAATCCGAAGTACACCTTCGACACATTTGTTATCGGTGCCTCCAACAGGTTCGCTCACGCAGCCGCAGTGGCCATTGCGGAGGCGCCGGCTCGCGCCTACAACCCGCTGTTCGTTTGGGGCGAGTCCGGTCTGGGAAAGACTCATCTGCTCCACGCGACCGGTCACTACGCGCAGCGACTGTTCCCTGGCATGCGGGTCAAGTATGTGTCCACCGAGGAATTCACGAACGACTTCATCAATAGCCTTCGCGATGACAGACGCGTTGCGTTCAAGCGTCGTTACCGCGAGATCGACCTTCTGCTTATAGACGACATTCAGTTCATCGAAAATAAAGAAGGTATCCAGGAAGAGTTCTTCCACACCTTCAATACCCTGCACAACGCCAACAAGCAGATTCTGATCTCGTCAGATCGGCCACCCAAGCAACTCGCGACGCTCGAGGAGCGACTTCGCACGCGGTTCGAGTGGGGTCTCATCACTGATGTTCAACCTCCCGAACTCGAGACACGGATAGCGATCCTCAGCAAAAAAGCTCAGATGGACAGGCTTGACGTACCTGACGACGTCCTCGCGTTCATAGCAAGCCGAGTCGAGCGCAATATCCGGGAGCTCGAGGGAGCTCTCATCCGCGTGACTGCGTTCGCCTCACTCAATAGGCAAGCGATCGACCTTCGGCTAGCCGAAGTCGTACTACGCGACCTGGCGCCAGACTCAAGGACTCTAGAGATCACCGCGGCAACAATCATGTCGACAGTTGCGGAGTACTTCGGCATCAGCGTCGACGAGCTGTGCGGTCCCGGCCGCACCCGCGCCGTAGCGCAGGCACGCCAGATAGCGATGTATCTCTGTCGCGAGTTGACAGACCTATCGCTCCCCAAGATCGGCCAGGCTTTCGGACGCGATCACACCACGGTGATGCACGCCGATCGTAAAGTGCGTGCAGACATGGCCAACAGTCGTCGTGTCTACGAGCAGGTACAGGAACTTACTGCTCGCATCAGGCAGCGCTCCAAGATTTAGAATTCCACCTTCACGATCGTCGTGCTTCCGCGGCTTGTCGGCCGATGGCTCTGTGGATTAACTGGGGAAACGCGCAGTTTCTTGAGCTCCAATCGTGCCTCCATTCCCCGCTGTCCTGAGTGAACGCGGCGGCCAGTTCCGCCTCAAAGTTGCCCCTGAGCACGACACACCTACACGACACGCCGCAACAAACTGGTACTTAAGTACCAGTTTATGGTTATCTCTGCACGAAATCCGCCTGTGGATAGAGCTGTGTACAACTGTGGATTGCTGTGGGTAAGCCGGCCTTCTGTCCCCAGGCGCGAGAACTATGCACAGCCACGTACCAGTTATCCACCGTTCATCAACGTGTTAGTCCCCAGCAAGCAACCCGCCATTAGCAGCACGCTTGCTGGAGTATCCACAGGATCCACAACACCTATTACTACTACTGAGATCTCTTTAAAGGAGAAAGATAAAAAGCAGGTGTTGTGGATGACTCGTCGGTCCGCTCATACCCGCCGGGCCTTCCTCGCCGGCAGCGCAGTCACCGGCCTCAGACAAGGCCCATCGAACGGGTTACAGTGGGGATCCGATGCTCTACTGTTGTGGAGCGGTAGCGACCCGGCACCACAATCTTGTGGCCCTTCTGGAGCGGTGAGAGGACACGTCGAGCCCATGGAGCTTGCGAACCTGAAGTTTCGCGTTGCCCGCGACGACTTTTCTGACGGAGTCAGTTGGGTAGCACGAAATCTTCCGAGTAGGCCGGCCGTTCCTGTTCTTGGCGGTGTTTTACTCGACGCAACTGAATCAGGACTGACGATCTCCGGATTCGACTACGAGACCTCAGCGCAGATCACGGTGCCGGCCGAAATCGCTGGTGTCGGTCGTGCGCTGGTCTCAGGCCGGCTTCTGGCTGACATCACGAAGGCGCTGCCAGCCCGTCCTGTGGACGTCGATGTCGATGGGGCTCGCGTCCACATCATCTGCGGCAACGCCAAATTCAGCCTGCCGACGATGCCGGTCGAGGACTATCCCCAGCTACCAACAGTCCCCGAAGTTACTGGCTCCCTCCCGGCAGAGGTTTTCACTGAGTCGATTGCACAGGTCGCGGTTGCCGCGGGTAAAGATGACACGCTGCCCATGCTTACCGGGATCCGGGTCGAAATCTCGGGAGACGCCGTAGTCCTGGCTGCCACGGATCGTTTCCGCCTTGCCGTACGCACTATCGAGTGGACCCCGGAAGCCTCAGGGACCGAAACGTCGGTCCTTGTACCTGCGAAGACACTGTCTGAAGCCGGCAAGACGCTTGGTGGGGCCGGAAATGCCACAGTGAAACTCGCACTTGGGACAGGCGCGTCGCTCGCTTCAGAGGGACTGATTGGTGTCTTGGGTTCGGGCCGGCGCACGACGTCTCGACTTCTTGATGCCGAATTCCCCAAGTTCAGACAATTGCTGCCAACCTCCCATACGGCTCTCGCCGTTGTTGAGATCGCGCCGCTGGTGGACGCGATCAAGCGCGTAGCGCTTCTTGCAGAACGCGGCGCGCAGGTTCGGATGGATTTCTCTGAGGACGGCCTCCAGCTCTCGGCCGGCGGAGATGATGCCGGTAAGGCTGAGGAGTCGCTCCCCGTGGAGTTCGTAGGCACTCCCCTGGTGATTGCTTTCAACCCGACATATTTGCTCGATGGTCTCAACGCGCTACACACCGAAAAAGTCGTACTTGGCTTCACGCTTCCGAGCCGGCCAGCGGTTTTGCAGCCGGCGCCGGCGGATTTCGAGGTTCCTAGTGAGGCCGACGGATCGTACCCAGCGATCGACAGCCAGTACACGTATCTATTGATGCCCGTTCGTCTGCCAGGGTGACTGGCTGTTGTTCGTTCGTCATCTCGCACTGCATACATTCCGCTCGTGGTACGACGTCGAAATCGACCTCGCAGCGGGATGCACTGTGTTTCTCGGGCCAAACGGACACGGCAAAACGAATCTGCTGGAAGCGGTGAACTACCTCGCGACATTGAGCTCGCATCGAGTTTCCAGTGATCAGCCGCTAGTGCAAGAAGGATCTGAAGCTGCTCGCGTCACCGCTATCGCCGTCAATGCTGGGCGAGAGCTGCGAGTAGATCTCGAACTTCATGCCGGCAGAGCAAACAGGGCGCGTCTCAATCAGTCGCCTACTCGTCGGCCGCGCGACATACTCGGGGTTGTCCGTTCGGTTCTGTTCGCTCCGGAGGACCTGAGTCTTGTGAAGGGAGACCCCGGGGAACGCCGGCGTTTCCTCGATGATCTGCTGGTTTCACGGCGGCCGCAGCTCGCGGCAACCCGGTCCGACTACGATCGGATTCTCCGTCAGCGGACCGCACTGCTGAAAAGTCTCGGAGGGAATCGTCACCGCCAGCCAGATCCGGGTGCCCTTGCCACGCTTGATGTATGGGATGGTCACCTTGCACACACGGGGTCGGAGCTTCTGGGGGCGCGTTTCAGCCTTGTCGAAGAACTAGGGCCATTCGTCGCGGACTCGTACGCGCAAATTGCTCCGGGATCTCGCCCGGCAACTATCAGGTACAGAACCAGTCTTGGTGAGGACCTGCTGGCAGAGGCTGTGAATGACAAAGCCGCGCTGGAGGAGATGTTCCTGGATGCGCTGCGCGCTAATCGGGAACGCGAACTTGACCGAGGGGTTTGCTTGGTCGGACCACATCGAGACGATCTCGAACTCCAGCTGGGCGATCAGCCAGCAAAAGGGTATGCAAGCCACGGGGAGAGCTGGTCGTTTGCACTTTCGCTCAGGCTGGGCTCCTTCGCACTTCTCCGGTCTGACGGCACAGACCCGGTTCTACTCCTCGATGATGTATTCGCCGAGCTAGATCGCAAACGCCGTGATGCTCTTGCCCGACACGCGGCGACGGCTGAGCAGGTGCTGATCACAGCTGCCGTTGAAGATGACATTCCGATGACACTTGATGCTCGGGTGCGCGCTGTTCACGCGGAAATGTCAGAGGTCGCAGATAACGTAAGGCGTCGAGTATCACGAGTCTCAGATTGGAGCCGCAGTGAGCGAGTCTGAGTCCTCTCAAGGCAATAGTCCTGAAGCTCATCTTCGAGGAATTGACCTTGTGCGGAAGGTTCTTGACGACGCACGATCACGCGCGGGTACGCGAGCATCCGTGACAGGGCAGGGGCCAACTCCCTCGCGCAGTGAGCGCGGCACGAAGGGCAGGTCGCTGCGGCGAAGCTGGTCAGGCGCGAGACCTGATGATCGAGATCCCCAGCTACTGGGACAATTGGCTGGGAGCATCGCGAAACGCCGTGGCTGGACAGACAAGGTTGCTGCCGGCGCGGTTCTTGGCCGTTGGGAAACTGTCGTCGGATCTGATATCGCCTGCCATGCTGAACCCCGCTCGCTCGAACACGGTATTTTGACAGTGCAGGCAGAATCAACAGCGTGGGCAACCCAACTGCGTTACATGCAGTCACAGATCATCGCGCGAATCGCCGCCGCGGTGGGAAACGGCGTTGTCACTAAGCTCCGAATTCTCGGGCCGGCTGCACCTAGCTGGCGAAAGGGCGAGCTTCATGTCCGAGGACGAGGCCCGCGCGATACCTATGGGTAGCGTGGGCGGCGGCGAATCCGTCTCAGTATCGACGCACAGCACGCCGTATCAGCACAGGACCGAGGGTGTGGGGCGGCGAGCGACTAAGATAGCGAATTGATCATCCGCCACTCCCGGCCCGTTAGCGGGGCGGTACTGATTCAGTAGAAGGAGAGCTACCAGACCGTGGCTGCTCAAAAGTCCGGAAAGAGAAGTGGCGCCGATGCAGGCTATGGCGCTTCGTCCATCACCGTCCTCGAGGGTCTTGAGGCGGTCCGCAAGCGACCCGGCATGTATATCGGTTCGACTGGCGAGCGCGGTCTTCACCACCTGATATGGGAAGTCGTTGACAACTCTGTCGATGAGGCGATGGCAGGGCATGCCTCGCAGGTTCACGTGCGACTTCTCGAAGACGGCGGCGTTGAGGTTCGCGATGACGGTCGCGGCATCCCTGTCGGTATGCATTCGATGGGCCGGCCCACGGTCGAGGTTGTACTCACCCAGTTGCATGCCGGCGGTAAATTCGACTCAGACTCGTATGCAGTTTCCGGTGGTCTCCACGGTGTTGGTATCTCGGTCGTCAACGCACTGTCAACGCGCCTTGAAGTGGAAATTGACCGCGAGGGATCCCTCTGGAATCAGGTCTATACATACTCCGTCCCGGGTGAATTGACTCAAGTCGAACCGTCATCGAAGACAGGTACGGTCGTTCGCTTCTGGGCAGATCCGGATATCTTCGAGACCACCGAGTACAACTTCGAGACAGTCTCGCGGCGCCTCCAGGAAATGGCATTCCTGAACAAAGGGCTGACGATAAGTCTGACCGATGAACGGGTGTCGGATTCTGAGGTCACAGATGAGGTTGTCAGTGACACCGCGGAGCCGATCAAACATCGCGACGAAGCGGAGAAGTCAACGGAGTCGGGGCACAAGGTCAAGAAGCGCCTGTACCACTACCCGGGTGGACTAGAAGACTTCGTCAAACACATCAACAAGACAAAGCAAGCTATCCACACTTCCGTCGTGGGATTCACGGCGAAGGGCACGGGACACGAGCTTGAAATCGCGATGCAGTGGAACAACGGTTACTCGGAGTCCGTACACACATTCGCGAACACCATCAACACGCACGAAGGCGGAACGCATGAAGAGGGATTCCGCGCGGCGCTGACCAGCGTGGTCAATCGTTACGCGAAGGAAAAGAAGCTCCTCAAAGAGAAGGATCCTAACCTCAGCGGTGATGATGTTCGCGAAGGCCTTGCGGCCGTCGTGTCGGTGAAGATCAGCGAACCCCAGTTCGAGGGCCAGACGAAGACGAAACTCGGGAACACTGAGGTCAAGTCGTTCGTGCAGAAAGCGTGCAACGAAAACCTCGGCCACTGGTTCGAAGCGAACCCGACTGAAGCAAAAATCATCATCAATAAAGCTGTTTCTTCGGCTCAAGCTCGCATGGCTGCGCGGCGGGCTCGCGAGCTAGTCCGGCGGAAATCTGCGACCGATCTGGGCGGTCTTCCTGGAAAGCTCGCGGACTGCCGGTCCAGTGATCCCTCGATTTCGGAGCTCTACATTGTGGAGGGTGACTCCGCCGGCGGTTCCGCCAAGTCCGGTCGTGACTCCATGTTCCAGGCGATTCTCCCGTTGCGCGGAAAGATCATCAATGTGGAGAAGGCCCGGATTGACCGGGTGCTCAAGAACACTGAAGTGCAAGCAATCATCACGGCTCTCGGCACCGGAATCCACGACGAATTCGATGTCGCGAAGCTGCGCTATCACAAGATCATTCTGATGGCGGACGCGGACGTGGATGGTCAGCACATTTCGACTCTCCTTTTGACGCTGCTGTTCCGGTTCATGCGCCCACTGATCGAGCAGGGCCACGTATTCCTGGCGGCGCCACCGTTGTACAAACTGAAGTGGAGCAAAGGCGAGCCGGATTTCGCGTACTCGGATCGTGAACGGGATGGGCTACTGCAGCGCGGGCTCGAGGCCAACCGGAAGATCAACACGAACGACGGAGTCCAGCGCTACAAGGGTCTCGGTGAGATGAACGCGAAGGAACTGTGGGAAACCACGATGGATCCGAGTGTCCGCGTTCTCCGTCAGGTAACGCTTGACGATGCGGCGGCCGCTGATGAGTTGTTCTCGATCCTGATGGGTGAGGACGTCAGTGCGCGCCGCAGTTTCATCACACGGAATGCGAAGGATGTCCGTTTCCTCGACGTCTGACGTCGAAAGAATGCGACGATCACAAGTTCAGTGGCGAGTCACTTGCCCACTGATTTGACCTGCGCGGATAGGCTGAACTCAGTGCATAGGGTCTTCAGTTGGGTACCGGGTTCGAGTCCTGGGGTGAAGAAGAGAAGAAGGAGCACATGACCGACACCACGTTGCCGCCGGAGGAGACTCCCGGCGACCGCATCGAGCCTGTTGACATCCAGCAGGAGATGCAGCGTAGCTACATCGACTACGCGATGAGCGTGATCGTAGGTCGGGCACTCCCCGAGGTCCGCGACGGCTTGAAGCCGGTTCATCGCCGTGTTCTCTACGCGATGTTTGACGCAGGGTTCCGGCCAGACCGCGGCTACGTGAAGTCGTCCCGCGTCGTGGGTGAGGTGATGGGTAACTACCATCCCCACGGCGATACGTCGATTTATGACACCATGGTGCGTCTCGCTCAGCCCTGGTCGATGCGGTACCCGCTGATTGACGGCCAGGGTAACTTCGGGTCACCCGGCAACGATCCGCCAGCCGCGATGAGGTACACCGAGGCGCGCCTGACTCCGCTTGCCATGGAGATGCTGCGCGACATTCGGGAAGACACGGTCGACTTCGCGGCGAACTACGACGGCAAAACGCGGGAACCCACGGTCCTGCCCAGCCGGATTCCGAACCTGCTCATCAATGGTTCCGGCGGCATTGCCGTCGGTATGGCGACGAATATCCCTCCCCATAACCTGCGTGAGGTCGCCGCCGCGATCTTCTGGTGCCTGGAGAACTACGAGGCCGATGAGGAAACAACCCTCATTGCGATGTGCGAGCGCATCAAGGGCCCGGACTTTCCGACATCTGGCCTGATAGTGGGTTCGGATGGGATCTCGGAGGCATACTCGACCGGGCGTGGCTCCATCCGTATGCGGGGGGTCACGGAAATCGAAGAGGATAACCGCGGGCGCACGCAGATCGTCATCAAAGAACTCCCCTATCAGGTCAACCCTGATAACTTGATCACGTCGATCGCGGAGCAGGTACGCGACCAGAAACTCACCGGGATCTCGGAGATTCAGGATGAGTCGTCGGATCGTATCGGCATGCGCATCGTGGTGACGGTGAAGCGTGACGCGGTGGCCAAGGTCGTCCTGAATAACCTCTACAAGCACACCCAGCTGCAGAACAGCTTCGGTGTGAATATGCTCTCGATCGTCGATGGTGTGCCGCGTACGCTGCGGCTTGATCAGATGATCCGCTTGTATGTGGCACATCAGCTCGATGTGATCATCCGCCGTACCAAATTCCGGCTCAAGCAAGCCGAGGAACGTGCCCACATCTTGCGGGGTCTCGTCAAGGCTCTGGATGCACTGGATGAGGTCATCGCTCTGATCCGTCGCTCACAGACGGTGGATATCGCCCGCACCGGGTTGATGGAGCTTCTCGATGTCGATGAGATTCAGGCAGATGCGATTCTCGCGATGCAGCTCCGGCGTCTCGCTGCCCTCGAGCGGCAGAAGATCGTTGATGAGCTCGCCGAAATCGAGCGCGAGATTGAAGACCTCAAAGACATTCTCGCCCGGCCTGAGCGGCAACGGCAGATTGTCCATGACGAGCTCGCGGAGATCGTCGAGAAGTACGGCGATGAACGCCGCACGAGAATCATCCAGGGTGAGGGTGACGTCGCGGACGAGGACCTCATCGCTCGCGAAGACGTCGTGGTGACCATCACTGAGACGGGTTACGCGAAGCGTACAAAAACCGATCTCTACCGGGCTCAGCGTAGGGGCGGTAAGGGTGTGCAGGGTGCCGGCCTGAAGCAGGACGACATGGTGCGGCACTTCTTCGTCACCTCGACGCACGATTGGATTCTGTTCTTCACGACGAAGGGCCGGGTCTACCGCGTCAAGGCATACGAGCTGCCGGAAATGAGTCGTACCGCGCGCGGGCAGCATGTCGCCAACCTGTTGGCCTTCCAGCCTGGCGAGAAGATTGCCCAGATCATTGCGATCAAGGGCTACCAGGACGCGCCATACCTTGTCCTTGCGACCAGGAACGGGTTGGTGAAGAAGTCTCGTCTCGAGGACTTCGATTCCAATCGCAGTGGCGGAATCGTCGCGATCAACCTGCGTGAGAACGACGAGCTGGTCGGTGCGGTTCTCTGCTCCTCGGATGATGATCTAATCCTGGTTTCCGGTAAGGGACAAGCGATCAGGTTCGCCGCGACAGACGAGGCGCTGCGACCCATGGGCCGGGCAACCTCGGGCGTGCAAGGTATGCGCTTCAACACTGATGATGAGCTGCTGTCACTGAACGTCGTGCAAGAGACGATGTTCCTCCTGGTCGCCACCTCTGGTGGGTACGCGAAGCGGACTCCGCTCGACGAATACCCAGTCCAGAACCGCGGTGGCAAGGGCGTGCTGACGATCCAGTTTGACGCTCGTCGTGGCACGCTGGTGGGCGCAATTATCGTTGACATGAAAGATGAGCTGTATGCGATAACCTCCGGTGGTGGCATCATCCGCACAGCCGCCAGCCAGGTTCGCAAGGCCGGCCGCCAAACCAAGGGCGTGCGTTTGATGAACCTGGGCGAGGGGGCCAATCTCCTCGCAATCGCTCGTAATGCGGATGAGCCCGAAGAACCCGACGCACCAGAGGAGTCCTAAGTGGCAGCCTCAGAAAATACGACCGACAGCACGACTGAGAACGCCAGTTCAAAGAGTGCTGCCCAGACGACGTCCGCAGCGGACAAGGGCAAGTCGTCCGCTGCGGCGCCTCCACGACGCCGTCCGCCGGTGACTGTCACGGCAAAACCCACCCAGGCGGGACTAAGGGCGAGTGTTCAGATACGTGAAATCGATCCATGGTCGACACTGAAAATCTCCGCAATCATCTCCGCGGCACTTTTCCTTGTGTGGATGATCGCCGTGGGGACGCTGTACTTGGTCCTCGAGTTCATGAATGTCTGGGACCGGCTCAACAGTGCATTCCTGGAGATCGTGGATGAAGGGGCGGCGGGAGAGATAATCAGCGCCAGCCAGATCTTTGGCTGGACAGCGGCAATCGGCTTCATCAATATGATTCTTTTCACCGCCCTGCTGACCCTTGCATCATTCATTTACAACCTGGCATCGGACCTTGTCGGAGGGATCGAAGTCACTCTCGCTGACCGCGACTAGGGGTCAGCGAAAGTTCCGGTGAAGCGAGTCGTGAACTGCGGTTTTGGTACTTTGCTCTGCAGTAGGGTAGTCTCGCTTCTCGGTTCACGGGCCTATAGCTCAGGCGGTTAGAGCGCTTCCCTGATAAGGAAGAGGTCGGAGGTTCAAGTCCTCCTAGGCCCACTCCGGTAAGGTTCTCGATATGCGAATTATCAAGATCCTCACCGCGGCTGGAATCGGAATCGCTGTGGGACTTGGTGTCATTAAAATCATCAAATCCCGTGAGAGCGAGTACGCGGCCGAAACCTGGCACACCCTGCCATTCGAGGGGACTGCTGGGAGCTAGTACGAGGGGCCTTAGCTCAATTGGTAGAGCACCGCCTTTGCAAGGCGGGGGTTAGGGGTTCGATTCCCCTAGGCTCCACTTGGAGTAAGACGTTTAGCCCTGTCCCGTCTTAACGCGAGGCAGGGTTTTCTCGTCTCCAGACCCAGGTATCGCCGCCGCGCTCCCCCGTCGGGGAATCGCCCCGACGAGACCGATCAGCGTGAGTGCGGCAGCGACAAGGAAGAGCGAGCGAAGACCGGCGACATCTGCAATTAGCCCTAGCGTCGTCGGGCCACCGATCGAACCCACTGCTAACAGCAAGAGGGTCGCGCTGAAGCCGGCGGAGGGGCGGTCGGGAAAAACTTCAGAGCTCCATAGTGCCAGCAGAGCGGACATCATCATGAAGCTCGGCCCGTACAGCGCCGCCGAGATGCCGATTGCTAGCCATGATCCTGGTGATAATCCCAATAACGCGATCGCCACAGTGAGCAAAAGCAGCGCTGCCACTAGCACTCTTCGCAGACCGAAGCGTCCGACGAGGTCTCCAGTCGCTAGACCTGCAACGCCAGTTATGCCCACGAGTGTCCATAGAATCGATCGCGTGGCGGGTGGCAAGCCATTGTCCAATACGATATCGGCTGCATACGTCCAGTAGAAGGCACCGGAGAACCCGAATATCAAAGCCACGAGGAACAGCGGTAACGAGGGAGTGTTGACATACCAGCGCCAAGTCGGTCGGGACCTGCCGAGGGCAAGGTTGGCGCCACGCGCACCTCGTTGACTCTCTGCGCCGGAGGCCGGGTTGTAAGGCTTGTTCGGCAGTATCCTGGCGTTCCATATAGTGCATGCGAGCGCGACTAGGGCGAACAACAGCCAGGCGACTCGCCACGTGGCGCCGGCGAACAGTGTGATCGGTCCAGACACTAGGAGACCGAAAGCGGTGCCGGTACTGACGATCGAAAGCGTGCGGTTCCGAGCCCCTGGCCTGATGAGTTGAGCTACTGCATCAGAGAAAGGCGCCCATGCCCAGCCCGGGCTGGTGCTTGCGATCAGTACCCCTGCCGCCAGCACCACGGAATTGGGAGCCGCGGCAATAAGGATCATCCCGGTCGTTGCGAATAGCCCCGCCAAGATTATGGGGAATCGAGGGTTGAGACGGGAGGAGAGGAAGCCAGCCAGGAGTAGGGCGATCAAGTAGCTGGCGTAAGAACCGCCAGATATGAGCCCTAGTGATCCGGTCGACAACCCAAACTCGTCGCGAAAGACGGGGACGAACAGGCCGTAGCCATAGCGAGCGAACCCGAACGCGACCGCAATCATCCCCATCCCAGCGAGGCCCAGCTGCCATGTCTTGTCCGTCATCATTGTTGCCACTTTCGGGTCTGTGCCTGCCCGCCCAGCTAGGCGGGGTTTCCTTCGTTGTGTCCGCATCACGCGGGGGCAGCGTGCAGCTCCGTTGTTACTGGTAAAAATCGTACGTTGGTAACAGTTACCGGTCAATGTTGTTAGACGGTAATCTATAGGGAGATGCGTGAGTCGTAGACGAGAGAAGCCCGATTGAAGCCTGACGATCTGAAACCAGCGCCCGAGCCTTTGAGGCTGCTACAGCGGTTCGTGAACACCAGGAGCTTGATGCGGAATGTGGATCACCTTGCCAGTTCGAGGAGCTTTGCTGAGTGGCTCGATGAACTGGGCTATGGGCTTGCAAATGCGCCCCTCGAACCTGAGGAGCTTGAACGCTTGCTGAGGCTCCGCGAGACTTTGCGGACGATCTTGGTCGCACATACCAGGGGAACGGCTCCACAAATGGAGTCGGCTATTGCGGAGCTCAACCGCATTCTTGACCGGGTGCCGCTGCACGTCTCATTCTCATCGGCAGGCCAGCCTCAGCTGGCCCCGCGTTCAGCCACACTCAAGGGCTTCGAGGAGCGATTGGTGGCTGGTGCCGTATGGGCAGTACACGCTGGAATCTGGGAACGGCTGAAAGTATGTGCCAACAAAGATTGCGGATGGGCTTTCTACGACCGTTCTAAGAATCGATCGGGTAGTTGGTGTGACATGGACATGTGTGGTTCCAGAGCCAAGATGCGCTCCTACCGTCAGAGACAGAGTTCAAGCGCGGCCCAGATTCATGGTCACGTCGGTGACAACTAGTCAAGATCGCGGCCCTAGTCGTAGGTGTCACTGAACCGGTGACGTGAGGATATGCAACGATAGCGAGAAATGATCGTCGCTGGGGGTGGCTGTGAAATCACGCTCTGCGGTTCTGTCGAACATGGGACAGTCGCGTCCTTTCGCGGAAACCGCACCACTGCAGATTCTCGACGTGGACATCGATTCGCCGGGCCCGGGTGAGGTGCTAGTGCAGATCGAGGCTGCCGGTGTCTGCCATTCAGATCTGTCAGTACTCACGGGCCAGCGACCCCGACCTATGCCTATGGCGATTGGCCACGAGGCTGCGGGGCGCGTTGTGGAAGTGGGGCCCGACGTTCCAGGTATCGGGCCTGACGACCACGTGGTGCTTGCTTTCATGCCGCATTGCGGCGCGTGCGCGAATTGCGTAGCGGGGAGAACGACACTCTGCATTCCCGGGGGACAGAGCAACCGAGAAGGCGCTCTGCTGGGCGGTCATCACCGGCTCAATGTGGGCGGGCGGCGTGTCAACCACCATCTTGGAGTTTCTGCATTCAGTGAATACGCGGTCGTGCACCATTCGTCCGCAGTTGTGATCGACGACGATATTCCCTTCGAGATCGCCGCGGTGTTCGGCTGTGCCATGCTCACCGGTGCAGGAGCAGTCCTCAACACAGCGGGAGTGCAGCAGGGTGAAAGCGTATGCGTTATCGGCCTCGGGGGTGTGGGACTCGCTGCCGTCCTTGGTGCGGTCATTGCGGGAGCCAACCCGATCGTCGCGATCGACCCAGTGGAATCGAAGCGACAACTGGCGCTCGAACTCGGTGCTACACACGCGTGCCATCCGGGGGATGCCGCTCGCCTCATTGGCAGCCTGACAAGGGACGGGACGAGATGGGCGATCGAAGCGGCAGGCGTGGTCCCAGCGATGGAACAGGCTTTTTCACTGATCGGCCGTGGCGGCGCGGTGGTCTCCGTCGGGCTGCCCGCGCCGGACGCGCAATTGACGCTCCCAGCTGTGGCTTTCGTGGCTGATGCGAAGAGTTTCATCGGCTCATACATGGGCTCCTGTCAGCCGCAGCGTGACATTCCCAGGATGATCGCGTGGTGGCGGCAGGGCCTTCTGCCTGTCGAGAAGCTGGTGGACGGAACGTATCCGTTGAGCTCGGTGAATTGGGCGATGGATCGACTGGCCGAAGGCGCAGCGGTCCGGCAGATCCTTCTTCCCCAGATGCAGGAGACGGAGTGACACTCCCAGTTGCGGCAGACTTCCCCGTGCTGTGGCCAATAGCGACGCGCTGGGCGGATAACGACCACTACGGGCACGTCAACAACGTTGTCTACTACTCGTTTTTTGACACTGCGGTGAACGCGTGGCTGATACAGGCGACCGGGGTCGATATCCGGTCCCTATCAGCAATAGGGGTCGTGGCCGAAACGTCATGCACGTATCACGCTGAACTGTCGTTCCCTGAGCAGATACAGGTAGGGATAGCTTGCGAGCGGCTCGGGAGTCGCAGCATTACCTACCGGCTCGCGATCTTCCGTAACAGTCGTGACGGCCTGACGGCCGCCGCGACTGGCCGGTTTGTGCACGTCTACGTGGATGGTTCGACGCGCAAGCCAGTCGCGGTTCCCGAGCCGATCAGGCGAGCTGTAGCCGAGAATCTCGACTAGCGGGTGCGGGCTCCAGCACGGCGGTCACGCTGGTGACCGGACCCGGTCTGTGCACGTCCACCGCGGCCACGTGATTGTGGTGCACCTGCCCGGCTTGGCCGCCTGGGGGTGTGTGACCGCTCCGGACGTGGAGCCGGCGGCGTGTAGGGCACCGTTGCGGCGACCTCACCCACGAGGGAGGTGACAACCTCGCAGGCCGGCGTTACGCGACGACCCGTTGCGTTGATTTCGGCTTTGCGCAGGAGCCGCTTGATGTCCCCGCGTTGCTGGGGCAGCACGAGGGTGACGACGTCGCCCTCGCTGCCGGCACGCGCGGTGCGACCCGAACGGTGCAGATAGGCCTTGTGCTCCATCGGGGGATCCACGTGTACGACGAGTTCGACGTTGTCCACGTGGACGCCTCGGGCGGCCACGTCGGTCGCCACGAGCACCTTGACGTTCCCGCTGCCGAACGCGGTGAGGTTCCGGTCGCGCTGCGGCTGGGAAAGGTTGCCGTGCAGGTCAACTGCGGGGATTCCTTGTTCCGTCAGTTGGCGCGCGAGTCGCTTGGCGTGGTGCTTGGTTCGCATGAAGAGAATTCGGCGCCCCGAACCAGAGGCCAGGGTGCGCACGAGTTCCTTCTTCTCCGCTTCACCATCGATTTCGAAGATGTGATGTGACATCGCTGCGACGTGCGAGGTGGCTTCATCGACCGAATGCAGTACTGCGTTGGTCAGGAACCGTTTAACCAGCTTGTCCACACCATTATCGAGCGTCGCGGAGAACATCAGTCGCTGCCCGCGCGGCGGGGTGGCGGCCAGGATGCGCGTGACGACCGGAAGGAAGCCGAGGTCAGCCATATGGTCGGCCTCATCGAGGACAGTGATCTCCACGGCATCGAGTGATACGTGCCGTTGCCGCATAAGATCCTCAAGCCGGCCGGGGCAGGCAACAACAATATCCGCACCCCGGTTGAGAGCGACAACCTGACGATGCTGGCTCACTCCGCCAAACACCGTTGTTGTCGTCAGCTTCATCGCCGCGGCCAGCGGCTGGATGACGGCAGCAATCTGTGTGGCGAGTTCGCGGGTAGGTGCGAGGACGAGACCTCGGGGCAGCCCCGGCTTGCGTGTGCCGCCGCTAAGGCGAGTTACCAGCGGCAAGGCGAATGCCAAAGTTTTTCCAGATCCCGTCTTGCCGCGGCCGAGGACGTCACGGCCTTGCAGAGAATCGGGCAGGGTTTCAGCCTGGATCGGGAAGGGACTTGTTTTCCCAGCACTCCTGAGTTCCGCGACAAGTGAGGCGGGTACGCCAAGCGCAGCGAAGTCGGAGGAGGGTGCAGTGTTACTCATGGTGCCTTTCAGGCATTGGCGCTCAAGGCAGCCCGGCACAGCGTAAATACTGTGTCCCTGCCGTCAGCGGAAATGGCGAACGCGCAGCTGCGCATCCGTTCGCCGTATTAAGAATCATCGACCCGCGCTCAACGCGGGGAGAGAGGAAGTCGTCTACGACGCGAAAGGGACGTCATGGCCCCTTCTTGTCGTTGAGTGTAGCGGAGGGGCGCCGCCGGTGGAGCAGGGGGTGGTTTCACGTGGAACACCAGTGCGCGCTCAGGAAAAGGGCCGTGAACTGCGAGTAGGGCTACTCGTGGGCGGGCAAGCCGGTCGTGCTGCCGTTGTCGTCGAGTGTGAGGAAGAACTCACTGAACCGGTGACCGCGAGCATGACCGAGCAGCATTCACAGAGCCTGCTCGGTCATGACCGCGGGTGATTTACGTGGTGTTATTGGGATTTCTTGGGCGCAGCTGGAGCTTCGATGATTTCGTCAGCTTCGATCACCGTGGTAGCGCCCCGCCCGGTCTCTTGGTGCTGAGCTGCGTTGTTGGAGGCAGTGCCGGCGTTGCGTGAAGCGTCCTCGGTGGTAGCCACCTCAGGGTTCGACGAGTTGTCGGGCATTTTGCGGTCTGCCCACCACTCGCGGAACGTACGGCGGCGTTCACGGCGCCGGTGACGCGGAGCAGCGATCACGACGGTGGAAGTTTGGGTGGGGGCGCCCGTATTCCCATTCCCATTCGTGGTCGGCTGTGTTGTTGCCGGCTTGGCAGCTTCGAGCATGCGCAGCGCGGTCCGCAGATCCGACACTCGCTCGAGACGTTCTTGGGCGAGTTGTTCCGCGGCAGCCCGTCGTGCTGCTTCGCTTTCGGCGCGTGTTTTCGCGACCACCAGCTCGGTCTCGAGTTCGCTGACGCGCGCGGTCAGCTTGCCGAGGTGGCTAGCATCTGCAGGCGTCTCGTTTTTGTCGGTTGTCTCATCCTTCGCCGGTTCATCGGGTGGGGAGGGGCGGTCCGGCTTGAACCCCGCAGCTAGCAGGTCCTCAAGGGGGATTTGCCAGCCATCTTCGGTCTTCACCGCGCCAGGAAGCTTCCCGCCATCGAGTGCACGCTGGATCGTTGCACGGCCCACTCCGCAACGCCGCGCGGCCTCAGATGCGGACCAGCGCGGTCGTGTTCCTACAGTGGAGTTTTCGGTCATGCCCGTAATGGTGCCCGGTCGGGTGTCCGGTCGCCGCTCGGACACGCCCAGCGGCAACAAGATTGTAGTTTTCCGGCGGAACTGGTAGCGCGCGGCGATGATGAGGATAGTTACTTTGGCAACTACTGCGTTGCGTTCGCATCTGCACTTCGCCGACAATGCGTAACGGGTATTTCATCGCCTGCAGAGGAGTGTGAGTGTCACAGGTGCACGCAGCCGTTGGTTCGGCAAAGGTTCGCCGCCGTGAGGGTCACGTCGTCGTGGGAGGAGTACGGCTCGGAATCACCGAGTTCGGCTCGGGTGGGCGACTGGTCATCCTCGCGCCCTCATTGCTGATGTCGCGGCGGATGCAGGAGCCGATGGCTCGTACGCTCGCGGAAAAGGGCTTCCACGTCGTGTGCATGAACTCGGTGCTGTCGAGTGGACGGAGAAAAGCGGATCCTGAGCAGTACAGCTCGGAAGCGCTCGGCAAACGCATGGTCGCCCTGCTTGATGCGATGGGGGGCGAGGTCGCTGTATTCGGTGGAACGTCTCTGGGCGCGAACGCGGCGCTCGAAGCTGCATTGCGTGAACCGAATCGAACAGTCGCTGTAATCGCTGAGTCTCCGATGTTAGATAAATCATCGGTGAATCTCGCGCCCCTGTTGCTCTTAGCTCACCAGCTCTTCACGCTTGGGCGTCCCGTCTTGTGGGGGGCACGGCGTCTCGCGGGGTTTTTGCCGTCGCACAGTCTCGCCACCCGCCTATTATGGGATTTTCTGGCGACCCCGACCGAGGAGCATGCGTCACTGGTCAAAGGTCTGTTCATGGGTCGCGTGGCGCCGCCGCGTAACCGCCGCCGCTCAATTTCTGTGCCAGCGCTGGTGATTGGCCCGGAACGCGCGTTCCTCCATTCACGGTTCGATGCGTTGCAACTCGCCAGGGAGATACCGGACGCGCATTTGCAGCCGGTACCTAGCTCGTGGACGTTGCGGACGCGTCCGCAGGCAGTGGCACCGGCGATCGTGAGCTTCCTGACTGAGGCGTTTGCCGCTCCCTGGGTTATTGCAAGGACGGCCTACACACCCAACATCGGTGATTCGCACCTCAACTGAGATCCGGAGATCGTGGCTAAAGAGATCGTTCAGGCCGCTGGTGGCGGTCGGGATCAAGCGGCTCGAAGAGCGAATTTCCAACCGCGAAGATTCCCCGGCTCGGCAGCCAGAAGTCGCCTAGCTTGACCTGCTCACGAAGTGGCGTGTCATAGCCAAGTTCCTGGCCCCTGATCGATCCGCGGATGGTTCGAAGGAACCACATAAGCCGTGGATTTGCCCGGAACCACTGCCCGTTCGGCACATTGCCTGCAAGACCGATATGGCCGAGTCCGAGGAATCTCCCAGCAACGGGACCCATAGCACCGAGAACGCCCTTGTTACGCCACATTGCTTCGGGCATTCCCTTGCCGACCGCATTCATGATCGCTGTGCGCGGGGACTCCATCAGTTCGAACTCCCAGTCCAGCACGCCGGGAATAGATACGTGCATCGATGAGTCCGTAACCCACGAACAACTAACGTCAGCCTGACTGGCCTCGACAAGTGCCGCGCTGAAAAAACGCGCGCAACTGGCCGCCGGCTCGACATCGCTGTAGATCGTCCAGTTCCCCTCTGGATCCCGGTGCCAGACGGATGTGTAGGGCGGACCGAAACTGCTCACCGGAAAGGTTCTGGTCGCCAGGAGATGGCCGCTCGAAAATGGGGCAGCCATGACGCCGTATCCGGTGACGCGCTCACCCTCGCCCGGCACGAGAGCAGTCCCGGTCAATGCAGCCTGCTTCGGTGATATGCCCATGTCGTACCCCGGCGGCTCCGTGGACTTCTTTCGCTTGAGAATACGCCGCCCGTCGGCGGCGCAAAAGAGCTCTGCCCCGCCCACTTTCGGGCCGCGGTGGCCCATGCCGGAAGCTACACGATCATGTGCCGTCAGGCGCTGGTACATCCAGCATCGGTACGAGGAACCGCCGGGCGACCGCGGCGAGCTGTGCATCGTCGTCGAGGTCTACGATCTGGCTCGGAATCGTGAGGAACGAAATGGAGACTCGCACCATCATTTCCGCTGTGAGTTCGATGTCTACTGCATTGGAGACCGCGCCCGAGCGCTGCGCGTTGCGGAGCTGACCTGCCACGAACTGCTGTACAGCGGCAAAGACTTTTCCGTCAGCACCGACTATGGAACCGGTCGCCACGGTCGGTTCTGCGTTGATCAGCTCACTGATGAGCGGATTGTTCCAGCTGGTCCGCAGCGCGCTAACGAAGCCGACGACGATACGGTCGGCGACAGTCTCGACCTGTCGTATGTCGCTGAAGAACTGCGTGAAGTATCGGCGGAACTCCCGAAGTATCACCTGGTTGACGAGTGCACCCTTCGATTCGAACTTGCGGTACACAGTGATCCGGGATAAGCCCGCTCGGCGAGCCACGTCCTCCATGGATGAACGGTCTATTCCCAGCTGGCAGAACTGCTCGTAGGCAGCATCGAGAAGACGGGCGCGGGTGATGTCGCCGTCATCTACATTTTCGACGGCGTCGGCGTACGCCCGCTCGACCAGAGACTGCGCGTTGGAGGTTGTCACGCGCACTGCTGCCACAACTTCACGGTCTCCCTTCGTGTGCCGTACGGCGCTGCGAATCGTTGGAACTGCAAGCCTACCGGTTGATTGAGGCCCGTCGGGCTATGAGGCTGCGTCGCTCACACCAGCCAAGTTGGCCAAAGCTGTGATGTGTATTACAGTCCAATGGAACTACGAAACAATATGTGTTTCACAGTATCATTGGTGAATGGCCACGGCGAAGGGACATCTACGCATGGAGAACCTGAATCGACGCGCTTTGCTCAAGTTTGGCGGCGCACTTGGCGCGGTGGGAGCTTTCGCGGTGGCCGCACCGGCCACAGCCCGCACCCCTTGGACCTGGTCGCCCGCCGGCTCAGTACTTGGTGAAGGAAGCGGCGTGGATCCCAGGCAGGTGTGGGATCCCGAAGCCGATCCGCTGGTAGCTGATCTCCTTGATCGAGGTGACGTTCCGAGGGTGAACGAACTGCTGCGCGGCTGGAAGAAGAACGGGCAACCGTTGCCAGATGGCCTGCCAGGTGATGTGCGGGACTTCGTTGAGCGAGCCCGCCAGCTTCCGTCGTGGGCGGACCAGAACAAGCTGGCGACCGCTGTCGAGTTCAACGAGAAACGGGGGACCTACCTAGGAGTGCTCTACGGCTTTGCTAGCGGAATGCTTGCAACGGTTATCCCGCAAGAGGCGCGCGCGGTGTACTACTCAAAAGGCGGCGCGAACATGAAGGGCCGCATCTCTAGAACCGCGAAGTTCGGGTACGACATAGGGTCGCGCAACGCTTACCAGCCCGACGGCGAAATGATGGTCACCGCTGTCAAGACGAGACTTGCGCATGCGGGGGTGCGCAACCTGCTGCCGAAGTCCCCGCACTGGACAAGCTCCGCGCCCGAGAATATTCCGATCAGCCAGCACGACATTATGGTTACGTGGCACAGTCTGCCCACCACTGTCATGCGGACGCTGAACGCATGGAAAGTGCCCATTCCTGCCAGCGAATCCGACGCCTTCCTCCACTCCTGGCAGGTGAGCGCTCATATGCTCGGCGTTGAAGATCAGTACATCCCCGGCACATGGGCCGCAGCGAACGCCCAGGCAGAACAGGTGCTCGACCCGATCCTCGCTCCCACCCCCGAAGGCCTCAAGCTTGCGGACATGCTGCTCGACCTCGGCAAGCAAATTGATCTCACGCTCCTGACTAGACCCGTTCTGGGCGCGCTCACGCGCTTCGTGCTGGGCGATCAGATCGCCGACTGGCTGCTGATACCCAGAGAACCGGTCTGGGGGCCGCTCCTCGAAGTTTCCTGGGGTCCGTTCATCCAAGTGCGGGAAGGCCTTCTGACCTTGCCTAACACCGACGAAGCGTATTGGACATTCGATGAGTTCCTGCGCCAATTCGTCCTGCTTTACATGTCAGAACTACGGCCCATCAGCATCGAAATCCCGGAGTTCAACAATCCGAACTACCCCTGAGGTTCATCGGCAATCAACAGCCAGGACAGAAAGAAAGGATCCGACATTGGGATCAATCGAAATACTCGAATACGTTCCCCAGTATGTGACCGAGGACATACCGAGGCTTTTCGTGGCCGGCATTCTTGCCCTTGGGACCGCGCTCGGGAGCATTACCTCGCCGATATAGGACTGTTCAGAACGCACCAATCGAGGGAGGGTACGTGAGATACGAGAGAGCCCTGTCCAGGGTTGATCTAGACAGCCTAGACAGTAAAGTGTTCGCTCGATCGCTGTTGTCGATGGGCCAGACAATGAGCACTGCAAATGTGATCATGCAGTTGGCTAATCCGGCGGTGGGGTATGCGGTTGCGCGCAGCACTGTCGACAGCGGGCGTTTGGATCGGCATCCGGTCAAGCGCGCGCGCACAACGGCGTCGTATCTAGCGGTGGCAGTGTTTGGCACGGCCACAGATCGTCGGCGCTACCGGCAGGCGGTGAATCGTCAGCACGTACAAGTTCGGTCGACGTTGGACAGCCCCGTCAGCTACGACGCGATGAGTGTTCGCCTGCAACTGTGGGTTGCAGCGTGTTTGTACGTGGGCTGGGAGGACATCTACCAGCGCGTGCATGGTCCTCTCTGCGGAGAGTATCGTGAGGAATTTTACCGTCAGGGGATGGTGTTGGGAACGACGCTCCAGATGCCAGCGGAGTTGTGGCCCACCGACCGCGATGCGTTCGAGGTCTATTGGCAACAGCAGGTTGCGATGATCGATATCAGCGATGAAGTGCGCGACTTTCTGTTGGGTATCGCTCATTTCGACTATGCCCCTCGACTGATCAAGAAGCGGTACGGGCCCCTGAAGTACCGACGCACTATCGGGTATCTTCCGCAACCGTTTCGCGAGGCGCTGGGCGTAATCTGGACAGCCGAGGATCAAGACTGGTTCGACGGTTACGTTCGGCGATTGATCGCGCGTGAGCGACGTAAACCACTCTGGCTGTCCCAGTTGGGATTCCGCTTGCTGTTGCTCGACACACGTGTGCGCCACAAACTTGGGCGGCCACTTGTGTAGGTTTTTTCCGCCCACACTCGATAATCGGTGATGCGCACCTCAATTGAGAACCATCTTCGGCCCCGATACGCGGGCTCGGCGTTACGGTAGCCCGGTGGCAGCCACCAAGATAGAGATCCATGGCGATACGGATGCGGGTTTAGGCGCGGTCGTCGACGAGTTTCGCGTCAACTTCGAGAAACACGGCGAGATTGGCGCTTCTCTCGCGGTGTTCCAGCACGGAAAGCCGATCGTCGACGTTTGGGCAGGCGTCCGTGACCGGCGCAGGCGGCTCCCGTGGGAACGGGACACGTGGGTGCCCGTGTTCTCGACCACGAAAGGGATCGCTGCGTTAGTAGTGGCCGCTGGCGTTTCGAAAGGCTTCCTCGACTACGACGCCCGCATTGCCGACTACTGGCCCGAGTTCGCCTGCCATGGCAAGGAAAACGTCACCTTACGACAGCTTCTGGACCATCAGGCGGGATTAGCGGCGATCGAGTCCCCGCTGCGCACCGCGGATCTGCATGATCTCGATCGACTCGCGGAAGTCCTCGCTGCGGAGAAGCCCCGGTGGCGGCCAGGCACACGCCACGGCTACCACGCGATCTCGCTGGGGTTTTACCTGAATGAAGTCTTCCGGCGTGCAGAGCCGCGTGGCAGAACCCTGGGCCAGTACCTCGCTGACGAGATCGCCGGTCCGCACGAAGCGCAGTTCATGATTGGTGTACCTGAGGGCACCGAATTCGACGACGTTGCAGTTCTCGAACGGACGCACCGGCGGCTGGTCGTCAACAACATCACTGAAGTGCCGTGGCGAATCGGAGTCGACGTCGCCCTTCATGCCGCCGTTCGCCGGCCGCAGCTGTCGGTACAGGCGCTGACCAATCCGAAGGTGGGGTTCCCGCACCATGCAACTCGGCCCTCGTTCTTGACGCCCGAGCTCCCGTCGTCCAACGGCGTGGGCACAGCTCGCGGGGTGGCGAAACTATATAGTGCAGCGGTCAGTTCCGCGCTGACTGACCTATTCACCGAGGACGTGCGGACAGCGCTGGCGGCCGCATCAGAACGGGGCGATGTTCCGGACGATGATCTCGTTCTCCACGTCCCGAGCCGCTATCACCTTGGCTTCCGGAAACCGCATCCGGCGTTTCGGTTCGGCGCCGTACCCGGCCCGGGCGACGGAGATGGCCGGGCATTCGGGACGACAGGCATTGGGGGTTCGATGGGTTTTGCCGACCCTGCAACGGGGATTGGATTCGGCTACACAATGAACCAGCTCGGTGTGGCGATGCTCGATGAGCCCCGGAACAGGCGAATCAGAAACGCATTGTTCCGGGCCATCGGAGCCTAGAACTCAGTTCAGTTAGGCGTAGTACTTCTCGGTGTCGGTGACCAGGCTCTTGAACCCCTGCCGTAGCGCAGGGTTCGCAAGGGGCAGCGCGGGACGCAGCGGCAATTGTGGCTCGATGCCGAAGGTCCAGGTCAATCGGGTTCCGGATTCCGTTGCCTCGAGCAGTGTGGCTTCGCCGAAACGCTTCAGTCCTGGGGCTGACGACTTGACGACCGAGAACGCGTGCTCGTACCGCTCGCCCGGTGTTTCATCCCAGAGGAAGAACTTCTCCTCGACGGTGACCAGACCAGGCATCACGGTGAGTTGCCGAATGGTGCCCGGGCCGAAGGGCCGCTCGGTGGTGTACCGCGCATCTTTGACGAGCTTGCACCAGGAGAGTGGCGCGTCACCTGCGAGACCGGCCCACACGTCGTCGATCTGGGCTGGGAGTTCGGTGATGAACTCGTAACGATAGGGAGCCGCGGCGAGGAAGTCCATGTCGACTTCCTCGAGGCTGAACAGTGTCTTCATGGCAGTCAGTCTAGGGCTGTCGCCGAACTGACTGGTTCGGCGGCTACCGGATGGGGTTGTCGTAGTCCTGCAAAGTGGGCGGTGCGGGTGCTGGCTCATCTATTCCCTCCCCGCGACGCATGAACATCTTCACCCCACCTGCAACACCAGCGAGCACCGCAGCAGCGGCGATCGATTTTCCGAGCGTTCCGCCAAGGGACTTCGACTTCTTGCCGTGCTTTCCGCGCATCAAACCTCCCCATTCTGTGACTGGAGTGGGTACCTCCCTTGACCACACTAATGGTCCCGTGAGGTCTCTGAGCGGGGCGCGCGTCACAAAATTCGCCGGGATGGCACGATGGAACCCGTGACTTCACCACATCAGACCGCTGTCGCGACGTTGCACACGAATCGCGGCGACATCAACATTTCCCTATTCGGCAACCATGCACCGAAAACGGTCGCCAACTTCGTTGGCCTCGCGGACGGCTCCGCTGAATACAAGACCGAGAACGCCTCCGGGAGTAAGAGTGGCCCCTTCTACGATGGAGCGGTTTTTCACCGCATCATTGATGGGTTCATGATCCAGGGCGGCGATCCCACCGGCACGGGCCGTGGCGGACCGGGTTACGAGTTCGGCGACGAATTCCACCCGGAACTCCAGTTCGATCGGCCCTACCTCCTCGCGATGGCTAATGCCGGCCCGGGTACCAACGGATCACAGTTCTTCATTACTGTGACGAAGACGCCGCACCTCAACATGCGCCACACAATTTTCGGCGAGGTTGTTGACGCCGATAGCCGCGCGGTTGTCGACGCGATTGCGACCACCAAGACTGATCGGGCAGATCGCCCAGTCGACCCTGTGGTGATAAACAGCATCACACTCTCGGAGTAAATCATCATGTCCCACCCCGGCTGGGGAGGAGCACCAGTGCCCCAGCCGGGGTGCGTGCGTCACCCCGATCGACCTACCGGCCTGCAGTGTGCACGGTGCCGCCGTCCGTACTGTCCCGAATGTTTGCGTGAAGCGCCGGTTGGCTTTCAATGTGTGAACTGCATCGCGGCAGCGGCCCGCAACACGCCGCAAGCACGCACTATTGCGGGAGCCCCGATGCCCACTGAGCACACGCGCCCGGTCGTCACGCAAGCCCTGATCGGTGTAAACGTCCTGATCTTCGCGCTCACGGTGATGCAGTCCGGCAATCTTGCGGCGAATTACCGCGGGTCTGGAATCTTCGAGTCATTCGCGCTTTTCCCCCCGTACGTAGCTGCGGGCGAATATGAGCGTCTCATCGGCTCCGGTTTCCTCCACTACGGGCCGATCCACCTGCTCGTCAACATGTTCGCGCTGTTCATCGTGGGGCGAGAGATCGAGCTGGTTCTCGGAAGGTGGCGCTACCTCGCGGTCTACGCCATCTCACTGCTCAGCGGCTCAGCAGCGGTGATGTGGATGCAGATCGACGCTGCCACCGCGGGCGCCAGTGGTGCAGTATTTGGGTTGTTTGGTGCGCTCGCGGTTATTCTCACCCGGCTCCGGCAGAATCCCACCGGCATCCTCGTCATTATCGGCCTGAACGTCTTCATCAGTGTCACGATCCCCGCGATTTCCCTGTGGGGACATCTCGGTGGCCTCGCTGCCGGTGCCGCATCGGCGGCCGCCCTGCTTTATCTACCGCGGCTGTTCGGTGGCCAGCGTTTGAGCGCGCAGCGGGCGAGTCGCATCGGGGTGGTCGCGTTGGTCGTGATCACCCTCATCATCGTCGCGACCATCGCGATCCGGGTCGTCATGTTGAGAGAGTTGATCTGGGGTATTTAGCCTTCGGCGCCAGGCGAGATGTCGACACTTCGGACGCCGTGACGCGCCAGCGTGTGCGCAACGTCAAGGGGTTCAGTACCCAGGTCCCATCGGCTCAAGATGATGAGCCGATCTGAGGGCGGCGCCAGTTCGATTTCCAGCATCGGCACCCGTCGGCCCCATCGTGGGTAACGCACGATGTGAACCCGCTCGATCTCGCTCTCCCTCAATGTGTGCTGTTTCCCAAGGAAGCTTCGGAACACGAGCAGTGGATTGTCGGAATCGTCTGGCTTGCGGATCGCGAGGCGTGGGCGGGCAAGCGAGCCCGCGACTGCAATGCCGATGAGCAGTAGCGCTGCGAGCCCGGTGAGGAAGAGGCCGGCGGGTTCGGCACGCAGCACGACTGCGACTGCGGACAGTGTGATACCGCCCGCCGCTGCGACTCCGAGAGCGGCGGGCCGCGGTGACCACTCAAGCTCTTCCACACCCTGTGGAAAACTAGACCTGTTATCCACAGGGGTTATCCACAGTTGGGGATAATTACATGTGTGTAATTTGTCATCGCCAGCGCAGCGTCATGACGAGCCCGACGATCCATAGGCCGAAACCGATAAGGAAGTTCCACGGGCCAAGCTGATTGAGCCACGCAATCTCCTCACTGGCTAGGTAATACACAACGAGCCAGATCAAACCTGCGAGCATGAAGCCGAGCATCACCGAGACATAGAGCGTGCTCGACGGGCCTTTGACCTTCACCGGAGTGCGGCTTGTGGTTGGGCTGGTCGAGTGGTCGTTCTTCTTGCGAACGCGTGACTTGGGCATCTGTTCCTCGGTCGTTCTCCACGAGAGAGTTTGTTTGAGCGACCCACCGAGCCGTAAAACCCGGCAAGCCAGACCTCGATAGAGGCCTATATAACACGCTAACCTAGCGGGTAGAGCTAGGTCACCATCGACGGGCCACCATCGACAGGACGAGTTGTGAGGAAGAATTGGCGTTACGGTGTGCCCGTAGTGTGCATCGCTGCCGGTTTCCTCTTGGCCAGCGCCCACGCATCGTCGCAAGGTGGCGAATTACGGGAATTGCACACGTCCCGTCTGTCAGATCTCGTGAGTGATGTCGAGAGCACAGTGCGTGACGTTGAGCAGCAGCGTGATGCCCTGACCGCACAGCTGCGCGAAGCGCAGTCCGAAGCAGCATCCGATCAGGGTGTTGCTCAAGCGCTGGATCGACTCGAACCGCTCGCAGGCCCCGGAGCGTTGACTGAAGTTGCGGGTCCGGGTCTAGTGGTGACACTAACTGATGCTCCTCGCGACCAGTATGGCAACTACCCTCCGGGTGCGTCGCCGGACGACCTGGTCGTCCACCAGCAGGACTTGCAAAGTGTGCTGAACGCATTGTGGGCGGGCGGAGCGACTGCGATCGCGGTGCAGGACGAGAGAATCACAACGTGGAGTGCTCCACGCTGCATCGGAAACACTCTTCTCCTCCACGGGCGAGCGTATAGCCCGCCGTACGTCATCACCGCCATCGGCGACGCTGAGGAACTGGAAGACTCCCTGGACAGTGAACCCGGGGTGCGCCTGTTCCGCCAGTATGCGGCTCGCTACGGCCTCGGGTACGAGGTCGAAGCGGAGGACGAACTGCAGGTAGCGGCGTACGAAGGCCGCCCCTCGCTGAGATACGCGCGACCCGTTCACTAGCTGCACCCGGTACCCTTCCCTTATGCGAATTCTCGTCGTCGACAACTACGACAGCTTTGTCTTCAACTTGGTGCAGTACCTGGGCCAGCTTGGGGTCGAAGCTGACGTGTGGCGCAACGACGACGAGCAACTACGAGGTGACGGCCGGTTGCGTGAGCATGCCCGCAACTACGACGGCATATTGCTGAGCCCCGGCCCGGGCACGCCACAGCGGGCTGGCGTCACGATGCCCTTTGTCGAAGCAGCAGCAGCCGAAGCAACGCCATTACTGGGTGTATGTCTCGGACACCAGGCGATTGGTGCAGTGTTTGGCGGCGTGGTCGACCGGGCCCCCGAGTTGCTGCACGGCAAAACCTCGGTGGTGCACCACACTGGTACCGGCGTGCTCGCGGGCCTGCCCGACCCGTTCACCGCGACCCGGTACCATTCGCTGTCGATTCGGCCGGAAACCATGCCGGACATCCTCGAGGTCACGGGGCAGACGGATAGCGGCGTCATCATGGCGCTTCGGCATCGCGAGCTCCCGATCCACGGTGTGCAATTCCACCCAGAGTCGGTGCTGACAGAAGGCGGGCACCGGATGCTCGCGAACTGGCTGGAAATGTGCGGAAAGCGGCCCGCCGAAGAACTGGTATTGCGCCTCGAAGAGGAGATGGCAGCCGCATTGGGGACCGCGCTCACACACTGAGCGCCTACTGGGGAATGCCCAGTTCACCCACCTCGACGGCGATGGTGTCTCCCCGCCTGATTGTTGAACCGGCGCTTTGCTGTTGAGACACGATTCGCCCAACCTCGGCGGGGTTCAGGGTGGCTCGCGTGCTCTCCGCGAGGCCATCGCCCGTCCACCCGGCAGAGCGCAGCAAGTCCAGCGCTTCGGACGGCCGCCGACCTACGAGGTTGGGCATTGTCAGCTGTGCTCCGTTTGAGACGCGGATGGTGACGATGCTGCCGCTGACGGCTTGCGTTCCACCCTGCGGAGACATGGTCGCCACCGTCCCGGCGGGTTCGTCCGAGTCGATCTCGTCGATATCGACAGCAAATCCTGCGGCACTGAGATTCGCCTCAGCAATCACGACATTCTGCCCAGTAACGTCCGGGATGCGAACGAGCTCAGGTCCTGTACCGATGGTGACGCGCACAGCGGTACCGACAGTTACGGACACTCCGGACGAAGGGTTCTGGCGAATCACTAGGTCGGCGTCCGCTGCGGACGACGCCACACGTTCGATGTCCTCAGCGAGCTCGAGACCAGCATCTTCGAGCGCATCGCGCGCCTCATCCATTGTGAGTTGCGCAATGTCGGGTACTGGCACCCTCCCAGGGCCAGTCGACACATGCACAGTGACCTGGCTGCCTTGCGTGACTTGCGTGCCTGACGGCGGATCCGTGCCGATGACGTTGCCTTCAGGGACTGATAGGTCCGCGCGGAACTCTGTATATACATCGAAACCAAGTTGCCCCAACTCGCTCTGTGCCTCAGCGGACGACAAGCGAACGACCGACGGAACCATGACCATCACCACGGCATCATCCCGTCGCATCCACGTCACAGCGAAAGCGGCAGACGCAAGGAGCGCGACCAGCAGAACAAGCAAAATGCTTCGGCGAACTAGGCGCCGGCCACGCGGATAGACATCCGCTGTCGGCATTGGAGCCTCGTCCCCGGGCACCGAGCTGATCCCGATGATCGTCGTCCGCTCCTCATCGGTCATCACCGAGGGGGCACTCGGTTTCTGGCCGTCGATTGCGCGGCGGAGGTCGCTCTGCATTTCCGCGGCAGTCTGATAGCGGTTCGCGGGGTTCTTGCTGATCGCTTTGAGGATGATCGCGTCGAGTTCACGCGGTACCCTGGGATCGATCTGCGACGGCGGTAGCGGATCCTCCTTCACATGCTGGTAGGCCACCGCAACGGGGGAGTCGCCAGTGAATGGTGGCTGACCAGTGGCCAGTTCATAGAGGACGCAGCCGAGCGAGTAGATATCAGAGCGCGGGCCTACTTTCTCGCCACGCGCTTGCTCAGGTGACAGGTAATGTGCGGTACCGATTACCGTCGCGGTTTGGGTAATGGTGTTCGTGCTGTCGCTGATCGCGCGCGCAATCCCGAAGTCCATCACTTTGATCGCGCCGCTGCGCGAAATCATGATGTTCGCCGGTTTCACGTCACGATGAACTATCCCCTTCGAGTGACTGAACTCGAGTGCCGTACAGACGTCGGAGATAACCTCCATCGCCTTCATCGGCGTCATCGGCCCATTGAGACGGACGATATCGCGCAACGTATCGCCGTCCACATACTCCATGACGATGTAGGGCAGTGGCCCAGCTTCCGTGTGCGCTTCACCAGTGTCGTAAACCGCAACAATCGTGGAGTTGTTCAATGCGGCCGCGTTCTGCGCTTCCCGTCGGAACCGGAGATAGAAGCTTGGGTCGCGGGCAAGGTCAGCGCGTAGAACCTTAATTGCCACGTCACGCTGTAAACGGTGATCGCGGGCTAGATGAACTTCAGACATTCCGCCGAACCCGATTGTCTCGCCGAGTTCGTATCGGCCGGACAACTGCCGCGGCGTAATCATGGGCCGGATTCCTCCGGCGTCTCCTCTGCCTCGCCGACCGCTGCTTCGGAGTCCACGCTGGGTGTGGAGACGTCCTCCGGAAGTTCGGACGGGCCGCGACCAGCACTGTTGCCACGGCCAGGAATGATCCGTGGCAGTAACCCGTCAGGCGTTTCCGTGACGGTCTCGGGGTCGTCGGGTTCCGTTACCGGGGGTTCGTCCGTCTCGGGGGTTTCCTCGGGTGTTGTCGGTTCCGGCTCGGTGGTCTCCGGTGTCGTTTCCTCGGGTGTTGTGGGAACGATCGGTTCCGGCTCCGGCTGGACCGGCACCTCGGTGGTCTGCACCGGCGGGGCAATCGGATCCCGCGTGTCAGTGATACGGCTCATCATGAGGATGCCGGTGGTGATAAGAGCGAGCACGAGCAGCGCCGCAGCACCCCACGCTACGGCTTTCTGCCCTGTTGACAGCCCCGCTGGTGGGGGTGTCGAGTACCCGTGGGCGGCAGTCGCTGGCTGGTAGCCGTAGGCGGCGGGCGCCGCGCGTGATGCGCTGCGCGTGTTTGCTCCGGTGGGCGGCATCACTCGCGTCGATGCTGCGCCCACAGCCGCAGCTGCACCGGCGCCCGCAGCGGCACCGCGGAGATCCGGCGGCTGCTTCCCCGCGCGGACCTTCGCCACAGCGGACGCAAATGCGCCGCCGTTGGCGTAGCGAGTCGCGGGATCCTTCGACAGTGCCACCTCAATAAGTGTCCGTACTTCAGCGGGCACATCGTCGGGAAGAGGGGCAGGGGCCTCATGGATGTGCTTCATCGCGACGGTGAGCACGCCTTCGCCGACGAAGGGACGCTTGCCCGCGATCGCTTCATAACCGACCACCCCAAGCGAGTACACGTCGCTTGCCGCGGTTGCGTTCTGCCCGGAGGCCTGTTCGGGCGAGATGTACTGAGCAGTGCCCATGACGAGCCCGGTGCGCGTAACCGGCGCGGCGTCGATCGCTTTTGCGATGCCGAAGTCGGTGATCTTCACTTGGCCTGCAGGCGTGACAAGAATATTGCCGGGTTTGACGTCGCGGTGGACGAGACCGGCCTCATGGGCGACCTGCAGCGCGTTCCCGGTCTGTTCGAGCATGTCTAGTGCTAGGGGAACAGGAATTCTGCCCATCCGTGAGATCACGGCGTTCAGCGGCTCACCATTGATGAGTTCCATGACAAGGAACGCCGTCGAGCGCCCTGCGTCATCGCTGGTTTCGCCGTAGTCGAAGATGCTCGCGATGCTGGGGTGGTGCAGCTGAGCCGTCGTGCGTGCTTCGATCCGGAAGCGTGAGAGAAACTCGGAGTCGGCTGACAGTTCGCTTTTCAGAATCTTGATGGCCACGCGGCGATCAAGAACGGTGTCGAGCGCCTCCCATACCTCACCCATTCCGCCGCTAGCGATGAATCGCTGTAGCCGGTAACGGTCCTTGATGACGGTTCCGCTATTCAGCGTCACGTTCAGCCCCCCTGCAATGCAGCCCGGATTACGGCCCGGCCAATAGGCGCAGCGACCGATCCGCCAGTCGCGGCGAGCGCTCTATCGCCGCCGTCCTCAACAATCACCGCAACGGCCACCTGCGGGTTTTCCGCTGGCGCAAATGCGATATACCACGCGTGCGGCGGGGTGTTCCGGGGGTCAGTCCCGTGCTCGGCCGTCCCCGTTTTCGACGCGATTTGCACTCCCGGCACACTTCCGGCGCCGGCGGTGTTCTGTTCTGACGCCACCATCAGCTGCCGGATTGTTTCTGCGACAGCCGGAGAAACCGCCCGCCCCGCTTCTTGAGGCGCAGTGGACTCCAGCACGGACAGATCTGGGCCCTGCCGCTGGTGAACCAGCTGAGGCTCCATCCGTACACCGCCGTTAGCGATTGTGGCGGCAAGTACCGCGTTTTGCAACGGTGTTACGGCAACGTCGCGCTGCCCGATGCTGGATTGACCCAATGACGCGTCGTCGGCGATCTCACCAACAGTCGAAGGAGCCACGTTCAGCGGGATCTGAGATTGTTCGGCGTCGAAACCGAATGCTTCGGCTGTTGACCGCAGCGCACTCGCGCCCGTCTCTATGCCCATCTCGACGAAAGCGGTGTTACAGGACAGCCGGAAGGCTTCCAGCAGTGTGGCGGTCGAACCGCCGCCGCAGGTGGCACCACCGTAGTTCTGCAGGGTCGTGGTCGTCCCGGGCAGCGTGTACTGGGATGCGGCTGTGAACTGATCGTTTGGTGTTACACCTGCTGCGAGCGCGGCTGCTGTGGTGACGACTTTGAAAGTCGAACCGGGTGGATAGGTGTTCTGCACAGCACGGTTGACGAGGGGATTGTCGGGGTCAGCCTGCAGGGCGCGCCACGCTTCGCTGCTGACGGCGGAGTCGTGGCTGGCGAGCGGGTTGGGGTCGTAACTTGGAGTACTCGCCATCGCGAGGATCTCACCCGTTGAAGGCGTGATCGCGACAACGGCACCGTTGTAACCGCGGCTGGAGAGCTGGTCGTAGGCAACCTGCTGGACGAACGGATCCAGGGTGGTCACGACGTTGCCGCCGCGCGGGTCGCGACCTGTGATGAGGTCGACGAGCCGGCGCCCGAACAAGCGGTCATCGGAGCCATTAAGGAGCGCATCCTCCGCGTTCTCAAGCCCGAACGATCGGTACTGCATCGAGTAGAAGCCCGTGACAGGAGCGAAAGCGAGCGGGCTGGTGGCGTCATCTGGGTAGACACGCTGGTAACGGAAGCGCGTGTCGGAGGGCACCGACGATGCGAGCACCTGCCCGGCTGCCGAGATTTGCCCTCGATGGCGTGAAAACTCGTCGATGAGTACGCGCGAATTGAACGGATTGCTGCGTAGATCATCGGCGCGGAAAACCTGCACGTACGCGGAGTTGGCGATGAGCGCGACGATCATCACCATGACGGCCACTGAGACGCGGCGAAGTGACGTGTTCACGTTCGTTTCACCATCGCGGTCGGCGCGTCCGCGATCGGAGCAGGTCCGGCGCGACGAGCGGGTTCATGGGGATTACGAGCTTCGTGTGAAATCACGAGAAGTATCGCCACGAGGATGTAGTTCGCGAGCAGAGACGATCCTCCGTAGGACATGAAAGGGGTTGTCAGACCGGTGAGCGGGATGAGTTTCGTCACGCCGCCGATGACCACGAACACTTGCATGGCAAGGATGAACGACAATCCCGCAGCAAGCAACTTCCCGAAGCTGTCCCGGACGGCGATCGCCGCACGCAATCCACGGATCATCACAATCAAGTAGAGCAGTAGCACGATTGTCAGCCCGACCAGGCCTAGTTCTTCACCGATCGTGGCGACAATGAAGTCGGTTTTCGCGAATGGAACTTCCGAGGGCCGTCCGCTGCCGAGTCCGGTCCCGAACAGGCCTCCCGTCGCAAGGCTGAAAAGTGACTGGCCGATCTGATAACCGGTGCCAAAGTAGTCGTCGAATGGATCGCGCCACACGTTCACGCGGACGCGCACGTGTCCGAATAGCATGTACGCGACAGTCGCCCCGGTTAAGAAGATCGCTCCACCGATAATGATCCAGCCGACGCGTTCCGTTGCGATGTACATAAGCACCAGGACGGTTGTGTACAGGAGCAGCGACATTCCGAGGTCGGTCTGGATTACGAGGATGGCCAGCGCGATACCTGCGGCGGCGAGGATAGGCCCGAGGTCGCGCAAACGGGGAAAGTCCATGCCCATGACGTGCTTGCCCGCCGTGGTGAAAAGGTCACGCTTGGCGACAAGCAGGCCGCAGATGAAAATCAGCAGCAGAATCTTGGAGAACTCGGCAGGCTGGATGCTGATAAACGGCAGACGGATCCAGATTTTTGCCCCATTGACTTCCGACAGGCTGGCTGGGAGAAAAGCAGGAATGGCGAGGAAAACCAGCCCCACCAGTCCCACGGTGTAGCTGTAACGGGCAAGTTTTCGGTGGTCTCGGAGGAAATACAGCACGGTGATGAACACCATTATGCTGACTGCGGTCCAGAGGATCTGCTTCGAGGCGTCCGGCGCGGGGATCGCGCGTCCAGCAGTTCGTGCAGCCTCTTGCTCTGCGAGGTCGAGCCGGTGCACCAGCACTAGGCCGAGCCCATTAAGCAACGCGACAATCGGCAGGATAACCGGATCGGCATAAGGCACGAACTGCCTTATCGCGACGTGTGCAATGGCGATCAGCGCCACGAGCGCACCCATGTACCGGGCGAAGTCTGCCGTCACCGCTTGTTGCAGGCTCGCCTGGACGATCACGAAGGCAGCACTCACGATCACTGCGACGCAGGCGAGAAGAAGCAGCTCGGAGTTTCGAGTACCGGTGAGCCCCAGCCGCGAGAACGGCCGGGGCGTGGACGGGCCGGCTGAGCTGGGTGGCGGCTGTGGGGTCATCAGCGACTCGTCCTGCAGGTGAATCCAGGCACTTGGAGCTGATTGCCTCGCGGTGAGGTGCTGGAGTCCCCGGTAGTTTCGGGGCCATCTTCGTCGCCGTTTGCGGCAGGCTCGGTCTGCGGGGTCTGGCGCGGGGTCTGGCAAACCGGCAGCAGTTCATTCTGGGAGAGCTGAGTCAGCTGATTCTCAACTTCGTTGTAGGAACCAACGGGCAGCCCGATGCGAACTTGTTCCCGAGCGGAGGGGACCAGGTCATTGACGGTGAGTAGTGAACAGTCAGCGCCTGAGGGCGGCGTTTCCCCAGCATCGAGTAGCGTCAATCCGCCGCCGTCGTCGACACAGCCAAGCTTATTTACCTCCTGCAGCGGTATGCCCAGGAAGGAACCGGTAAGGCCACGCATGATTGCGACTTGGCCATCCGACTCGCCGACGTAGTAGTTGCTTCGTACGACGGTTCGCGCAACGAGGGCGCCAGCGATCAGAAGGACAAGCACAGAGGCGAGTGCGATCCATCGGAACGGATGCTTCTTCTTTGGCGGAGGCGGCGCGATCGCTGCCGCGACACGGCGTGGCTTCGCGCGCGGCGGCCGCATCGCGGCTGCGCGGCCAGCCGCGGTGTTGGGCAGGGGAGCGTCCTCCTGGTCCCCCGATACCGCGCCAGCGACGATCGGCCTGCTTTGGCCGTAATCGACGTCGATGACGTCTGCGACGATCACGGTCACGTTATCCGGTCCGCCGCTGCGCAGTGCGAGCTCGATTAGCCGATCGGCGGCGTGTGCCTGATCTCCCTCAAGGAGGGTCGTTGCGATCGTCTCATCGCTGACGACGTCGGACAGCCCATCTGAGCAAAGGAGGTAACGGTCTCCGACCCGGACCTCGCGGACGGTCAGGGTGAGTTCGACGTCGTTGCCCGTGAGCGCGCGCATAATCAGCGAACGCTGGGGATGCGTGTGGGCTTGCTCGGGGGTGATCTTTCCCTGGTCAACGAGGGACTGAACAAAGGTGTCGTCCCGGGTGATCTGGGTGAGCGTGCTGTTGCGCATGAGGTATGCCCGGGAATCACCGACGTGTACGAGGCCGAGCTTGGTGCCCCCGAACAAGATGGCGGTCAAAGTGGTCCCCATGCCCTCGAGTTCGGGCTCTTCCTCAACCTGGTGCGCGATCTCCTCGTTTCCCGCGCGTGTCGCCGACGCGAGTTTGCTGAGCAGGTCTCCGCCGGGTTCGTCTTCATCGAGCGGTGCGAGCGCAGAGATCATCAGCTGGGATGCGATCTCGCCTGCCGCGTGACCGCCCATACCGTCCGCGAGAGCTAGCAGGCGAGCGCCCGCGTAGACGGAATCCTCGTTGTTCGCCCGGACGAGGCCCCGGTCACTGCGTGCCGCGTAGCGCAGGACCAGGGTCACGGCCGGAGCTCGATCACAGTCTTGCCCACACGGATGGGCGTACCGAGCGGAACTCTCACTGCCGTAGTCACCTTTGCGCGATCGAGGTACGTGCCATTGGTTGATCCGAGGTCTTCGACGTACCAGTCGTTGCCTTTCGGGGATATTCGTGCATGCCGATTGGACGCGTAGTCGTCGGTGAGCACCAATGTTGAATCATCTGCTCTGCCCAGCAATATCGGCTGACTGCTCAGAGTGATGCGGGTACCCGCGAGCGCACCCTGGGTCACGATCAGAGTTCGCGCGACCTTGTTGCGCGACAGGAGGCCTAGACGGGGCTTTCCCGCGCTCTGGCGGCTCGGCACACGCAGCCCCGACCCTGCGTAGATATCAGCCCGCAGGACCCGAAGCACTGCCCAGACGAACAGCACAAGCAGGAGGAGGAACCCACCGCGCGTGAGTTGCAGAACTAACCCCTGCATGGGTGCACACCTCCTCTTCGGTGGATCCGTACCACGTGGCGATCACCGCCTATTGTCCACAGAAATCCCCTTGAGAGTGGGACACCTGCCGAATTCAGTTGATCCGCACGATGATCTCGGAATGGCCTACCCGGATAACGTCCCCATCCGCAAGCTGCCACACCGTGATGGGGGATCCATTTACCGTTGTGCCGTTTGTAGATTTCAGGTCTGACAGCAGCGCAAGCTGGCCGTCCCAGCGGATCTCCGCGTGCCGTCGGGAGACACCCGTATCGGGGACGCGGAACTGCGCGTCCTGCCCGCGACCGATAACGGTGGCACCCTTCCGCATGGTGAGACTCCGGCCGCTCCCGTCGCCGAGTTCGAGGACCGCTGTTAACGCTTGGCGGGTCCATTGAGTCGGGCGGCGGTGGATGGGCGGTGACGCTGCTTCGGGCTGTTGATCGTAGCTCTCCTCAGCGAAATCGAGGTCATCGTAGATCGGCTCACCGTAATCGGGATCGTAGTATGCGGATTCGCCCTGTGATTCAGATGCCGACTGCCCCTTCGATCCGGAACGGTACGCAGACGGATAGGCAGTTTCCTCGTGGCTGCGTCCGCGGCGGGTACCGAACAGGTGCCGACCGATGCTGCGGACGGCATCGCGCTGAGGGGTCATAGAGCCAGCTCCTGACTGTTGATCTGCTTCGGGGGACTCTTGAATGCTTGCCGGTTGATTGCTTGCCGCGACCGGCCAGACAGCACCGGACTGTGGCGCCACGTCGGGGTCGATGATCCCCGAAGCACGGAATTGCCCAGTATGAAGCTCGTCTGACATGTCGAAGTGCACGCGCACTGCGGCGTATGTCTGCCAACCTTGTTCGGTGATGAACTCAGCAAGGTGCCGCGCAAACACTCGTTCGGTTAGTTCTCGGTCATTTGTGAGTCGTTCGTGGTCGGATGCGCCGATCGTGACCACATAGTTATTGGGTGCGAGGAGGTATCCCCCGTCAAGTTCCTGAACCCCGTCAGCAGCCGACCGCTGAAGAGCCGACTCGATCTCTTGTGGAACGACAGCACTGCGGAACAGTCGCGCGAACGCATCCCCGACGGCCCCTTCGAGTTTTCGCTCGAACCGGTCGAGCATTCCCATGGGGCCTCCTTTCTGACGTCTTGCTTTCGCCGCGCTCCAAGCACTCGTGGTGACATGGCGAAAGCGACCAGGTGAGCACGAATTCTCGTGTGGGCACCAGGTCGCGAAATCTCCTGCCGTTAATGGTAGTGCGGATCGGTCCCGGGAGGGGCTTTCGCAGTCGGGTCTTAGCCGACCCGTGACACGCCGGAGCGTACCCGTGACCTGCTGTTTATCGTTCCTTGGTGATTCGTGCTACTGTTTCCCGGTCGCTCGGGCGAGTGGCGGAATTGGCAGACGCGCTGGCTTCAGGTGCCAGTGTCCGTAAGGACGTGGGGGTTCAAGTCCCCCCTCGCCCACCACGCTGGCCGTAGCTGATCTCATCGCTGCGGTCAGCGAAGCACATCTCCCCGTTCGGGGCGCGTTCATTGTTGTTTCTTGGACCAGGGGATATTCTTATCCCAGTCCGTGGGGCTTGACGGTGTTGACGAGATCACGATTCAGAATAAAAACCGCAGGTCATCGCGTTGGTAACGTACCCTAATTTGCCCTGACTGTGGCTCCCTGCCTTATCGTGGAGGCTTGAACTGCGCGCAAAGCGGCGCCAGCTCACTGGACAACGTATCGGGACGACGCGGGCATAACCCGTTGCCGTCACTGTACGGGGCACCTTCACCGTAACGCCCTCGTCCGCGAAACTCACGTACTTCAGTCCAACAGGATCGGAGTGCGCGGAGAATGACCGAACACCCCAGCCGCGAAAGCGACCTATGAAGAAGATGCCGGGCCGGTACGGCCTTTACGATCCCGCCAACGAGCATGACTCGTGTGGTGTGGCTTTCGTCGTCGACATGCACGGTCGGCGAAGCCGCGACATCGTCGACAAGGCGATCACCGCGCTGCTGAACCTCGAGCACCGTGGCGCCGCAGGTTCAGAACCGAACAGTGGTGACGGTGCGGGCATCCTTATTCAGGTGCCCGACAGGTTCTACCGCGAGGTCGTCGACTTTGCCCTTCCTGACCCGGGTGCGTACGCGACTGGAATCGGCTTTTTCCCACAAGGCGCTTGGGCGGCCAAGAATGCGCGCAGCGCATTCGAGAAGCTTGCCAAGTCGGAGGGGCTGAAGGTGCTCGGCTGGCGCGAAGTGCCCGTCGACGCGTCTTCGCTCGGCCGGATGGCACGCGACGCAATGCCGACCTTCTGGCAGCCCTTCCTCACGGGTTCGAATTCGCCGCTCACCGGGATGGACCTTGAGCGTCGCGTCTATGTGCTCCGCAAACGCGCCGAGCACGAACTCGGCAAAGAGGGCCCGGGCCAGGATGGCCCCGGTCAGGAGACGGTGTACTTTCCGTCGCTGTCTGGGCGCACCATCGTCTATAAGGGCATGCTGACTACGCCTCAGCTCAAGGAGCTCTACCTCGACTTGCAGGACGATCGGGTGGAGAGTGCCCTTGGCATCGTCCACTCGCGGTTCTCGACGAACACGTTCCCTTCGTGGCCGCTGGCGCATCCCTTCCGCCTTGTAGCGCACAACGGTGAAATCAACACTGTTAATGGCAACGAGAACTGGATGCGCGCGCGTGAGGCGCTCATCAAGTCGGACATTTTCGGTGACGGGGCTCTCGAGAAGATCTTCCCTGTCGTGACGCCCGGTGCGTCCGACACTGCGCGTTTTGACGAGGTGCTGGAATTGCTGCATCTCGGTGGGCGCTCACTGCCGCATTCCGTCCTCATGATGATTCCGGAGGCTTGGGAGCGTCACGAGTCGATGGATCCCGCACAGCGCGCGTTCTACCGGTACCACGCCTCACTGATGGAGGCGTGGGACGGCCCGGCCTCAGTGTGCTTCACCGATGGTGACCTGGTTGGCGCTGTGCTCGACCGTAACGGCCTTCGCCCCTCGCGTATCTGGGTGACAGATGACGGCCTCGTCGTGATGGCTTCCGAGGTTGGTGTTCTCGACATCGAGCCGTCGCGCGTCGTGCAGCGTTTGCGCCTGCAGCCCGGCCGCATGTTCCTCGTTGACACCAAAGAGGGCCGCATCGTCAGCGACGACGAGATCAAAGCGGAACTAGCCGCTGAGCATCCGTACGGCGAATGGCTGGAAAAGGGGCTGCTTCCGCTTGAGAAGCTGCCCAAGCGCGTCCATGTGCACATGCCGCACAAGCGTGTATTGCTGCGCCAGCGTGTATTCGGATACACGCAGGAAGAGGTGAACATCCTCATCTCACCGATGGCGCGTACGGGCGCGGAAGCCATCGGCTCTATGGGCACAGATACGCCGATTGCTGTTCTGTCGGCGCGTCCCCGCTTGATTTACGACTACTTCCAGCAGCTTTTCGCTCAGGTTACGAATCCCCCGCTGGACGCGATCCGCGAAGAGCTTGTAACGAGTCTCTTCGGAACGATTGGCCCCGAAGGTGACTTGCTGAGCCCGACTGCGCAGTCGTGCCGTCAGATCGTGCTGCCCCAGCCGATTCTGGACAACGACGACCTCGCCCGCCTCATCCACGCCAACGATGACGGGCATCTGCCCGAGTTCCGTTCCGTGGTTATTTCGGGACTATTCAAGGTTGCCGAGGGTGGCGAGGGGCTCCGCAAGGCACTCGCCGAAATGAAGCGACAGGTTTCTGACGCGATCGACGGTGGCGCGCGGGTCATCGTGCTGTCCGACCGGAATTCGAACGAGCATTTCGCTCCGATCCCGGCACTGCTGATGACGTCAGCCATCCACCACCACCTGGTGCGTGAGAAGACCCGCACAAAGGTCGGACTGATCGTCGAGACCGGTGATGCGCGCGAGGTCCACCACATGGCCGTGCTCCTCGGTTACGGCGCCGCGGCGATCAACCCCTACATGGCGTTCGAGACGATCGAGGATCTGGTCGAGCGCGGTCAGCTCAACGGAATCTCCTTTGAGCAGGCGGTCGCCAACTACATGAAGGCCGCTGGCAAGGGCGTGCTCAAGGTGATGTCGAAGATGGGCATTTCGACGCTGTCCTCGTACACCGGTGCGCAGTTGTTCGATTGCATCGGGCTCTCGCAGGAGCTGCTCGACGAGTTCTTCACCGGCACGAGGTGTGCGATCGAGGGTATCGGCCTCGATGTGATCGCTAAGAGTGTGACGACTCGCCACCAGCTCGCGTACCTCGAGCGCAAGGAAGAACTGGCGCACCGCGAACTTGAAGTCGGCGGTGAATACCAGTGGCGGCGTGAGGGCGAATACCACCTGTTCAACCCGGAGACCGTCTTCAAGCTGCAGCACGCCACGCGCTCAGGTCAGTACGAGGTCTTCAAGCAATACACGTCACTCGTCGACGACCAGTCGGAGAAGTTGGCATCGCTGCGCGGCTTGTTCAAGTTGCGTGAGGGCATTCGCCCGCCAGTGCCGATCGACGAGGTCGAGTCCGTCGAGGAGATCGTCAAGCGTTTCTCAACCGGTGCGATGAGCTACGGCTCGATCTCCGCGGAGGCTCACGAGACGCTGGCCATCGCTATGAACCGGATTGGTGGCCGCTCGAACTCGGGTGAGGGCGGCGAGGACGTCAGCCGATTCACCCCAGATGAGAACGGCGACTGGCGGCGCTCCGCGATCAAACAGGTCGCGTCCGGGCGATTCGGCGTGACGTCTCACTACCTGACGAACTGCACCGACATCCAGATCAAGATGGCTCAGGGTGCGAAGCCCGGTGAAGGCGGGCAGCTTCCCGGACACAAGGTCTATCCGTGGGTTGCGGAGGTTCGCCATTCCACGCCGGGTGTAGGCCTGATCTCGCCGCCGCCGCACCACGACATCTACTCGATCGAGGATCTCGCGCAGCTGATCCACGATCTGAAGAACGCGAACCCCGGTGCTCGCATCCACGTCAAACTCGTTTCTGAGATTGGTGTCGGCACAATCGCCGCAGGTGTCTCCAAGGCTCACGCGGATGTTGTGCTCATCTCCGGCCACGACGGCGGCACGGGTGCGTCACCGCTGACTTCGCTCAAGCACGCTGGTGCGCCGTGGGAGCTAGGCCTCGCGGAAACGCAGCAAACGTTGCTGATGAACGGACTGCGTGACCGCATTGTCGTGCAGGTGGACGGCCAGATGAAGACGGGCCGCGACGTCATCGTTGCGACCCTGCTCGGTGCAGAAGAGTACGGTTTCGCGACCGCACCCCTCGTTGTGTCTGGCTGCATCATGATGCGTGTCTGCCACCTCGACACCTGCCCGGTGGGTATTGCAACCCAGAACCCGGCGCTGCGTGAGAAGTTCAACGGCGAACCTGAGTTCGTGGAGAACTTCTTCTACTACATCGCAGAAGAGGTACGCGAATACCTGGCTGCCCTCGGCTTCCGCTCAATCGATGAGGCGGTAGGCCAGGTTCAGATGCTCGACTTCACTCCCGCTGTCGATCACTGGAAGGCGTCAAAGCTCGACTTGAGCCCCATCCTGGTCCAGGCCGATTCGTACTTCGAGGATCAGGCCCTGCGCTGCACGCAAACACAGGATCACGGCCTGGAGAAAGCACTCGACAACCAGCTGATCGACCAGGCGCGGGAAGCGCTGGAAACCGGCACACCGGTGTCGATCGAATCGAAGATCACGAACGTCAACCGCACGGTCGGCACCATGCTCGGCCACGAGCTGACCAAGAAGTACGGTGGCGACGGTCTGCCCGATGGCACGATTTCGATCAAACTGACTGGCTCTGCGGGCAACAGCTTCGGCGCGTTCCTGCCGAAGGGCATCACCCTGGAGCTCTTCGGTGACGCCAACGACTACATCGGTAAAGGCCTTTCAGGCGGCCACATCGTGGTCCGGCCGCCGCTGAACGCGCCCGACGAGTTCGTCGCGGAGGACAACATCATCGGCGGGAACGTCATCCTTTACGGGGCGACCAAGGGTGAAGTCTTCCTGCGAGGTGTGGTCGGAGAGCGTTTCTGCGTCCGGAACTCGGGTGCAGTGGCGGTCGTTGAAGGTGTCGGTGACCATGGCTGCGAGTACATGACGGGTGGTAAAGCCGTCATTCTCGGTAAGACCGGCCGCAACTTCGGGGCCGGCATGTCCGGTGGCGTCGCCTACGTGTACAACCCAGACAACACCTTCGATGCGAACGTTAACCCCGAAATGGTTGATGTTGAGGACCTCGAGTCCGACGACGTCCGTGCTCTCTACGACATCGTCGAACGGCACCGGGATCTCACCGGCTCCGCGGTAGCTGAGCGCATCATGTCGAACTGGTCTCAGGAAGTGAATCACTTCGTCAGAGTGATGCCCCGCGACTACAAGAAGGTTCTGCAGGCAATCGCCACTGCCAAGAGGATGGGAACAGACGTGAACGAAGCGATCATGGAGGCCGCACGTGGGTGATCCAAGAGGCTTCCTCAAGCACGGCCGGGAACTCCCCGTCCGGCGTCCAGTTGCGTTGCGCCTGCTGGACTGGCATGAGGTGTATGAGCCATTCGACCAGACGCTGCTCCAGACACAGGCGGGACGCTGCATGGACTGTGGCATTCCGTTCTGCCACGAGGGCTGTCCGCTTGGAAACATCATTCCCGAGTGGAACGACCTTGTGCACAAAAACCGGTGGCGCGAAGCCATCGACCGCCTGCATGCGACGAACAACTTCCCGGAGTTCACTGGCCGCTTGTGTCCCGCCCCGTGCGAGGCAGCATGTGTTTTGGGAATCAATGAAGACCCTGTGACGATCAAGCAGGTCGAGGTCGAGATCATTGATCACGCTTTTGATCAGGGCTGGGTTGAACCCGTGCATCCGACCCGCACGACCGGCAAGTATGTCGCGGTCGTAGGTTCGGGGCCGGCAGGTCTTGCGGCCGCGCAGCAGTTGACGCGTGCGGGCCATGCCGTCACGGTGTTCGAGCGCGCGGACCGGATCGGTGGCCTGCTGCGGTACGGCATTCCGGAATTCAAGATGGAGAAGCGACACATCGACCGTCGCCTCGCTCAGATGGAATCCGAAGGAACGATCTTCCGCACGAGTATCAACGTGGGTGTGGATTTCCCCGTGTCGCAGCTGACGTCGGACTTCGATGCTGTTGTGCTGGCTGGCGGTGCCACGAAGTGGCGTGACCTCCCGATTCCGGGCAGGGAACTTGAAGGCATTTACCAAGCGATGGAGTATCTGCCGTTCTCCAACCGCGTGCAGTTCGGCGATATTGACGAGCCGCCCATCAGTGCCAAGGGTAAGAAAGTCGTCATCATCGGTGGTGGTGACACGGGTGCTGACTGCCTCGGCACGGCACTACGGCAGGGTGCAGAAGTTGTGCACCAGTTCGAGATCATGCCGCGCCCGCCGGAGGAGCGTCCCTCGGCCAACCCTTGGCCGACGTACCCAATGGTCTATCGGGTCTCCTCTGCTCACGAAGAAGGCGGCGAGCGAGTCTATTCGGTGAACACCGAAGAGTTCGTCGGCGAGGAGGGGAAACTCACTGGGGTTCGCGCACACGAAGTCGAGATGGTGGACGGGCGCTTCCAGAAGGTGGAAGGAAGCGATTTCGAACTCGAGGCAGACCTCGTATTCCTCGCGATGGGTTTCGTCGGCCCCGAGACGGAAGACCTGCTGGACAAGCTGGGCGTCGAGTACACCGACCGGGGCAATGTGTCGCGTGACTCCAACTGGGGAACCAGTGTCCCGGGCGTTTTCGTCGCCGGTGACATGGGTCGCGGGCAGTCACTGATCGTGTGGGCTATCGCTGAGGGCCGTGCCTGCGCGTCTGCGGTCGACAGCTACCTGGAAGGCAGTACAGCGCTGCCGGCGCCGGTGAAAACCACCACGATGCCGATCCGCTGATTGGACGCAATCCGAGCGACAGCGAGCCCCCCAGACTCTGATACTGGGGGGCTCGCTCGTTGGAATCACCCTTCGACGGGGACACGCTAGTTCGCCCTCAGCGCGTCCGTCGTGATCTGCTCAACCGACCGTAGGCCGCTCAGCCCCACTGTGAGATCAAACTCAGCTATCAAGTTCCGGATAACGTCTTCGACGCCCCGCTCACCCTCGAGGGCGAGCCCCCACACGTAGGGCCGGCCAATCAGGACCAGGTCCGCGCCCAAGGCAAGTGCCTTGAAAACATCTGCGCCGGTGCGGATCCCGCTGTCAAACACCACAGTGAGTCCCCCCGCTGCTGCCGCAACATCCGGAAGCGCCGCGAGGGAGGCGACTGACCCGTCTACTTGGCGTCCACCATGGTTACTGACGACGATTCCATCGACACCGAGATCAGCAGCCTGGCGCGCGTCATCTGGGTGCAGAACACCCTTCAGTAGAATCGGCAGCTTCGTCATTTCCCGCAATTTCGCAATGTCATCCCAGGTCAGCGACGGTCGCGAATAGGTTTCTAAGAAAGTTTCGACGGCTGTACGCGGCTGTGCTGACAGCAGGTTCGGCAGGAACTTGCCGGGATAGTGGTGCGTCATGTTGATCAGCGTTTTGACCGTGCTGCGCGTGATCTTGACATCTGGCTTACCTACCCGTTCGCTGACGATGCGCTGCTTCACCATTCGCGCGAAAACTGGATCGCTGGTGTACTGAGCAATCCCCTGGCCCTGGCTGAATGGCAGCGAACCCAGATTCAGGTCGCGAGGCCGCCACCCCAGCATGGTGGTGTCCAGGGTGACGGTGATGGCGTCCGCCCCGCATTTCTCCGCTCGCTCAACGAAACTCGCAACGAGATCGTCATTGGTGCTCCAATACAGCTGAAACCAGCGCGGCGCGTCTCCCATCACGTCTGCGGTGTCCTCCATGGGTACGGACGCCTGGTTGGAGAAGATGAACGGAACCCCAGTCGCGGCAGCTGCGCGGGCGACCGCAAGATCGGCCTCCTCATGCGCAAGTTCGAGGACCCCGATGGGTGCGAGCGCGAGCGGAGCGGGAAGTCGCCGCCCGAAGATCTCCGTGGAGAGGTCTCGCTCGGCGACGTTCCGCAGCACGCGCGGCACTATTGACCATGACTCGAAGGCTGCTCGGTTGGCGCGCATCGTCGCTTCGGAACCTGCGCCACCAGCAAGGTAAGCGCAAGCCTTCTCCGGAAGCGCATCGGCGGCAGCTTTCTCAAGCGTTTGCGGATCGGTGGGGATATTGGGCACGAGGCCGCTGACCCCGTCGCGATAGATTCGATTCTGGCGTTCCCGGCCGGCTCCATGTGGTGGAAGTGCGTCGTGCGGGCTTGCGGGATCGTGTGCGGTCACAGAGCGAGTCTAAGGTGTGTGATCTCGTTGGCGTTGTCGCTGTGTGCCGAAACGCCGCTCGTAGTCTAGTGACAAGCGCGGGGCAACACTGTGGGCTCAGGAGGGGTGGGCGTCAAGGTCGGCCCCCGGGGAGAGACGGAACCGGGCCGAGGATGCGCTGAAGGTACTCGCCCGAGAATATCCCGTCAGGATCCACATGAGCCCGCACCCGACCGAAGGCGTCCCAGCCCGGAACGCTGGCAGCGAAATCACGCGCGGTAAGGCTGTGCCGCTTCCCCCAATGGGGTCTCCCGCCGAGTTCGAGCAGGATGCTCTCCGCTGCGGCGAAGTAGTCTTCCCAGGGGAGACCCACATACTGATGCACCGCTACATAAGCCACCGGGCCGCCCGAGGCAGGGGAGAGCAGCGCAGTGTCCGCCGCCGCGAACCGCACTTCAATCGGCGATGCCACGGGTAGTCGTCGTACCTGAATGACCGCGAGGATCCGTTCAATCGCCTCGATTACCCGGGGAATGGGAATCGCGTACTCCATCTCTGTGTAGCGGACGCGCGCCGCCGGAATCGAGAGTTTGGTGCTGTCGTCGATGCGCTCACCCGAGTTTGCGAGCGCCGCGATGCCTTGCGAAACCAGGGGAGCAACTTTGGGTTTCGTCGCAGCGATCCGGAGCATTGATCCCAGTGCGGTGGATTCAAGGATGTCACGCTCGAACCAAAGCCTGAGGGGGTTCTCTCGTTGCGCCGGGGCGTCCGTCCGTGTCGCTTCAAGCAGGAGCGCGCGACGCGTATAGGGGAAGAGGAAGATCTCGGTGTGGTCAGTTGCCGCGACGCGGTCGAGGAGCTCGGGCATCAGCGAGTCAAGGATTCTTGGTGTTTGTACCCGGTGCAGCCGGAACGCGGGAACGGTTTCTAGCTCCACCTCAGTAACGAGTCCGAGTGCGCCTAGGCCCAGCACTGCCGCATTGAAGAAATCGCTGTCTTCGCTCGTGCTGGCGGGGGCGGCGGCCTCGCGCACAGTGCCATCAGCGGTGACGAGACGTACGGACCGGACTTGAGCGGAGAGGCTCGCGGACGTCGTCCCGGTGCCGTGCGTGCCTGTCGCGAGCGAGCCACCAAGCTGCTGGTCATAGGCACCGCCGCTGTGCCGCAAAGCCAGACCTGCACTCGCCAGCGATTCGGTGAGATCACGAAGCGTGATACCGGCCTGCACCCGTACTCGGCCAGTTGCGGTATCGATGCCCAGGACACGGTTCATGCGACCAGGGTCGATAAGTGTGCCGGTGGTGGCGCATAGGTCGTTGAACGAATGACCGGCTCCGACGGGACGCACGGGAACATTTCCCTGGTCGCGCTTTGCTGTGATGAGGGCCGCGGCCGCGAGTTCCGATTCGGGGTACTCGACTGAGGCAGGCGTGCAGGAAACCTGACCGCTCCAGTTCTGCCAGGTTCCTGCCACCGGGTTCCTCCCTCGCTCGTTCGGGCCCCTAGTTCACGCGCCGCGCAATCTTGCGGGTGGACGCCATCAGTCTCATTCGATTGTCACGCAGGAACGACAACGACGCCATCGTCGTCGCTGTGCAGAATATCCCCAGGCGCGAAGGTGATACCGCCGATCTCGATCGGCACATCACGCTCTCCAGCACCAGTCTTAGTTGACTTGCGGGGGTTGGTCCCCAGTGCCTTGACACCGAAGTCGAGCGTGCCGAGTACCGCGGCGTCTCGCACCGCGCCGTTGATGATTAAACCGGACCAGCCGTTGCTGCGGCCGAGTTCCGCGATGACATCGCCGACCAGCGCTGTGTGGACGCTGCCTTCGCCGTCGATGACAAGGACACCACCGTTCCCGGGTTCGCCGAGGATTGACTTCAGGAGTGCGTTGTCTTGAAAGCACTTCACGGTGGTGATGCGGCCAGCGAACTCGCGGCGCCCCCCGAACTGAGTGAATTGTGTATCGCAGCTCTTGATCTCGGGCCCGATCTCGTCGGCGAGGTCAGCGGTAGCAGTGAACTCGACTTCACTCACGACACTCCATCCTTCTTGCTGTGGTCCGGTGATGTTTACTGACGCCCAAACTAGCTGATGAACGCTGCGAGCGTTCACCGTCGTCTTCAGCCTAGTTCGAAGGTGGTCACGCCGAATATCCGGTCGATGGGCAGCTGTGGATCCTTCCCCCGGTACATACGCGCGGTTTCGAACATCGGCCTCATACCGTGCCGTTGCGCGAGAGCCATCGCGGCACCGTTCGTTTCGGGGACATCGAGGTAGATGGCAGCTCCGACGTCGGCACGATCGGCGAGCGCCAGCAGCATCGTCTCCGCATATGAGGCGTCTGCCGCGAAGAGGGGCCCGACTTTCCAGCCGTTACGGCAGCGCCGAATTGTGCCCAGCGTGCGCACCCCGCTGTGCGAGCGCAGCACGAGCGAATGAGCTTCTGGCTGGTGAAGCCACAGCCTGAGGAACTCCGGCCTTGGGACGGGAAAGTGGCGGCAGTCGAAGGCTGTCAGCTCGTCTGCAGGGACGGTGGCGGCTTCGACGACTGTCTCTGCGCGGAGACCTGACAGTTCTCCCGCATAGCGGATGTTGCGGTGGGCGAGGATAAACCCTGACTTCCGGTAGTTGGATTGCTGATCGACTACCCCGTCGAGACCGATGACGGGCACCCTGGCGAGAGCGCGCATGCCGTGTTGCCAGATCTCGAAGCCGAACCCGCATCCCCGGAATTCTGGTTTGACGATGTAGAAGCCGATGAAGCCGAAGGATTGAGCATCGCTGGTGTAATTCACTGCGGAAATCGTGGCGACTAGTTCGTCTTCGAGGAAACCGCCATAGAAGCCACCGGGATCGGTCAGAGCAAAGATGCGCGCATCACCCAGGCCCGGGTTCCAGCCTTCGGCCGCGGCCCACTCAACCGCAACCGTCACTTCAGCGCTCCTGAGTGGGCGGATGTGAAGGCCGTGTGTTCGCGCCACAGCTTCCAAACCTACTCCGCACTGCGGGGTTGTGACGTGGTGATCGTCCGCTTTCGTGGCCTTCAAGTCTTTTGTGAAACGGGCGAGTAACCTGAAGGCGAATTCCGACCAATCTCCCAGCAAGGAGAGTGACATGGCTGCTCCGTCTGCCGAGACGTTCGCGCGTCTGGCTGACCTCGCCGCGATAACCGACAAGGCAGCGCGAGAGACGCGTCCGTTGTATGAGACCTTCACAGGGAAAGAACTCGCGACGATTCCCGTAGCCACAGCTGAAGATGCGGTTGCCGCTGTGGAACGTGCGCGGGTCGCGCAGAAGGAATGGGCGAAGGTCCGCGTCGCGGAGCGGGCGAAAATCTTCAACAAGTATCACGACTTGATCCTTGATCGCCGTGATTGGTTGTTGGACCTGTCGCAGGCTGAGACGGGGAAAGCACGGACTTCCGCACTGGAAGAGGTCATCGATATTGCGATGACGTCGCGCTACTACGCGCGGACTGCGGCAAAAACGCTAGAAAAGAAGACCGTGCAAGGCCTCTTCCCGGTACTCACGAAGACGACTGTGAACTACCGGCCGAAGGGTGTCGTCGGGGTCATTTCACCGTGGAACTACCCGATGACACTTGCGGTTTCGGACGCGATCCCGGCTCTGCTGGCAGGTAACGCTGTGGTAGTCAAACCGGATAGTCAAACACCATTCTGCGCTCTTGCTGTGGCGGAGATCCTGTACGAGGCAGGCTTGCCGAAGGATCTCTTTGCGGTTGTCCCAGGGCCGGGCTCTGTCGTCGGTACTGCGCTGGTGGAAAGCTGTGACTACATCATGTTCACCGGCTCTACGGAGACGGGCCGAACGCTTGCTGAGCAGTGCGGACGAAGGCTGATTGGCTTCTCCGCGGAGCTCGGCGGCAAGAACCCCATGATCGTCGCCAAAGGCGCTGACCTCAACCACGTCGCCGACGCGGCAGTGCGAGCATGCTTCTCTAACTCCGGGCAGCTGTGCATATCGATTGAACGCATCTATGTGGAGAGCGACGCCGCAGATGAGTTCACTGCCCTGTTCTCGGACAAGGTGCGCAACATGGCGCTCACTGCTGAATACGATCTTGCTGGTGACATGGGAAGTCTCATCTCAGAGTCCCACCTCGAAACCGTGAAACGCTTCGTCGAGGACGCGGTCGAGAAGGGCGCGACGGTACTCGCGGGCGGCAAGGCACGGCCAGATCTGGGGCCGCTCTTCTTCGAGCCCACGCTGCTGACCGACGTGACACCAGAGATGATGGTGTACCGCACGGAAACCTTCGGTCCGGTCGTGTCGATTTATCCCGTAGCCAGCATCGATGAGGCCATCGAGCAGGCGAACGACACGGAATACGGCCTCAACGCCAGCGTGTGGGCTGCGAACGAGGCCGATGGTGAAGCGATCGCGGAGCGCATCAATTCGGGCACCGCGAATGTCAACGAGGGCTACGGGCCGGCATGGGCTAGTTACGGTGCCCCCATGGGCGGGATGGGTGCCTCCGGCATGGGCCGTCGCCACGGCGCCGAGGGCCTGACCAAATTCACCGAGGTGCAAACTGTAGCGACGCAGCGGCTACTTGACCTCGGCGGTCCGAGCTGGCTGGATCAGAAGTACTTTTCGGCAGCGCTCCCGTGGGCGGTGCGCGCAATGAAGTACCTGCCCGGGCGGTAGCGAACGACGAAGGCTGGAGCCGGTCGGTATTCTTCCGGCCCGGCTCCAGCCTTCGGTGGTGTTGCCCAGGGAGTTGTGCTTTAGCGGTTGCGAACTGCGCGTACGACGAAGAACAGCACGATTGCAGCTACCACTGCAGCGATGGCCGCGCCAGCCTTGCGCGTGTCACCTTCGTCGAGATCTGACAGCGAGTCGAAGGTCGCCTGGCGTAGTTCCGCAACCTTATCTTCCACCGTGGACCGAGCTTCGGATGCAGCCGCGCGGCTCGAGTTCAGGGCGTCCGTGGTCTTTTCCTTCACGACGGTCGCTTTCTCAGCCACGGAACCCGCAGCGTCAGACGCAGCGGTCATCGCCGAGTCCGCAGCGTTTGCAGCTGCGTCTTTAGCGTTCGCGACAGCCTGATCGCCCTGACCCTCTGACTTGAGCGAGTCATCGCCGGCGACAGTTCCAGCGGCTTCTTTTGCCGTGCCTTTGACCTTGTCTGCAGTGTTCTCGAGTTCTGCCATTAACTGCTCCTTCGCGCCAATAATTCGGATGCCCGTCCGGGCACCGCTTGCTGAGACTGGCTGCAACACGACCTTACCTGCGTCGCGGCCAGTGCACCGGGCACACGGATCCATCATGCCCCGCTGCGCGCCGAGATACGAACGTTATCTTAGTTGCGCGAGGAAGCTAGAGTGATCGGCATGGCCAAACAACCAGGTGACCCCGCTGATGTTGTGTCAATAAGGATCGATGCTCCGCCGGAAAAAGTGTGGCACCTCGTCAGCGATCTGGCGCGAATGGGCCGCTACAGCCCCGAGAATCGAGGCGGCTGGTGGATCAAAGGAAAGCCGGGTGAGGCTGGCTCCTGGTTCCAGGGTTTCAACCGTCACCGCTGGGTGCCATGGCTGACGCACGCGAAAGTCGTTGAGTCGCGCCGCCCGTACGTATTTGCTTTCGACGTGCTCGAGTCACGAGCCCGTTGGACGTACCGGCTGGAGGCAGACGGCGAAGCGACAGTGGTCACCGAAACTAGGGAGATCACGAAGCGCCCACCGCTCCCTTCCCGAGTGATTTCAGACTCCGGCGTGATAGGCAAGGATCGCGATGAACTGATGACGTCCGGTATGCGGGCGACACTCGAAGCGATGAAGGCGGAACTCGAGGCCTGACGTCTGATCTACGGGGTCGTCGCCAGGCTTGCTGCAAGGCCGAATGCGATCGCCATGAGTGCGACTTCGGTTGCGGCACGACGGATGGACACATTCGCGTCGCCGCGATGTCCTACTACTGCCCTGACCCACACCCGCCGCCACCACCAGCCGAGCGCGAAGAGACCGGACAGCACGATCGCCTTACCGATGAGGACTTGCCCATAGCCCGTGCTGACCAGTGCGATTGGTGACTCCAGAAGAGCTGCAGCCGAGGCGATACCTGTCACCGCAACGACCGCGATGCAACTGGCGGCGAGCCTCGAAAACGCGGGGAGCGCGGTCGCCCACTCCGCGCGGGAGCGGGCGAATAGCGCAAGCGCGGCGAGCAGCCCGCACCACAGCGCTGCCGCGGCGGTGTGCGCAGTGATCAATACGGCCGTGAGGGTCTGGTGCGATGCATGACCCGCGAGGGGCAGCGCGAGAACCCCAAGGAGGGCCACACAGGCCGCAGGAACGTCCCACTGGCGACGAACCTCCGGAGAAGCGTGGCGGCCAACCACCACGGCCGCGACGCTGAGCAAGAGTGCGCAACCGATAACGAGAAGTGAGATCCGGCCCGACAGGATATGGACGAAATACGTCGCGAGATCGTCGATACTGAGTGAATCGACCGTGACATCGGCAAGGTTCGCGGCCGACGCAGTGGCACCCGCGATCGCGGCAGCACCCCACGCGGCAGCGAACACTGAAATCATGCGCCACCGCCGCACATCCCGCGCGGCGGCCCGCTTCCGCTGGCCGTGCTCGGCCCGGAGCAGCCACGGGTAGGCGCACAGACCTAGCGTGACGACTCCAGAGCCGAGCGTGACCGCCCGGGTGAGGGCGGCTGTGGCCGCATCATGCTGCGCGATGAGAGTCGCAGCGATTGCGCCGCCGACGACAGCGGGCACGGCGGCCCACAAGAGGTGGCGAGCATCCCGGGCGGTCTGAACCACGTGCTCAGGCCCGCTTGTTTGATGACTTCAGGATCAGCGCGATGCCGCCACCAAGGACGATGACCGTTCCCAGTACGAATGGCCATGCTGGAAGAGATGTGGCCTCCTCCTCGGCCGTGGCGTCCGGATCGGCTGGTGCCGGAGCGGAGCCTTCACCGGCAGTTTCCGTCGCGGGGGTAACTGGCTCGCCGCTACCGTCGGCGGTGAGCGTGAACTCCACCGTCCCGCTGACGGGATGGCTGTCAGCAGAGATGACGCGGTACGCGATCGTGTAGGTGCCAGCTGCTCCAGCCCCTACGACCCCGACACTGACCGTATCGCCCGACACCTCAATGTCGTCATTCGACCATTGGTTACCATCGGAATCGGTGAGCGTGATCGCGGCGAAGGACTCCTGCAACGGCTCGTTGAACTGAGCTGACACCCGGTCGGGCAGCGCTTCCACTTCCAAGCCGGCTTCCGGGTTGCTCGCGATGAGTACGGCATGCGCCGAGGCGGGCGCGGCGACGGCAAGGGTCATCAGTGCACCGACGAATCCAAGCGCACACAAGGCGACAAAACGACGCAGTAACAGCATTTACTCGCGTCCTTTCCTGACGAAGGCACCGAACCCGAGCACGGCACCTAGGGCCCCCAAGACGAGACCCGCGCCGCCGAGCCAGCGCGCGGTGTCGTCGGAGCTTTCGCGCGAACTAGTAGCTGCCGGTTGCGCTTCAGTGTTCGCGGTGAGTTGGACCACTGGCGCCGGGTATTCGGATTCCGAGCCCTCCTCGAACCACTCCACGACGCTGCCATCGCTGTAGGACTGCGCCGCCGGTAGCGGCAGTGTGTCTTCGCTGGGCAGCGGACCAACTGATAATCGGAACTGGCCGAACTGGCCAGGTGCTATCCCGGTGCTGTCCGCAGCCTGCCAGCGGACTTTGGTTGCCGCGCCGTCTTTTTGGTCCCGAATGACCTCGGACGTCCAGCCAGGAATGGGCTCGGTTCGAACGGACTTGATCTCCGGAAGGGTGACGGTGAGACCAGTCGTGCTTGCGTCATCTGATTCGGTCGGAACGCGGAATGTGAGAACGGTGTAGCCGCCGGGTTCGGCGTCAGGTGCGTCCACGGTAACGTGCGCGCCAGCGAGCGGGGCGGAAGCGAGCATTAGTGAAATCGCCGCGCTGGTGACAACCAGCGCAGGCAGGATTCTCTTGTTCATGTTGTTGTCTCTCGGATAAGTGTGGTTGCTCGTGGTCAGACAACCACGGGCGGACCGCGCCAAGAGACACAGGAACCGAGGTGAACCGGCATGCGCCGGGGTGTTTGTGAGCCCGGGATCCGCGGTGCGTCGGCATCGTCATGCTTCACCGGTCCCACGACTAGAAACAGCAGCGCCCCCACAGTCGTGGAAACCATGTGGACCAGGTGATCGGCCCACATGAGGAGCAGCGCGCACAGCAGGGTAGCGATGGCGTGCGCAGCAAGCATCGCCGCTGGTTCAGGTGGGGCCGTGGTCGCCGCCGCTTCCGGGACGACGGCTAAATGTGGATGCCCGGTGAGATGGAGGGCTAGGTGCCCAACTGCCTGACCGGCACCGAGAATTCCGGCGAGCTTCCACCATTTTCCCGAGATGAACGCCGAAGTAGCGTGACATCCAACGATCACCGCGATGGGTGCCAGCGCGATCAGGCTCGACGCGTCGAGGTGGCCGCCCGCGGCGCCGTGTGCGGCGAGGGTAATCGCCGCACACACCAGCGCTGTGGCAATGGACCGGCCGTTGGTCATGGGGGACTCACTGCAGCAGCACGCGATACAGGCTCGTTGCGCTAGCGGACACCAAGGCGGGCAAGGAGATCCGCTTCGATTCCGTCGAGTTCCGTCGAGATGGCCTGATGGGCTGCACGCCGCCGCGGCGGGGCCATCCGTTCGGCAGCTCGCACGGCAGTGCTGAGTTCCTCAAGGCGCCCTGAGATGGCTTGGGAGAACTGCTGCACTTCGGCGTTCTTCGGATCGCGGTCGTGAACCTCGCGGGTGGACGCTTCCGCGCCGGCGATCCGAGCGCTGAGCTTTGCGCCGTGGCCGGTGAACTTGCCGAGTTCGTCGAGTGGGACGCCGAAGTGGCGCGCGCGCCGTTCGTCGAGGTAACCGCGGGCGGCGGTGACGCCCCGGTACACCACGGGAACAAGGACTGGCGCGAGCACGCGGGTGACCCCGACGAACCGCCTGGCTCTGCTCACAGTCACTCGCCCTTCCGCTGCCGTGCGCGCCTGATGCTCAGCTACCTTAACCTGCTTGTCGGCAAGCTTCATCTGAGCCTTTTCCGACCTGCGCTGCGTCTTGTCCTGCTGCCTGGCGAGCTTCCGTTCTTGCTTCAGGGCTTTGTTCCATTTTCTGGACTCGTTCTTTGCCGCGAGCTTTGCCTCCGTCTTTGCCTTCGCTTTGAGGGCTTTTGCCTCAGCTTTTCGCATAGCGCGACTGGGTTTCTTGCTGAACAAACCCATCCGAGTGTCCTCCCTATGGCGGCCGAATCCGTGACGATCGCATCTGGGCGCGACCTCTAGTATTCGCTACTACCCTAGGACAGCGAATATCCTTCGTCATCGTGAACCCGAAGTCTGGTGTCCGCATTCTGCTAGATGCGAACCTTTTGTCCCGCTGCCGCCACCGAGTGCACCTCGATGCCGCGGCTGCGAAAGGACTCGTACCGGGGGTGCAGCGGCGTGCCGTGCCGCCGGGCGTTCGTCAGCGTCAGGAAGCTGCAGCGCTGCACCGGACGGCTGTGCGTGAGGTGATGAGTGCATTGCACCACGACAGCTGGGTCACCGTCGATTCTGACCAGTCGGCCCGCGACCGTGAAGACGACACGTTGCGAGCATGCGCTTCGGGCGTGTCGTGGATCTGGGGAGCGCGACTCCCGCTGGGGCCGGATGGGCAGCGAGGCAGCTCCGAGATTCTCATGCGCGATACTGCACGTGGTGGATACGTGCCGATCATCGTGGTGAATCACAAGGTGACTGATCCAGGCTCGGGAGCGTTCACTTCGCCGCTCACCGCGTTCGCACCGGGCAATGACCCCAAGCGTAAGGTTCGCAGTCAGTTGCGCGATCAGCTGCGTCTAGCTCATCTGTATCGGCTGCTTCAGGCCTCGAGTCTGGCGTCCCCGCAGGCTATCGGTGGTGCGATCGGATACGACGCCGATTGCATTCTGGTGCATGACCTCACCCGCGAGATCCCGTCATTCGGGCACAGTCTGCTCGATGAATATGACGCGCGAATCACCGACCGCATTGCCGTCATCAACGGTGAAGTCGCGACACAGCCGACCCGGATCGGGGAATGCGGCTTGTGTGAGTGGTGGCCGCAATGCAACACCGAACTCACCCGGGACCGCGATGTTTCGCTTGTGGTCAACGGTGCGCAGGCAGACGCGATTCGCAGCGCGGGAGCTACCACCATCGACGAACTCGCACGGTGGGAAGGGGAAGCGCCTGAGCAGTGGCCAGGTTCCGGCTTCGCGGACGCGAAGATATTTGCGCAGGCGTGGCTGCATGACGTCACGCTCGTCCGCAAGGTGAACCAGGTAAGCGCGCAACGTGCCGATGTCGAGGTCGATATCGATATGGAAAGCTATCAAGATCACGGGGCATATCTCTGGGGGACACTGCTGACCGAGCCCGGCAAACCCCCCGTGTACCGTCCTTTCGTGACGTGGGACCCCTTGCCAACGCGGGACGAGGGCCGCAACTTCGCGGAGTTCTGGGACTGGCTTACAGGTGTTCGCCGCTCAGCTGCCCAGCGCGGACTGACGTTCGCTGCCTACTGCTACTCCAAGGCGGCGGAGAATCGGTGGCTGCTTGATTCCGCGCATCGGTTCCGGGGGATGAACGATATGCCGCTGATCTCAGAGGTAGAGCACTTCATCGAATCGGATGAGTGGGTGGATATGTTCGAAGCCGTCGCTGAGCAGTTTCATTGCCCCCAGGGCCGTGGGCTGAAGAAGATCGCACCGAATGCAGGATTCTCGTGGCGTGATCCCGAAGCAGGCGGTGAAGCGTCCATGATCTGGTACCGCGAGGCAGTCGGGTTCGAGGGGGATCCCGTCCTGGACCAGCGCACGCGCATACTGCAGTACAACGAGGACGACGTATGGGCGACTCGTGTGCTGCGTGAATGGATGACCAGCATTGCGACCGCGCAGGTTCCTAGCGTCGACGACCTTGCGGCTCAGATGCAGCGCTAGACGCTAAAGCATCGACACGACTCCCACCAGCGCGGGCAACCCGACGAACAGACCTATCAGCACAAGAATCGCCCATTTGTGTCGCGAGCTCGCGGGCATGGGATACACCGTGGCCAGGGGCCCTTCGAGGCTCGGCCGCACCTCTTCGGGGTCAGCTGTGCGGTAGGCGTCGGGAAACACTGGTTCTTCGGCACTCGTGGCCATTCAGGCACATCTCCAGACGCTTGACTATGGGTGTCGGCGGATTGGACATTACCGGCACGACAAGCGCATCGCACGCCGGAGACAGACTCTGCAGAACACCTGCTAGGGCGCGCCGACGTTTTAACGCACCTCTGGTGCAGATCACCCGCAGACGGCGCCATACGATGCCGAGCCGACGAGTTTCGCGTACTTGGCGAGAACGCCGCGTTCGTACCGAGGTGGCAGGGGTGCCCATCCCTCTTTGCGTTTCTCTAGTTCAGCCGGGTCAACGAGAACGTCGAGGGTGCCTGTACCAACGTCGAGCTGAATCTGGTCGCCGTCCCGAACAAATGCGATCGGGCCCCCGTCGACTGCTTCAGGCGCGATGTGCCCGACGCACAGTCCCGTCGTGCCACCAGAGAAGCGGCCATCGGTGATGAGCAGGACGTCCTTGCCGAGCCCCGCTCCTTTGATCGCGCCGGTGATCGCGAGCATCTCCCGCATCCCGGGGCCGCCCTTGGGGCCCTCGTAGCGGATGACAACCACATCGCCCGCGGCGATCGTGCCGTCTTCGAGCGCATCGAGCGCTGCCCGCTCACGTTCAAACACGCGCGCGGTACCGGTGAACACATCTGTGTCGAAGCCAGCCGACTTCACGACCGCACCGCCGGGCGCGAGCGATCCGTGAAGGATCGTGATACCGCCGGTGGGATGGATTGGCTCGCTGAGGTAGCGCAGCACCTTCCCATCCGGATCGGGCGGAGCAATCCCAGCGAGGTTTTCCGCGAGCGTTTTCCCGGTGACGGTCATGCAATCCCCGTGCATGAGACCGGCATCGAGCAGCGTCTTCATCACGACGGGGACGCCCCCGAGTTTGTCGATGTCCGTCATCACGTACTGGCCGAATGGTTTGACGTCAGCGAGATGCGGGACGCGGGATCCGACTCGCTGGAAATCGTCGAGTGTTAATTCGACCTGGGCTTCGTTGGCAATTGCGAGCAAGTGCAACACCGCGTTGGTGGAGCCGCCCAGCGCCATCACTACCGCGATCGCGTTTTCGAAAGCTTCCTTGGTGAGTATGTCTTTCGTGGTGATACCGCGGCGCAGCAGGTTCACGACGGCCTCACCTGAACGTCGTGCGAATCCATCGCGACGACGGTCAGTGGCGGGTGGGGCTGCGCTGCCGGGAAGCGACATGCCGAGTGCTTCGGCGGCGCTAGCCATGGTGTTGGCCGTGTACATCCCGCCACATGCGCCTTCACCTGGGCAGATTGCGCGCTCGATCGCGTCGACATCTTCGCGGGTCATCAATCCCCGCGCGCAGGCGCCGACGGCTTCAAAAGCGTCAATGATCGTGACTTCTTTTTCGGTGCCGTCGGACAGCTTCACCCACCCCGGAAGGATCGAGCCGGCGTAGAGGAAAACTGACGCCAGCTCGAGGCGGGCTGCGGCCATCAGCATCCCGGGAAGCGATTTATCGCACCCTGCGAGTAGAACCGATCCGTCGAGGCGTTCGGCGCACATCACGGTTTCCACGCTGTCCGCGATGATCTCTCGTGACACAAGCGAGAAGTGCATGCCTTCGTGGCCCATTGCGATGCCGTCGGACACGGAGATCGTGCCAAATTCAAGCGGATAGCCTGCCGCCGCGTGGACGCCATCCTTGACTGCCTTCGCTAGGCGATCTAGTGACAGGTTGCACGGCGTGATCTCGTTCCACGATGACGCGACACCGATTTGAGGTTTGGCGAAGTCCTCGTCCGACATCCCGACCGCGCGGAGCATCCCCCGGGCTGCGGTTTTCTCGAGGCCATCTGTGACATCGCGGCTCCGTGGCTTGATGTCGACGTTCTGTCCGTTTGCCGTCATCGCTGCTCCTGCGTGGTCGGTGGGGCTGTTGCCTGGGCTGGTTACCGCGGGGCCATACGGAGCGCACCATCCATACGGATGGTTTCCCCGTTGAGGTAATCATGCTCAATGATCATCGTAGTGAGCTGCGCGAATTCCGCGGGGAGGGCGAGTCGGCGCGGGAATGGTACTCCAGCGCTGAGACCCTTCCGGTACTCCTCGGTGACCCCGGCGAGCATTGGGGTATCGACGATTCCCGGCGCTATTGTGTTCACGCGAATACCAAACTGCGCGAGGTCGCGTGCTGCAGGGACAGTCATGCCATGCACCCCGCCTTTAGAAGCGCTATAGGCGATCTGACCGACTTGGCCCTCGAAAGCTGCCACGGACGCAGTGTTCACGATGACACCGCGCTGGCCGAAGTCGTCGATCGGCGTTGTCTCTGCCATCGCTTGCGCGGCGAGTCGCATGACGTTGAACGTTCCGATGAGGTTGACAGTAACGACGGTGCGAAAGAGTTCGAGGTCGTGCGGGCCTTGCTTGGAGAGGATCCGTCCCGCCCAGCCAACGCCAGCGCAGTTCACGGTGATGCGAAGTGGCTTTTCACTCGCGGACACCTGATCGACGGCTGCGGTGACATCACTGTCGCTGGTGACATCTGTGGCGATCAGTGTGACACCCGCCGGGGCGGAATCACCCGCACGGTCGATGGAGCTAGCGAGGTCGAGGCCGTAAACAGTCGCGCCCTTCTCGGTGAGAAGCGCTGCAGTTGCGGCTCCGAGACCTGAGGCTGCACCCGTGACGATTGCTGCGGTTCCTGAGATGTCCAACGCTGGTCCTTCCTGCGTGATCTGGAGTTACTGAGACGCTGTAACCAACTCTATGCCGGCCTCGAAACGCAACGCCGCCTGCACCCTGAAAAAGCGGTGCAGGCGGCGGGAAAAACGGGTGCGGAGCGACGGCTAGTTCGCGCGGCGGCGGAGGAAGTAGGTTCCCGCTGCGGCTGCTCCCGCAACTCCCGCCGTGCCGAGAAGGATCACCTGGATCGGAATGCCACCGCCGGATGCGGCCTGGTCGCCGAGGACGAGGTCAACTGGAGGAAGTTCGCCGGCGAGGGTGTCGTCGCTGGCCAAGTAGTCGACGACCTCGAATGTCCCGTCATCGTTGTATAGGCCGGCGAGGACAACTCCGGTAGAACTCGAGACGACGATTGAATCGGATACCTTTGTGACGTCGACGTTGTCCAGCTTGTCTCCGTCCAGGTCGATGTCGACGGTGTCCTCCGTACCCTCCGTGATGGCCTTGCGCGCCTCTTCCTCTGCGAGCTTCGCTGCCTCGAGGTCTGCTTCGGCTTCAGCGAGCGCATTCGCTGCGGCATCCGCATCCTCCTCCGCGAGGGCGGCTTGCTTCTTCGCGGCTTCGTAATCCTCGTACGCTTCGGTGGCCTGCGCCTTGGCTTCCTCGGCGGCGGCTTGCTTCTCCCGCGCAGCCTGACGCTTCTCGATCAGAATCTTGCGGGCCTCGTCCGAGTCACCGGACGCGCCTTCGAACTGTGCCAGGGCGGCGTTGTACTCCAGCTCCGCCTCGTCGGCAGCTGCTTTCGCGTCCTCGTACCGCTGCTCAGTTTCCGCGTGTTCGGTCTGGGCTGCTGTCAGCGCGTCGGCGGCGACTGTGGCGGCCGCTCGTTTCTCCTCAGCGACTACTTTCGCCGCGTCGAGTTCTTCAGTGGCGGCGTCGAATTCTGCTGCTGCCGCGGCCTTGGCGGCAAGCTTCGCCTCAAGCTCCCTTTTGGCTGCTCGTTTTTCCTGGCCATGTGCGTCGTCGAAGGCCTTTTTCGCCGCAGCGGCTTCCTCTTCGGCCTGCTTCAGCTTTTCTTCGGCTGTGGAGACAGTCTGCTCGGCTGCTGCGACCGCATCCTGCGCACCGGCGAGTTCTGCCCGCGCCTCCGCATCCGTCTCGCCCGCTGTGTTCAGTCGGTCCTCCGCGGTCGCGAGGTCCTCTTTGGCGTCCTCAAGTTCTTCGTTCGCTGCATCGAGCTCCGCCTTGGCGGCGCTGGCTTTAGCTTCAGCCTCAGCGGCCTGTGCCGCGGCTTCGTCCGCCTTCTGGCGTGCCTCTTTGCGCTCCTCGACAGCACGATCAGCTTCGACTGTGGCCCGCGTGTACTCGACACTCTTCTCGGCGAGCCGCTTCTCCGCCTCCGTTGCAGCCTGTCCGGCTTCTTCCGCAGCCTTTTGGGTTTCTTCGGCGTTCTGGCGTGCTTCGGTCGCCGACTGTTCCTTTTCCGCGGTGTTCTTCTCCGCTTCTTCGAGGACATTCGTTTCGGTGGTGACGGCGGTCGTCGCCGCTACGGAATTTTCTAGTGTCGGCTCGTTGACCGCGGTATTAACGTCATTCGTGGACGTTGACTCCGGCGCAATTACCGGTGCCTGTGGTGTAGTGGGCTCAGACGGCTGTGTCGTCGTTTCGAACCCGCTTTCCTCATCCTCCGCCATGGCAATGGCCGGGAGTGCTATCCCTGCTGAAACCGCCAGCGCTGCAGCAACAGTGAGCGCTCGAACGCGACGGGATGGTGTCACAGGCATAGCGTGTTTTCTCCTTCGAGAAGGTGGGGAGGGTGCGTGCGGATGTGGAATGGGGCGAAATGGTTAAATGCGAGGCAACCGCGTTCATCGCCATCAGAAGAAGTTTCGCTGCGGCAGGCGCTTCTGTTACTGAGAACTTAACGCGTCTACCTGAGTGTGATCCAATTCACACTAAGGTGTCGATTGGTTAGCTGACACTGAGGCGCAAATCGGTCTCGGGCTGTCGGCAAATATAGGGACAACAGCCATTCAGGCTGCTAGGAGCATTGCTAGTACCGCTGTATCTGGATGCGCGTTCGGGTCGACACCAATCCGGGTGACAAGAGAGGTCACGGTACCGTCCGCCTCGGCCTCCGCCCACGTTGCCCGATGCTCCAGTCCGAGATGCGGCAAACCCGGCAGAAGTAGGCAACCCGATGCAGCACCATTGCATTCCGGTAGTGAGGGTGTGGTCTCAGACGGTGGATGCAGCATCAGCAGAGCCGGCGGCTGCTCACTGGCGAAGACGCCCGGGGTGAGAGCTTGATCACCGAGAACTGTCCCGGCGGCGAAAAGCAGTCCCACGACATCGGGAATGGAGGTCTCTGGATGATCCTCGCGCGCACCGAATACCGTCGATGTCGGCAAAAGTCCTGGGAGAGAGGCAACCCGGACGGCGAGCACGAGTAGCTGGGCCCATTCCTTGGTGCTTTCCGGCCAGCGTCCGCTGAGCAGGAAGCCCTTAAGAGTGCCGCCTTGCTCGAACGGAGACATCTCTACTGTGTCCCGATTCATTGCTACCTCCTGCTTTTCCGGAGAGACCTCCCGATCGGCCGATTGGGTTGGCGAAAGACCTGGTGATAGGACTATGAACAATTATCCCGCTGTCACACAAGGCTATGCGAGTGCTAACCGTATTCGCGGGCTGTACATGCTCATGCAACGTATTCGTGCCAAAGTGGGAAGGCTGGGTTTGGATGGTGGGCGGAAGCGAGCGGGAGAGGATGGCGCGTGGTCACTGAAGATCTCGATGCAGTGGTAGACGATTGGCCTGACCGGATCCGTGAGGGCTCCTTATCTGCTGTCGCGCGTCAAGCCGCTGATTTATCCCTTCCTGACTTGGTCTGGGTGCTGGAACGGTTACGCGTCCGCGACCGCGCCATTGTGTTCCGGCTGCTCCCGAAAAGTCTTGCGCACGAGGTCTTCGAACGTTTCGACGACGGTCTGAAGGGCGAACTGTTCACTAGTCTGCGGGACGACCAGGTTGTGTCGTTGTTCTCAGACCTCGATCCCGATGACCGCGTCCATGTGATGGATGAGTTGCCCGCGACCGTCGCGAAGAAGCTGCTGCAGGGCCTCTCCAAGCATGAACGGGAACTCACCGCCCCGATCCTTGGTTACGACCGCGGTTCGATTGGCCGCTGGATGAGCACCGAGTTCGTGCGCGTACTCGAGGGCCAAACCGTCGCGGCAGCGCTGATGCAGATCCGGCAGCGGGGCAGGGATGCGGAGACGATCTACACCGTTCCGGTGACAGATACTGCGAAGCGCCTCGTTGGCGTTGTGAGCTTGCGAGATTTGATGCTGGCGGACCCAGAGGTCCTCGTCAGCGAAGTGATGAACGAGCCGATCAGCGTGACCGCCTCCGAAGCTGACGAGACTGCAGCGAGATTGTGTCTCGACGCGCAAGTCCTGGCGCTGCCGGTGGTCGATAAAGAGGACAGGCTCGTGGGGATCCTCACCGTCGACGATGCCGTGCGCATCACCGCGGTCGCAGAGGAAGAGGACGCCGCCCGTGCAGGTGCTATGGAGCCGCTGGGCAGGCCCTATTTGTCGACGCCCGTGCGTACCCTTGTCCGCACGCGTGTCATATGGCTGCTGCTGCTCGCGGTTTCCGCGGTAGCCACGGTGGGTGTGCTCGACCACTTCGAGGACGATCTGGCCGCTGTAGTGACGCTGGCGGTCTTCATCCCGCTTCTCATCGGATCGGGCGGTAACACGGGTTCGCAGGCGGCGGTCACAATTACTCGCGCGCTGGCGGTGGGTGATGTTCGACCGAGAGACGTCGGGGTCGTCCTTTTCCGTGAGGTTCGGACCGGCGCCGTTTTGGGTGCCCTACTCGGCACGCTCGCGCTTGGCGCTATCAGTCTGGTGGCAGTGTTCGTCGACGGCTACACAGCAGAAATAGGCGTCGTCGTCGCTGTGTCCATGCTCGCGATCTGTACGCTCGCCGCCTCGGTGGGCGGCGTGATTCCGTTGTTCGCGAAGGCTGTGAAGATCGACCCAGCCGTCATGTCGACGCCATTCATTGCGACGTTTGTTGATGCCACCGGGCTAATCCTCTACTTCGTGATTGCGAAGTTAGTCCTGGGCATTTAGTAGTGAAGCATTTTCCCTCCTCGTGAGGGAAAATGCTTCACAGTCTCGTGCGGTTCTAGACGATGAGGCCGTTGGCCTGGGAGCGCGCACGGTCGAAGCGCGCCGCGACATCGTTCCAGTTCACGATGTTCCAGAAGGCGTTGACATAGTCCGCCTTGACGTTCTTGTACTGCAGGTAGAAGGCGTGCTCCCACATATCGAGCATCAGCAGCGGAGTGAGACCAATCGGGATGTTGCCCTGCTGGTCGTACAGCTGAACGATAATGGGGCGCTGGCCGATCGAGTCATACGCGAGAATGGACCAGCCGGAGCCCTGAATCGCGTTTGCGTTCGCGCTGAAATGCGCCCGGAACTTGTCAAATGAACCGAAGTGCTCATCGATAGCGGCTGCTAGTTCGCCCTCTGGCTTATCACCGCCGTCCGGTGAGAGGTTATTCCAGAACACCGAGTGATTGGTGTGGCCACCGAGATGGAACGCGAGGTTCTTCTCGTGAAGGTTCACCACAGTGGCGAGCGTGTCGTTCTCACGCGCTTCAGCGAGCTTCTCGAGTGCGGTGTTTGCACCCGTCACGTAAGTCTGGTGGTGCTTGGAATGGTGGAGCTCCATGATCTGGCCCGAGATGTGGGGTTCCAGAGCGGAGTAGTCGTACGGCAGATCCGGAAGCGTGTAGACAGCCACGAGTGTCCTTTCTACGCGAGCCTGCGGGCCGCCTGCAGGTAAATGCAGATGCCCGCAGCGCGGACTGTTGAGTTTTTCAATGCCGTGCCAACTCTTTCTGATCGACACACTTTCCGCAACAACTTCGCGCTGAGCGAATTCCGCCAACGGAAGAGTTCGGGGAACCGAATTAAATTACGTCGTATGCCAATCTTTCTATCCGGCAGGGAGCGGCCGGGAACGCGTAGCATCGCAGTATGTCGTGGTTCGATGAACTCACAGGCCGGAAGAAGACGACTATGGTCACTCCCGAGCAGGCTCTGCCTGGCCGGGATACACCGTTGCGGATCTCGGGTGTGCACGCGGTGAATGGCGCTCGTATCGTGCCGCCGTTTCCCGCCAGAACGGAGACGGCTGTTGTGGGTGAGGGCTGTTTCTGGGGTGCTGAACGCGTCTTCTGGAAACTGCCCGGCGTGCACGCGACGGCAGTCGGATACGCAGGCGGGTATACCCCCAACCCGACGTACGAGGAAGTATGCACAGGCCTCACCGGCCACAACGAAGTTGTACTGGTGGCGTTCGATCCCGATGTGATCAGTTACGAGCAGATCCTCCGCAATTTCTGGGAAAGCCACGACCCGACGCAGGGGATGCGTCAGGGCAACGACGTAGGCACCCAGTACCGCTCAGCGATCTACACAGTCGGGGACGATCAGAGCGCAGCCGCTCAGGCCTCCGCCGAGGAGTACCAGAAGGCGCTCACCAAGGCTGGATACGGCCGGATCACCACCGAGATCGCACCATTAACCTCCTTCTATTACGCGGAGGAATTCCACCAGCAGTACCTGCACAAGAACCCTGCCGGATATTGCGGGCTCGGAGGCACGGGAGTCAGCTGCCCAGTCGGCCTCGGCGCCTAGCCGCCTCCCGCGCGTCTACGGAGGAGCCATCAACTCCGGGGTTCCCAGCGCCAGCGTTTCCGGGCAACCGACACCGCGATCCACGTCCACAGGGCCGTGATCAACAGTGCGCTGACAAGTGGCGGCAACGCGGTGAGTGCGCCCTGCGCGATCATATCCTCGGAGGCGCCCATACCGCGTGCGAGCAGGCTGGTCAGGGAGGCGAACGGGATCGCGCTGACGAGGCGGCCCTGCATCTCGTCAAGTGGCTGCAGCACCAGGTTTGCGCCTACTGCTCCGAGGATGATCAGCGGCATGACCGTCCACTGCACCCGCTCGATGTTCGGCGCGACACTGCCAGTCGCGACTCCCGCGGCAACAGCCAGCACGGCGGTGCCGAGGAGCGCGAGCACGACGTACCCCGGCTGCTGCGGGAAGGGTGCTCCCAGCGCGAGGCATCCGCCAAGGACGATGAGTCCCTGCACGGTACCGATGAGAATGAGTGGTCCCGCGATGGCGCTCAGCATTTGTGCCGGAGCTAATTCGCTCGTCCGCAGCCGCTTGAACAGTTGTGTTTCGCGCCGCGCCGTCACCACCGATGCGCTCGTCACGTATACCGAGAACAACAACGCGAGAATGCACATCGGTGCGGCGATCTGCGCCCACTGCTCCGACGTTTCAGGCTGAGCGAGAATCGGGAAGATCATTACGAATGCCGGCGCGAACACCATGGTTAAAAGGGTGACTCGCTGGCGCACGATCATCGTGAGTTCAAAACGCATCATCCGCAGCGTGCGGGTGATCGGATGGACGGATACGGGCGCTGGAGGTGCTGTGGTTGTCATGTGCTGGCTCCTTAGTTGAGCGGCTGGCCGCTGATGTCGAGAAACACTTCTTCCAGCGACGCCGGTGTGGCGCGCAGGGGACCGAGACGCAAGCCGGACGCGTCGGCTGCGTTCATGAGCCACGTGAGGGCGAGTTGCTGGTCGGTGCTTTCGAGAACAAGTACCTCTTTCCCGCGCTGTGTCTCACGGCGCATCTCGACACCATCCGGTAGCCGATGATGCGCTGGCGGCCAATAACCGTCGTCGAGTTCCACGGTGACTCGTGAGGGGCGGCTCGCGAGAACTTCGCTGAGCGTTCCGGTTACCGCGATTTCACCGCCGTGCATAATCGCGACGCGATCAGCGAGCGCCTCAGCTTCCTCGAGGTAATGCGTGGTCAGAACGACTGTTGTTCCAGCCCCGCGTAAGTCACTGATGACAGACCACAAGGTTCGCCGCGATTCCGGGTCGAGGCCGGTCGTCGGCTCATCGAGAATGATGAGTTCCGGGTTGCCCCAGATCGCCAGGGCAAGATCCAGGCGCCGCCGCTCACCGCCAGAAAGGGACGTGACTGTGTGGCTGGCGCGGTGATCGAGGCCGACCGTGCGGAGTGCGCGATCGACGTCGTCAGTGCGGGACGACAGGGATTTCCACAGTTTGACGGTCGCGGTGACGCTAATTTCGCCGAAGAAGCCGGCTTCTTGCAGCACCACACCAGTGCGGGCACGGACGGTGCCTGGATGCTGGCGCGGATCTGTGCCAAAGACCTTCAATTCTCCGGCCTCTCTGGCACGGAAGCCTTGGAGAATCTCGAGCGTCGTTGTCTTCCCAGCGCCGTTTGTGCCGAGCAGCGCGAAGATCTCGCCGCGCTGAACTTGCAGGTCGACGGAGTTCACTGCGCGGTGTGCGCCGTACGCGTAACAAATGCCGCGCGCATCGATCACTGCATCGTGGGACGCGATTACGGCGCCGTCTCTGTGGTGTGGGGACGCAAGCTTTTCCATGCATTCAGCGTCGCGTTCGCCAGGAGTTTTCGTTAGTCCGCGATGTCACCGGCTTGCCATGACAAATGTCAGCGCGAAATCGTGACCGCCGCATACGTCCTGGCAGCGTGGCTCTGCAAGAATCGACAGAGTGACCACGCTGATGTCGCGGACGTGGCATTCCCGCACCCAAGTCGATCGTGTAGCGCTCTACACGATCGGCTCGCTGCACATGATCGCGTGGATGTTCGTGGTGGTGTTCCTTGTTGGCCTCGGTGTACCCCGAACGCCGTCCGAATTCGCGGGCTTCGCTGTGCTTCTCGCTACTGGGGGAACAGCGGCGTATGTGCTCCAGCTCGGCATCCGGCGCAACAGGCACGGTACGGCTGTATCGGTCTGGCCGTTCGCTGTTCTCGCCTTGCTGGTAGCTGCAGCGGTTATGGTTGCCGCTCTAGGCAGTGGAGACACGGAAAACTGGGAGATCCAGGTGTCCCACGCAGCGCTCATCCTCGGTGTCCTAGCGGTATCGCCGCTGGCGTCTGGTCAGCGAGCCGCCACGATCGCCGTGGGGGCGGGGCTCGTTTCGTATGTGATCGTCGGGGAAGCGCCGCTCGCTGTGCTTCTCGGTGGGGCAGCGGTGTTCCTGATCGCCACGACACGTATCTCCCTGTGGATGCTGCGAGTCGTGGATGAACTCGATGCCGCGCGGGCGAAAGAAGCGGCGCTCTCGGTGGCAGAAGAACGGCTGCGTTTCGCGCGGGACCTGCATGATGTAGTGGGGCGGGCGCTTTCCGTCATCAGCGTAAAAAGCGAGCTTGCCACAGTGCTAGCCGACCGGGACATTGAGCGCGCTGCAGATCAGATGCGGGAAGTCCGAGAACTCGCGAACGACTCACTGCGTGAAATGCGTCAACTTGTTCGCGGCTATCGCGGACTCGATCTCGCCGCTGAAGTTGACGGTGCGCGAGCGCTGCTGCAGTCGGCCGGCATCGACGTGACGGTCGAGGGGGAGGTCGCGGACGTACCGGAGAGGTTCCGCGAGGCCGCGGCGTGGATGGTGCGCGAAGGCGTAACGAATATCCTGCGGCACTCAGTCGCACGCAACTGCACCATCATGGTTGCCGCAGGCGCCATTTCGCTCCGCAACGATGGTGCCCCGTCACGAGAAACAGACGACGGTGCCACGAAACACGGCAATGGGCTGGCCGGGCTGTCCGAGCGGATGAACGCGGCAGGTGCCGCGCTCGTCTCCCGGCACACAGGTAGTGAGTTTGAGCTTCGCGCCGAATTTCCGCACACCAAAAGGGAGACGTAGTGGACGACGGTCGCGCGGTAATCAGCGTTCTTCTCGCCGATGATGAAAACCTCATACGCGCGGCATTGCGCACCATGCTCGACCTTGAACCAGACATCGACGTCGTCGCCGAAGCCTCTACCGGGGACGAAGCGCTGAGCAAAGCACGAGCATTTACTCCGGATATCGCGGTGCTTGACCTTCAGATGCCCGTGCTCGACGGGGTAGAGGTGGCCGAGCGGCTCCGTGAACATCTTCCGAACTGCGGCGTCGTCATCGTCACCAGCCACGGCCGCCCCGGTTACCTCAAGCGTGCACTCAGTGTCGGCGCGCGGGGATTCCTGCCCAAGACGACGTCAGCAAGCACCCTTGCGGACGTGATCCGCAAGGTCGCGGCGGGCGGCCGTTTCGTCGACCCCGAGATCGCGGCTGAAGCGATCAGCGCTGGCGACAGCCCCCTCACCCCGCGGGAGGCCGACGTTCTCGAACACGCGGCAGAGGGTGCTTCCGTCGAGGAAATCGCCCGCCGGGTGTCGCTCACACCGGGGACGACGCGCAACTATCTGTCGTCCGCGGTGTCGAAACTTGGTGCGGCGAATCGATATGAGGCGTGTGTGATCGCACGGCGTTTCGGGTGGATTTGAGGGGTTGTTTGCTGCGGAGCCGGGGAAATGGTGGCTCTTTCCGCCCACCTCTGCGAGGTAGTATTTCGTATCTGAAGTAGTACGTATTAGGGGTTCCGATGCGCCTCAATAGCAAAGGGCACGTGACTATTCCTGCCGAACTGCGCCGGAAGTATGCGCTAGAGGAAGGCGACCAGCTAGAGGTAGTGGAGGTTGGCAACGCGCTGCAAACCGTGCGGCGCAAGGGCGCGCGGCGGCGGGGCAAGCGCCTCATTCAACATATGCGTGGGCGCGCGACTACGACGATGAGTACAGATGAGTTGATGGAACTGTTCCGTGGCGAATAGCGGCGCGTTGCGGGCGGTCTCAAAACATCCTGTCACGCTGATGGATACATGTGTGCTTCTCGATGTCCTCACCGACGACCCGAATTGGGCCGATTGGTCTGACGATGCGTTGGCCGAGGCGCGTGATCCAGGGCCTATCGTCATAAATCCGATCATTTACGCCGAGGTTGCCGACGGTTTCGACACCATCGAAGAGCTGGACAACGCGTTGCCGGAGTCGGAGTTGGAGAGGGTAGACCTACCCTATGCCGCCGGCTTCGTGGCGAGTAAGGCCTTCGTGGCGTATCGACATCGCGGTGGCGAGAAAAGGAGCTTCAACGAGGTAACATGGCTGCTCTGACCGGTGTTCTTCCTTCTGGCCGCGATCGCGACGTCGCTGTTCCTGGGATATTTCACCTGGCGGCTCTGGGGGATCGGTGAGCGTGGCCACGCCTTGTGGGTTGGCGTGGCCACAGTAATGAACGTTGTCATCGCAGCGATCTACGACTTCTGGTCAATCCCCGGCGACGACGCGAACCACACAATCGTCTACACGCTCGCGCTCTTCACGTGGGGCTTGGCGATGCTCGTGATCTACCGCGCGTACTCGGCATTCGATGCCCACAACAAGGCGCCCATGCCAGTCGGCCCGGCCCCGGCCGGGCCGGTCACGCACTGACTCTCACAGCAGCACGATGAACACAAGGCTTGCACTTCGTCTAGCGAGAGGGCAGCGTGACATGAGCGCCAGCAAATAAGGCTTTGGCCACCGTGACAGCCGAAATGGCTTTGGGCCATCCGGCGTAGAAGGCGATGTGCGTGATGACTTCTATGAGCTCGGCCTCGGTGACACCGTTCTCCCGCGCCAGTTTCAGGTGGTAGCGAAGTTGTTCGTGATTGCCGCCAGAGATGAGAGCGGCCACCGTGATCAGGCTTCGGTCCCGCGGGGAGAGTTCGGGCCGCGTCCAGATGTCGCCGTACAGAACCTCGTCGGTGAGTGAGGCCAGCTTGGGGGCGAGGGCTCCCATGAACTGCTGTGCTGGCGTCGTTGTTGTCGACTCACTCATGGTGGTCATGGTCGCCTCTTCTCCATTTTCAACACTAAGTGACTTAAATCATTGTCCTCGTGTTGACGACGATCGGGAAGCTCCGAATGGCGGCAAAAGCAGCCGAAATGAAGGTGGCTGTCGATCACGCCCCGTAGATGCTCGCGGCGGCTTTGTCTGGAGTGCACGCTGCTTCTGCGCCGCACATGTCATCGCTATCTACACCCGGCTGCTCGGCGAATTGGGTGCGGTAGAGCTCACCGTATCGCCCGTTGCGTGCGAGCAGTTCGGTGTGGGTGCCGCGCTCGATGATCCGGCCGTCCTCGACGACGAGGATCTGGTCCGCCGCCCGGATCGTGGAGAGGCGATGCGCGATTACGAGTGCGGTCCGTCCTTCGAGCGCTTCGTTCAGCGCGGCCTGGACAGCCGCTTCTGACGTCGAGTCGAGGTGCGCAGTCGCTTCGTCAAGTATGACGATTCGTGGCTGAGCGAGCAGGAGTCGGGCGATGGTGAGGCGCTGACGTTCGCCACCCGACAATCGGTAACCCCGTTCCCCGACAACTGTATCGAGGCCGTCAGGCAGGGTCCCGACCAAGTCTTCGAGGCGCGCGCGCCGGAGCACATCCCACAGCTGCTCTTCGGTTGCTTCCGGGTTGGCAAGCAGAAGGTTCTCGCGGATGGACTCGTGGAAGAGATGCCCATCCTGGGTGACCATGCCTACGGTGCCTCGGATGGACGCGGTGCGCAGATCCCGGACGTCGCGACCACCAATGGAGACAGTCCCTTCGTCCACGTCGTAGAGGCGGGGGACTAGCTGGGCGATCGTCGATTTCCCGGCGCCGGACGATCCGACGAGCGCGATCATCTGGCCTGGTTCCACGTGGAACGAGACGTCGTGCAGCACCTCTGTCCCGGCGCGGGTATCGAGATGCGCCACTTCTTCGAGCGAAGCGAGTGAGATCTTGTCCGCAGCAGGGTACGCGAAGCGGACCTGCGAGAACTCGACCCCAACGGGACCTTCGGGAACGTCGGTGGCATCGGCCTTCTCGACGATCAGGGGTTTCAGGTCGAGGACTTCGAAGACACGCTCGAAGCTGACCAGAGCACTCATGACGTCTACGCGCGCGCTCGCGAGAGAGGTGAGTGGCGCGTACAGCCGGGTCAGCAAGAGGGCGAGAGCAACCACTGTGCCAGGATCCAGTTGGCCACGCAGCGCGTAGAAACCCCCGACGCCGTAGACCAGCGCAAGCGCGAGTGCCGACACCAGGGTCAGCGCCGTCACGAAAAGCCACTGCACCATCGCGGAGCGCACGCCTATGTCGCGTACTCGGGAAGCGCGCATCGCGAACTCGGCAGATTCTCGTTGGGGGCGTCCGAAGAGTTTGACCAGTGTTGCGCCGGGGGCGGAGAAGCGCTCCGTCATCTGGGTGCTCATCGCGGAGTTGTGGTTTGCCGCTTCGCGCTCGAGCCGCGCCAAACGTGAACCAACGCTACGGGCCGGCAGCATGAATACGGGCAGCAGGAGCAGCGCAAGCAAGGTGATCTGCCACGAGAGAGTCATCATCACGATGAGCGTGAGGATGAGGGTGACGAGGTTGCTGACGACACCTGCGAGAGTGTCACTGAAAGCGCGCTGGGCGCCGATGACGTCATTGTTGAGGCGGCTGACGAGCGCACCGGTGCGCGTCCGCGTGAAGAAGGCGATCGGCATGCGCTGTACGTGATCGAATACCGCGGTCCGCAAGTCGAGAATCAGTGCCTCGCCGATCCGCGCGGACAGCCACCGGTGAACGATTCCGAAGACCGCTTCCGCGACAGCAATGATCGCGATGATGACCGCGAGCCACGCCACGGTTGCGAGCCCAGCGTTGTCGACGATCGCGTTTACCACCCGGCCGGCTAGCAGTGGCGTGAGAACGGCAAGCACCGCGAGGACGACACCGAACCCAAGGAATACCCACAGTTCGCGGCGGTGCGGCCGCGCGAAAGCCCAGATGCGTTTGACTGTTTCTTTCGAGAAGGGGCGGCGATCCTGTTGCGCGTGCATCGCGTTGTACATCGCGGTCCACGCGGTGACTTCCATGCTCATGAGGGCTCCTCCGCATCCCTTGCCGCCCGCGCGGCATGTGTCCTATGACATCAGGCACCGGCGACATATTCCCTGCGCAACTACGCTGGCGGCATGTCTAAGTTGATGAATCTCCCTAAGCCACTGACCGCGAAGCTCCCCAGCGCGCTTGGCGGAGACGGCCGCGGTGTGGTGGCAGTTGTCCGCGTGCATGGGATGATCGCGGCAGGACCGGCCGGTATCGCACGGCACGTGGTGTCCGCAGAATCGATCGACGAGCAGCTCATCCGCGCGTTCGGCATGGACCGCGTCAAGGCTGTCGCGCTGCTCATCAACTCCCCAGGTGGTTCGCCTACACAGAGCGAAGTGATCGCCTCGCGGATTCGGCAGCTCGCGGAGAAGCACAAGGTTCCGGTTATCGCGTTCTGCGAGGACGTTGCTGCATCGGGAGGTTACTGGGTGGCGTGCGCCGCCGACGAAATCTATGCGGCGGAAACCTCAGTCGTCGGCTCGATCGGGGTGATCTCGGCGGGGTTTGGATTCCAGGACTTGATGTCGAAGCTGGGTGTAGAGCGGCGCGTGTACACGTCCGGAACCGAGAAGGCGCGGCTCGATCCTTTTACCGCGGAGCGGGCGGACGATGTCGAGTGGCTTTCGGGCTTGCAAGGCGCGTTGCATGATCTTTTTCGCCAGTGGGTGCTGGAACGTCGTGGGTCTCAGCTTCAGCAGGACGGGGACCTTTTCAACGGGGACGTCTGGCTCGGGCGCGAGGCATTGCAGCGCGGCCTGATAGACGGTGTCGGTTCGCTGCGGGAGATCGCTGCGAAGAAGTTCCCCCACGCGGAGGTGGAATTCGTCGCGCCGAAGAAGCCGTTCTTTGCGCGGCTGGGCATGCCGTTTCCGGACCCATTAGGCATGGACAGTGCGCTGGGACGTTTCGGTGCCGCAGCTGCGCAAGCGCTTGTCGGTGCGACAGTCGAGACTCTTGAGGCGCGTGTTGCGTGGGGGCGTTTCGGCCGATGAGCCCGATTCTGAATATTCGGGCAAACAGGACGGTGCCGAGAGTTAACAGGCTGGTGACAACTTGGGTGTGGACAAAGGGGAACTTGTGGATAAGTTTTTATCATCCCAGGCCACAGAGCTAGTTTTGGGCGGGTTATCCACCGATTCTGTGGATAGACCTGTGGATATTGTGGATAACTTTGCTAACTAATGTTAGCGAGATCACACATTGTGAACGGCGTGTTGCCATTCGGTGTTCATCGCTCTACAACCCACTCGAATTCCACTCTCGCTGGGTGCGTTCGCGCGGTCGCCTGGAACAACCGCGATCCGCGTGTCAGTATCGAGGTGTGAGTGAAAGTGTGCCTTCCGTGCCTATCGGCGACCTTCCCGAGGAGTTCTCGGAGTCGGTCGTACTGCTCGATGTCCGCGAGCCAGACGAGTGGGACCAGGGGCATGCCCCAGGCGCGCTGCATATCCCCCTGGAGGACGTGCCCGCGCGAGTCGATGAGGTAGATCCCGATGCGGAGCTTTTTGTCATCTGCCGCAGCGGCGGTCGCAGCTTCCGCGTGATTCAATGGCTCAACCAGATCGGATACGAGGCGACGAACGTCTCAGGTGGCATGGTGGCGTGGCAGAAAGAAGGACGCCGCGTGATTGCCGGGGACGGAACGCCCGGGTCGGTCTACTAGCGGACGGCGCAAAAATGGGCTGGGTTCAAGGCTGCACACGCTGCGGTGCTCTGTGGCCGATTGGTGACGTAGCCGCGATGTGGTGTCCGCGCTGCAACGGTAGGCTCGCCGCGCCGATGCGCGATCCGGCTCAGGTGACCCCGGTGGCCCCGCGGCCTGCACCGTCGATGCACCCAGTGCTCCGCCGCCCGTTGTCGCACCGCTGGCTGGCACTCGCCCCGCCCGCTGTCACGGAGTCTGCCGAGTCGCGTGGACGTAGGCCCGCACCGGTCACGCCTACTCCCCGGGCCGCAAGTGTCCCAGGCTGGAGCTTGTATGAGAAGCCGCAGCAGGCGTTACCCAAACAGCCCCGCACCCGAATATGGGGCGGGTATGCCGTTTCATTCCTCGTTGTGGCAGCAGGACTGTATCTCGCTGCGGGCCTGGCAGAGGTTTTCCGCTTCGGGCTCCTGCTCTATAACCGGTCCAGGCTCGTTCCGGCCTGGCTCGCCTTCTCCTCAGATTTCCTCGTCGCGGTGACCGCGCTCGCGGCGATCATCTGTTCACTCCTTGCGGCGGTCAGTGCGGCGTGCTGGCTGGTCGACTTCAGGCGGGAGTGGTTCGCGCGGTTAGAGCTTCGGGATACGCGTTCGGTTCGAGAGCAACTGCTCGGCTGTCTGCTCCCAGTGGTGACACTCTGGTACCCGGGCACCTTGTTGAGCGAAATGCTGAGCAGTGCGCGCGCCCGCGACCATTTTGGGCAGCAGGCACGCTCGGTGCTGACGCGGGTAAGGGTGTGGTGGGGGATGTGGGTGGCCACCTGGATCTGTCAGGGCCTGTCACTACTGTGGCGCGAGACGGCTGACACTCTGCAGGCTCAGGCGAATGGTGTCGAGTTCGCGGCGCTTACTCATTTCCTGGCTGCTGCATTCGCAGTGATGACGCTAGTTGTCATGCGTGAGCTACTCCATCTGCGCGATCGCACCCGCCCGCGTTCATCAAAACGCTGGGTGGTTGCCGCATCGCCGTAACCTGGGGCTGTTGCTCCGGTTGATTTGTCCGGGAACGATGAGGGTGTGAAGACACGACCGGCTGGGCGGCCTGGTGGGCGTCCGAGTGTAGTCGCGCACCGGGGTGCGTCCGGGGAACGGCCTGAACACACGCTTGCGGCGTATGAGCTCGCACTGGCACAGGGCGCTGATGGTCTTGAGTGTGATGTCCGCTTGACGCGCGACGGCCAGCTGATCTGTATGCATGATCGCCGGATTGACCGGACGTCAACCGGGCGTGGCGTAGTCAGTTCCATGACCCTCGATGCGCTGAAAGCGCACGACTACGGCAGTTGGCATGCTTCGGTTACAGCGTCAGAGCGAACATCTGTCGCCCTGGGTGATCCCGACATCTCGAACCCGGAGGTTGATCGCTACTCCGAACCGTCGGAACCGCACACAGTTCTTACTCTGCGCGAGTTGTTAACGCTGGTGGTTGATTGGCCAAGCCCAAAGACACTTTTCATCGAAACCAAGCATCCAGTGCGGTTCGGGGGCCTCGTCGAGTTCAAGCTTCTCGCGGAGTTACAGCGCTTCGGGCTTGCCAATCCCCGCACCGATACCGATCCGCCCGTCGTGTTCATGTCTTTCGCGCCCTCGGCAGTTTTCCGGATCCGGCGTGCTGCACCTCGGTTGCCGTCAGTTCTTCTCGGGGAGAACTCGCGCTATCTCGGCGTCGCTCCGAGCGCGAGCGGAATGCCGACGGCGATCGGGCCCTCCATCAAGATGTTGCGGGAGCGGCCGTCCATCGTTGAACGAGCAAGAGCATCTGGCCGCGCAACATATTGCTGGACGGTGGACCATCCGGCGGACGTGGCACTCTGCCGTGATTTGGGAGTTCGCTGGCTTGCCACGAACTTCCCGTTGCGGACAAGGCTGCAGCTTGAGGAGCAACATTCGCAGCGCCAATCGGGGTAACACTCACCGCGCCCGGTAGGTTGGCGGTGTGGGAAAGAAAAGCAAGCGCAATGCAGGCCCGAAAGAGGGAAGTCGGCGAGCTGAGAAGCTCGCACAGCGCCAGGCACGGCTCGCGGAACTACCGGTACGCAGGCCTTTTGAAGGCCTCGCGGCAGAGTGCGACATCGTCGCGCTGCGCGAGTTCGTTCCGTCCGCGGTAGCGCCGTTGCCGCTCGCCGCGTCTGCCGCAGAGAGCGCTGATAATCGAGAGCTGAAGCTGGCGACGGTCCTGCCAGGCGCCGTGGCCTCGCTGGTACGCACGGTAGGTGATCCTGCAGTGGATGAAGCATATGTAGCGTTGCAACTGGCTGCGCATACAGACAACCCTGGCCGGGACCTGGCGGCCGCAACCCAATGGGTCCTCGGCGCGAAGCCGGGCTCCTCACTGACGCAAGCGACACCCTCTAGCGACACTCCGGCACTAGCCGACATTCTCGACTCCGACAGTCTGCTGGATATCACCGTCCACAACGACTTCAACTGGTGGATTCCTGAAGGATCGGAACCTGCCGCTGAGGTAGCGGCAGCGGTCCAGCGTGCTAACGAGGTGATCATGCCCTCAGCGCGCCTAGCGGGGGACGGGATCGTGGCGGCATGGTGGGTTGATGCGGGGGAGAAGGCTCACTTGCGGTGGGTGCGGCCTGAGGATGAAGAAGCGCTAATGCGCGCGCTGGCGCGGTTGCACGCCCGCGATGAATTGACCCTGGGGGAGGGTTCACGTTTCGCGGGGTCGTTCCGGGCGCACGGGCTCCTAGTGCCGGTCTTCGATCTCGACCCCGAATCGCACCATGAGGAATGGGTGCGGCCTGCCGTAACGCTGCAAGAGCGGCTCCTACAGGCGCTTGCGGACGACGCGCCACTGAATACCGCAGAACGACGCTCACGTGACGGGCTGATCGGGCGCCAGGTGACGCTGCGCTGAATACAGAAGCCTGGCCCCCGGCGCTCTCCGATGAGAATTCGCTGGGAGCCAGGCCTTGCGGCGAATGCGGTTAAATCGCGCCGCCAGCCGCATGAGGGGCGGTCGAATCCCGTGCAACTGGGCTGACTTCCCGGTCAACGAACGTTTCAAGATCGAAGAGGTTGTCTCCCGCGCGCTTGGCAATGGCGAGCAGAGTCGTCATCGTCGCGACCTCCTCGACCTGCTCCTTCAGGAACCACTGCATGAACTGTTCGCCCACATAGTCACCTTCGTCGCGGGCAGTGCTAGCGAGCTTAACGATCTGGTCGGTGACTTCCCTCTCCTGGTCCAGCGCAAGTTCAAGCGGCTGCAGGACATTCGTGAAGTCGTTGCGGACAGGCTCGACGCCCGGAATGTCGACCCGCATGTCGCGGTCGAGGAAATACTGCACGATCATCATCGCGTGATTGTGCTCTTCGTTGGCTTGTGCGTAGAAGTGTTTTGCAAGCTGGGGCAGGTCTTCGTTATCGAAGTAAACGGCAATCGCAATATATTGCTGCGATGCAGTGAATTCTTGCTTCACTTGTTCCCGCAACAGGCTGATGAACTTAGAATCCGTGCTGTTTGTCATGGTTCCAGAATAGGCTCTGACAACAGGCATGTCATGCCAGTTCAGCCTAATTAAGGATAGTGTTCCCACAGTGAAGGTACCGTAACCTAAAATAGCTCAACGGTAGCTAAACAAAGCCATCCCTAACTCTCAGGGCAGATTTCTATCCCGAAGTGATGAGATCCGCTGGTAATGGTTCACCCCTCGAGATCGCACCCCAGAATCGAGGCCCGTCGTTAGCGTCCCAGTACAGGACATTGCCAACTCCGGCGAGGTCACCAAAACCACCGACGGGGACGGTCGTTGTCACGATCGTGCCGCGCAGTGCCAGGCCGAGGCGCACCGCATCGATCAGGGTATCGCGCTCGTCCATGGCGATTGCCCGTCCGACGGCGCGAGCAAGGGGGATGCTGCGGAAGGGGTTGAGGATAGTCGCTGGGCTCGCGATCTTATCCGAAAGTGCGGACATGAATTTGCGCTGATTGTTCATTCGGTCGAGGTCGGCGAGAGGGGTTGCGCGGCTGCGTACAAAGCCGAGGGATTCACGCCCGTTCAGAGTCTGGCAGCCGGGGGCCAGGTCAATGCCTGCCAACGGATCAGTCATTGGATTGTCGAGGCACATTTCTACGCCGCCCACGGCGTCGGTAATTCCCGCGAAACCGGCGAAACCGACCTCGAGATAATGGTCAATGTGGACACCGGTGGATTCTTCGATGGTCTGAACAAGCAGCGGAGCACCGCCAAATGCAAATGCCGCATTGATTTTTTCATAGCCGTATCCAGGAATGGGAACGTACGAATCCCGCGGAATACTGACGAGTACGGTGTCACCACCCCGGGGCTTATGGACCAGAAGAATTGTGTCGGTACGGTCCGCGCCGGACTCCCCGCCAGTAGTGAACTCGGCTTCCTGTTCAGGCGTCAGGCCCATCCGGCTGTCCGACCCCACGATGAGGAAGTTGGTCCCGGGAGTATCGCCTATGCGCCCCTCATAGGAGGAGAGCGCGTCGACTCGCGGCATCGACCTGTCCAGCAGAAATCCACCGACCCCGACCACGAACACCAGAATCAGCAGCAGGATCATGAACACCCGCAGCGGGCGTCGGCGACGCCTCCAGTGGCGTCCGTGCTGTCGTGGCGGCGGGGCCGGGCGCCGGGGCGGCCCTGAAGGTGGGACCGCAGCCCATTGGCCAGCGTGTTGCCGCGTCCGGGGAGGTCGCGCCGGGGGAGGTGGCGGTTGTTGCGCGGGGAATGCCTGCCCTCGATACTGCCGTGTGCGGGCATCCGGCTGCGGCGGCTGGCGCGCTTGACCGGGAGGTATGGCTGACCACGCCTGGTTCTCCGGCGGCACGCGGGGGTCCCCCGGTGGCCATGGAGGCTGCTGATGGCGACTACGGCGGGGGTCCTCCCCTAGTGGAGGATTTCGTCGATGATCGCCGGGCATGCCACGACTTTACGCATCAAAAATTGCCCGTCGGGGTGATTCCTGATACTTGGTGGCCTCACCGGCCCGGCTTGCGAGGCTGCTTCCGGCGCGCCGGGGGCTGGCGGGACTTGCCACGCCCCGGCGTCTTCGCGGTCGGTTTTGGCGCGGGCTTCTGCATCGCGGAGGTCTGACCGCGGAGCCCTCTGCTCGAATTCGCCCGGCGGCCCTTGACGATCCCGACCATCTCGTCGAGCAGTGCATCCGTATCGGTCGATCGCTCGGCCAGCCAGGCGATGCCCACATGCGAGCGTGGTCCGGCAGCGAGCGGACGAAGAACGAGCTCTGGATCATGGTGCAGCCGCGCTACGGACATCGGAACTACCGTGACGCCAGTCCCGGTCGCGACGAGATCTACAGCCTCGCTGGAAGTCGCGGGCCGGTGGAGCTGCGGTACACCGGGAACGCCGCCGACGCACTCCCAGGCGAACATGTCATCAAGTGGGTGCCACACTGCTTCGTCGGCAAGGTCCGCGCAGGTCACCTCCTCGCCAGCGCAGAGAAAGTGTCCGCGCGGAACGACAACTACCGGCATCTCGTCGTACAGCGGCACCACGCTAAGTAGGTCCCATTCTTCGGCGCGTTGTGGGGGAAGTCGCACGAGTGCGGCGTCGACGCGCCGCTGCACCAGCGCTGCGCACTGGTCCGAGACGGAAACCTGCACTAGCTGCAGGGGGACGTCGGTTACCCGCTCAGACCAGCGCTGAGCCCACTTCGCGGGTGTGGCGCCGGGTACGTACCCAAGCCAGAATTCCTTCGGATCAGTCATCGTTGCCGCTTGTCAGGGTGGAACGGTCGGAGTGACCGAGGTCGCGAGCGGGGGCGACTACGTCGCGGACGCGTTGCTTGAGAACAGTGATCTCGGGGAACCCACCGTCAGTCTCGCGGTTCCAGACGTTGCTCTCCCCCACATCGATGCGGAACGAACCGCTGGCCCCGGGGCGCAGTGCGACTTCACTCACATCGCCGTGGAACGAGGTGAGCAACTCCTGCGCCATCCAGGCGGCGCGCAGCAACCATCCGCAGCGTACGCAATAGGTGATGACGATGCGACTGCGACTGTTGTCACCGATGTCGGGGAGAGATTCGGTCATGTTCTCAGTATTAGCCAGCGTCACGCGAGTGCAAGCGTCGGCTAGCGCGCGACCACGAGGATGTACCCGACGAAGGCGACGATGTCGATTACGGCATGCGCGATGAGCAGCGGCCATACCCGTCCGCTTACCTGAAAGTAGCGGGCGAAAACGATGCCCATGACGATGTTGCCCCCGAAGGAGCCGATTCCTTGATAGAGGTGGTAGCTTCCGCGGATCAAGGCTGATGCGGCAAGCGCCGCGTTTGGGCTGACGCCGAGTTGACGCATCCGGATGAGGAGATACACGACGACGATGACTTCCTCAGCGGCGGAATTCGCGATCGCTGAGGCGACCAGCATCGGCACCTGCCACCAGCTGTCCTGCAATGCGCTGGGGACGACCTCCAATGTGATCCCGAGGGTGCGGCCGATTGCGTAAAGCCCGAGGCCGGGAAGGCCAATCACCGCCGCGAGGACGAGTCCGGCGCCAATGTCAGCACGTCTCAGGCGCAGCTGGGCGGCCAGCCAGGTGGCGGCACCCGTCCGCCACAGCAGAAATCCAGCAAGCCCGGCCCACGCTAGCAAGCGCACGACGAGAAGTGCGTTCCGCGCGAAGTCGATGATCGCGGAATCAGACCGCGTCACGTTCAGCGCGACGGTCTGTTCGGCGATCGGTCGCGGATCGAGCCAGGCTTCGGCAAACGTAAGGACACTGAATAGACCCTGAATCCCGAGAGTGATGAAGACGACTAGGCCGACCTCGATCCACAGCAGTCGCCGCTGGCGGGGGTCAGGCTCCGGCTCGGGCAGGTGGCGGAGGTCGGGCCTGAACCAGGTACGGATACTCACCTTGAGTCAAGCTAGCAGCGTTACTGGCCTCTCGCGCGCATCCCATTCAGGAATGGACAGCCCATCAGAATGCGCAGAGCCTGACTGAGCTGGTCGGGAGTGCTGACTGGGGCAGGGAACGCGATGCGGATGTCTTGATCCGCGTTGTCGCTCGCGCCAGAATGCTCGACCCGCAAACGCAGTCCGTAGCGATCAAGTCCGAGGGGGCGGATAGTGCCGGCGCGCGCCGACGCGGGAAGTTTACGGGTGATCATTGCCAGCATATCGGTGTGGTCACTGTCGAGATGACGAAGCCAGCACGTTTCGACATAGCAGAAGGGGTCCGGCTCGGCTGCCGCGAGTGCGTCGACAGGGACAGCTTCCGCGCCAGTGTGATCGGCCACAACCGTGGATGTCATCTCGAGGCGCAGCAGGGTCATACCGTGGCCGACGTCGAGAAGCTCGACGTGAGGGGAGGTCGCCGCGATTCGTGCCGCAGTCGCTGCGAGAGCGTCGGGATCGATCGGGAACAGTTGCCCGCGGATCCATACGAGTGCCCGCACCGGTTCGCGCAGCTCAACTGGGGCCTCGTCGGTCAATTCCAGGACGGCGGGCATTCCCGCAGTACAAGCTTGCCATGTCAGGGCGGTGGCGGCGCAATCCTCAGGGACCGCAATGATCATGCCCCCGATGCCGTCGAAGTGGTGAACGGACGTCGCCACCGGATCGGTTCCGTCGAGCGCGAGGACAGCGGTGCGGGCGCGGCTAAATGCGGACCGGACCCGCTCCGCGGCGTTGGGGCCGTATTGGCCCGGTGATCGGTGTGCCATCGATCGCATCCTCTCGAGTAGGTGAGGTAAGGCTAACCAATTTATCCTTCCGGTGGAAGTGCTAGTACTTAAGCTGCCTGGGAAGGCCCGGGCACGTACGCTCTTATGCGTGCAGCGAATCGCCTACTTCGGACCAGCCGGAACCTTCACTGAAGCGGCACTCGTGCAGATGGAAGCCGCAGGAACCGTGCGAGACACGGTAGAGCGAATCCCAGCCGCCAGCCCGCCTGCGGCACTCGACCTCGTCCGGAACGGGCACGCTGAGATGGCCTGCGTTCCGATCGAAAGTTCCGTCGAAGGACCGGTGGTGCCCACACTGGACGCGCTTGCGCGTGGTGAGCGGCTGCAGATCATCGCGGAAACCGAACTTGCGATCGCGTTCACTGTCGCGGCGCGCCCGGGAACCTCCCTGGAGGACGTGCGGACTATCGCTGCCTACCCCGTTGCCGCCGCCCAAGTCTCGAGTTGGCTCTCCGACAACCTCGGACATGCCCGGATCGTTCCCGCCGCCTCCAACGCCGCTGCGGCAGACGATGTTGCCGCGAACCGGGCCGACGCAGCCATTTCGACGCTCCTCGCCGCTCGCCAGCGCTCCCTCCAGATCCTTGCGGACGAAGTCGCTGACGTCGAGGGGGCCCGAACGAGCTTCGTCCTTGTGACGAAGCCCGGCCCGCCGCCCCCGCGCACCGGTCGTGACCGCACGTCGATCGTTCTTGGCCTGCCAAATGAGCCCGGCGCACTCGCGAAGGCGATGAACGAGTTCGCTCTCCGCGGGATAGATCTCAGCCGAATTCAGTCGCGGCCTACCAGGACAGGAATGGGAACATACCGCTTCTACCTCGACTGCATCGGCCATATCGACGACTCGGCCGTCGGTGAGGCGCTCAAAGCTCTCCGTCGCGGTGGCGGAGAAGTGAGGTTTCTGGGATCCTGGCCGACAGTAGTGTCAGGAGGGTGTCCGCCTCCTGACGACACCGCGGTATCGGCGTGGCTTGAGCGTTTGCGCCGGGGAGACAGGACACTATGAGTGGGCGCCTGGTGCTGGTAAGGCACGCTGAATCAGAATCGAATATTCTCCAGAAACTGGACACGCGGCCACCCGGCGCCGGGCTGACCGCGCGCGGACACGAACAGGCGAGCGCGCTCGCGAAGGACGCTCAGTCCTGGACGTGCAACGCGCTCGTCAGTTCGATCGCATTGCGTGCGCAGCAGACTGCCGACCCTTTGTCGAGGACGCTTGGCCGTGAACTTCAAATTGTCGAGGGTATCCACGAGATTCAGGCAGGTGAACTCGAAGACCGCGCGGACCGCGAAGCGCATCGTCTCTACCTCGATGCGTACTCAGCATGGATGCACGGTGACTACTCGGTGAGGATCCCGGGTGGTGAAAGCGGGCACGACGTTCTGGACCGCTATTTACCCGTCATCGGCGACCTTCATGATCAGTACCTGGCAGACGACAACGGAACGGTCGTTGTTGTTAGTCACGGCGCGGTGATCAGGCTGGTTGCTGCAAGGCTCACGGGGATTACCCCGATGTTCGCGATCATGAATAGGCTTCAGAACACGGGGGTCGTTGAGCTTCAGCCGACCCGGGGTGGCTGGGAACTTGGCCAGTGGGGTCAACTCAAAGCACCGTTCACCGACGTGGCTGAACACGTTCGTGACGTGATGGGCTGACCTGTGGGGCTGCTCAGGAGCCTGTCGGCATCGCCCAGCACAACCCCTTGAGAAGTGCCGAGATACGGGCGTCGCTGCCACCACATAGCGTTAGCCACGGTGGGTCTCCCGGGCAGGCAGGTATTGTCATCAGCCTCCCTATCGGGGTGTCGAACACCCCTGAAGTGATCATGCTGCCCGCACGAGGTGCGCCGGCGACGATCTCTGACATCCCCGTCAATCGTGAAAATGCATCCACTAATCGGCGGGCGTCCTGAGCGGGAACGCCGAGGCGCCTGAACGCAGACTCCGCTCCTGCTGGCTCTCCCGCCATCCCGAGCGCCTCCAGAAGATCTTCGCGCGGGGCTCGCACATCGCGCACTCGCATAGCGGGAACAGAGCCGAGGAACCGCCGCAGCGGCGCGGCTGGTGCACCGGTGATCGCCGCAATTCTGATGATGTCTCCGGTGCGGACGGCACCCACCGGCGAGCCACGGCGACCTCCCCAGGAGATCACCATTCGCTCGGGCTGGGCTACCGCGATACGCCGGATCGTGACCTCATGTTCAGCAAGCATGAGCGTGCGCAGCCAATCAGCGAGGTCAGGGTGCACATACCCGTCGGTGACCAGGCCGCGTCGGGACAGGTTATCGATATGGTGCGCGCTTTCGCTCGCGAGCGGGACCTGCAGAGCCACCGGCAGTTCCTCGATTCCTGCGAAGGACTGCAGCGCGGCCAGTTCGGAAACCGTGACTGTTGCTGCCTCGAGCTCGTTCGTTAGTTGCGGCGCCAGTATCACGGTCACCGCCCCCCAGCATTCGCGCCGATGATCGGAGGACAGACGAGTTGCCCAGCTGGACCCGTGTCAAAGGACTCTCTGGGACCGGCAGCCTTTCTGAGGGGGCGGACGTCGTCCTCCTCGGCGGATGCGACTGCGCGTCCGGCGAATGGTGCGTAGGGCATTGCCGCGGGCGTCACCGTGTCCCGCGCTCCTGAAACCGGTGTAGTCCGATGCGAAACACCCCGTCCAGCCTCCCCAGTGCCATCAGGCGTGCGGATCGCCCGTGAGCTTCGCTGATCGGCATCGCGAGTGTGTCCTGAAAGCTCATCACCTATGGCTCCCCGCGATAAAAGGAGCCGATCGCTCGCAGGTATGGCGCCCACCGCAAGGCTTGCGCTGACTGTCGCAAGGGGCGTGGTAACGCTCGATCGTGGTGCTGTGGACTGCACCGCACCTGCGGACGACGTAGAACTTCCGGAGGCGGGTCCGGCAATAGTTCCGAGGACTGAGGAAACTGAACGCACGGCTGCCGCCGAGACGCCCGCGATCGTCGCGGCGGAATGTGCAGCGTGCGACAGGTGGGAGGCCCCCTGAGTGACGGCTGCGAGCGGAGTAGTGGGCCCAGACAGTGCCCCAGCGACGGGCGAGACCTGCGCGGGGCTGATGTGGGCGGGACCAGAGCTGCCGACGTTGCTGAACGCAGACGCAGGCGTGGTCGAGAGCGAAACGTCATCCGGAATCGCACCGTCCGGATTCGATTGCGGCTCCGCGCTCTGAAGGTTGGTAAGAGCTGGCGGGGCCGGGAAGTCGACAGCAACACCGACAGGGGAGCATGCCGCTTCGTACCCGTGCATCGCTGCGGCAGCCCGGATGTCGAGTGCCCGCTCCATGCCCTCGCCCGCGGCAGTCAGCCCGCTAGCGACGCCAGGAGCCGCAGCGCCGGCGGCTTTCATCGCCTGGGCAGCCAAGATCTCCGCTTCAGTGGGCATTGCCACGTTCGCAGCGTCGTATCCCGATGCACAGAGACGGGCCTGTGTGCTCACCGAGCTGGCCGTGACGCTGGCTGCGCGTAGCCAGGCCTCCATTTGACCGAGCTTGGGCAGCGCCCGGGCGGCCGCGTCGCCGCGCCAGCTCTCACCGAGAGAGCGGGTGACTGCCGCGATCTGGTCAGCCGTCTCGGCAAGTGTGGTGCTCATGTCTGACCATTGCGCGCTTGCTGTAGCCATTGGGCCTGATCGCGCTCCGCCGCGAAGGTCGGTCGCGAGCCGTACGACTCGACGCAACGCCCAGACAATGCCTGTGAATCCCATGTCGTTACCCCTGACAGCTGTGGTCACGAACGAGCGTGCAGCGCTGCGCTGAACGTCTCGTCATTCGCCGAATAGTCCGCCGCGATGGCTGCCAGCGCACCCGAGGCCGCCCGCAACTCAGCGACGGCAGCATGCGTGCGGTGGTTGAGACTGGAACTAGCCGAGGAACTCCAGCGGGCTGCCGCGAGTGAAACCTCATCCAGCCCCGCTGGCACAGGGCTCAGCGCGGATGCGCATCTCGCTAGATCGGCAGTGATCCGATGCGCCATCGCCTCCAGCCGCTGTGCGGCCTCCCAAAGCGCTTCTGGATTGACATACAGCTGATCCCCCACCGCGAAACCTCCCACTGTCAGCGGACATGGGTCCTCGAGAGAGATGCGATGTCATCGATCTCACCGGCCCGCTATAGACCGACGCAGCGAAACCCCACTTGGTTCCGCGAACTTCACCGAAATTTTCGGGAGTAACGAAATTCGGTGGAGCGTGCCGTCGTGTGCTGAGGTTTAGGCCCAGCCGAGTTCGTGTAAGCGGTCGTCGTCAATACCGAAGTGGTGGGCGATTTCGTGGATGACAGTCACTGCTACCTCGTGGACCACGTCATCCTCGGACTCGCACATTGTCAGCAGCGCATCGCGATAAATCGTGATGGTGTCAGGAAGGCTGCCAGCGTAGAACGAGTCACGTTCGGTAAGCGCAACACCATGGTAAAGCCCGAGCAGGTCCGGTTCTTCCTCATTACGTTCCTCCACGAGCACGACGACGTTGTCTATCGCGCGCGCAAGCTGCTCCGGAACGAGATCGAGCGCATCAGACACGAGCTCTTCGAAACGCTCGTCGGTCATAGCTACAGGCATCGACTGGTTCAGTCCTCAGTTCTCCGGGTCTTCGGGAGCATCAGGAGCCGGGGCGTCACCGGGCGGCTGCCCGTTGATCGTGAACTCTCCGCGCACCGAACCAGCGATCGTCGCGAACCCAGCACCTTCGGTTTGCGCGCCGACCGCGCAATTCACCAAACGACTCCCCGCAAGCCAGCTCGAGAGCGTGCGCGTATCCCAGAATGCGGTGAGGCCGAGCTCCTCGAGCCGTTCGGGGCCCCCCAAGAATTCTGCGCTCAGCTGGCGGCACCGCTCATCAAGGAATCGGTCCTGATCGTCAGGCGAGGGATAGCCCTCCCCGAACTCGTCAACCAGGTTGACAATTCCGACGACCTCGAACGCGTGGGGATCCTCGCACGGAACGGGGTCCGTGGGGATGTCATGGTTGATCCCGATACACTCGCCCGGCTCCCAGGTCACGGACTGATCTTGGTCAGCAGCATGGCCTCGAACCGGGAAAACTTCTCCAGTGGTACCCACGTTCTGCAGACCGCACCGGATCGTTCGCTCGCCTGCGTTCCAGCCCGCTTCCCCCGGATTGATCAGGTTAACGCTGAACTTGCCGCGAGGGTCAAACCGAGCTCCGAGATAGTCCGAGACGGCCGGTTCACATACCTGGGCGCGAAGTTCCGCGAAGCGAAGTTCAGAAGGGAACTCGGCTTCCGCGCCGAACTCACCGCCCGGGAAGTGCGCTAGGTCCATTACGGACGCGACCTCGAAGCGGTGCTCCTCCGAACACTCAACGAGCGAAAGGTCACCGGCGTCGCCCGCCTCCCAGAACAAGCAGTCGCCTGCCTCCGCGGACGCGAACGCTTCACCCGCTACTGCACCAGTTTCGGGCGCGGCGACAGTTGTCAGTGAGGGTTCGTCCTCCTGCTCACCAAAATCTTGGGTGAGGACAAAACTCGTCACTCCGCCGGCTACCAGGATTAGTAAGACGACGAGCGCGGCGATCCGAAGGCCTTTGCGCGGCCGTTTGGGCGCGGTCGTCGCGGTGCTGTCTGTCGGCGCGCTGTTCACACCTTCTCCAGGCTCCTCGGAGCCGGGCGCAGCAGCCGAATCTAATGGCTGATCGGCGGCGGCATCGTCACCGCTGCTCGGTTCGTCACGCTCATCGTGTTCGTTCGTCATCGGCCTCTATGATGCACGCATTTCGCCGGGGGGACGAGTGGGCTCCCGGAATTCGCCCCCGGTACGGTCGAAGAATGAGCGACGCCGAGACGGACGATGCCGAACTCGCCGAGTTCGCGGGACGCCTCTTCGACATGGCACGCAGGGGTGATGTACGAGCGCTGGCCGCATACTTGGACGCCGGAGTGCCAGCGAATCTGTCCAACGGGAAGGGGGACACTTTGCTGATGCTTGCGGCATACCACGGGCATGCGGAGGTCGTCACGCTACTCGTCGAGCGGGGTGCCGATGTGGATCAGCAAAATGATCGCGGCCAGACACCACTTGCGGGCGCAGTATTCAAGGGCGAGGACGAGATTGTCGCGACGCTCGTGCGCGCGGGTGCGGACCCCTACACGGGCGTGCCACCGGCTATCGCCGCAGCGACGATGTTCGGGCGCGAAGACTATGTGCGGCTGCTGGAGTCGGCGCCCGTAACTGGCCCAGGCGAGTAACACGATAAGACAGTTGCCAGCCCCGCGCAGTAGTGTGTTCAGCTGTGATCGACCTTAAGTTCCTCCGTGAGGATCCAGAAGCGGTCCGCGCCTCACAACGCGCCCGTGGTGAAGACGCCGGTCTAGTGGATACGCTGTTGCAGGCGGACACAGAACGCCGTTCGGCTGTAGCGTCCGCGGACAACTTGCGGGCTGAACACAAGGCACTCGGAAGGCGCATCGGCAAAGCGTCGCCTGAAGACCGCGCGGAATTGCTCGACGGCGCCGCCAAACTCGCACAGCGGGTTAAAGATGCGGAAGCCGATGAGAGCGCGGCTAACGACCGTATGCAGCAGGCGCACCGCGCGATCTCCAATATCGTGCATCCAGACGTTCCCGTCGGAGGCGAAGCGGACTTCGCGGTGCTCGAGACTGTGGGAGAGCCGCGATCGATCGAAAACCCGAAGGACCATCTCGAGCTCGGAGAATCGCTGGGTCTGCTCGATATGGAACGCGGCGCAAAGGTCTCAGGTGCTCGCTTCTACTTCCTCACGGGGTACGGCGCTCTGCTTCAGCTCGGTTTGCTGCAGCTTGCTATCCAGAAGGCAGTCGCCGCGGGCTTCACCCCGATGATCCCGCCAGTGTTGGTGCGTCCAGAAATCATGTCTGGTACAGGTTTCCTCGGCGCGCATGCTGCCGAGGTTTATCATCTCGCGGATGATGACCTGTACCTGGTCGGGACGTCTGAGGTACCGATAGCGGGGTATCACTCGGGTGAGATTCTTGACCTCAGCGCAGGGCCGCGGCGTTACGCTGGGTGGTCGTCGTGCTTCCGGCGGGAAGCTGGCAGCTACGGCAAGGACACGCGCGGAATTATCCGTGTCCATCAGTTCGACAAAGTCGAAATGTTCTCGTACTGCCGGCCAGACGAGGCCACCGCTGAGCACAACCGGCTCCTCGGGTGGGAGAAGGACATGCTCTCGGCGATCGAAGTTCCCTATCGGATCATTGATGTCGCATCTGGCGATCTCGGCTCGTCGGCTGTGCGCAAGTTCGATTGTGAAGCCTGGATCCCCACCCAGCAGACCTATCGGGAATTGACGTCGACATCGAACTGCACGACGTTCCAGGCCCGCCGCCTTGGCATCAGGTACCGAGATGAGAACGGCAAACCGCAGATGGCCGCAACCCTCAATGGCACGCTGGCGACCACACGCTGGATCGTCGCGCTGCTCGAGAACCATCAGCAGGCAGACGGCAGCGTCCGGGTGCCAGCTGCGCTCGTCCCGTTCGTGGGCACTGAACTGCTGACGCCGAACAACTAGGAAGATTCCGGCCGGAGGATCATGCAGCGGGCGGTAGCGCTCGCAAGCAGGCGGTCGTCGCTGTCGCGGATCTCAGCGCGCGCGGTCGCGGTCGTCCGCCCGCTGTGCTCGGCGTAGCCGGTCGCTCTGATCGTGCCGGTCTCTTCAGTCACTGGCCTGAGAAACCGGATGTTGAGATCGAGCGTCGTATAACCGACGGATGCCGGGAGCGTGGTGCTCACCGCGAACCCCATCGCGGAATCAGCAATCGCTGTAACGGCACCGCCGTGCACGGAACCAACTGCGTTGTAGAGAAACTCCGCCGGTTCCAGCTCGATTGTGGCTGAGCCCTCCTTCGCCTCCGTCACTCGAAAGCCAAGGGTGTGTGCGATAGGGGAGTGCTCTAGTTCGCCGGAGGCAAGCGCGCGGAGGAACTCGAGACCGCTCAATTCGAAGTGCTTTCCGCGCACCGCCATCGGATCCACCCAGGAGTACTGGCGCTCGCGTCGTTTTGAAGACCCATTGGATGCCATAGCCTGCATTCTCCCCGAAGCGGCTGAGGTCGCGTCCCGCCCCCGAATCCCGAAGGACAATGTCCGGATTACCCGCTAGGCTAGGGCGCGTGGAACCTGTCTACGGCCCTGTCGTTGCCATTGCAAAAGTTCTTTTCCGCGCCCAGGGACTCCAATTCTCCATCAAGGGAGAAGAGAACATGCCCCGGAAGGGCGGCGCGGTGATCGCCGTGAACCACACCGGCTATCTGGATTTCTTGTATGCGGGCAAAGCGATGGTTCCCGCAAAGCGTTACATCCGGTACATGGCCAAGCAGGAAGTGTTCGACCATCGCATCACTGGCCCAATCATGCGTTCCCTCAAGCATATTCCGGTCGATCGGGTAGCCGGCTCAGGTGCCTACGAGGCGGCAGTTCAGGCGCTGCGCGACGGCGAACTCGTGGGCGTGTACCCCGAGGCGACAATCAGCCGCAGTTTCGAGCTGAAAGAGTTCAAATCTGGCGCCGCGCGTATGGCGATCGAAGCCAACGTCCCGATCATCCCGATCGTTGTCTGGGGTGCGCAGCGTGTGTGGACCAAGGGCCACCCCAAGCGGCTGGGCCGAACGAACACGCCCATCTCCGTATCCGTCGGCGCACCGATCGCCCCGTTCGAGCCTGCCGCCGAACTCACAGCGAAGGTGAAGGGCGTCATGCAAGAAATGCTGCTGAAGGTTCAGGATGAGTATGGCCCGCACCCCCAGGGCGAGTACTGGGTCCCGCGGCGACTCGGGGGCAGTGCCCCAACGCTGGAGGAAGCAACCGAATTGGATCGTCGGGACACGGAGGCGCGCATAGCGGCCAGAAAGGCCAGAGAACAAGCAGGGCCTCAATGATCCGTAGCGCGCGAGAGACAGTCGCCAGCTCAATTGCTGTGCTGGCATACGGATTCTTCGTGTTGCTCGCCTACATCATTCGGGCCTACCAGGGAGCCCAGCTCACCGTGGTAGGTGCGGAGAACGTTCCACGCCAGGGTGGCGCTGTCTACGCGATCAACCACACCGGTTACATGGATCCAATGTATGCAGGGTTCGGGCCGCTTCGCGTTCGCCGGGCAGTCCGCTATATGGCCAAGGACGAGTTGTGGCGAAACCCCTTATCGCGAACGATCGTCACACTCACGCGTACGATCCCCGTGGATCGGGAAGCCGGTGCAGCCTCCTACCAGGCAGCGGTCGCAGCACTCCGTGAAGGTGCCCTTCTGGGAGTGTTTCCGGAAGCAACCATCAGCCGCAGCTTTGAACTCAAGGAGTTCAAAAGTGGCGTCGCCCGGATGGCGATTGACGCGGACGTGCCGATCATCCCGGCTGTGCTGTGGGGCAGCCAACGGATAGCGACCAAAGGCAAACCGAAAAATCTGCACCGTTCGCGGACACCGCTGCGCCTACACATCGGCGAGCCGATACTCCCGACGCAACCACTCGACGAGCTCGTGCTGTCAGTGAGGTCGAGTATGCAGCAGCTGCTCGAGCACGCTCAGCAGCAGTACGGTGCCCATCCGTCAGGTGCGTGGTGGGTTCCGCAGCGCCTTGGTGGTGGCGCCCCGACTCTCAATGAGGCAACCCTCTTGGATAACGAGGAAATTGCTGAGCGGCGCGCCCGGAAGCGGAACCGGGACGCCTGAGTAAACGCGGGATTGGATCGCGGGGCAGGATAGTAGGGTGACTTCGCTACCTCACCGGCCATCCGAGCCGCCACGGCTCATCGGCTCAGATGTCGACGGAACCCTCATCGATGATCAAGACCGCATCACTGACCGCACACGGAGAGTCATCTCCGCGGCCGTCGCCGACGGTGCCCAATTTGTGCTCGCCACTGGACGTCCCCCGAGGTGGCTGAAGCCGATCATCGAGCAACTTGGCTATGCGCCGCTCGCGGTCTGCGCGAACGGTGCGGTGGTGTACGACAGTTCGGCGGACCAGATATTAACGGCGAGCACGCTACCAGTGGAAACGCTGGAATGGCTGGCAGATTGCGCCCTGACAGCCATCCCGGGTTGCGGTCTCGCGGCCGAACGGGTGGGGCGCAGCGCCCATGACGCGGCGTCGCCGCAATTCGTCAGCGCACCCGGCTACGAGCACGCGTGGCTGAACCCGGACAACGTGGAGTTGTCCGCAACTGAAGTGCTGTCCGCACCTGCGATCAAGCTACTCGTGCGTAAAGCTGGTGCAGCGAGCGCTGATCTTCGAGCCGCACTCCTGCCCCTCGTAGGGGATCGCGCACACATCACTTTCTCTACGAATCACGGATTGATCGAGCTCTCCGCGCCCGGCGTCACCAAAGCATCGGGACTCTCATGGGCTGCGGAGCGCCTCGGCAGAACCCCCGCCGAAACCGTCACTTTCGGTGACATGCCAAACGATGTACCCATGCTGGCATGGGCGAAGCATGGTGTTGCGATGGGTAACGCGCACCGCGACGCGGTCATCGCAGCGAACGAGATCACGAAGACCAACAATGACGACGGCGTTGCCCATGTCCTCGAACACTGGTGGGGATGACCCCGAAACGCAAAGGGTGGCCTGCGTTGAAACGCGGGCCACCCTTGTGTTCAGCGGATCATCCCTCGGCGGGAGCTGCCTCCGCGCTGAGGTGAGCGTCGACCGTGCCGGTCGTACCGTCGAAGACGAGGTATCCGTTCTGGAAGTTCGTCCGAACTCCCTCAGGCACAGTGAACTCCTCGGTGATCGGCAGGCCGAGATCGGACTGCTCTGCACCTAACGCGGCCCATTTCTCACCGATGGCGCCCCAAACAGCACGTGCACCGGTTTCTTCGGACCAGTAGATCGTTCCGTTCTCGAACTTGGCATTCCTGACGTCGCCGGAGGCATCGCTGATGCCTTCAACGACAGTGCCTAGGAGGCCCTCAGCGCCGCCAAGGGTGTACCAGCGGCGGGCAATTTCTTCCCCGACCTGATCGCTAGCGTCGGTGCGAAGCTGAGCGAGCAGCCGTGGCAGCTGGTTGTCGATCGCGCTAAGCAGGTCGCTGGAACTCCATCCCGAGTTCCCCCGCACCGGAGGCGTCACTGAGCCTTCACCGGGGGGAGGGGTTGACGGTGGCGTCGTTGGAGGAGTCGTCGGCGGAGTTGTGGGTGGGTTGTCGCCCCCACCGCCGTTGCTTGGTGGCGGAGTGCCACCCGAAGCTGACTGCTGATATTCGGCAGCAATGTTCCGAATGGTTGCCATCTGCTGGTACCCGAGATTGCCTGGGCACTCGGTGTAACCGACGTCACGGTGCGCGAAGATATTCGGCAGACGGACGCTCTGGCCCTGCGGAATCCATGTAAACGAGGTGCCCTCAGAGTAGTGGAGCGAGTTGCCGGTGGCACTGAGGTTCTCGAGTGCGAGGCGCCAGCCCGCGAGCTTGCCGATCGCCTCGACCTGAGCACGTGGCGGCGTCACGTTGCTGTAGTGCCCGATCATCGAATACCCGGCAGTGTTGACGTTGAAGCCGCCGGTGTGAGCGCCTTGTAGATCCCGTTCCATTCCGCCGAAACGGCCCTCGAAAATGCGGCCGTACTTGTCAACCAGGGCGTGGTAACCGACATCGCACCAGCCGAGTGTTTGCGCGTGGTACGCGTAGATGCCGCGGACGATCTGCGCCGACTGCTCCTGCGTGTAGTTGTTGTTGCCGGCCGTGTGGTGCACGACAACGGCTCCAAGGCCACCGTTGACCCGGGGCTGGTTACAGCGGATGCCTTCGTTGGCGCCCCACTGAGCTCGGCTGATCACCGTTGGTTTCGTCGGCACCCCCGCGATGTCAACTGGATCAGAGACGTCCGATGGTGCATCGGCGATCGGGGCGCGACTCGGGCGAACGAGAATCGCGGTGAGGTTCTCAGCAGTGCCGGACCGCTCAGGTGCGGGTGGCTGTGCGATCAGGGGCCGAGAGATGTCGCCTGGTTCGCCGGGCGCCTCTTCGGGCGCCTCATCTGTAGGTGCCTCGGCTGGCACCTCGTCGGCAGGTGCTTCGGCTGGTGCACCTTCGGGCGCCTCGTCCGCGGCGGCCCCGTCGTTCGGTGCGGCGTCTTCGGGTGCGATCGGTTCGCTAGGTTCGGTGTCACCACTCAGCACGGGGTTGACCTTGCCGCCAATGCTGATCTGGACCCGGTTGGTGTCACCAACGAAGACGACCTCGCTTGCGGTCCGGCCTTCCTCGATTTCGTTGACGTAGCTGGATGCGTCGATCGGCTCGACCTCGAACCAGTCGGTCCAGGTTTCGTCTTCGAGTTGCGCACGAACCCAGGCCTCCGGGTCGCCTTCACCCTCCCAGGTCAGGCCGAACATGTTGAATGGGGTGTCCTGGCTGATCTCGCGGACGACGGGTTCATCTCCGTCGTCAGAGATGTGCCCGGGCGCCCCTCCGATGCCCGTGATGGCGGAGGTTGTGCCTGGGTTGATTGGCACTTCTTCGATCGACGTGGGCTCGTGGTCGGTTTCTTCTGCAGCGTTGATCACGCCGGGACTGTTGCTTGTGAATCCGATTCCCGCTAGCGAGCCAGCAGCAGCGACACCGGCGGCAACACTCAGCGACAGCAATCGTTTCGGGTGGTGTTTCGGCAACGCAGTGACTCCCTTGATCTGCGGTCTGGTCGCTCTTGCGTGACGTCGATTTCGGCCCATCACATTCACGGCTGTCCCGTCAATGCACAACAGACCCTTCAGTCACTGCAAAGACCATAGGCACCCCAGCAACACAGGTAACGCACTGAACAGTCTCTATGTGGTTAAGATCTGGAGTACCCGGTCGTGACATGACCGGGAATGTGTGTATGAGGGCCGCCCCATAGGACCCGCCCGCGCGCCTTCGCACCGTTACCGCGGTAGCGGTCCGTTACCCTGAAGCCCGGTAGCCGGGCACGTGGATATCGACAGGGGTAAAAGTGGCTTCAGAATCTGACGGGCAGTCTGACGGGCAGAGCGCGTTCGACCTGATCGTGGTAGGTTCCGGCTTCTTCGGGCTGACGATCGCGGAGCGTGCTGCAACGCAGCTCGGCAAGCGAGTCCTCGTCCTCGACAGGCGACCCCACATCGGCGGCAACGCCTACTCGGAGCCGGAGGCCGCCACCGGCATCGAGGTCCATAAGTACGGTGCCCATCTCTTCCACACTTCCAATCAGCGCGTGTGGGATTACGTCAACCAGTTCACGAGCTTCACGGGCTACCAGCATCGCGTATTCACGGTCCACGACGGCCAGGTGTATCAGTTCCCCATGGGGCTCGGGCTCGTTGCCCAGTTCTTCGGCCGTTACTACGCACCTGACGAGGCGCGCGCGCTGATAGCTGAGCAGGCGAGCGAGATCGACACCAAAGAGGCGCAAAATCTAGAAGAGAAAGCCATCTCGCTGATTGGCCGGCCGCTTTACGAGGCGTTCGTCAAGCATTACACGGCGAAGCAGTGGCAGACCGATCCGAAGCAGCTCCCGGCGAGCACCATCACTCGCCTGCCAGTCCGCTACACGTTCGACAATCGGTACTTCAACGACACATACGAAGGCCTGCCCGTCGACGGTTACACGGCCTGGCTGAAGAACATGGCTGCCGACCCGCTTATCGAAGTGCGGCTGGATGTTGACTACTTCGACGTGCGCGAGGAACTGAGGAGCACCTCTCCGGCCGCGCCGGTTGTCTACACCGGCCCTATAGACCGCTACTTTGATTACTGCGACGGCGAGCTTGGGTGGCGCACCCTCGACTTCGAGTTGGACGTGCTCGACACGGGCGACTTCCAGGGAACCCCGGTCATGAATTACCCCGACCCGGAGGTCCCGTACACCCGAATCCACGAATTTCGGCACTTCCACCCGGAACGGGACTACCCCAACGACAAAACGGTCATTATGCGCGAATTCTCGAGGTTCGCGGAGTCGGGCGACGAACCGTATTATCCGATCAACACCGCGGACGACCGAGCGCGGCTCGCGGCTTATCGCGACCGGGCGAAAGCTGAGACCGCAGCGAACAATGTGCTGTTCGGCGGAAGGCTCGGGACCTACCAGTACCTGGACATGCACATGGCAATCGCGAGTGCTCTCACCCTGTTCGACAATGTCCTCGCCCCGCACTTCACCGACGGTTCGCCTCTGAGTAGGCATGATGGCGGCGAATAAACGTCGGCGGGGGGCCGTTCGACCGACGAATATCACCAGAAAGGCGCATGCAGTGGAGACCGACAAGGCAGCCGGAGACGGATCCTCTCAGGCAGTGTCTCTCCTTCAGCGGATACTCTTGCCTCGCCCCGGCGAGCCGCTCGACGTCCGGCGACTGTATCTCGTCGAGGCAGATTCGAACCCTAAGCGTGCGCACGCGACGTCGCGCACATCGGTGCGAATCGCGGACGAATCAGAAGTCTCGTTCTGCACCTACTTCAATGCCTTTCCTGCCAGCTACTGGCGCCGCTGGAGCACTCTCGGGAGCATAGTTCTGCGTCTCGAAGTCAGTGGCGATTGCCGTGCCGATATTTATCGGTCGAAAGCCGATGGAACCCGCATCCACGTCACCAGCGTGCAGACAGACGGTGGAGAGTCGGGTACGCGAGTGATCGAAGCCGCGATCGACCTGGCGCCGTTCGAGGATGGCGGCTGGATCTGGTTTGACCTCAGCGCAGAGGCGGACATCGAACTCCTGGCTGGCGGGTGGTATGCGTCAGCGCCTGCCCCAGGTGAGGCACGAGTCGCAATCGGAATTCCGACGTTCAATCGTCCTGATGACTGTGTGAAAGCGCTGACTGCGCTGGGTTCTGACCCGCTGGTGCTCGACGTTATCGATGCGGTCATCATTCCGGACCAGGGCACGCGGAAGGTGAAGGATCAGGCAGGGTTTGACGAGGCCGCGGAGGTACTCGGCGACCGCTTGCGAATCCACAACCAGGGGAACATCGGTGGTTCCGGTGGTTACTCCCGGGTGATGTATGAGGCGCTGAAAACGACCGATAGCCCGTTCATTCTTTTCATGGACGACGACATCGAGATCGAGCCGGACTGCATCCTCCGTGCCATTGCTTTCTCCCGCTTCGCGCGCGGCACTGTCCTCGTCGGTGGCCAGATGCTGAACTTGCAGAACCGGGCCCATTTGCACGTAATGGGCGAGGTTGTGCGCTTTGGTGAGTTTGTCTGGGGACCGGCGCCGCACACAGAGTATGACCATGATTTCGCGGCAAAGCCGCTCGACGAGTCGCCCGACCTGCATCGACGTATCGATGTCACGTACAACGCCTGGTGGATGTGCCTTATCCCCCGGAAGGTCGCCGAAGAGCTCGGCCAGCCGCTCCCGCTGTTCATTAAATGGGACGACGCGGAATACGGCTTGCGCGCGGCCGCAGCGGGGTATCCGACCGTCACGCTTCCGGGTGCTGCGATCTGGCACATGGCGTGGTCAGACAAGGACGACGTCATTGACTGGCAGGCGTACTACCACATGCGCAACCGTCTTATCGTCGCAGCGCTTCACAATCCCGGGGGGGCTCGTGCACTAGTGAAGAGCACAATGAAGCCGCTCTTCAAGCACCTGCTGTGTCTCGAATACTCGACAGTTGCGCTGCAGAACGCCGCGATTGCGGACTTCCTCGCGGGACCGGATGGTTTGTTCGATGTGCTGCCTACATCGCTGGCAAACGTGCAGAAGATTCGCGGCGAGTATCCGGACGCGATAGTCGCAGGCTCTGCCACGGATCTGCCGCTCCCCTCCGGCGCGGATGTCGGTGATGTGAGTCTGCCGCTCGGGATGCCTGCGAAGGTGAAGCGGCTCGGCAAGGCGATCATCCACAACATGCGCCCAGTGAACGAGCAGCACCTTGAACGCCCGCAGATGAACGTCGCGACGATGGACGCCCGCTGGTTCCTGCTCTCACAGGTTGACGGTGTGACAGTCACGACTGCTGATGGTCGGGGAGTCGTCTACCGCAAACGAGACAAAAAGCTCGCGAAGTCACTCCTCAAGGAAGCGATGCGCCTGCGCAGGGAACTGGAACGCCGCTTCCCCGAGGTGCAGGCGGAGTACCGGCGTGCAGCTCCAGAACTGACCAGCCGGGAACGTTGGGGCCAGTTCTTCGCCCAGTACCAATGAGAGGGACGATGAGCCAGATCGCGAGTGATCACCGCCATGAACTCGGCGCGCCACCGGCAGGAGAAGCTGCACTCCTTGCAGCTATCCAGCGCGTGATTGTGAGCAAGCCCGGGGTAATTCCAGCTACAAGACTTATGTCACATTTCGGTGAGCACGCACTCGGCTGGGTGGGTATCGCTGCGGTGGGTGCAGTGGCTGACCCAGCCAGGCGGCGGCAGTGGCTTGGGGTTGCCGTCGGGGCCGTGGGTGCGCATGCCGCGTCGATAGCAATCAAACGTGTCGTCCGCCGTCCGCGTCCAACGCATCCAGATATCGTGATCAATGTCGGTACACCTAGCCAATTGAGTTTTCCGTCATCTCACGCAACGTCGACGACCGCAGCGGCGATTCTCCTAGGTAGGCTCACCGGGCTTCCACTTGCGACGCTGATCGTTCCGCCGATGTTGCTGTCTCGTCTCGTGCTCGGCGTGCACTACCCGACCGATGTACTCGCGGGCGCCGCTGTGGGCGTGGCTTCCGCGGCTGCCGTGGGGTTGGCCGAGGAAAAGCTCGGATGGGCATAAGCTGTGCGTGCTAGTGCGGCACCTGGACTAGTTGTGACCACATGCGGTCGAGAGGGGTAAGGATGAGCGATCTGGTCGAGCCTGAGGACCCGACTCGCGCCAGAACGCGGAAGCCACCGACATCGCTGGCTGATGGGCTGCTCAAGGCGATCCGCCCACGTCAATGGGTGAAGAACGGCCTTGTCGTTGCCGCGCCTCTCGCGGATGGCTCGATTGGCCATGGACCGGTGCTTACCAGCGTCGCGATCGCGTTCGTCGTGTTCTGCCTCGCGGCTTCAGGTATTTACCTAGTCAACGATGCGCGCGACGTGGAAGCGGACCGTGCGCACCCGACGAAATGTTTCCGGCCAATCGCGGCCGGTGTTGTGCCTGTGCCGCTCGCTTACGCGTTGTCAGTGGTGTTCTTTGCCGCTGCTATCGCCCTGTCCTTTGTTGCTAGCAGCGGGCTAGCGGTGGTAATCGCGATTTACATCGTGGTTCAGCTCGCGTATTGCTTTGGCCTCAAGCATCAGGCCGTGCTCGATATCTTCATCGTGTCCTCAGGCTTCCTGCTTCGGGCCGTGGCAGGTGGCGTCGCAGCCGGAATCCCACTTTCACAGTGGTTCTTGCTGGTCGCGGCGTTCGGTTCGTTGTTCATGGCAGCGGGCAAGCGGTATGCCGAATTGCGCATCGCTGAAGAGACCGGTGCGAAGATCCGGAAAGCACTGGAGAGTTACACGGCGACATACTTGCGCTTCGTGTGGACCCTCTCCGCAACGGCCGTAATCATCTTTTACGGTTTGTGGGCATTCGAGCAGGATGCCGGCGGCCCGGGCGCGCCACGCGGCGATGGCAGCAGCCTTGGGTTGTTCGTTTTGTCGATGATTCCGTTTACAATCGCGATCCTGCGCTACGCCGTTGATATTGATGGTGGACACGCTGGCGAGCCCGAAGAAATCGCCCTTGGCGATCGGGTCTTGCAGTTCCTCGCGGTTGCATGGATTGGAGTCGTCGGTGTCGCGGTCTACGTCGCGTGACACAGTTTCCCCTCGCTTTACGGCGTCACGTGCCGTATTCGGCGTGGGGATTCTCGCTGTCATTTCTCTGTTTGCGTTCGGCGCGTGGCAGCGGAGATGGATTTCTGACGACGGATTGATCGTGCTGCGCACCGTGCGCAACATTCTCGCGGGTAATGGCCCCGTCTTCAACGCGGGCGAGCGGGTCGAGGCCAATACCTCCACCCTGTGGACGTATATCGTGACGTTTGCTGGCTGGGCCACCGGCAGCCGCCTCGAATACGTCGTACTGACCCTCGCGCTCCTCTTCAGCGTGAGCGCCCTCGCACTGGCGATGCTCGGCAGTGCGCGGCTCTATGGGCAGACCCTGTTCGGACGCCCAGCCTCGGCTGTCGTACTGATGCCCGGGGGTGTTATCGCGTACCTTGCGGTCCCCCCAGCTCGTGATTTCGCGACCTCAGGTCTTGAATCGGGGCTCGTGCTCGCGTGGATCGGGCTTATGTGGTGGTTACTTGTGAGATGGTCGTTCGCCGGCCGACATGCAGGTGCAGCCACACTGCTTATCGCGTTCATCGCCGGGCTGGGCCCGCTTGTGCGGCCAGAACTGGCGGTCCTCGGTGGGCTCGCGATCATCGTCCTTCTGCTCGTGCCCTCGGGGCTGTTGTTCCGGATCGCGATAGTCGCGGCTGCAGGCGTCATCCCAGTCACCTACCAGGTATTCCGGATGGGCTACTACGCTCTGCCGTATCCGAGTACCGCCGTCGCGAAGGATGCTGGCGGCGCACGCTGGGATAAGGGCTGGATGTATCTTGGCGATCTCGTCGGGCCTTACTGGCTCTGGCTGCCGGTGGTAGTCCTGGTCTTGCTTTCAGTGGTCATTCTCATCCAGTTCCGGGGGCGTGACGGCGCGGTTGGCAGGGATGCGCGGTCTGTTAATTCCCCGGACGAGTCGACGGTCGTGGGGGATAGCGATCCCGCGGCACGGCCGGTTTTGCGGGCGCGACTGCAAACACCGACTTTCGTGGTCGCGTTCTTCCTCGCCAACGGCTTGCTGCTCGGCACTTATGTGATCCGGGTCGGCGGTGACTTCATGCACGGCCGGACCTTGCTCCCGGTGCTGTTTACATTGCTGTTGCCGGTGGCTGTCGTGCCGCTGACCGTCCCGCGACGGGTTAAGACTCGTTCTGGTCCAACGCGGCGGCACTACGGCTACCGCGTCAGCGGCGTCATAGTCGCATTCTGGGTCGGCGTGATGACGTGGTCGGGCGTAATTGTCATTGTGAGCGATCCCGGAGTCGTCGACGGTGTCCCAGACCATGGGATCGTCGATGAGCGCCAGTTCTACCGCTACTGGACAAATGTGGCGCATCCAATACTTGCCGAAGACTACATTGAATATCCGCGCATGGAATCGATGCTCGATGCACAAGAAGTAGCCCCCCGAGGTGCGGTGCTACTGCCGACGGCAGACCAGTATTACTGGGCGGTCGTGCCGCTCGCGGAGCCAGTGGACGGCAACGCTCCCGCCTCAACGGTCTTCTTCCTGCAGCTGGGAATGACCAGCATGCTGTCGCCGCTTGACGTGCGTATCCTCGACCCGGTGGGGCTTGCCTACCCCCTTGCTGGGCACACTGAGCGAATCCCCGGTGGCCGGATCGGACACGACAAGTTTCTGCTGCCAGACTGGGTTATCGCGGACAGCGGTGCCGTGACGTCTCGGGCGGCTGGTTTGCCCGGTTTCCTCGATCCTGAGTGGGTCGCGGACTCTCAGGAAGCTCTCAACTGTCCTCAGACTCAGAAGCTCCTCGGTGGCTACCGTGATGAGCTCAACACGGGCCAATTCCTCCGCAATCTGAAGGACTCGATGTGGCGTTCGTCCTACCGGATTGAGCGCCTTCCTGCCGACGAGATCGAACGCTGCTTCTCGGGGTAACAGCCAGGTCACCTGCGAATTTAGAGGCGTCAGTGTTCCGTGATGCAATTGTGACCACCATTAGTTCTCCCATTCGCACCGCCCCAGGTCGCGGTGCTGCGGTACTGTATTCGTCACCGGGCGGTGTTGGAAATGTGATACTGCCGACGTGTAACGGTTATGGTGTCCGAGTCGATCTACACACCGAGCTCTCAGGAGATTGCCAGGGTTGCTAGATCCGCGAGGGTCGTAGCGCTGGTGTCGGGGAGGGAACCAGTGTGGTCGCGACGGCACCCGACGCTGACGCGGCGACACGGTGGTGCACACGAGAAGAGGGAGATTTATCCATGCGTTTCGCCAAACCGCGCCTGTCTCAAAGATGGAGACAGCGGACAGTCGCCGCCTTTGCGGTCGGCGTACTGCTGCCGCTGATTGCGGGACTCACCGGAGGTGCTGTCGCTTCAGCCCAACCGGGTATTGAACGTCACAACGTGTACTCGGCAGCGATGGACCGCAACATTCCAGTGGATATCGTTCGTTCGTCAGGTGGCGGTAACGGTGCGCTCTTCCTGCTGGATGGTCTTCGTGCTCGCGAGGACCGCAGCGGCTGGACGATCGAAACCAACGCGGTCGAAATGTTCCGTGACTCGAACGTCAACCTGGTGATGCCGGTCGGCGGTCGCGCGAGCTTCTACGCTGACTGGTACGGCCCGAGCTCCACCAACGCTCAGGGTTACACCTACAAGTGGGAGACCTTCCTCGCGCAGGAACTCCCGAACTACCTCGGCACGATCGGTATCCGCACCACGAACAACGCGGTTGCAGGTCTTTCTATGGCCGGTAGTGCAGCACTCAAGCTTGCTGCCGATCACGGCAACCGTTTCACCTATGCCGCTTCGTTCTCGGGTTACCTGAACCTTTCTGCTCCGGGTATGCCGTCACTCATCCGGCTCGCCCTGCTTGACGAGGGTGGCTACAACGTTGACGACATGTGGGGCCCGCCGTGGGATCCAGCCTGGGCAGCGCATGACCCGACTGTTTTCGCTCCGAAGCTCGCCGGTAAGACGCTGTTCATCTCGGCAGGCAGCGGCATTCCAGGTCAGCACACCCAGATCCGCGAGCCGATCGACTACTTCCACACTGCGAACGCAATGGGACTTGAGGTCGTTTCGCTGCTCAACACCCGTGCATTCCAGGGTCGTGCGGATGCGCTTGGCCTGAACGCCACGTACAGCTACCCGCCGGTCGGTGTCCACGCATGGGGCTACTGGCAGGATGAGCTTGCGAACGCCAAGCCGGGCATCCTCCGCGCACTTGGTGCGTGATGCAGCGGTAACGCTGGGTGAGTGAACCTCTGCTGGGGAATCTCGTCGGTCGTGAACCCCCTGTCCTTAGGGACGGGGGGTTTCGGCGTTTCTGGGGCGGGACCGGATGGTAGCCGGATCCACCTCAGCGGTGGATTTCGCTACATTGCTTCCGTCGGGCTGACCCTACAAGGCCCCGCCGAAGAGTCAGTCGTACTGAATGCTGACGACCGAGGGTGGGTGTTTCGATAACTAGCCTGCGCACATCTAGTAACAATTGCCTCACGCATGGCATGGCGCATCTCGTGTAACTGTGGTGTTGGAAGGTATGAAGAGACTGTGCATTTGGCAGTGGGTCTAACAGCCCTAGCCGGATCTAGCTCGATACCACCACGAATTGAGGAGTGCCTCATGCGGCTTTCGTTGCAGCACGGCGATCGCGGAACCGACCGCCGGAGCCGGGGTGCCGGACGTCGCCAAGTAGCAGCCTGTGCGGCGATCCTGATCGCCCCGCTCGCTATTTCGTCCGGGATTGCACCGGCGGCGCTGGCCGCGCCTCCCGCGATCTCATCCCAGAGTCCCGCGCTGCATCCAATGTCGCCTGCGCCGGTCCCAGGGGTGCGGGTAGACCGGGTCGACAAGATCTCTGACCGCCAGCTTTCGCTGTGGGTGTACTCGCCCGCGATGAACGAAACCATCCAGGTGCAGATGCTGCTCGCGCGTGACTACCACGCGCAGCCAGACTGGAGCTTTCCCGCACTCTTCCTGCTCGACGGCCTCCGGGCACGAGACGACCAGTCCGGCTGGATGCTGGAGACGGACGCGGCTGCCTTCTTCGGTGACAAAAACGTCAACGTGATTATGCCCGTCGGTGGACAGTCGAGCTTCTATGCGGACTGGCTGCAGCCCGATAATGACAAGAACTATCAGTGGGAGACGTTCCTGACGAAGGAACTCCCGCCGATTCTGCACGGCGACTATCGCGTCAACGACAACAAGGGCATTCTGGGCCTGTCGATGGGCGGCACCGCCGCGATGTTCCTGCCAGCCCGAAACCGGGGAATGTTCCAGTTCGCGGGGTCACTGTCGGGGTATCTGAGTACGACCACCTACGGCATGCAGCGGGCGATCAAGGCTGCGATGCTCGATGCAGGTGGTTTCAACTCCGACAACATGTGGGGTACGCCAGACAACTCACTGTGGGCGGAACACGACCCGCTCCAACTCGCTCGGAACCTGCGCGGCATGAGCCTCTACGTATCGGCGGGCACGGGCGCGCAGGGAACACATGACCGGCCAGGGCTGGTTCCCGGTATCCCCGAGAACTCGGCGGGCATGGCGCTCGAAGTGCTTTCGCGACTGACGACGCAGAACTTTGCCGCTCGCCTCAACGATCTCGGCATCGACGCCACGGTCCGCTACCGAAACACCGGTACCCACTCGTGGCCGTACTGGCAGTCAGAGTTGCACGCAGCCTGGCCGCAGATCGCAGAGGCCATCAATGTCGACTCAGTTGGTGTGAGTACCGCCGCGCCGAACAGGTCCGTGATCGACGAACCTACGTGTGAGGTCGGCGGTGCAATTGGTGAACTTGCTCAACAGCGCGGCGACCTCGGGGTCTGCCTGACAGATGAGCGCACCTTGCGGGGCGGCGCCAAGCGGCAAGAGTTCGAGCACGGCACCATCTACTGGTCCCCAGAACTCGGGGCGCACCAGATCGAGGGCGAGATCGAAGCGCTCTACGAGAAGGAAGGCGGCGCGCGCGGTCAGCTCGGGCTACCCACGACGAGTGAAACCCCCACCCCCGATGGCCGCGGGTTCTTCACTCAATTCGAGAAGGGCGCGATCTACTGGACACCCGAGACGGGCGCTCAGATGGTTCATTCCGGCTTCCGCGAAGTGTGGGGCGAAAATGGCTGGGAAGCAGGTGACATGGGTTACCCCGTTTCTGGCATCGAGAACACCGAGGACCGCCGCGGCCGACTGCAGAAATTCGAGCGAGGAGCGGTATTCGCAACGACCCGTGGTGGTACGACGGCTGTGTTCGGAAAGATCTGGGATCACTACAACGAGCTGGGCCGCGAAACTGGTGTCCTGGGGTACCCACAATCAGGCGAGCACAACATCGGTTCCGGCAGGTTCACTGAGTTCGCGAACGGGAACATCTACTGGTCACCGGCTTCGGGCGCCTGGGCGGTGCTCGAGGGCGACATCATGGATGCCTGGGCTGAACAAGGCTACGAAGCTGGCCCCCTCGGATACCCCACAAGTGATGCCCATGACACCGAAGAGGGATTGCGGCAAAACTTCCAGAACGGATACGTCCTGGTGAGCGATGGCGAAACGAAAGTAAACACAGGCTGACGGCGTCTTCCCCAGCAGCGCCGTTGGGGGCGGGCTGTGACGTGCACCGTGCGGTGCGCATCGCAGCCCGCCCTAGCTCTGTACGCTGGTGCGGTGATTGGCGAAGGGCGCTTGACGGGGATGCGCCGCCCGCCCGTGACTGAATTGGGGGAAGGCCTTAAATGCATGATGGGAAAGTGACGCAGTCAAGATCCAGCGTGCGCTGGCGTCTGCCGGTGCTGCTCGCTGTGCTCATCGCTACTAGCGGATTCACGATGGCCTGCGGAAATGAGTCCGTCGTCTCGGGAACGCCTGACCTGGGCACCACCGTGACTGAGGCGCCGTCGTCCGAACCCAAAGCTGAAGACGACGAGGACGGTGACGGCGACCGTAACACCGAGCGGCCGGAGAAAACAGCTGAGGCGGACCCAGATACCTCGGACCCCGAATACCCGCCGCTTGACGAGCGCGGCACCCGCTACGTCAAGGAGCTGCGCGATTCTGGCGCCTCGCCTTACGGTTCAGGTCAACAGGCCGTGGGTACGGCTGAATATGTGTGCGCGGCGGTGCGTGACGGCGCCTCCCGTGAAGACATGCTGGTCAACGTAACCGCCATGGTCGGCCTCGAGATGCAACTGAGTGGTTCTGACGACACAGTCGATGACGTGGCACAGACCTACATTGAAGTCGCCGAGCAACACTACTGCGGAGAGTGACGCATGGCCTGGGCAAACCAATCAACGACACGACGCGGGCGGAAGAAATCCGGGAAGTCTCGAGGTCTTCGCAGACTGCTAGTCGTACTGCTAGTGCTCGCCGCCGTCGTGGCGCTCGTCGTGCTTGCGCTGCGCATAGCCCAGCGCGTCGACGTCCCCATCCCTGGCGTACCGGAGCCAGAGCCAACGGAGGAGCTGACGCAACCTGCGCATTGCCCGGATGTGCAACTGCTGTCTATCCCGGGCACGTGGGAGTCCTCCGCAAATGACGACCCATTCAATCCGAGCGCCAACCCGAACTCTCTGCTGCTGAGCGTCACACAGCCGCTCCAGCAGCAATTCGGCGCGGAGCGCGCTGAAATTTACACATTGCCGTACCCGGCGCAGTTTCAGCGGCCAGGTGGACCACCCGAGATGACGTACGACGACAGTCGCCGCGCTGGTACGGACGCGGCCCGTGACGTGCTTGCTGCAAAGCATGATGAGTGCTGGCTCACGAGCTACGTGCTAGTCGGGTTTTCGCAGGGCGCCGTGATCGCCGGTGACATTGCGTCGGAGATCGGAAACGGGAACGGGCCAGTGCCCGCAGAGAACGTGCTGGGTGTGGCTCTCGTCGCTGATGGCCGCCGCGATCCCGAAGCTGCGCCCACTGCCGGGCCTCCCGTGAGTGGAATCGGTCTCGAGGTGTCGCTCGCTGGGTTCCCCTTCCTCCCCGGTGCGACATTCTCCGGCAAGCGCAGCGGAGGCTTCGGCGATCTTGCCGACAAGACAGTTCAGATTTGTGCACCGAATGACGGGATCTGTGACGCCCCCGTGCTCACGGACCTGCTGGGCGCGATCCATCGGCTGTTCAATGACTATATTCAGAACCCGGTACATGCGATGTATCACACGTTTGTGATCGATGAGAATGGAACTACAACGCCGCAGTGGCTGACGCAGTGGTCGACGGACCTCATCAATGAGGCGCCACGACCTGCGCATCCGTGATTAGATGCCTTCGAGCATCGGTGGCCGTTTCGTGTCATTCGCGACATTGCCGAGTCACAGGCCTGTCACGAATGATGCGTTCGTCTCACCGAGACGTAAGTAATGTGGTCCCCTCTTACACACACGAAGACGCAGGTAGGCGGGTACTTTAGCGGCGGCAGGGCAGTTACCGGAAGAAGAAGTGAGGCTGACAACCGATTCGGTGCGGTTTATCGCGCATTGTGAGCGCGTCTGTAACATACAGAGGGCTTAATGCGACACGCTACGGGATAAGCCGACGCCGTAGCGGCATACGAAACGGTACATCGGTCACATGGGGTGTGGTGTTAGAGCAGATTTGCTGCGCCCGGGACTGGCTGCTGGAATCGCCAGTTCACACCTGCATATTTAGGGAGAGGCATGGACGAGTTCTTCAACGAAGCGGGTGAGGTTATCCTCACCCCGGAGGCAACTCTCGTGAACTTCGTTGAGCAGCATTCCCGAAACAACGCAGGTGAACTTGCATACCGCTACGTTGACTACTCGCACGACCGCGAGGGTGTTGCGCACGAGTTGACGTGGGAGCGCTTCGGCATGCGTGTTCGCGCCGTCGCGGGAAGGTTGCAGCAGGTCGCGCATAAAGGTGATCGTGTCGCGATCCTCGCGCCGCAGGGCCTCGACTACGTCGTAGCGTTCTTTGCTGCTGTTCACGCGGGAACAATCGCGGTGCCGCTCTTCGACCCAGATGAGCCTGGCCACACCGACCGCCTGCACGCGGTGCTGGGTGACTGTGAGCCGGTGGCGATCCTGACTGGCACAAAGTCAGCTGCCGGTGTGCGGCAGTTCTTCCGCTCCCGGCCTGCGAATGAACGCCCCCGGATCATCGCCGTCGATGCGATCCCAGATTCTGTTGAAGCGTCGTGGACTTTGCCGCACCCCTCACTCGATGACATCGCCTATTTGCAGTACACGTCCGGTTCGACGCGTGTTCCCGCCGGTGTGGAGATCACGCATCGCGCTGTCAGCACCAACGTGCTCCAGATGTGCTGGTCGCTAGGTCTCAACGAGCATTCACGCGGCGTGACGTGGCTGCCTTTGTTCCATGACATGGGTCTGCTGACAGTTATTCTGCCGGCGTTCGGCGGGAAGTACATCACGATCATGTCGCCGCGTGCGTTCGTCCAGCGCCCGTACCGCTGGATCAAGGAACTTGCTGCTGAAAGTGATGGCGAGGGCACGTTCGCTGCGGCGCCGAACTTCGCGTTCGAGCATGCCGCGCTGCGCGGGCTTCCAAAAGATGGTGAGGAACTCGATCTGAGCCACGTTATTGGGCTGATCAACGGCAGTGAGCCGGTAACGCCTGCGGCGATGCGGAAGTTCAACGACGCTTTCGGACCTTACGGCCTCCCGAACACTGCGATCAAGCCGTCGTACGGCATGGCCGAGGCCACGCTGTTCGTCTCGACACCGCACCGCGACGAAGAAGCGCGGGTCCTCTATGTCGATCGTGAGGAACTCAATGCCGGCAAGATTCTCCGCGTAGACCCGTCTCACCCGAAGGCCGTGCCGCAGGTTTCGTGCGGTTATGTGTCGACCAGCCAGTGGGCGACAATCGTCGACGCCGATTCCGGCGAAGAGCTTCCGGACGAGCGGGTGGGGGAGATCTGGCTCAACGGTGACAACATCGGCCAAGGGTATTGGGGCCGCGAAGGCGAGACAGCCGAAACCTTCCAGAACAAGCTGAAGGTCCGGCTCCAGGAAGGCAGTCATGCTTCCGGCGTGGACGAGGACGCGAATTGGATGCGCACTGGTGACTACGGCGTCTATATCGATGGAGAGCTGTACATCACCGGCCGGGTCAAGGACCTCGTGATCGTTGACGGCCGCAACCACTATCCGCAGGATCTCGAATATTCAGCTCAGGAGGCGAGTTCCTCGCTGCGCCCGGGCTTCGTCGCCGCATTCTCGGTTTCTGCAAATCAGCTTCCTCGCGCTGTCTTCGACAACCCGCACAGCGGGCTCGCCGGGTCAGGGTTCGACGCAGACGATTCGGCTGAGCAGCTCGTCGTCGTGGGCGAGCGGGCTCCTGGAGCTGGCAAGGCCGATCCTGGACCGATCGCCGACGATGTGCGCGCAGCAATCGCGTCTCGTCACGGCGTGACCGCCCGCGACGTGCTGTTGGTGCCCGCTGGTTCCATTCCCCGGACGTCGAGTGGGAAGATTGCACGCCGGGCGTGCAAGGCCAGTTACATTGATGGGACCCTTCGTGGGGGCCATGCCCAGACCGCGTTCCCTGACAGCGTGAGCGAGTAGTTTTGACCGCACAGCAGATGACTGTTGCCCAGCTGACCGATTGGCTTCGTGATTGGGTGGCGGTGTCCGCCGGTCTCCCGCGCGAGCAGGTTTCAGCAGACCGCCCGATGGAGGAGTTCGGTCTTTCCTCCCGTGATGCTGTCGCGCTGAGCGGTGAAATTGAGGAACTCCTCGGAATTGCGCTGAGTGCGACGATCGCGTATGAGAACCCGACGATCGCAGCGCTGGCCAAGCGCATCATCGATGGGCCTGAAGAATCGGCTGAAGAAGCGCCGGGCACTGCGCAACCGCAGCGGCCCGCTGCTGTTGCGCACGTCGATATCGCGATCATCGGAATGGCCGCGCGGTTCCCCGGTGGCGCGAACACTCCCGAAGAGATGTGGAATCTTCTCGCGGAAGGCCGTGACGGAATCAGCGACCTGCCTCCTGGCCGTTGGCAGGAGTACGCGGGAGACCCAGTGATCGCTGCGGAGCTGGAGAAAACTCCCACTTTCGGCGGCTACCTCGAGGATGTGAAGAGTTTCGATCACGAATTCTTCGGGATGTCACCGCTTGAAGCGGAGAATGTCGATCCACAGCAGCGGCTTGCACTCGAACTTGCGTGGGAAGCGCTCGAGAACGCGCACATCCCCGCTAGTGATCTGCGGGGCCAGCAGGTCGGTGTCTTCATCGGCAGCTCGTCCAACGACTACAGCCTGCTGACAGTGAGCGACCCGTCGACTGCGCACTACTACGCGCTCACAGGAACATCGTCGAGCATCATCCCGAACCGTGTTTCGTACACGTTCGACTTCCGTGGTCCGTCGATTTCTGTGGACACGGCATGCTCGTCGTCACTGGTGGCGGTGCATCAAGCGGTCCAGAGTCTGCGTTCCGGCGAGTCGGATATTGCGCTGGCGGGCGGTGTGAACATGCTCCTCACCCCTGCCGCCACGCTGGGGTTCGGCGCCGCGGGCGTGCTCGCTCCAGATGGCCGGATCAAGGCGTTCTCGAAGGATGCTGATGGCATCGCGCGTGCGGAAGGCGGCGGACTAGTCGCGCTGAAGCGAATCGACGACGCGGTGGCTGACGGCGACACGATCCTCGGTGTGATTAAAGGGTCCGCTGTCAACTCCGATGGCAGATCCAACGGGCTGACCGCCCCGAATCCAGAATCCCAGGTCGCAGTCCTGCGCGCCGCCTACCGCGATGCGGGAATCGACCCGACAACGGTGGATTACATTGAGGCCCACGGCACGGGCACGCTACTCGGCGACCCTATTGAAGCGGAGGCGCTCAACCGGGTCCTCGGGCGCGGTCGCGACGATCTGCTTCCCACGCTGCTGGGATCGGCGAAAACGAACTTTGGCCACCTTGAGTCAGCGGCAGGCGCAGCTGGGCTCATCAAGGTTTTGCTTTCGATGCGGCATGATTTGTTGCCCGCGACGATCAACTTCACCGGACCCAACCCGTACATTCCTTTTGACGAGGCGAAACTCGAGGTCGTCGACGAAATACGAGAGTGGCCACGGTACTCGGGTACCGCAACCGCAGGCATCTCCGGTTTCGGCTTCGGCGGCACCAACGCGCATGTCGTGGTGCAGGAGTACCACCGTGACGCGGCAGCGGAGCCGCCAGCGCTGGCGCCGCTGACGGAGTCCGGACCGTTCATTTTCCCAGTTTCCGCCGCGGTTCCGTCGCGTCGACGGCTGGCTGCCCGCCAGTTGATCGAATGGCTGGAAACGGACGAGGGTCAGAAGGCGCCGCTCGATGTGATTGCGCGCAGTCTCGCGAAACGAAACCATGGTCGTTCACGCGCAGCCGTCGTGGCGAGCAGTCACGAGGATCTCATCACCGGTCTGCAGGCGATAGCTTCCGGCAAGCCTGGGCCAGGTGTTTTCTCCGCGAACTCACCCGCTGGCAACGCTCCAGTGTGGGTGTTCTCCGGCTTTGGGTCTCAGTTCCGCGGTATGGGCCGCGCGCTGTACGAGGCGGTTCCCGCGTTCGCGGCACGCGTCGACGAAATCGATGCGCTGATGATCGACGAGTCGGGGCACAGCATTAAAAACCTCTTTTTTGACGAAGAGGTGCAGTACGGCGTCGAACTCGCGCAGCTCGGCATCTTCACGATTCAGGTGGCGCTCGGGGCGACGCTGCGTGCGTTCGGCGCCCGCCCAGCTGCCGTCCTGGGCCACTCAGTTGGCGAGGTCGCAGCTGCCGCTGTTTCGGGAGGCCTGCCACTCGACGACGCGGTGCGAGTGATCTGCGCCCGTGCGCGCCTCATGGGTGAGACAGAAGCAGGCCTGAGCGGTGCCGACATCAGACGCATGGCGATCGTCGAGTTTTCGGCAGACGAACTCGCTGACCTGCGCAGCGACTATCCCAGCATCGAAATCTGTGTGTATGCGGCGCCAACGCAGACTGTCATCGGTGGTCCCGACGACGAAGTCCGCGCCGTCGTAGCGCGCGCCGAATCACAGCAGAAGCTTGGTCGGCTGCTCGAGACCAAAGGCGCAGGCCATACCGAGCAGATGGATCCGATCATCGGTGAACTTGCCGCGGAACTCATGGGTATCAACGCACGGCCACCTGAATGCGGAGTTTTCTCGTCCGTCCACGAAGGGCAGAAATTCCCGCGCCGCGGGGCGCCGCTGCACGGAGAGGACTACTGGACAAAGAACGTCCGGCACACGGTGTGGTTCACCCAGGCGGTGAACAACGCCGTTTCAGATGGTTACACGACGTTCGTCGAACTCGCCCCGCACCCTGTCGCCTTGATGTCAGTCGCTGCGACGACCTTCGCCGCTGGGCTGCACGAACCGCAGCTCATTTACACGCAGAACCGCAAGGAAGAATCAGCCGCCACCCTGCTGAATGCGATGGCGCAGCTCTATGTGCATGGGCATGCGCTTGACCTGGCACACGTCGCCGGCTCCGGTGAACTCACGGCACTGCCCCCGACAGCCTGGATAAAGCGGCCACACTGGACACGGGCTCGCGCCGCTACGGGTGGCGGAAGCCAGCGTGTGCCGGGCGCGCACGTCGCGCTTCCTGACGGCCAGCACGCCTGGGAGGTCGTGGCCGGGGCCGTGGCTGATCTCGACAGCCTGGTACTCGGTGCAGCTGCGCAGGTTCTGTCGGATGTCGACTTGGGCGCGGTGATCTACCACGGTGGGTTGCCGGAGGCAGGCACTCTGACCACGATGCTTCACCCACACCCAGGTGGCGCATCGCTGCGCGTGTACGCGCAGAACGGTGACGAATTTTCGCTGGTAGCTGATGCGGTTGTCACCGCTGGCGGTCCGCTGAATGCTCCCGAAACTTTCCACGCTCCGCGTCCGGCTGCGCGTCCAGAAACGCCGGATAGTGATGTCGAACTCGACGAGACCGGCGACCGGTGGGATCCCGAAGGTGATGAGCCCGCCACCGAACGGCTCACCCGCATCATTGCTGAGTCGATGGGGTATTCAGCAGAGGATTTGCCCGCTGAGATACCGCTGATCGAGCTAGGCCTCGACTCGCTGATGGCTGTGCGGATCAAGAATCGCGTCGAATACGAGTTCAATATTCCGCAAGTGCAGGTCCAAGTACTGCGTGACGCAAGCCTGAACGACGTTGACAAATACTTGAGGTTCGCGCTGGAAAACCCGGAAGACGTCGCGTCACTGGCTGACCAGCAACGCGAGGGCACTGCAGCGACACCTCCCGCGATCGAGCAACTGACTGCGAACCCTGAGCAGACGATCCCACCTGTCCCGCCACGGGAAGAGGCGAACGCGCTCGATCAGCGCAGCGTCGCCGAGTCAGCCGGGCTGGAAGTCCCACCACGCGATGCGGCGGAACGACTCGCCTTCGCGCAGTGGGCGACTGTCACCGGGACGTCCGCCGGCGGTATCTTCTCGCCGCTGCCACCGATTGGGGAAAGCGTCGCGGCCACGCTCGCCGCGAAGCTGTCGGAAAGGACAGGCGGCACGATCACCGCTGATGAGGTTCTCTCAGTAGCCACGATCGAAAAGCTTGCCGACCTCGTCCGGACGCACCTAGAAGGGGACGTCGGCCTCGTTCGCACCCTGCGTGCCCCCACCGAGTCCAGCCGCCTCCCGGTTTTCGTTTTCCATCCTGCGGGTGGATCGACGGTGGTGTACGAGCCACTCACGAAGCGACTGCCCACTGACGTCCCGGTTTTCGGCTTTGAACGTGTCGAGGGCGAACTCGTGGGCCGCGTCGACGAGTACCTTCCGGCGCTGCGTGAAATCCAGCCGCACGGGCCGTACGTGCTCGTCGGGTGGTCGTTCGGCGGCGCACTGGCCTATGCGATGGCCCAGCGATTGCGGGCCGCGGGTGAAGAGGTGGCGCTGCTCGGCCTTCTTGACACGGTTTTCCCGTCAGAGCCGATACCCGACACGCCCGAAGAGATCGCGTTGCGCTGGCAGCGTTTCAACGACTTTGCCGCAGTCAACTACGGCTTCCAGTTCCCGTTGCCCATCGATGAGCTCACCAAGAGGGATGACCAGGGCCAGATTCAGCTCCTGCTCGGCATGCTGAAGGACGCGAACCACACGATCAGCGGCGGCATCATCGAGCATCAACGCGCCTCATTCCTGGACAACCGTGCAGTTCAGATGCTCCAGCCTGACCCCTACGAGGGCCCCGTGGTCCTGTATAAGGCTGAGCGGATGCACGACGGCGCGATCCAGCTGGAGCCCCGCTACGCGGAGATCGCGCCGGACGGTGGCTGGGGCTCAGTAGCCCAGGATTTGGAGATCGTTCAGCTCACCGGCGATCACCTCGGCGTTGTCGACGAACCGGTGATCGCGCGCGTTGCCGCTCACCTTGCTGGCAGACTTGATCAGATCGAAAGAAACCGTCGTTCTGCACAGTAAGGAGCACCAGCGCGTGAGCACCACAGCAGCGAAGCTGGCGGACCTTCGAGAAAAACTCGAGAAGGCCAAAGAACCCGGCGCCCCGAGCGCAATCGAAAAGCGCAACGCGAAAGGGCTTCCCTCGCCGCGTGAGCGTATCGACATGCTCCTCGACCACGGTAGCTTCGTCGAGATCGGCGCGCTCGTCAAGGCGCCGGGATCGGCCGACAATCCGTACGGCGATGGAGTGGTGACTGGCCACGGCACCGTCGAGGGTCGGCCCGTGGTTGTGTTCTCCCACGACCTGACTGTTTTCGGCGGAAGCCTCGGTGAGATGTTCGGCCGGAAAGTGTGTGCCGCACTCGACTTCGCGCTGAAGATCGGCTGCCCCGTGGTGGGCATCAATGATTCGGGTGGGGCGCGTGTTCAGGAAGCTGTCACTTCGCTCGCTTTCTACGCGGAGATCGGCAGGCGCCAAATCAAACTCTCCGGCTTAGTCCCCCAAATATCTGTCATGCTCGGCAAATGTGCGGGCGGCGCCGTTTACGGCCCGGCTATCACCGATTACGTTGTCGCCGTCGATGATCAGGCGTACATGTTCATCACGGGACCCGAGATCCTGAAAGCGGTGACAGGCGAAACCATCTCCGCTGAAGACCTCGGCGGCGCACGCAAGCAGGCGGAGTACGGCACGGTCAATCATGTCGCACAAACCGAGGCAGATGCGTTCGCCTGGGTTCGCACACTTCTCGGTTACCTGCCCTCCAACTGCAATGAGGAACCGCCTGTCGTCAACCCCGGTCTGGAACCTGAAATCACGGATTCAGACCGGTCGCTTGACTCCTTCATCCCGGATGCGGACAACTCCGCGTACGACATGCACGAAATCCTGCGGAGAGTATTCGATGACGGCGAGTTCCACGAGATATCGTCCGAATACGCGCGCAGCATAATCGTCGGTTTCAGCCGGATCGACGGCCGCCCAGTCGGTGTGCTCGCGAACCAGCCGCTGCACCTCAGTGGTGCCCTCGACATCGACTCTTCCGAGAAGGCGTCCCGGTTCATCCGCTTCTGCAATGCGTTCGAGATTCCGATCGTCTGTGTGGTCGATGTCCCGGGCTTCCTCCCCGGTCTGGAGCAGGAGCGCAACGGCATCATTCGCCGGGGAGCGAAGATCCTCAATTCGTATCTTGAGGCAGATGTGCCGAAGGTGACCGTGGTTGTGCGTAAAGCGTACGGCGGCGGTTACGCCGTGATGGGTTCGAAGAACCTCGGCGCGGACCTCAACTTTGCCTGGCCCACCGCCCGGATCGCTGTCATGGGCGCGGAGGGCGCGGTCGCACTCCTAAAGCGCAGAGAACTTGCCGCAGCGGGGGACAAAGCCCCGGAACTCCGGCGCAAGTTCATCGACCACTACAACGAGTTCATCTCCACGCCCTACATCGCTGCGGAACGCGGGTACATCGATGCCGTGATCGAACCGTCAGCTACGCGGCTGGAACTCCGCCGGGCTTTGCGTGCGCTGCAGGACAAGGCCCCGGAGCGTATGCCGAAGAAGTATTCGCTTCATCCCGGCTGATCCGCGCCGCCGATTCTGCGCGCCAGGACTGGTAACGGTCTGCCCGCCTCTGAGCGACAGTTTCCATCCACTAACAGTCTGTCGCTCAGAGGTGGGCGATAAAGATATCTGCCCACCTCACCTCTGTGGAGGCGTAGCGCCGACCCATGGGTCGGCTCCGTAGCAAACCGTCCTGCTGCCTACCAGCTGATCTCGCCGGGCGTCCACCGGCCCCAACGCAGCTCCGTGCTGTGTTCGAGGTCAGCTGGGGCGGCCTCCTCGACATGTGGCGTGTAGCGGATGAGCTCGCCCCAGTCCCGGCGCCAATCATCAGCGAGGTAGCTGGCGAGAGTTGTTGGCCGATTCAGAGTGTTGGTGAGCCCGAGCGAGCCGCCAGCCGGGTGGCTTTGCCAGTTGTTCGCGCCTGCGATCACGCCGCGGTCAGGGGTGATCCGGTATTCGGGATTCTGGGCAACGCCGTAGCGGTGCAGGTAAGGCTGCTGGCAGGGGAAATGCAGACCAACAGTCCAGTCGAGCAGCACAGGTGTTGTGGTGCCGACGATGTCCTGCAGTGTCTCAAGCTGGGGTACACGCGGTGGTGTGAGGCCGATCCACTGACGGGGCTCGAGGTCCGCGTCGCGTGCGACGACGCGGACGACATCGGCCTCGGGCGGGATGTCAGCCATCGGAACCCGCAGGTTCCGCCACATGGGGCTGGGGCCCGGGTCGATGGGCTGAATGCGGCCGAGAGCCTCATAATCGTCACCATCGCTGCGGCCGTACTCGAGCTCTACCCGCTGTCCGTACGTGTCGATTCCATCGCTGTCGACTGACGCGATGCGGCCCGCTGCGGTGATCACGACGAGCGGCGTCGCGTCGGACCGCTCGGGCAACTCGTACCAGTCAGTGGTGAGCTCAGCGACATTGCTCTGCTGAGCTTCATGGGTACCCGCGGTGGGGATGCGTGACGGATCAAGCCCGAAGGGCAACGGTACCAAGCTGCCGTTGATCCCAGGCTCGTCCAGTACCCGCGCGTCAAGGGAACCGCCGGTCACGAACGGGCCATCAGGGTCGATGGTGCTGGGTCCGTTGGCCCGTACTTCGATGTCTTCAGGTGCCAGATCGATCCGGAAACCGTTGGGGTCGAAACCCTGGCTGTACTGTCCGGTAAACGCTTCAACCGGGTCGTCGGTACTGACCGGTGTCAGGAACGAGTCATTGGGGTCCGTTTCTACTAAAACGTCGCGGGCGAGGCCACACGGCTCACCGAGTACCGCGTCCACATTCGACCGTCCGATGGAGTAGGACGGGTACTGCGAAACGGCGCCCTTCGCGAGTGACGCGAACTGGAACAGCACCACCAGTCCTGTCACGACGGCGATTGGGGCCGCGAGAGGCACCAGGAACCACTTTCGTTTGCCCTGAGCCTCCGTATACCGGAGATAGAGGAAAGCGCCCACCAGGAGCAGCGCCAGACCGAAAACGAGCACACCCGTCGCTAGCGTGTAGCCCTGGATAGACGGCCGCTTGTCCCACCACGGCACGCCGAAACTTCCCACATACCAGTACGCGTTGGGCCCGGTAGCTGCGTACGCGGCGATGATGACGACTATTCCGGTGAACAACACGCGGTTTCGCGGCGATTGGAAAAGCGGCGTCGTCAGTGCGACGGCCGCAAGCGCCGCAATCGCGGCTCCAATACCCGCGAACGCGCCGAAGTGGTGTACCCACTTGGTCGGTGTAGCTGCGAGGAATCCGAACGACATGATCGACACCGCGAGCAAACGCAGCGTGGGGCCCTTCGCCAGTTTGCTCTTCGACGCGGAGTGAATGATCGCCGCCGCGGCAGTGAAGATACAGACGATCATGATCAGGACTGGGAACCGGCGCGCAATCGATCCGTCGGCAGTCTGACTGAACAGTTCGCTGTATCGGAAGAACTCGTTGTACCAGCTATTAGACGGTCCGATGATGGTTCGGAGGCGGCTGGCTTCGCTGACGGCGGCGAGGGTCTGGTCGTAGAAGATGATGAAGAGGACGGCGGTGCCGGCGGCGAGGAGGGGGCGGTGAGGGCGGCCCGAGGCGAGGGGGGTGTGTTTGTTGCCGGTGGTGGTGTTTGGCGTGAGTTGTTTGGCGCGTTTGATGAGGATGGCGAGCAGGGGGCGCGAGCCGGCGAGCAGGGCGGCAACGGCCATGAGTCCGGTGGGGCCTGCGGCGAGGGAGAACGCGGCGATGATGGTGGCGATGGCGGCGGGGAGCAGGCGTCCGGTGGCGATGGCGCGTTCGACGCTGATCCAGGTGAGCAGGGCGCCGACGGCGATGACGGGTTCGGGGCGCAGGCCGTTGTTGTAGGGGAGCCAGAAGGCGAGGAAGACGGCGGCGGCGGTCCAGTAGACGGCGGGGGTGTGGCGGGCGCGGCGGCCGAGGCGGGGGATGACTTCGCGGGAGATGATCCACCAGCAGAGGATGCTGGCGATGAGGGTGGTGAGGCGGACGAAGGGGCTGGCGGTGGAGAGGGCAGCGAGGGCGGCGGTGACGTCGTAGAACCATCCGAAGGGGGCTTCGGGGACGCCGTACCAGCGGTAGTAGTTGGCCATGTAGCCGGCGTGGCCGGCGACGCGGGCCATGTTGAGGATGTAGCCGTCGTCGGCGGTGTTGGCGCCGATGAAGTACCAGCCGAGCAGGATCGCGCCGACGATGAGGTCGAGGGGGGAGAGTTTCCACCAGGAGGCGGGCAGGAAGCGGCGGTGGCGGCGGCCGTCGGTGAGGTCGAGGCGGTGCAGGGCGGCGAGGGAGACGAGGGTGGCGATGGCGCCGATGGTGATGGCGAGGATTTTCAGCAGGGTGGGGCTGGTGGTGAACCGGGAGTCCACCTCGATGGTGACGTTCAGCCCGTCCGGAGCAGGACCCTCCAAATCCGTAAACACACCCACGACCTGTGGCATGAAGTTGCCCTCACGGGTGGTGGACGCGAGGTCGTCAGAACCGGCAACACCAGTGAACTCGGTGGTGAGCTGATTAGTCGTGATGTTGAGGCGGATCTCGTCGCACCCAGTGATCTGCTCTCTGGGGATCGAGTGCAGGACGCTGTTTCGCGCGACGATCTGAGCCTGGGTTTCGGTGGCGCGGATCTGGAGGCCGAAGCGCTGGCTGTCGGGTGATTGTGCGGGGATGGTGGCCGCGACGAGTCCGCCCTCGTCGGGCAGGTCGTTGAAGACTGCGCAGGGGATGGTGGCGCTGACCTCGACGGGCAGGTAGGAGATGAGGGGCGCTTCGATGCTGGTGGCCTGGTCGTCTTGGGGCCAGCTGATCGTGGTGGTGGTCTGATGCACCGGCAGCAGCGGCGTCGCCACCGCAAGCAGGAACCCGGCCAGACCCGTCAGCAGCGCAACAATGCGCGCAGCCCTTACACCACTGTCAGTCACTGAACCACCCGTCTTCGACGACTCCATTCCCACAGGCACAAGTCACGATGGTATTCGCACAGCGTCCGAATCCCCGCCTGAGCGTACGGATTCTTAGCTTAAGAGTGATCACAAACTCATTTACGTGAGTGCTGTGTTATTGATCGGAGTGTTATCTACCGGATCGGACCAGGATTCCACCGCCCAGACCGCGTAGTAGTATCCAGCGCCAGCTCAGCAGGGACAGCATCGGGATCATAAGGCTCAAAAGTGAGCAGTGAACCCCAGTCTCGATCCCAGTCATCGCGCAGGTAAGTCGGGAGCGCTATAGGTGCGCCCACGAGCGCGGTCACGCCCACGGGACCGCCCCCGTAGCTGCCCTGCGCGATATCCGTGCCAGCTTTGAGTTCGAAATCGCCTGTGATGCGGTACCGCGGCATATCGAGAACACCGTATCTGTGGAGGAAAGGCTGCTGACAGGGGAATGAGAGGCCGACGGACCAGTCGATGAGAACCGGTGATTCGGTACCGACAACATCGCCCAGTGTGCTCATTGCCGGAAGCCTCGGCGGCGTCAGCGCAACCCACTGATCCTCAGCGAGTTCGTCATCGCGAGCTATGACGCGAACGGCGTTGGCTTCCTCCGGGATCGCGGCCATGGGGATGCGGAGATTGCGCCACGACGGGATCGGCCCGATATCAAGCGGCTGGATGCTGCCTTGGACTTCGATGTCAGTTTCCGGGCCACCCTGGGTCCCGTATTCGATCTCGACCACCGGTCCGCGAATACTGCGGCCGAACGGATCTACGGAAGCTACACGTCCCGCGATAGTCATAACGAGCACGGGCGTGTCGTCGGATCGGGCAGGAAGCTCGTACCAGCCCGATGTGAGGGCGCCGCGGCCGCCACCGGGGCGGTAGCTGCCAAGAAGTGGCACCTGCGCCGGATCAAGCCCGAACGGGAGCGGCACAATGCTGTCATTGATGCCAGGAGCCTCCAGCGGACCTGACGTTCCCGTGCCCGTCGGATCTATCGTGGTCAGCTCTTCCTCAGCATCACTCTCGCCCATGGCGACGGGCGTCGATGCTGTGCCGTCATCTTCGAGCGACTCCGGAGTGAGGTCCCCGGCGACGCCGTTCGCGGTGAAACCAGTGTTTTCCCCCTGATCGAGCGCTGTGACTGCGTCGATGTCACCTATCGGTTTGAGAAGCCCTGCTGTGGGATCAGTCTCAACCAGCACGTCCCTCGCCATTCCGCACGGCTCGCCACCGACGGCATCAAAGTTGGCGCGCGCCACGGAATACGCAGGGTATTGACTTACCGCGCCCACCGTCATTGACACGAGCTGCCAGATGACCACAGCGAAGGACACGATCATGACGGGTGCTGTGGTCACCACGCGGACCGGCCAGGGTGGGTCGAACTTTCCTTTGCGGAGCTCGAGATAGTGGAAAATCGCCGCCGCTATGAGCAGCAGCAGCGTCAGGGCCAGGAGCCAGTTCGCCACACCGCGCCCCAGGAACAGCGGGGGCCTGTCATCGAAGGGCACCCCATAGTTGGAGACGTGCCACCAGCGGTTTGTGCCGGTCAGCGCGAAGGCGACAACGAACATCAGCACAGACAGCGCGAGAAGGCGGTTACGGGCGGACCGAAGGATCGTCGGGCCCATCGCGATGGCCGTGAGTGCGGCCACAGCAGCACCGACTCCGGCGAACGCGCCGAAGTGGTGCGTCCACTTGGTGGGTGTCAGTGTCAGGAACAGCAGTGAACCGACCGTTACGCCGAGGATGCGCGCGGCAGGGCCGGTCGGTACTCCAGGCAGGCCACCCCTACGGATGATCGCCGCTGCGGAGATCGTGATGCAGAAGAACAAAATCAGTACAGCGAAACGCCGTGACAGCGAGCCATCCGAGGCAGGACCGAACAGTTCCTCATATCGGACCATTTCCTCGTACCACGTCAATGACGGGCCCACCGCAGTGCGGAGGCGGCTGGCTTCGCTGACGGCGGCGAGGGTCTGGTCCCGGAAAACAATGAAGAGGACGGCGGTGCCTGCGGCAAGGAGGGGGGCGGTGAGGGCGGCCCAGGCGAGGGGGGTGTGTTTGTTGCCGGTGGTGGTGTTTTGGCTGAGTTGTTTGGCGCGTTTGATGAGGATGGCGAGCAGGGGGCGCGAGCCGGCGAGCAGGGCGGCAACGGCCATGAGTCCGGTGGGGCCTGCGGCGAGGGAGAACGCGGCGATGATGGTGGCGATGGCGGCGGGGAGCAGGCGTCCGGTGGCGATGGCGCGTTCGACGCTGATCCAGGTGAGCAGGGCGCCGACGGCGATGACGGGTTCGGGGCGCAGGCCGTTGTTGTAGGGGAGCCAGAAGGCGAGGAAGACGGCGGCGGCGGTCCAGTAGACGGCGGGGGTGTGGCGGGCGCGGCGGCCGAGGCGGGGGATGACTTCGCGGGAGATGATCCACCAGCAGAGGATGCTGGCGATGAGGGTGGTGAGGCGGACGAAGGGGCTGGCGGTGGAGAGGGCAGCGAGGGCGGCGGTGACGTCGTAGAACCATCCGAAGGGGGCTTCGGGGACGCCGTACCAGCGGTAGTAGTTGGCCATGTAGCCGGCGTGGCCGGCGACGCGGGCCATGTTGAGGATGTAGCCGTCGTCGGCGGTGTTGGCGCCGATGAAGTACCAGCCGAGCAGGATCGCGCCGACGATGAGGTCGAGGGGGGAGAGTTTCCACCAGGAGGCGGGCAGGAAGCGGCGGTGGCGGCGGCCGTCGGTGAGGTCGAGGCGGTGCAGGGCGGCGAGGGAGACGAGGGTGGCGATGGCGCCGATGGTGATGGCGAGGATTTTCAGCAGGGTGGGGCTGGTGGTGAACCGGGAGTCCACCTCGATGGTGACGTTCAGCCCGTCCGGAGCAGGACCCTCCAAATCCGAAAACACACCCACGACGTACGGCATCTGGTTGCCGTCGCGGATCTGGGGCTCCACATCAATACCCGCGAATTCGGCAGTGACCGCGCCTTTTGTGATCCCTACTAGAAGCTGATCACAGTTCGCGAGTTCTTCGAGCGGCTGCGACGCGACCAGCGCGTTCCTGACCAGCACCTCAGCCTGGGTTTCGGTGGCGCGGATCTGGAGGCCGAAGCGCTGGCTGTCGGGTGATTGTGCGGGGATGGTGGCTGCGACGAGTCCGCCCTCGTCGGGCAGGTCGTTGAAGACTGCGCAGGGGATGGTGGCGCTGACCTCGACGGGCAGGTAGGAGATGAGGGGCGCTTCGATGCTGGTGGCCTGGTCGTCTTGGGGCCAGCTGATCGTGGTGGTGGTCTGATGCACCGGCAGCAGCGGCGTCGCCACCGCAAGCAGGAACCCGGCCAGACCCGTCAGCAGCGCAACAATGCGCGCGACGCGTAGGCGACCATCAGATTTCGAACCACCAGAACTCGGCACAATCCCCGATGGTATTCGTACGGTGTGGCATTACCTTCCGACGGGCCGTCGCCGGGAACCTGAGTTTGCTATTCGCGGGGGTAATCGTCGTCTTCGGGGACCTCCTGAAGCTGTTCAGCTACGTCGGCCTCGTTGGCACCGAAAATCTCTGATGCGCTGATGGACGGAGACGAGCCGGTGTCTTCGTCAGCTCCCACTGAGAGTTCCTGTTCGAGGCGGTCAGCCTCGGGCACATCCTCGGAAGTGGACGGAACCCTGCGGGAAGACGGAATTCGTGCTGACATCGTGCTCCTCCTTACATCTCTGTCGAGAAGTGAGCCCGCTGGTGAGCTGCACGGCTTCTAGCTTGCCTATCCAGTGTAGTGAACATGGGTCGGGGCGCTACCCGTCCCGCTGCCAGTACGACTTCACCACCTCGAGTCCCGGTGGAGGGCGCAAATCGGACAAAAAGTGGTATGTCGGGTAGCAGAGTCAGGTCTGGGCGAGACCAAATCCGGACGATATGCTCAATCCGGCTCCTGGAGGTGTCATATGCGTATCCGTGTGCTGCTTGCAGCTTTCGTGGTGTGTTCAGTCTCCGCGTGTGGTGGCGAGCAACCGGCAGTGGAAACTACGGAACCGCCACCAGTCGAGCCGGCAACCGAAGGCGCGGCCACTGCTGCTGAGCCGCAACAGCCTGCACTCGAGTCAGACGACAGCCCGGCTGGGACGGGCATCATTGCTGCGGGCAGTGAGTTCGGCGACATGCTCTACGACGATTCGGGACAGGCGATTTACCTATTCGACGTCGAAAGCGACGGCGAGCCACTGTGCTACGAACAGTGCGCGCTCGCCTGGCCTCCAGTATTGACCGAGGGCGAGCCCGTGGGGGCCGACGGGGTCGTCACCGAATTGCTGGGAACTGTCGAGCGTACGGACGGCGCCACCCAAGTCACCTACAACGATTGGCCGTTGTACTTCTACGCGGCCGAAGAGCCGTGGGAGGTTAAGTGCCACAACGTCTTCGGCTTCGGCGGGTTGTGGCTTGTCGTGACACCAGAAGGCGAGGCGGCGCCGCATTGACAGCGCCCGTGGCGGCAGGGTCTGCCGCGTTGGTCTCCTCCGCCTGAAATCGTTAGACCCGAATGTGGATAGCTTCGTCCTGCAAGCGCGCGGCGTAGATCGGCACGGGTTCGACCTCCCCCGTGGTGCAAAGGCCTGATTCGAAAGCGAACGCGTATTGGTGCAGCGGACACACCACGACGTCCGAGTCGATCTGCCCGTCCGCGAGCGGGCCGCCTCTGTGTGGACACACGGCAGTAGTCGCTCGAACTGATCCGTCCGGCAACAGGAACACCGCGATCTGGTGGCCATCAACGACAAACGTGCGTCCCTCACCGGGCGTGAGGTCGCGGACATGACCGACACTTACCCAACTCATCGGACAGGTACCCGTGGTAGCGGCAGTAGCGGCAGCGCCGACGCGAACTGCGCGGGCGAACGCGGCGCGGCGCGCTCAAGCCAGGGGTCACGGTAGCCCTCTACCGAAAGCTGCAGGCGTGCGTCGAGTTCCGCGGCGATTCCCTCCGAATCATCAAGCAGCACCGATTTGAGGGTGTCGAGACCGACTCGAGGAACGAAGTCGTAGGTGCGTTCCAGCCATTTGGCGTTCTCGCGGTAGTACTGAACGAATCGCCCGCACAGCAGTAGGACCTCGTCCGGAGTTTCGACGGTCGTGAAGAGATCACCCTTACGGATGTGAGCGCCTGCCGCGCCACCTAGATAGATTTCCCAGCCGGAGCCGACCGCGACGACGCCGACGTCTTTGCACAACGCCTCACTACAATTTCGGGGACAGCCCGCCACCGCCATTTTCAGCTTCGCCGGCGACTCGAGGCCCTGCAACCGAGTCTCCAGCTCAACTCCGAGGGCAGTTGAATCGCCGAGCCCGTACCGGCAGAAATCGCTGCCGACACACGTCTTCACGGTGCGCATCGACTTTCCGTAAGCGAAGCCGGAAGGCATCCCAAGATCTTCCCAGACGCGGGGGAGTTCTTCCTTCTTGATGCCCAGCAGATCGATCCGCTGGCCACCGGTCACTTTCACCATCGGTACGTTGTATTTGTCGGCGACGTCCGCGATTTTGCGCAATTGATCGGGCGTGGTGACGCCACCCTTCATTTGCGGAACGACGGAGAAAGTGCCGTCGCGCTGGATGTTCGCGTGCACACGGTCGTTGATGAAGAGCGCTCCACGCTCGTCGGCCCAGTCCGGTCCCCAGATGATTCGCAGCAGGGACGCCAGGGGCATCTTCGCGGTGGCGTCCTCCTTGCCGTCAACGGCGAGGTCGGCGAAAACTGCCGACACAGACCGCAGCCCACGATCGCGGACTTCGGCAATAAGCTGTGGTTTTGTCAATGGGATGCAAGGAACGTAGTAGTCGGCTGCCGGGTCGGGCTCGAGAGTTCCGCCTGCGGCGCACGCCACGATATCGCCCACGAGGTTTTTGCAGGACCCGCAACCCTTTCCGGCCCGGGTTTGCGCAATCACCTCGGAAAGCGACGACGCTCCACGGTGGACGCAATCGACGATCGCGCCCTTGGTGACGCCATTGCAGTTGCAAACCTGCGCGTCATCAGCAAGTTCCATGGCGCCGGTTGTTTCTCCGGGCCCGCCCAGGTCGAACAACATGCTGATGCGTTCCTCTGGCAGGGGTACCTTGTCGTCGAATGCCTGGCTCAGGTACCCGATCTTGCTGACGTCTCCAAGCAGCATTGCCCCGATGAGTTTGCCGTCGCGGACGACGACACTTTTGTACACGCCAGTCGAAGGCTCGTAAAACTGAACGAACTCGTCATCGTCTCGCTCAGGTCCCTTCACACCCATCGCGGCGACGTCGATGCCCGCGACCTTTAGCTTCGTGGTGATGCGAGAGCCGTGATACGCGGCGTCGGGGTTGGCTCCAGTGAGATGATCGGCGAGTGTGACTGCCTGCTCCCACACCGGTGCGACGAGACCGTAGACCTCGCCGCGGTGTTGCACGCATTCCCCAACCGCGTAGATGGCGCTTTCGTCTTCGCAGCGCATGTGGTCGTCGACCACGATTCCGCGCTCCACGATGACTCCACCAGCCCGCGCGAACTCGGTGTTGGGCCGGATACCAGCAGTGACGACGACCATGTCGGCGGGGAGATCGGTCCCGTCGGCGAACCCAACGCCCGTGACGTCGTCTGCCGCGTCCCGGTGCACGGAGGTCGTACGCGCGCCGGTGTGTACAGCGATCCCCAACTTTTCGATTTCCCTGCGCAGCACGTTTCCGCCGCGCTCGTCGAGTTGCTGGTTCATCAGGTAGCTGGGCGAATGCACCACATCGACAGTGAGCCCTTGGGTGCGCAGGCCGTACGCCGCTTCCAGCCCCAGTAACCCACCACCGATGACTACAGCGTGTGTCTTGTCGCGGGAGTGCGCCATCTGCAGCATCCCGTTGGTGTCCTCGATGTTCCTGAAACCGAAGACACCTTTCATCAGGTGGCCATCGGAGGCGCGGAGGCCGTCGATGTTCGGAAAGAAACTCGTCGAACCCGTCGCGATGATCAGGGTGTCGTAGCTGACCGACCGTCCGCTTTCGCATCGCACGTATTTGGCGAAGCGGTCAAGTCGGGTCGCGCGATCACCTGCGTAGAGGGTCACGCCGTTGTCCCGGTACCAGCTCATCGGATTCAGCAGCAGATCATCGTCGTCGATCGTGGCCTCACCAGCCAGAACGTGCGAGAGCATGATGCGGTTATAGTTGCCGTACGGCTCATCACCGATCATGGTGATGTCGAACTGCTCCTTGCCGCCACGGTGGATGATCTCTTCGACTGTCCGCGCCCCGGCCATCCCGTTGCCGATGACGAGAAGGCGCCTCCGCGTCATATCAGTACCAGCCCGAAGTCGATGACGACCTCGCCGGAGCATCCCTTCGGCGCGGCGACGTGCAGTTCCAGTCGGGTATCGGGGTCGACGTCTTCAACGACGCGGAGGGGAATGTTAACCGCGCCCTGTGCGGCCATGGGGAATATCCGCATCGTGGTCCCGTCTCGAACCAATGTGACCGTGACAAGGCTGGAGCCTGTGTGGCCGCCACGGAAGTAGAGCGGCTGCGCGAGGTGACCTGACGGAACGGTGAACGCCATCGAATCGTCGATCAGCCTCGGCTTGTCGAGACCTTTCCCGCTGAACGGGAAGACGCCGTGCAGGAACTGAGGTGTGCTCAACATAAACCGAGCGTCTCGCGCTGCGGTGTCTGCCGCGCTACCTGGGCGTTACGGGCCCGTCAGGAACTCCTCACGGGTGCTGTAGGACCGCGGCCAGAAGCACCCAAATGCACTAGAAGTGGGCAGCTGCGCAGGAAATTGCTAACGCAGCTGCCCACTTCTAGTGCGGGTGCATCTTCGGGCTAGATCGGGAGCTTTCGGAAGAGCGGTCGGGGTACGTGCCGTAGCGCGGACATGACGAAGCGATACGGCGCAGGAGCCCACACGAGTTCTTTGCCCTTGCGCGACGCGTTGACGGCGATCCGTGCGACTTCTTCGGCGGTGATTGTCATGGGAGCTTCGTCCATACCGTCGGTCATCTTGGTGCGAACCATGCCCGGGCGCACCACGGTGACGCGAACACCGAACGGACGCAACGCTTCGCCAAGCCCGAGGTAGAAACCGTCGAATCCGGCTTTGCTCGAACCGTAGACGAAATTCGACCGGCGGACCCGCTCCCCAGCGACTGACGACAGCGCGATTATCCGTCCGTAGCCCTGGGCTTTCAGTTTGTCGCCGATGAGCACGCCAGCAGAGACCGCAGCGGTGTAATTGACGGTTGCGAGCTCGACAGCTTTGACCTGGTCCTGCCACATTTCTTCGGCATCACCGAGGAGCCCGAATGCCACTACAGCGACGTCAATGTCATTGCCGGAGAAGGCTTCGTCGATGGACTTTTCGTGGCTGGACGCGTCGAGCGCATCGAAGTCGACCAGAACGACGGTGGCCCCCGCGTGTCGCATGCGGCTGGCTGCGGCCTCACGGCGATCTGAGGGCCGCGCTGCCAGCACGACGCGGACAGGCCCTGCTGCGAGGTACTGCTCAGCGATAGCGAGCGCGATGTCTGACGTGCCGCCGAGCAGCAGTATGGACTTGGGATTGCCAACAGCATCGATCATAGGAGTTCCAGCCTTCTGGCGAGATCGGAGACAAAGACACCATTCGGATCCACGGAGCGGCGGACCTTGATCCACTCGTCAATCCGCGGATACATCGCATGGAAGGTTTCCGCAGTGGTACGCGAATCCTTGGCGAGGTAGAGACGACCACCCATTTCGAGAACACGACGATCCAGGTCTGTGACGAGTTCGTGGAGACCGGGCTTGATCGGGAAGTCGACGCAGATGTTCCACCCAGGCATGGGAAAGGACAGCGGCGCGTCATTGCCTGGACCGAATCTCTTAAACACGTTGAGGAACGAGTAGTGGCCGCTGTGCGCAATGTCGCGGATGATTGCCCGGAATTCATCGACCGCGCTTATGGGAACAATGAATTGGTACTGGAGGAAGCCAGTCGTTCCGTAGGCGCGGTTCCATTCACCGAAGAGATCGAGCGGGTGATAGAACTGCGTGAGGTTTTGCACCTTGTTCCGGTAGGTGCCGGACTTCTGATACCAAACCTCACCGAGCATGCCGAAGGTGAACTTGTTGCCCATCCCGTTCGGGAACACGTCGGGCAGCGTCATCAATGTCGGCGCGTCGAACTTCAGCGGGTCTTTTTGCAGCTTCTTCGGAAGCTCGTCCAATTTGGCGAGCGATCCTCGCGAGATCGCGGCCCGGCCTAGCTTGGGGCCCTTGGAGATCGCATCGAACCATCCCGAGGAGTAGTCGTACTGATCCTCACTGCCGTCGCTGTGCAGGGCGATCGTCTCATCCAGATTCCGCGTGCGGTCACCGTCGGCGATGAAGTACGCGGTTTCCGTCGGCGTCATCTTGATGACTGCCCGCAAGATGATCCCCGTGAGCCCCTGACCGCCCACGGTGGCCCAGAACAGTTCGGAGTTCTTTCCGTGTGGCGTGAGCGTACGAACCTGGCCATCTGCGGTGAGCAGATCCATTGACACCACGTGATTGCCGAAGCTCCCCGCGCTGTGATGGTTCTTGCCGTGAATGTCGGACCCGATCGCCCCGCCGATGGTGACCTGGCGGGTCCCCGGGAGGACCGGAACCCACAGCCCGAACGGCAGTGCCGCCTTCATCAGCTGATCGAGGTTGACGCCCGCATCAACGTCCACGAGCTGGGTGTCCGCGTCGATCGAATGAATCCGGTTGATCGGATTCATATCGATGACGAGGCCACCGGCGTTTTGTGCCGGGTCGCCATAGGAGCGGCCCAACCCCCGCGCGATGATTCCCCGCTGGAGGTAGGAGGGTTTGCTTTCGGCCTTTTCGCTGGCCATGCGCACGGCCTTGGCGATGAGCTCAACGTCGGGCGTCGAAAGCACCTGAGCTGTGGTCGGCGCGGTACGTGCCCAGCCCATTAGCGTCTTTGTCTGAGTGGGCAGTTCCGGGCTGAACCCCGGAGCGCCTGATTTGGCAGTCGTTGACATCGAGGTAGAGGTTACTCGCCCGCTCTGACACCTGGCGGCGGACAGGCCGAACTCACTCAGCCCGCAGGGAATTAGTGAAGGCCCGGATGCCCCTCTCCCAGGTGCGGTCAAGTTCTGAACCTGGAGGGTAGCGATTGTCGATCTCGAGGATCGACATTCCGTGTGCGAAAGACCACAGTGCTTGTGCATCGTATGGGTCACCTGTGACCAGGAAAAATGGCGATCCGGCCCACTCTTCCAACCCGTCCGGAAGGTCTGCTCTCGGCATCTCACCCGAGGTCGCGAGCCGGTACATGCTGGGGCTCTCGCGTGCCAGTTGGCGATAGGCGTGCAGAAGCGCCGCGATCGAGTGTTCTTCCGTGATCGCGGCGAATAGTCGCTGACCGGTTTCAGCGAGCCCATCGCTGATCAGTGCGGCGCGCAGCGCCTCTCTGCCGCGGAAGTGTTTGTACAGCGACGGGGCTTTGATGCCCAGCTCCGCCGCAAGAACTCGCATAGTCACGTACTCCCAGCCGTGAGCCTCGAGGAGGCGTCTCGCGCAATCGGTGATTTCACGAGCGCGCACGGAAAGTTCAGGGAGTGGGGGCCGCTCCGGCAACTCGGGCGTCACTCTCCTCCTCTGCTTTCTTCTTGAGCGCCTGATTCATTGCGTCGAAGCCGTCTTCGACGTCGAGTGCACTTCCAGCAAAAGGAACGAGTGCTCCGCGGAAGTCTTCACCCTGAATGAAACGTACCCTGCCGGGGCTGGTCTCTTCGATAAGGAAATAGTGCTCACCCTTGATGATCCCTGGCAGGAGGAACTGACCGATCCAGCGGAGTTCTGAACCCGGATCGGCGACGACGATCGTGGGCGCGAATTCCATTTCGGTATCGCCGTTGCTCAGCGTGTTGTGCAGTTGTGCGCCGACTTCGGCTGCGCCAGAGGAGTGGATGATGAACGGGTTCCACTCGCCGTACGCGTCGAAGTCAGTGAGTATCTCCCACACAGCATCGGGGCCAGCGTTGATGTCCACCGATGTGTGAATGGAGGGTTTAGTGATTGCGGTCCAGGCGTAGCTGCCGATTCCGGCAAGGAGTACTACACCGAGTGCGATGAGCGGATATTTGGCGAACTTCACGACAGCCTCCTTGGCTAACACTGTTAGCTCCATTGTGGGCTAACAGTGTTAGCTCGCGCAAGTGCCGGGAATCTTGCCAAAGGCACGATAGGCTCGCCTCGTGGCAACAGCGTCCGAAGAACACCACGAAGTGCCCCTGCCCGTTGAGCTGCCGCTCGACGAATACACCAGCACCGCCGATGTCAGCCTGAAGACACAGATGATCCGCTTCGGTGTAACGGGCGGGCTTTCAGCGATTGTGGACTTCGGTTCCCTGCTTGCGTTTCTTGGCCTCGGGCTTCCGTTCTGGCTGGCGAAATCGATCAGCTTTATCCTGGGCACCACAACCGCCTACATGATCAACCGGCGGTGGACCTTCAAAGCACCCCACAGCAACGCGCGATTCGTGGCGGTCATCGCGCTCTACGGCGTCACTTTTGCGCTCCAAGTAGGCATCTCGACCGCGCTGTACCACTATTTTCCCGAAGACGCGCTCTGGCGGGTCCCGGTAGCGTTCGTGATTGCGCAAGGGACGGCGACAGTCATTAACTTCATCGTTCAGCGCGCAGTGATCTTCAAGATCTCCTGACTCGTGCACAGTCAGCGAGCGTCGGCGAGTCCGTTAAGCTGGAGCGTCAGAGCGAACGGTTCCGCCGTCGTGAAATCGCCGGAAACGGCGGGGGCCTCCTGGTAGCCGAAGTCCCCAGCGAGGTGCAGAGCCGTCAATGTGGCGGGCTCATCAAGATTGACTATCCAGTAGTGCGGGCTTCCGGCCTCGGCGTATTCGGAACGCTTCGTGACGGTATCGGTGCGCTTCGATCCAGGTGAGACGATCTCGATGGCAATGACGACCTCCGCTGCGGCCACACGCTTGTCGGGTCCGTCGGACCGCGTCACAACAACAATCCCGGATAGCCTCGCTGACCGCGTCCAACACTCCTACCCGCGGAACGTCGGCAGGAGCCCCTGCTCCTGAGCCTCTTTCAGGGTCGGCGCCGCAGCATCCTTGTCGGACAGAATCGGGTCCAGCCGCCGTCCCGTGTGGCCGATATGCGGCCACTCGATTCCGATATCGCGGTCGAGTGGGTTGATCCCGTGTTCCGCTTTCGGGTTGTACCCGCTGGTGCAGAGGTAAAGGACCGTCGCCTTCTCATCGAGTGCGTAAAAGGCGTGTCCCAGCCCTACGTCGATGAAGACCGCGCGCTTCGCTGTGTCATCAAGCAAGACGCTGTCCCACTGCCCGAACGTTGGTGAGCCGACACGGACATCCACGACGACGTCGAGTATCGCGCCGCGCACGCACGTGACGTACTTCGCCTGGCCTGGCGGTACGTCAGCGAAATGAATACCACGCAGCGCACCTTCGCTTGATACAGACCAGTTCGCCTGCTCCAGTTCAAAGCGCTGACCGGTCGTGCTTGTGAAGGTTTCCTGTTTGAACCATTCGAGAAAAACGCCACGGTCATCAGAGAATTGGCGAGGAGTGACTTCCCAGGAACCGGGAATTCTCAGTTCACGAAATTCCATCGTCTTTTTCGCTTTCCAGCAGTTCGAGGAGGTAACTTCCGTACCCCGATTTCATGAGCACATGCGCGTGGCGCTCGAGAGTCTGGTCATCGATGTAGCCGCACCGCCATGCGACCTCTTCAGGCGCACTGATTTTCATGCCTTGCCTATGCTCGATTGTGCGTACAAAATTGCACGCTTCGAGGAACGAGTCGAACGTTCCAGTGTCGAGCCAGGCGGTGCCACGGCCGAGTTTCTCCACGGAAAGTCTGCCTGCGTTCAGGTACGCGAGGTTGATGTCGGTGATCTCGTATTCACCGCGCTGAGAAGGCTGTAAACCTTGCGCGATGGAGACAACGTCATTGTCGTAGAAATACAAGCCCGGCACCGCATAGTGCGATTTGGGTTTCGCTGGCTTTTCTTCCAGAGATATCGCCCGCCCGTCGGCACCGAACTCGATCACCCCATATGCGGACGGGTCCGACACCCGGTAGCCGAAGACGAAACCTCCATCGAGTCCGTGGAACCGTTTCAGACTCGTTCCCGTTCCCGGACCGTAGAAGATGTTGTCGCCAAGAATGAGTGCGACCGCACCTGTGCCTATGTGCGCCGCACCAAGGGTGAACGCTTGTGCCAGCCCGCGTGGTTCGGGCTGGACCGCATACGTCAGGCTGATTCCGAATTGTGAGCCGTCACCGAGCAGACGCTGAAACTGCCCTTGTTCGTGTGGGGTAGTGATCACAAGAACATCCGAAATCCCCGCCATCATCAACGTGCAGAGCGGGTAATAGATCATCGGCTTGTCGTAGACCGGCAGCAGCTGTTTGCTGATGCCAAGCGTGATCGGATGCAGGCGCGAACCTGTGCCGCCCGCCAGGATTATTCCCCGCATAAGGCAATCGTGTCAGGTTCCGGGCCCGAATCAAGCACCGGGAATCGGTAGCGGACTGAAATTAATAGTGTTCAGGTCCGCAGTCCGGCAAAAGGTCACCCTGCTCGGCGCCGTAGCGGTGGCCAAAGCCGGGGCCAGCGGCAAGCGAATTCGCCAGATCAGCGCTCACTTGGAGGTACGACACAACTGGGAGCCAGACGTCCAGGCGTTCTGTCGGCCATACAGCGAGGCGCGGTTCCCAGACAGCAACGGGATCGCTGGGGTTCTCGACAACAACGGTTCGCGTCGTCGTGCGGTCCACGGCGGGCGGCGCTCCGGCCCAGAGGACACCACAGGGCTCCAGGCCAACGTGATCGAGTGCGGCCAGTGCTGCTGCACCAGCGACCGAACCCATGCTGAGACCGTAAAGGTACATTCGGGGGCGTTCCGCCCGGGGCATCTCCTGAAGGCGCGCCGCTACTTCGGAGGTGAAGATCGCTGCGGCTTCCTCCGCTTCCACCCGGCCGAATAGATAATTGATCCAGCTCGGACTTGTCGAATAGGCCATGGCCGCGGTCGCCACATCATCGCCGAATCGATCTTCGATCGCCCTGGCCGCAGCCGGGTCAATCCAGCCGCTGCCAGTGGGGAAAGCGAGGACTAAATGCGACTTCATCAGCCCCCCAGTCCTTTCAAGCTCGCGCACCACTAGGGCCGCGCGCTGCTGGATGGAATCCGCCGCGGACATGCCCGCATAAACGCGTACCGCACCACTCGATGCCCCGGCGGCTCCCGAGCCCAGCACGAAACGCTGACCGTAACTTCCCAGTTCCTCCCAGGAGACCCCGGAATCCACACTGCCTGAGACCCACGGAGTATTAGCAAGTTGCCCGGGCATATCCAGGCTGACTGGCTGAACAGCCCGAGTGGCCATGGAACCTCCCGCGGGCAGCGCGACGAGGTACACGACAGCGCCGACAACGACGGCGGTCCCCACGAGCTTCATCGGCGAGCGGGAGGCTCGCGCGATGAGGCGGACACCGAGCATGGCAAGCGCGATCATGGCTCCGGCTAGGCCAGCGAACACCGCCCAATAGGTTGCCCCGATCTCCGGCATCCGCATTTCGCTCCTGAGCGCGTTCTGCCACTCGGAGTTGCGCCAAATCGCGTAGGCGGCAACGACTACTCCCAGTCCCGCGGCCACCACCCGAAACGCAGCGGGCACCGTCACCCCACGGCGGCGCAATACCCACGAAATGCCGCCGCGAAGGGCGAGCGCCACAAGTACGAAAAGGCCGGTGACGAAGGCCTGCATTGCTGCCGCTCGGGGCAGCAACCCCGGCGTGAGGGACAGTGCGACCGCGATCCCGCTCGTGGAGAGCATGCCGGCGCGCAACATGAACCAGTCACGAATTGGCCAGGCGAGGGTGCCCAGCGAGATCTTCTCAGCAGGGTACGAGACGGCGGGCGTCATGTGTCGAAGCTGGGCTACAGCCATGGCGTCCATCCTTCTCTGAGGGAATTCACTGGGGCACCGGGGCGACCCCGGGTTTCTTTCGCGCGCATGTCAGGGATGGACGGAGAAGTTTCAGGGTTTTTCCTGAAGCCGCGAAGCCTGGAGAAGCCCACAGCGGCAATGACGATGGCGATCACGATACCCGCGAGCTGGAGGGTCAGAAGCGGTTCGTGTCCGGGGACACTATTGGCCTGACGCAGCGAATTTGCCGCGACCACCGTAGATGCCGTGGTCGCTGCGGCGCTGCACAGCCATGCTGGCGTATCGGTGGTCTGCCTCGCGCAGGTGGCGTCCAGCCGGGCAGCGAAGCGTTCGTCTATTGCCTGACGTGCTTCACTGCCGAGCGCGTCGCCAGTACTCGACGCGTATCGCAGCAAGTCGTAGCCGAGGTCGTGCTCCCGGCAGGGATCGGTGAACTCGGGGGGCAGCGGAATTGGTGACGAGCAGTCACCGTCGATGTTCATCCAGATGCCGTTACGCAGCTGGGGCGTATAGCCAATCACCTCAGGGAAGTCGGACGGCCACCAGCCGTACTGCGAGTAGGGCGAGGTGAAGGCTGTGATCGCTCGCATGGAAGTACTGGGACCGCTGTGCTGAGGCAGCGTGGACACCGCATTCGCGGTGATCGCGGCGTCAACCGGAGTGACGGCGGCGAGCGCCAGTGCGGTGAGGATGGCGGCCCCAGTCGCGTATCTTATTCGTCGTCGACGAAGCGGCACTGAGCTGTTCATAGGGCGGACGGTATGGACCGCGGCCGCTTGCACACATCACCTTCGGGACTGAAATGCCTCCTCAGTCTGTGTGGGGAGAACGTCAGCGCCTAGTACTGAGGTATGACGCAGCGATCGCTCCGCAGAGTGAGGCGCGGGGGTTCGCGCCTGCGTACGGTAATGGCATGGGCCTTGCGTCGAGGGTGCGTGCGAACCTGACGGTGTGGATCGACGCGTCCCTGGCGGTCGTGAGTGTGATCCTGTTCGTGGTCGCGTGGTCGACTCTGCAGCTGACGCACGATGTGTCGCTCGCGACGCAGCCGGTTGTCGCTGCGGTTACTGCGGCGCCTTTGTTGGCGGCACGCCGGAAACCGGTGCTCGGATTCGGCGCGGCTGCCGGGTGGGCGGTCATCGTCAGCATGCAGATCGAGACGCTGCCCGGATGGCATTTTCCGTGGCAAGTGGTGCACGTGATCGTGCTGATGCTGCTGGCTGGGGCGGTGGCTCTGCAGTGCCGGATATGGGTCAGCGTGGTCGTCTGGGCGGTGACGGTTGCTGTCTTCGACCTGACTGCCGGCGCCGATGGACTTCCCCTAGGCGTGACCGCCCTGATGGTCGTGGCTGTGCTTCTCCGCAGCCTGGTGCTGTCGCGGCTGCAGCTTTCTGATCAAGAGCGGCTGCGGGATGAGGAGCGCGAACGCCGCATCATCCTGGAAGAGCGTGCACGTATCGCGCGTGAACTCCATGACGTTGTCGCGCACCAGATGTCGCTCGTGGTGGTGCAAGCGGAGACGGCACCGTTCCGATTGAAGAATGTTCCTGGTGAGGTGCGTGATGAGTTCACATCGATAGCGGGAACAGCGAGGGACGCTTTGCTCGAAGTGCGCGGTCTGCTCGGGGTACTCCGTGCAGAGGATGCGGTGGTGCAGCGCGCGCCGCAACCGGGGGCGCAGCAACTGCCTGAACTCCTCGCGAGCACGAAAAGAGCAGGCGTGCCGCTGAACTGGTCGTTCAGCGGGGAGGCGCCTGAGGATCTGAGCACGCTGACCGGGATGAGTCTCTACCGCATCGTGCAGGAGGCGCTGGCTAACGCTTCCAGGCATGCGCCCAGAACTCCGGTTCGCGTTCAGATTTCCTACACCGACGTCGCGGTGGAGGCAGTGATCACAAACAAGCTGCTGCAGCCGCTGTCAGGCGTACCAGGCAACGGAATTGCGGGAATGAACGAGCGTGCCGTCAGCGCTGGCGGCACCCTTCATGCAGGCCCTACCCCTAAAGGGGGTTTTGAGGTTCGCGCTGAGCTGCCCATCACCGTTGTGCGACCCCGGCCGGCATAGGGTGGACACGTGACCATCAGGTTGTTCATCGCCGACGATCAAGCGATGGTGCGTCAAGGCTTCGGTGCGCTGCTCGCTTCGCAGGACGACATGATCGTCGTTGGTGATGCCGCGAATGGTGCTGACGCGGTGGAAGCTGTGAAACGCCTCGAGCCTGAGGTGGTGCTGATGGACGTGCGTATGCCAGTGATGGATGGGCTGGAGGCGACCCGGCAGATCTTGACCTCAGCGACGGCCCGGGACCACGTCAAAGTGCTGATGCTGACGACGTTTGACATCGATGACTATGTTTACGAGGCGCTCGCCGCCGGCGCCAGCGGCTTCCTCCTGAAAGACGCCACTGCCGAGGAGCTAGTTAGGGCAGTGCGTATTGTCGCGAGCGGTGATGCGCTGCTAGCCCCCTCGGTGACGCGCCGCCTCATCGCCGAGGTCACGAAACGGCGGGCAGCTCCAAAGCGTCGCAAGTCGTTGCTCATGGAGTTGACGCCGCGTGAACGCGAGGTGCTTGAACTCGTTGCGCACGGCATGAGTAACGCCGAGATCGCGGACGCGCTGGTGGTTGCGGAGCAGACCGTGAAAAGCCATGTCAGCAATGTGCTGTCGAAATTGCAGCTGCGCGACCGTGCTCAGGCGGTTGTGGCCGCCTACGAATCGGGACTGGTGACGCCCGGCTAGCTGGTCCGATTGGCGCATTCACCGACAAGGTACTAAGAATGATTACTGTTTTCATCTAGTCCTCGAGTCTGTGAGATTGCGTGCCCAGTCCGACCGTTGAAGCTCGCACCGTGGCTCGGCCTCCTGGCCGCGCTACGGCGCTCCTTTGTGGGCTTATCGGAGTCGGAATCGCTGCGGTTCTGTTGGTCTCAGCAAGCACCGGTCCTCTCCAGACGTCCTTCATCGATGCCCTGAAAATCGTCGTGGGCCACCTACTGCCGAACATGCCATGGATGGCTGACGGATCGTTGACGCTGGCCCAGGACCAGGCAGTGTGGAACTTCCGGGTGCCTCGGACGATCCTCGCTGGTGTCGCCGGGGCATCGCTTGCACTAGCTGGCGCAATCATGCAGGTCACGGTGCGCAACCCCCTTGCTGAGCCGTACATACTCGGTGTGTCCGCCGGAGCGGGCGTCGGCGCGGTACTTGCGATCGTCTTCGGGTCGACCGCATTAGCGGGGGTGCCGCTGAGCATCGCCGCGTTCCTGGGCGCCACGGTCGCTACGGTGCTTGTCTACCTGCTAGCTCAGCAGCGCGGCGTTATTGCTCCAGCCAGGCTGATCCTCGCTGGTGTCGCCCTGGGTGCGCTGCTTTCCGCCATCACGAACTTCCTGACCATCACAACCGAAGCGCAGAACGTCTTCAGTGTGCTGTTCTTCCTGCTCGGCAGTGTCTCGGCCGCGACCTACTCCCAGATCGTATTCCCGGCGGTGTGCTTGGCCGCCCTCGCGGTGCTGGTGATGCTGCAGTCGCGTTCCCTCAATGCCATGCTCACGGGGGATGAGGCGGCGACCGCGCTGGGCGTCAACGTAGGCCTCATGCGGAAGCTGCTCCTCCTCGCTGCGGCGCTCCTGACGGGAGCGACAGTCGCCGTTGCCGGTGGGATTGGCTTCGTCGGGCTTGTGATACCCCACGTCGCGCGGATCCTTGTCGGTGCGGATCACCGGAGGATGCTGCCCGTAACAGTGCTGGGCGGCGCGCTCTTCCTGATGCTCGCGGACTTGCTTTCCCGAACGCTCGCACAGCCGACGGAGATTCCACTGGGGATTCTCACTGCCGTTGTTGGGGCACCGTTCTTCCTCTGGCTGATGCGGCGCGCTAGCGCAGTCCGCGGGGGAGTGAGCTGATGGAGATACGTTTGGACCAGGTGGACGTCGCCCTGCGTGGCACCCAGATCGTGCGGGACGTCACACTCGTCGTGCCAGACGGCACCTTCACGGGCTTGCTCGGACCGAATGGCAGCGGCAAATCGACCTTGCTGAGGACGCTCTACCGCATACACAAGCCCACCGGGGGGTCGATCTTCCTCGGTGACCACGACATTCGTGAACTCACCGCCAAGCAGACCGCGCGAACCGTGGCTGTGATGACTCAGGAAACATCGCAGGACTTTGCTTTGACCGCGCTCGACATCGCGCTGCTGGGGCGCGTCCCACATCAGCGCGGCTTCGGCGGCGACTCCGATCGAGACCTCACCCTGGCCTACGAGATGCTCAGCTCGGTGGGAGCGAAGCACCTCGCCAACCGGATGTTCGCCGACCTGTCGGGCGGCGAGAAACAGCGAGTTCTCCTCGCGCGTGCGCTCGTGCATGAGGCTCCGATACTGGTTCTCGATGAGCCGACCAACCACCTGGATATCGGCTTCCAGCTCGAACTGATGACGATGGTGCGTGAACGGGGGCTGACCACGATCGCTGCTCTCCACGACCTCAACCTCGCTGCGGCTTTCTGTGACTCGGTGGTTGTTCTGAACGAGGGGACGGTGGCTGCCCAGGGAAGCCCCGAGGATGTCCTGCTGCCCGATCTTCTGCGCGATGTCTTCCGGGTTGCTGCGCACACCCTCACGCACCCGGCAGATGGGCGCCGTGTGATCGCATTCAGCGCGCAGCGAAGCCCGATATCGACCACCACCCGAGGAGCACGATGAGGATGCGGCAAGCGAGCTATTGGATAGCTACCGCTGCAGCGGGACTGCTGACACTGACCGCCTGTGGTCAGTCGGTGAGCCCGGTTGCGAGCGACGAAGAGGCGCATGAGAGGCGCACCGCTGAGAGTTGTGGGCAGCCCGTCACCCTCGACGGTGACCCACAGCGAATCGTCTCGATGATGCCGGGTACCACGGATCTGCTTGTCCGGCTCGGCGTGGCCGATCGCATCGTCGGTGAGGCGCAGGGCAAGGGTGCTGCCCTGAACTCACAACTCGATGGCGAGGCAGTCGTGATTCTCAGTGAGGACTCGCCACCCTCGCGAGAAGTGCTGCTGAATGTCGAGCCAGATCTCGTGGTATCTCCAACCAGCTACGAATTCACCGCGGAACAGGGCTTTGCGAGCATCGACCAGCTCGGCGATGCGGGAGCGGGAGTCTATATCGCGGCGGCGGGCTGCTTTGATCGCAGAAAGACCGCTGAAGTATCGGACCTGGTCGTCGACATCGAGAACCTTCCGGCACTACTTGGCGTAAAGGCACAGGGGAGCGAGCTGGCCAGCTCCGTTGAGGCGGAGATCAGCGCAATCGAGTCTGCTGTCGCGGAGCGCGAGAACCCTTCGGTAGCTCAGCTTTACATTGAAGGCACGACCATTTCTGCCATCGGTGCCGGGCTCGAATACGACACTATCCGTACAGCGGGCGGAGACAATGTCTTCGATCCAGCTGATCCTGAGTTCTCTGACTTCATCGCAGCGGTGATCTCCCCCGAAACACTCATCGCACGGGACCCTCAGGTCATCGTCATCTCAGTGGAGAATGATGCTCATGAGCGGGCCGTTCGCGACTTCCTGACGAGCCGGTTCGGTGACGTCAGTGCGGTTCGTGAGGACAGAATCGTCGCAGTCAGCAGTGACGCGGTGATGCCGGGAACGTGGGGCAACATCGAAGTGTTGCGACAGCTCGCGCATGCGTTTCACACTGGCGTGTTCTGAGGGGTTCGCTAGGTTGTAGGGGTCCCCTACCGAAAGTGTGGTGCTGTGCGACTCCTCGTCACCGGCGGCGCCGGGTTCATCGGTGCTAACTTCGTGCACCTGACCGTGCGCGATCACCCTGATGTTCAGGTGACCGTCCTCGACAAGCTCACATATGCGGGACATAAGGAGTCGCTCGCGCCGGTCGGGGGCCATATTGAGTTTGTGCACGGTGACGTTGCTGACTTTCCGCTGGTAGATCGCCTCGTTGCGCAGGCTGACTTCGTCGTGCATTTCGCCGCTGAATCGCACAACGACAATTCGCTGCGCGGTCCCGAGCCGTTCATCAACACGAATATCGTCGGAACATTCACGCTGCTCGAAGCGGTCCGGTCGCATGGTGTGCGCCTGCATCACATATCGACCGACGAAGTGTTCGGTGATCTGGAGCTCGATGACCCGCAGCGGTTCGATGAGGTGACGGCGTATAACCCGTCAAGCCCCTACTCGGCGTCTAAAGCCTCAGCAGACCTACTGGTCCGCGCCTGGGTGCGCTCCTTCGGGGTCCACGCCACGATTTCGAATTGTTCGAATAACTATGGCCCTTACCAGCATGTCGAGAAGTTCATCCCCCGGCAGATCACCAACATCCTGACCGGGGTCCGGCCGAAACTGTATGGCGAAGGCCTGAACGTGCGTGACTGGATTCATGTCGACGACCACAACCGCGCGGTGTGGACCATTCTGGAAAAGGGCACTGCAGGCGAGACGTACTTGATTGGCGCGGACGGGGAGGAGTCGAACCGCAATGTTCTTGCGCTCATCCTCGACCTGATGGGCTGCGGCGCGGACGACTTCGACCACGTGGCGGACCGGCCGGGCCACGACTTGCGTTATGCGATTAACTCGTCAAAGTTGCGTTCTGAGCTTGGGTGGAAGCCAGAGTTCCGCGATTTCCGTGACGGACTTGCCGCCACGATCGATTGGTACCGGCTCAACGAGGCCTGGTGGCGCCCGTTCAAGGACGCCACCGAGCGAGCTTACGACCGTGGCTCACAGCGCTGAGATCACCGCCGTGACGGGGCGGCCACCCCGTGCCCACGCAAATTCAGCGTAAACAGGACAGACTCATTGTTCGTTTCCTATGCGGATGTCTCGTTTCTTGTGAAGCTCGGCGCCCGGGCGATGGACTGGAGGATTTCGCCGGCTCGCACTGCGACGTTGGACAGCAGGGACGAGCTGATGCCGTGGCTGTGTTCCACTCCGCCCTGCAAGTAGATTCCGGCGCGAATCCCTGGGCTGGTGCTGAGGCGATACTCGCGTGTGACAGCAGGCGGTTGCGCCACGAGTGTCCCGAACAGCGGTTGTAGGGGAGTTGGGGTGAAACCGGTCGCGAAAACTACGGCATCGCAGGTGAGCTCGTCATCGAGGCCGTCAAGATCGGAGCGGATGGTGACGTCAACACCGTCGGGTCGTTCCTGCACGCGAGTTAGCTGGGAGGCTCTGCGCATGAACAGTCGCCGCTGGCCGCTGACCCGTTCGCGGTACTCCGCCGCGTACAGTTTGGCAATGAGATCAGGGTCCACGACGGAGTAGTTCACCCCGCGGTGGAGGTCGAGCAGGCGCCGCCGGACTGCGGCGGGCGCGTGATGGAATTCGTCGACAACGGCGGGGTCGAAGATGCGGTTGGCGTACGGGCTGTCGTCGGCGGGGCTGTAGCCAAAACGCGAAAAGACGCTATGCACCTCGGCGCTCGGGTGGTGAGTGTGCAGGTAATCCACGATTTCGGCGGCGCTCTGGCCAGCGCCTACGACGATGAACCGCTGATGCGCAGGTGGGGGCATCTCTGCGATCCGATGGAGGAACTGGTGGTTGTGGAAGCACCGCCGCGATGTCTGGATGCCTTCGGGCAGTCGCTCACGGAGGCCAACCGCGGCAACAACGTGGCGCGCAACCACAGATTTGCCCTCCGTGTCGACTCTGAGTGTGTCCGCCTGGCCGTTCGCGTCGTACATCGGTGTGACGCTGGTGACCGTGGTGCCGTAGCGGACGTCGGCACCAACCCGGTCAGCGGCCCACTCGAGGTAGGCGTGAAACTCCTTTCTGGAGGGGAAGAACGTCTGGTGGTTGACGAAGTCGACGAGCCGGTCCTGATCGTGCAGGTACGAGAAGAAGGTGTATCGGCTGCGGGGATTGCGGAACGTCGCGAGATCCTTGGGAAAAGCGACCTGCATGGACGTTCCGTCGAGCAGCATGCCCCGGTGCCAGCCGAAGCGTTCCTGCCGTTCAAAAAAAACGGCGCGCAGTGGTTGGCTCGCAGTCTCGTTGTACTCCTCGATCGCGATGGCCAGCGCCAGGTTGGAGGGGCCGAAACCGATTCCGGCGATGTCGATTTCAGTGGAATCCTGGTCGCTCATGAAGTTCCTCTCGCTGGAGCGGGGCGGGTGGGCAGGTGGCCTAAACGCGCGCCGCACCTAATGCTGCGTCCACGCCGGAGGTGGGCAGGACGACGGCGCATCGGGCGGCGGCGTAGGCAAGAGCTTCGTTGTGTTCGCGTGCGGAGAAGTCCGCGACCGCATCGGACACGAGAAAGATCTCCACGTCCTGCATGAAGCCGTCGAGGGCGGTTGTGAGGCATCCGATGTGGGCGTAGACGCCCGTAATCACCAACTGGTCGCGGCCCCACTCCCGCATCAGGTCACGGAGGTTCGTCCGAATGAAGGCGCTGTAGCGCCATTTGGTCAGCAGCGTGTCATCAGGATCGGGAGCGAGATCGTGGATGATGGATGTTTCACGTGGATCATCGCTGAGCCCAGGCCCCCAGAAGTCGGCAAGCAGCGCCCTATCCGCCGGGTGCTGGTCGCCGGGCTGCGCGGTATAGACGACGGGTACCCGCAGCTCTTTCGCCTGTTTTCTGATCCGCTGAATGTTCGGGACAACCGTTGCGAGGGGCTCCGCATTGCGCTCGAACGCGCGAATGAAGTACTCCTGCATGTCATGCAGCAAGAGCACCGTGCGCCGCGGATCGATGGTCCACGTCGCCACGTTCGACGGCTGCTCATACGGCAGGGCATACGAGATCGACTTAGGCAAAGAGGTCTGGGGCATCAGGATTTCACTTTCTCCCAGCTGCGAGTCAGGGCGCGGCGAAGGTCGGCGCGGCTGATCTTCCCGACACCGGTGACCGGGAATTCCGGCACGACCTGTACGAGGTCAGGCACCTTGTAGCCGGCAAGTCCACGGCCGCGCAGGAATGATTTGAGTGCGATCGGGTTCGGTGGTTCGCCGTCTGCGACGACGAACGCGCAGGTGCGTTCTCCGAGGTAGGCGTCAGGAATGGCGACGATCGCGGCGTCGAGCACGTTGGGATGCGCGACGAGGTGGTTCTCAACCTCTTCGGCGGCGATCTTCTCGCCACCCCGGTTGATCTGGTCTTTGCTTCGTCCCTCGACAACGAGGTAGCCAGATTCGGTGAGGCGCACAATGTCACCGGTGCGGTAGAAGCCGTCCTCGGTGAATGCCGTCTTATTGTGCTCGGCGGCGTTGTAGTAGCCGCGGATCGTATAGGGACCGCGGGTCAGGAGATGGCCCACCTCACCGGCGCGGACGTCGCAACCGGCGTCGTCGACAACGCGAACCTCGTCATCCGGGCTGATCGGGCGGCCCTGTGTTGTGACTATCACGTCTTCGGGGTCGTCAAGCCGCGTGTAGTTCACGAGGCCTTCCGCCATCCCGAATACCTGCTGCAGCGTACAGCCCAATTCTGGTGTGACCCGGCGCGCTGCTTCTTCGGTGAACTTCGCGCCACCCACCTGCAATACCCCGAGCGACGACAGATCGGCGCTGCTGTTCTTGCGCGCTGCGAGCCATGTGAGTGCGAGCGGTGGCACGAGCGAGGTCATTGTGATGCGGTGGCGCTCGATCATCGAGAAGGCGGTGGAAGGACTCGGATCTGGTGCGAGCACCACAGTGCCGCCCGCATGCAGCACGCCGAGAAATCCGGGTGAACTCATCGGGAAGTTGTGTGCGGCGGGCAGGACCACAAGCATCCGTGTCGCGCTGCTCACGCCACAGATCGCGGCCGATTCCCGCACTGAGTACAGATAGTCGGCGTGTGTTCGCGGTATCAGCTTGGGTGTGCCGGTAGTGCCGCCCGACAATTGCAGGAACGCGACCGTTTCCGCGTCGACATGTGTGACATCTGAGGGCCCAGTGGCCCGAACGCCGGAAAGCGCGAGGAAGTCGCCTGCGTCCCCAGCAACGATGACGTGCGGCGTGGACGGCAGGGTCCGGGCAATCCCGCGATAGTCGAACCCGCCATGCTGATCAGCGATCACATATGCCTTCGCCGCCGCGAATTCACAAAAGAAGCCGATCTCCGCGCTGCGGTGTGCGGGCAGCGCGAACACGGGCAGCGCACCGAGCCGGAACAGCGCGAACACGACCTCCATGAACTCCACGATGTTGGGGAGTTGAACGACCACACGGTCACCGGTACGGATACCTAGCCGACCGAATCCCCCGGCGATCCGCTCGGCCGACGTGGTGAGTTCCAGGTAGCTCAGGGCCCGGTTGGCGCCTGTGGCGTCCCGTCCGATGACCGCGATGTGATCTGCAAAGCGGTCCGCGCGGCGCGGCAGGAATTCCTGGAATGTTTCGGTCGTCCAGTACCCGGCGGCGCGGTATCGCGCGGCGAATTCGGCTGGAAACGGAATGTGATCAGGCACGAAGGGTCGCACCCCCATCTACGTAAAGGGTCTGCATGGTGATGTGGCGTGCGCGTTCCGACAGCAGAAAGTCCACCGCATCAGCGATGTCATTGGGTTCCGCGATGCGGCCCAGCGGAATGCCCACTTTGAACGAGTCAGGGTCGCCGCTGAGCACGGTGCGAAGGCCGGTTTCCTCATCGCGCCAGAGAGATCGCTGCATCGCCGTGTCTGTGGAGCCCGGTGCCACCACATTCGCGCGGATCCCGAAGGGTGCAAGTTCGAGACCGAGAACCCGGACAATCATGGAGACAGCAGCTTTGGAAGCGCCGTACGCGCCCATTCCTGTTCGCGGAACTCCCGCTGCGTTCGAGCCGACGACGACAATTGCACCGTGCTGCCGTTTACGCATGATTGCGCCAGCCGTGCGGAGCACGTTCACGGTGCCATGGACATTGACGTCGAAAACCTGCTGCCAGGCCGCCGCGCCGGTGTCGAGAATCGAGCCAGTGACAAGAACCCCGGCGACGTGCGCGAGGTGGGTGATCGGCCCGTGGCCGACTTCGATAGTGCTGATCACGCGTTCAACTTCTGCGGTGTCCCGGACGTCGAGCACATACGCAGGCTGGTCGCCGATTAGCCGCGACGTTTCGTGGAGTGCCGCTTCGTCGACGTCAGTGAGGACGACGGTGCGGCCGGCTTTCGCGAGCGTGAGGGCGGTGGCGCGTCCGATGCCGCTTCCGGCGCCGGTAACGAGGGTCAGCTCCGTCACTGTTCCACCCCGAATGCGTCGAAGATGGTGCGCAGCTTGCTGGTTGTTTCGTCGAGCTCTTCATGCGGTTCAGACTCGGCGACAATGCCGCCTCCCGCATGGGCAGTGAGGGTGACACCGTCGCTCGCGAGGGTTACGCACCGGATGGTCACCATCCATTCGCCGTCTCCGGCAGCGTCGGTCCAGCCGAGCGCGCCTGCGTAGAATCCGCGGTCCCCCTCGGTTTCGCGAATGAATGCCTGCGCAGCCGGCGTTGGTGTGCCGCAGACGGCTGGGGTTGGGTGCAGCGCGAGAGCCAGGTCAAGTGCGGTCGTTGAGGCGCTTCGGAGTTCGCCCCGAATCGGTGTGCCAAGGTGCCAGAGTTCCCGCGTGCTGGTGAGCGTGGGCTGACGCGGGGTGCGGAGTTCGCGGCACAACGGGGTCAGCGTCGCGCGGATCTGGTCTACGACGAATGCGTGTTCAGCGAGGTCTTTGCTGGAAGCCCGCAAATTGGCGGCGTGCGCTCGGTCGAGCTCTGCGTCACGGTCACGCGGCGCTGATCCGGCGAGCGGGTGGCAGGTGATCGTTGTGCCGCTGCGCGATATCAGCACTTCGGGGCTGGCGCCAATGAGATGGCAACCCTGCCACGGACCTCCAGCTGCGCTGAGGTTGATCGCGAATCCATTGCGATTCGGGTCGCTGTGGACCAGCCGGGCGAGAAGAGCGGAGGAATCGACGGGTGAGCTTGCACGAAGTTCCACTGCACGTGCAAGGACTACCTTCTGCAGTGTGGTGCTGCTCAGTGCCCTGACGGCAGCATGAACGCGATTGAGGTGGGTGTCGGGCGAGGGGGCGAAGCCGGTGACGGAGAGTCGCGGCAGCGCAACTTCTCTGGGGTCTAGCGGGGTGTTGTAGCGGAGCAGGTCGTGCGGGGCGGTGAGCGCGGCGGGGTGCTCGGGGTCGAAAGGCAGTGCTCCAGCTATGGCGGATATTTTTCCCGACCGCAGCGCGTGAGCTGCCGAATTGGCACAGTCGAACGTGGCGGCTGTGCCCATCGCGATCACGGTTCCATGCGGCCTGGACAGCACGAAGGACGAGGGTTCGAGGCAGCCGTGGAAGTCGCGGGCTGGTTGTGAAATCACCTGTGCCTGCATGCCGCAGTTTCCTCCCGATTGCCTGACGTGATGGTCGCCGCGGGCATCCCCCGCGCCAATCGAGAACATATATGGTTAGCCTAACCTTTTGGGGGATTCCCCCAGGTAGACGTCCGATTAGCCCGCTTTGGCCACCTCTCGGCCGGTAAATAGCCCCCGACATGCAGAAGATGAGGAAGGTACATGGCTGTCCCGTTCTTCCAGGACAATGCGTCGTTTCCACTTACCCGAGCTCAGCTCGGAGTGTGGTTCGCGCAGCAACTCGACCCCTCCAATGCGATCTTCAACACATCCGAGTGTGTCGAATTGTGCGGCGCGGTGGCACACGAAGCTCTCGCCGCAGCCGTGCAAGACTCAGTCAACGAAGCTGAAGTGCTTGTTGCGGAGTTCATCCCGGATCCTGGCGGGGGAGTCTCGCTTCGCCCTGGAAGGCGCAGCCTCCCGGCCGTGGAACGACTCGACATGCGTCACCACGCGGATCCGTGGGCAGCGGCCCAGAAGTGGATGGCGGCGGATCACCAGCAGGTCATCGATCCGGCGCGAGAGCTTTGTGTCCGCGGGGCCATCCTGCAGCTGGCTCCCGATCACGCCCTGCTCTATCTGTGCATCCACCATGTTGTGATCGATGCGTACGGCTTCGGGCTGCTCATCCGCCGGATAGCACAGCGGTACACGGCACTGGTGAACGGCGGTGAACTCCCCACTGGCCCTTCCCCATTCGCTCCGGTTGTCGAGGAGGAATCGGCGTATCGCGCCTCCAGCGACTGGGAGCAGGATAGGCAATTCTGGCTCAACTACCTCGACGGCGCTGAAGAGGCGGTCAGCCTTTCCAGCACCGCAACCGGTATCGCGCGCACCGTCCGCAGCGCCCGCCTCATTCTGACCGCGGAAGACAAGCGCGGCCTGGCCAGCGCCGCTGCGGCAACGGGAGTACCAGGCGCGAGCTGGGGTGACGCGCTCACCGCGGCGATCACGACGTATCTGCGTGGCGTGACGGGACGCGGGGACATCATTGTGGGGTTCCCGGTCATGAACCGGCTGGGCAGCGCTTCCATGGCTGTACCGATGTCAGCTGTCAACGTGGTTCCGTTGCGACTCGATGTGCGGCCCGAGTTCACCGTCGTTGACATCATCGGCCAAGTGAGCGGGGCCATCAAGCAGTGCCGCACGCACTTCCGCTACCGCGGCGAAGACATCGTCAACGACCTCCGCCTCCCGGCTGGCTCACGCGGCGTGATGGGTGCCTCCATCAACGTCAAACCGTTCGCGGACCGTTTCAGCTTCGGGGACATTCGCGCCTCGGTTCATTCGATCGCCCGCGGTCCGCTCCAGGACCTCATGGTGACGGCACGCCCCATCGACAACACGGGCGAACTCGAGGTGTGGCTCGACCTTGACGCCGCGGCGTACACAGAAAACGATCTGGCCGTGCATGCAGCAAGGCTGACGAAGGTGTTCCGCGACGTCGCCGCGCTGGGTGGCAGCGACACGCCGGTCGCTCGATTGCAGATGCTCACTGACCCCGAAATGCGAACCATCCTGCACGGGTGGAACAGCCACCACGCCAGCGTTCCAGCGGGTCAGACACTCGTCGACCTCTTCCGCGACTGCTGTGACCGCAACGGCGACCGCGTCGCGATCTATGACGGTGCTACGTCGATGACCTACCGGCAACTGGCGTCCCGCGCTCGCCGCCTCGCCCGCCATGTGCTCGCAGTGGATGGGCTGGGAACAACGGGTCGCGCCGCGGTTGCTCTGCCGCGCGGTGCTGACGCTCTGGTTGCGCTGTTCGCGGTCCTGGAAGCAGGCGGAACCTGCGTACCGCTCGATCCCGACCAGCCGGCAGAGCGGCTCGCGCACATTCTGGAGGGCACGGCTCCAGGCAGCGTCATCACCACAGCCGACTGCGCTTCCCGCGTTGCCGGGACATTCGAAATCTGGCTCGACGAGGCTGACGTGAGCAGCTACCCCGATGGTCCCCTTACGAACAAGGAACGGCGCAGGCCGCATCCACTCGACATCGCCTACGTCATCTACACATCCGGGTCGACCGGCCGCCCCAAAGGCGTTGAGGTACCGCATGCCGGTGCGGTGAACCTGTTCCATAGCCACCGCGCGCGTGTGTTCAGCCGCACCAAAGAGGTCGCGCACAAAGAACACCTAATCGTCGGCCACGTGTGGTCGCTCGCGTTCGACGCATCGTGGGGCCCGCACCTGTGGATGCTGGATGGGCACACGCTGCACCTCGTCGATGAGACAACGCAACGCGACCCGGAGTTGCTCGCGACGTGGGCGAACCGGGAGAACTGGGACTTCGTCGAGCTACCGCCGGCGCAGCTGGAGTACATCATCGACCATGGCCTGCTGACTGAGGGGAGCGTGCCGGTGCTTGGTTTCGGTGGCGACGCGGTCACGGCCTCGCTCTGGAAGCAGCTCCGTGAACGTCCGGGTGCCGCATTCAATTTCTACGGACCGACGGAAGGCACCGTTGATGTGCTGATCGCCGAAGTGCGCGACCATCCAGAACCTGTCGTCGGTCGGCCGGTTTCGAATCTGCAGGTGTACGTGCTGGATGCAGGGCTGCAGCCCGTGCCGCCGGGGTGCGACGGTGAGCTTTACGTCGCGGGCCCAGGTGTGGTGCAGGGTTACCTCGCTGCCGCCGCGCTGACCGCCGCTCGGTTTGTGGCCAATCCGTTTGGGGACGGGCGTATGTACCGCACCGGCGACGTTGTGCGGTGGACTGATCACGGCACGATCGTCTATCGCGGCCGTGGCGATGATCAAGTGAAAATCCGGGGTTTCCGGGTCGAAGTTGCTGAGGTCGAAACCGCGCTCCGCCGACTGCCGGGAGTCACTGCTGCCCTGGCGGTCGCTCGTCCCGACGAGACCGGAGCGAATCAGCTTGTTGGATACATTGTCGGCGTCGGCGATGAGGTCGGTGACGCCACCTCGGTTCGGCAGCAGCTAGCACAGTGGCTCCCCAGCTACATGGTGCCTGCCGTAGTGATGCCGCTCGATGCGGTGCCACTTACGACCAATGGGAAGGTCGACCGGAAACGTCTTCCCGACCCGGACTTTCAGACGATGGTTTCGGCGCGAAAGCCCAGTACCCACGTGGAGCGTGTGGTCGCCGACATTGTTGCGGGGGTGCTCGGCCTCCGTGCCGTCGGTGTAGATGACGACTTCTTCATGCTTGGCGGGCACTCTCTTGCGGCCGCGAAGCTGATCGCAGCGGTGCGCGACAAACTCGGAAGTGACTTGTCGATCCGGTCAGTCTTCGACAACCCGACCGTGGCGGGGCTCGCCAGGGAGTGTGGTCGGCAGGTGCGCCACCGCCCTGCCCTTAAGCCTGTTTGCAGGGGAGCCGTATCGCCTGTGTCGGCGGCGCAACGGCGCCTTTGGTTCCAGTACCAGCTAGAAGGCGCGGCACCGACATACAACATTCCCGTCGCACTGCGTTTGTGCGGAACCCTGGATATCGAGGCGCTGACCGAGGCGCTGCGGCGAGTCCTTGACCGGCATGAAGTGTTGCGCACCGTCATTCGCGCAGATGAGGACGGTCGTGCGAGTCAGCACGTGTTGCCGCTTCCCGAAGTGCCGCTTACGGTCCGCAACGTCGCAGCGGAGTCGCTCGACGATGAGCTCACCGAAGCGGCTCGGCATGCTTTCGAGCTGGAACACCACATCCCCCTGCACGTCACGCTGTTCGTCACCGGCGGTGAGTCGGTTCTGCTCGTGCTTGCTCATCACATCGCCAGTGATGAACTGTCGACCCCAATCTTGCTGCGGGACATCGGTGCCGCATACGCCGCAGCATCAGAGGGGACGAGGTGGGCGCCACCGGCGCTGCCTGTCCAGTACGCCGATTACGCGCATTGGCAGCACATTCTTCTGGGCAGTCCCGACGACGCCGGCAGCCTCGCCGCTGAGCAGATCCGGTACTGGACCGGTGCGCTGGCTGGGCTGCCACCGGAGATGACGTTGCCGTACGACCGCCCGCGGCCCGGCACGGCGAGTTATCGAGGGGGTGTCGCGGAGGTGACTGTGGGTGCGTCCACGGTCGCTGAACTGCAGAGCTTCGCGCGCCGGAACGGCCTGACGATGTTCCTGCTTTCGCACTTGGCGGTTGCGGTAACCCTGAATGGGAGCGGCGCCGGGCAGGACGTCGTGGTGGGCACTCCCACAGCGGGGCGCCCCGATTCGGCGCTCGACGGTCTCGTCGGGTTCTTCGTCAACATGGTGGTTCTGCGATCCGATCTTTCAGGCAACCCGACTCTGGAAGAGTTGTCGATGCGAATCCGCGATGCTGACCTGAGCGCGTTTGCTCACCAGGACGTGTCTTTCGACCGCGTCGTCGAGGTCCTCAGCCCACCGCGTCATGCTGCACGGCACCCGTTGTTCCAGGTGCTCGTCCAGTACAGGACGCCACCCGTGGTAGAGGTGTTCGGGGACCTGCAGCCTCAGGTTGCGACAGTGGACACGCAGGCCGCGATGTATGACCTGGTGTTCGACGTCGTGGGGGAATGTGACGGTTCGGCGCGGATTCGTGTCGAGTACGCCCACGACCTGTTCGATGACCGCACAGGTGCAGGTTTCGCTGCGCGGGTGGCGCGGGTTTTCGAACTGATCGCAGCGAATCCCCATCAGCGGCTTACTGAACTGCAACTGCTGTCCCGGGAGGAACAGCAGCTCGTGGATGGACCCCCTGAATACGCATCCAGCGCATTGGCGCCGCAGATGACCGTGATCGATGCGTTTTTCGCGCAGGCGGCGCGTACCCCTGCTGTGACTGCGCTGGTATCGGAGGAAGCCCGTTATTCCTTCGGCGAGCTCGCGGAGCGCGTGCGTCGTATCGCGGGGGACCTCGCTGACCGGGGTGCGAAACGGGAATCACGTATTGCGCTGAAGATTCCGCGCGGGGCGGACGCGATTACGGCGGTTCTCGCGATCTGGCAGGTGGGTGCTGCGTATGTGCCTATCGATCCGGACTACCCGGCTGAACGCGTCGACCATATGCTGCACGATGCGGCACCTCAATTTGTTCTGGAGGACAAAACGTTTGGCCCGCCTCTGAGCGACAGCCGCGCGGAGCTGCGGAACGCCGCATACGTGATCTACACGTCGGGTTCGACTGGACTGCCGAAGGGAGTGGTCGTACCGCACGTGGGACTCGCGAATCTACGTGACGCGCACGTGCTTGGCTCAGCTAGACCGAAGAGCGTTCTGCTGACATACAGCTTGTCCTTCGATTCTGCCCTGGATCCGTTGATGGCAATGGTGAACGGGCACACGCTGCACGTGCTGCCCGCGGAGCTCAAAGCTGACGCTCACGGAATCGTCGACTACGTGCGGAAGTGCCAGATCGACGTCATCGATTGTGTGCCCCTGCTGATGGCGGAATTGCTCGCTGCGGGGGTGCTCGCCGATGGTGCAGGCCACCGCCCTGACACGGTCATGGTCGGCGGTGAAGCGGTGCCGCCGGAGCTGTGGAGGCAGCTTGCGCACGCCCCGGGTATCACCGCGTACAACGTCTACGGTCCAACTGAGTGCACTGTGGACACTGCTGTCTCTGTGGTAGCCGGGGCACGTCCCGTGATCGGGAGACCGATCCCGGGAGTCCAGGCGTACGTTCTCGACGACCTCTTGCGGCCCGTGCCACCGGGCGTTGCTGGCGAGCTGTATGTGGGCGGCCAGGGGGTGGGCCGTGGCTACCTGGGTCAGCCGGGCGTGACGGCGTGCCGATTCATTGCGAGCCCGTTCAGTGGTGCGGGCGAGCGACTGTACCGGACTGGGGACCTAGTTCGGTGGCGCGCCGATGACGCGGCGCTCGACTATCTCGGTCGCGCCGATGACCAGGTGAAGCTGCGGGGTTTCCGGATCGAACTGGGCGAGATCGAAGCGGCGCTGTCTCAGCATCCATCGGTGGAATGGGCCGCCGTGATGCTGCGCGAGGACGCACCGGGTCGGCGCCTACTTGCGGGTTACGTCACGGCATGTGAAGTGGTCACCACTGACGCGCTGCGCCGCTACCTCGCAGAACGATTGCCTGAGCATATGGTCCCCGCCTCGGTGGCCGTCCTTGATGTCCTGCCTCAGACTCCCAACGGCAAGGTTGATCGGGCCGCACTGCCGGAACCGGATTTCACTGCCGAACCGGTGCGTGACGCTGCGAACGAGCGGGAGCGACTCATGTGCGACATCGTGGCGGACGCGCTCCGGCTGCCATTGGTGGATCCGGATGCCGACTTCTTCACGCTCGGTGGCGATTCGATCGTCGCGATCCAGCTCGTGTCGCGCGCGCGGAATGCCGGGCTCCGAGTAACAGCACGCGAGGTGTTCGAGCATCGCACCGCTGCGGGACTGGCTCGAGTGGCAGTCCCAGATGATCCTGCACGGTGGACCTGGGATGAGCAGTCAGCGACGGGAACGGTGCCGGTGCTGCCGATCACCCACGACATGATCGGTCGCGGTGGCGAGTATCGCCGGTTCGCGCAATCGCGGCTGCTGCATGCCCCCGCAGATCTGACACGTGAGGCGCTGGTCGCGGGCATGCAGCAGGTTCTCGACATCCACGATGTCCTGCGGGCGAGTTTCACAGCGCAGATGCGAACGCTGGAGATTCCCCCGGCGGGCGCCGTGCGCGCGGAAGATGTCGTCGCCGAGGTGGCGCTGCCGGCAGGGTATGCGGAGGAGGTCATCGCGGAGGTGACGGCGCAGGCGTACCGCGAACTCGATCCGGCGGCAGGCAGAATGACGAGGGTTGTTCTGTTTACCGGCGAGACGCCGCGCGTGCTCATCGTTGTGCACCATCTCGCGATCGACGGTGTGTCATGGCGGATCGTCGTTCCGGACCTTGCTGCGGCGTGTGAAGGGCGGCTACTGGCGCGGTCGGGGATGCCGATGCGCGCCTGGGCGCAGGCATTGACGCAGCGTGCCAGCGAGCGGCGGGCCGAACTGCCGCTGTGGAGGCAAATCCTCGCTGCTCGGGGGCGAGTCCGGGTCGGGTCGCGCGAGCTTGGTCCCAGCGACGTGATGTCACAGACCGGGACAGTGGAAGTCGACGTCCCTGTGCACGTAGCGAAAAGGGTACTTACTGTGCTGCCCGAGAGTTTCCGGGCCCGCGTCGACGATGTCTTGCTCAGTGCGCTCGCCCGGGCGGTGGTCGCGGAGCACGGGCCCGGCGGTGTGCTTGTTGATCTTGAGGGGCACGGTCGTGAGGAGTCCGTGGTGCCGGGGGCTGACCTTGCACGTACCGCGGGATGGTTCACGACGCTGTACCCCACTCGGCTCGACCCTGGTGAGGGTGATGCGGCGAGCGCGCTGAAGCGCGTGAAGGAGCAACTCCGCGCCATTCCCGATAACGGGATCGGTTACGGGATGCTGCGGCACCTTGACGTTGGGGGGCGCGCGGAACTCAGTTCGCTTCCCGCTCCGGAGATTGGGTTCAACTATCTGGGCCGCTTCACGCTCGGTGAGGAGGCGGGAGAGCCGTGGTCTGCTGCCGCTGACGCGCTCGGTGGATCGACTGATGCGGAGATGCCAGTGAGCCATGCGATTGAAGTGGGGGTGGTGGCGCTGGAAACCGATGCAGGAACAGTGTTGCGCGCGCGCTTCGGCTTCAGCACTGGCGTCGTCACCAAGCACGTGGTGCAGCAGATGGCCGAGCGATGGGCAAGGGAATTGAGCGGGCTTGCCGAGGATGCGTCGGTAGGCGGGTTTACCGCCTCTGACCTCACATTAAGCGGTTTGAATCAGGACGAGATCGAAGAGTTCGAGGCGGAGTTCACAGAGTTCTCGGACATCAACTGAACACTTGATCATGATAAGTTCGGTAAGGCTAACCAAATATGTCGGGCAATTCCGGCATTCTCATTCCGGGGAGATCAAGCACATGCGAGGAACAAAACTGAGTGGCGCACGCCGTGCGGGGGCACTCGCTGCGGCGTCGCTGCTGGCGCTGGGGCTGGCGGCATGCGGAAATGACGGAGATGGCACGAGTGCCACTGCCGACTCGGACTCGGCGGACGTGGCAGCCACATCAGACTCGACTCGCACATTCGAGGCGCAGAACGGCTCCATCGAGATTCCCGCAGAGCCGCAGAGCATCGTGGCGTGCGGTTACGCTGTCCTGCCGCTGATCCAGGCCCAGGCAAACCTCTCAGCAGTGTGCGAGTGGACCCGCGAGATCGACAGCATGGACGAGGAAACTCGCGCTGCCTACGATGCACTGCCGAAAATCGCACCTGATGGGGCGGCGCAGTCGATCAACTATGAGGCAGTCGCCGCGGCCGAGCCAGACCTGATCATCATGGGAGTCCCGATTCGCGCGAAGGAAAGCCTCAACATGGAGGCGCTGGAAGCACTGGCTCCGGTGGTCTTCCTCGGTCCCACGACCGCGTCAGACTGGCGGGAACTGGGTGAACAGCAGACCGACGCTGCCGGAGTCGCCCAGAACTATGGTCCCTACAAAGAGACATACGACGCGCGTGCCGCCGAAATCGCGGAGAAGTATCAGGCCAGTCTTGGCAGCCTGAAATTCGCTGGCGTGTGCGATATCTGTGGTGCCAACGCAGGGGAGTTCGTCCGCGAGTATGCGGATTCCTACACCACGAACTTGTTCGCTGACCTCGGCGCCGACTTCCCCGGTCAACCCGACGACGATGCTATCGAGCATGCAGAGTACGCGTCGTACGAGCGCATTCCCGAGCTTCTCGGCGACGCCGATGTCATCGTCTACGCGGTTCAGGAAGACGGCACCGTTACCGAGGAACTCGAGGAACTTATGAATTCTGATCTGTGGCAGTCGCTTCCAGCGGTTCAGGCCGGGAACTTGATCCCTGTCCGCCACGGCCACGCCGCGACCTACCAGACGGCAGTACTCGCGCTCGATTCCATCGAGGAAACACTTGAAACGCTGCCCGCAGCCAACAACTAACGGCTAAGGACGAGATCTCTGATGTCCCGCACCACTGCGCTCGAAGACGTTGTCCCTCTGTCACCATTGCAGCACGGTCTGCTCTACCTTCATACCGTCACCAAGCCGGACGATGATGCGGATACTCGGCCTGACGTGTACACGGTGCAGTCAGTATTGAGGCTGACAGGTGACCTCGATGAGCAGCGGCTGCGGGACTCGGCACACGCCCTCCTTGAACGGCACGCGGCTCTGCGCACCTGCTTCCGGCAGCGTAAAGATGGGCGCACCGCTGGTCTGGTTGTCCGTGGTGTGACCGCACCCTGGACAACGAGCGACCTGACCCACCTGCACAACGGTGCCCAGCTCACCGAACTCGAGAAGATTTGCTCCGCCGATCGTGGGCAATGGTTCGACCTCACACAGCCGCCCCTTATCCGCTGGCATCTCGTACGCACGGGTGCCCGCGAATGCCATCTCATCATGACGGCGCATCACATCGTCGTCGACGGCTGGTCCACACCGATCCTCGTTCGTGAACTGCTCGAACTGTATGCCGGCACCGGGGAGCTGGCGCCGGTTCGTCCCTACCGCGACTATCTCGCCTGGCTGGACAAGCAGGATCTTGCCGCCGCCCGGGCTATCTGGCAGGAGACGCTCGCGGGGCTCACTGAGCCGACACTGGTTGCGGCGCCCGGATCTACCCGCGAAGCACGCCAGATCGATACTCACGACCCCGGGACCCCTACCGAACTCACTGCTGCGGTTCTTGCGTGTGCGCAGCGGCGCGGGGTAACGGTCAATACAGTTCTGCAGGCAACGTGGGCGTTGCTGCTCAGCGGCCTTACTGGCCGTCGGGATGTGGTCTTCGGAGCGACAGTATCGGGACGCCCTCCAGAACTGCCTGGAGTGGAATCCATGGTCGGGCTCTTCATCAACACCGTTCCCGTTCGCGTACAGATAGAGCCAGGCGACACAGCCGGCGACCTTTTAGAGCGAGTCCAGCGGTCCCACGCCCGAACCATCGATCACCAGTACGCCGCCCTCGCTGATATCCAGCGTGACCAGGGGCTCGGTGAACTCTTCGACACCCTGACCATCTTCGAAAGCTACCCAATCGACAAGGATGCGCTCGAACGAGCACAGGATTCAGGCGGTATCCGCGTGGATGCCGTGCACGGAGCGGATGCGACGAACTTCCCGCTCGTCCTGGTCGCAGGCCTGCATGACCAGTTGATTGTCCGGCTCGAATACCAGCCAGCATTGTTCTCACCCGACGCCGTCACCGCTATTGGCCGCCGCTTCGTCTCGCTGCTCACACAAGTCACCGGTCAGCCAGAGCGTCCAGTCCCGCAGATGTCCTTTCTGCTCGACGAAGAGCGTAAGGAACTCGCGTCCTGGCTTCCCGCCCGCGCTGGCGCGACGACGATGGCGGACCACCTCACCGCGCAGTCCGAAGCAACACCAGACCGCCTCGCGGTCGTCTGTGGCGGTGACATTCTCACTTTCGCCGACTTCAGTCGTGCGGCGAATCAACTGGGCCGGGCGCTGATATCTCACGGCGTCGGGCCCGAAGCTGTAGTGGCGATCGCCTTGCCCCGCTCCGCAGCCGTGATGTCCGCGATTTTCGGTGTTTTCGCCGCGGGCGGCTGTTATGTCCCACTCGATCCGTCGTATCCACCGGAGCGTCTCGCGCACATGCTTGACGACGCGCGGCCCGTCATGGTCATTACTGACGCTGCGACATCCGAGGCGCTGGGCAGCGTGCTGAGTGGCTGCAATGTGCTCCACCTCGACGCGGCTCGCGAGCTGATCTCACGACAGCCGGCACGCCCTATTACCGACGACGATCGGTGCGGCCCGCTGCGGCCCAGCAACACCGCATACGTCATCTACACCTCAGGTTCTACCGGCCGCCCAAAAGGTGTGGCGATCACCCACTCGAACCTCGTGAACCTGTTCGCCAGCCATCGCGCTGATCTGCACCAGCCTGCAGTGCAGGCGGCGGCTCGCGAGAACCTGGGTGTCGGACACGCGTGGTCATTCAGCTTCGACGCTTCCTGGCAGCCCATGCTGTGGCTGCTCGACGGCCACACAGTCCATATCTTTGACGACACCACCATGCGTGACCCGGCAGAGATGACGCGCTACACCCTCGAGCACGAACTCGACTTCCTCGAGGTCACCCCCACTTTCCTGGACCACATGACAGGTGAAGGCCTGTTCAGCGGAGCGCACCGTCCGGCCGCTGTCGGTTTCGGTGGTGAAGCGGTGAACCCCGATCTGTGGCGGCGTCTGCGGGCGGCACCAGTGTTGGCAGCGAACCTGTACGGGCCCACCGAATGCACCGTCGATTCACTGATCGGTTTCGCCGCGGACGCGGAGTCACCGACGCTCGGACGTGCTGTGCACGGAGGCCGCGCGTACGTGCTCGACGACCTGCTGCGCCCCGTCCCACCCGGCGGGACCGGTGACCTCTACCTTGGTGGGGCCGGGGTGGGCCGAGGCTATCTGAACCGCCCGGAGCTCACCGCGGAGCGGTTTGTGGCCGACCCGCACGGAATCGCGGGGCAGCGCATGTACCGCACCGGCGACGTAGTGCGACTCTCTGCCGGATCGCCATACCGTCTTGAATACCTCGGACGCGGTGACGACCAGGTCAAAATACGTGGCTTCCGAGTCGAACTCGGCGAAGTGGAAGCGGCGCTGGCCGCAGCGTCCGGAGTGCGCAGTGCGATCGCAGTAGCCCACACCGACGAGTCCGGTGTTCGTCGCATCGTCGGGTACATAACCTGTGACGACCCTGCTGAGGCCAATGTCGACCCGCTCGATGTGCGCAGCGATCTCCACACGCGTCTGCCGGACTACATGGTGCCCGCGGCCGTGATCTTGATCGACTCGATCCCAACGATGCCCAACGGAAAGATCAACCGGAAAGCGCTGCCAAACCCTGACTTCGCCGCATTGACCAGCAGTCGAGCGCCCCGGACCGCCACTGAAGCGACGCTGGCCGGTGTTGTCGCAGAGATTCTTGGCCTGGAGAACATCGGAATCGACGATGATTTCTTCTCGCTCGGCGGGGATTCCATCGTCTCCATCCAGCTGGTGTCGAAAGCCCGCGCGGCAGGCATAGCCTTGAGTGCACGAGACGTATTCGAACTGCGCACCATCGCCGCGATGGCGGCAGCGTGCGATAAGTCGGACGCCATCGTCGCCGACGCTGAAGCCGCGGTACGACTCGACGCAATTCCCGCGACCGGCGAAGTCCCGTTCACGCCTATCATGCGCGACGCCCTTGAATGGGGCGGTCACCTGAGCCGGTTCACCCAATCCCGGCTTCTCACCGCGCCCGCTGGACTGACGGTCGCAGCGCTCAGCAGCGCGATTGGGGTGCTTATTTCAGCGCACCCGGCACTCCGATCCAGGCTTGCATGCGATACCTGGGTTCTCAATGAGACCGGCCCCGCGCCAGAGGTTCTCGTACGCCGGGTCGACGCGGCACAGGGCCCCTGGGAGGAGCTTTTCCGCGCGGAACGGCACCGTGTGCTCGATGCTCTCGATCCATATCGCGGCATCATGTTGCAAGCCGTGCTGTTCGACATGGGGCCTAATGTCCCCGGTCGTGTTTTCCTTGCGATCCATCATTTTGCCGTCGATGGGGTCTCGTGGCGGACGCTAGTTCCTGAGCTGGCTGCCGCCGTGCGCGGCGACGGGATCGAGCCGGAGGGCACTTCCTTCCGGGCCTGGGCAACGACCCTTGCTACCAGCCACCGGGTGCCCAGTACACGGGACGTGTGGCTGCCCGCTCTCAGCGCGGAGGAACCGGTGCTGGGAACGCGTGCGCTGACCGAAACGGACACTGTCGCGACGATGCGATCCGCCCACGTCCGCCTGCCCACTCGAACCACCGAGAAGGTCCTCGCCAGCGGGACCGTCAACGACATCCTCCTCGCCGCACTGGCATTCGCGGTGCGAGAAGTGCGCGGGGGGTGCGCCGTGAAAATCGAGCTCGAGGGACATGGCCGCGAAGAACACCTCGTCCCCGGCGCAGATCTTTCCCGAACTGTCGGCTGGTTCACCACGACGTTCCCCGTGCTGATCGACGTCGATGACGACCTGACAGCGACACTGCACAACACAGCTTCGTCGCTGCGGGCCATCCCTGATGGTGGCATCGGCTTCGGGTTGTTGCGTGAATACGACAACGAGTTCAGGGCGAGGCCCTACCAGCGGCCGTCCGTGGTGTTCAACTATCTGGGCCGCATGACGCTCGGGGAAGAAACCGGTGCGGCCTGGACCACAGCGCATGAAGGGGAGGCGCTCGGTGGTTCCGTTGACCCCGCCACCAGGCTCAACCACCCGCTCCACGTGGACGCGGTGACCGTCGACAGTGCCGACGGGCCCGAAATCGAATGCGAATTCTCCGCTGCCAGTGGCGTTCTCGGGCCCGAGTCCACCCAGCGAATTGCGGCGATCTGGCGGCAGGCCGTCATTCACATCACAGAATAAGGAAGAGCCATGGGACTGCAACGCTCCACCATTCTTGCCGATACCGCGCGCATCCTCGAGGTTCCCGCGGACCAGCTTGACCCATCCGTCAGCCTCGTGGATCAGGGACTCGACTCGGTGCGGCTGATCGCGCTCGTCGAGCAGTGGCGTGAGACTGGCGTGGACGTTGACTTCGTGGCGCTGTCAACACAGCCAGAACTCGACCACTGGTTCGCCGTCCTCGGGGCGAACTGATCCGCGTGGCACTGCGCGACAGACTCCTCATCGACATCAGCCCGCTGCGTACCAGCCGCGAGTTCCGGTACCTGTTCACCGCGCGGGCCGTGTCGATCCTCGGCATCGGCTTCTTGATGGTCGCACTGCCCGTACAAATGTATGACCTGACCGGCTCCACCACGCAGGTCGCCGCGGTCGCTGCTGTCTTCGGAGCTGCCACCTTTGTGGCGACCTTCCTCGGTGGCGTCCTCGCGGACCGCTGTGACCGCCGTCGCCTCATCATGCTCGCGCGCGGGACCGCTGGTGTGTTCTTCGCGGTACTCGCAATCAACGCCGTTCTTCCCGAGCCACAGACTTGGGTGCTGTACCTCTGTGCTGTCGTCGACGGAGTGTGTGGCGGCATCTCGGTCACTGCGCTGATGGCTGTCACACCCAGCCTGATACCCCGCGACAAGCTCGCTGCCGCAGGTGCGCTCGTCGCATTGACGGGGAACATCGGCGCCCTCGCGGGCCCCGCACTTGGTGGCGTCGTCATCGCTGTGGGGGGAGTGGGTGTCAATTACACCGTTGCGGCTGTGGCGACTGCGGTGACCACGTTCTGCATTTCGCGACTACCATCGCTGCCGCCTCCAGGTCGCGCTCGCGAATCACCCGTCGCGTCGGTCATTAGCGGCTACAAGTACGCATTAGGTGACCGTGTTGTCGGCGGAGTTCTCATCGCTGGATTCGTGTCCATGCTCTTGGCCGGGTGGACTGTTTTCATACCCGAATACGCCACCGAGGTCCTCGGTGTGGGTCCGTCAGTCATCGGCCTGCTTTACGCGGCCCCCGCGGTGGGAGCGCTCCTTGGGTCGCTGACCAGCGGATGGACGTCGACGGTGCAATGGAGCGGACGGGTGATCTTCGGTGGCATGCTGATCTCCGCCACCGGACTGGCGGGCGCAGGTGCAACCGCTGCCGTCGCGCTTGTGGTCGTGGGACTCGCCACGCACGGCTTCGGCGACACGATCACCGACATCATGCGTTACGCCGTCATCCAGCGCGGCACCCCCGACAAGTACCGCGGTCGCATCGCTGGTGTCTGGTCCGCTCAAATGACGGCAGGGGCGTCCATCGGGGCTATCGCCGCAGGTGCAGTGTCTTTTCTTGTGCCGATTTCCGCAGCCCTGGTGGTGTACGGACTGATCGGGTGTGTGCTGACACTCGTGCTGTGTGCATGGCTCAGAACGCTGCGGGGTGTGAATGAGCGAACGCATGTCAACGAAGAAGTAACTGCCGCTAGCGGAAGGAGCGCGAAATGAACCGGACGGACTATCAGGACCGGCTCGCGGAGGTTCTAGCGGGTCACAACGCCGCTAAGGTCGGGTACCCGATTGGGCTCCGCGAACTGACAGTGCTGCGGCGCACAGCCGTCGGTTCTGGGATAGTGCGCGTCACGTTTGGTGGTCCAGAGCTCGCCGGATTCGTCTCGCACGTGCCCGACGAACATGTACGGCTGATCTTTCCGGATTCGGATGGCGTTCTCCGGTTGCCCGAACGCGACGGTCTGTCGTTGCGATGGTCAGCGCCTCGGCCGGTTTCGCGCGAGTATTCGGTTCGCCGTTTCGATGCGGAGGGTGGCGAGCTGGACATCGAGTTCGTGATCCATCCGGGAGGGCTCGCCTCTGAGTGGGCTGCGAGTGCCGAACCCGGCACCCGGATACACATCGCGGGACCGCCCGGTGGCGTCGTGGTACCGAACAGTTACGACCGGTACCTGCTGGCGGGGGACATTACTGCGCTACCCGCCATCGCTCGCTGGCTCGAGACGTTGCCGCGCGATGCGCGCGGCTGGGCAATCGTGGAAGTTGCGGACGAATCCGAGGAGGTCGCTCTTGACGCCCCCGCCGGACTGGACGTGCAATGGCTGCACCGCGGCGACGCGGCGCCCGGTTCAACGGATCTTCTGGAAAAGGCGATCCGGACGCTCGCGCTGCCTTCCGGTGAGCGCGTTTACATCTGGATCTCCGGGGAAGCGGGGTCGATTCGTCCGCTGCGCAGGTGGGTTCGCACGGAAGTCACGTCCGAGCGGTGTGACCACTTGATCACGGGGTATTGGAAGCGCGGCACGGCGGATTACGGTGATGCGGAGTAACCCAAGTGGCCCCCGCGGAATCAGCTGGTCTTGGTCTCGACCCGCAGGGGTTTCCGTTTACCGAAGTAGAGCAAACCGGCGGCAATAGAACCGATGAACAGCGCGAGCATGCCGCCGAAGAACCAGCCTGCGCCGAAGCTCATAATCAGGGGTATTGAGCCGGCAGTAATGAGACCGCCACCGAAGAACGGTTCGAGTACCAGCTGCTTGTAGCCAAAAGCGGGATAGGCGGGTGTCTTGAGGTCAGGGTCGGCGACCCTCAGCAGGATGAGCCCGGTAGACGTCACACCGAGTGACTGGCCAATGTCGGCGAGGCCACGCTCAAACCAGTAGTCAGGCATAACGCGACGCGCGAGGACGAGGAACGCGAACACCGCCCAGAGGAGGCCCGTGATCGCGAGGAGCAGGAATGGGCCGATGTTTGCCGCAATCGCTTGCAGCGAAAGGGTGCCGAGCGCGGCGATGATCAGAACGTCCAGCGAGAAACCCTGAATGCGTTCGACCAACTGCTGGTCGACGATCTCGTGTTTGTCGAATGACTGAATTAAGAGCTGCACGATGATTCCGCCGATCATCGCGATCGGGAACAACGGAACGAACGCGAATAGTTCGAAACTGTCGGCCCAGAATTGCTGTTCGATCCACCGCAGGCTCTCAAGGATCATCCAGCCAATGAGTACGGCACACGCGATCAAACCGAAATGCAGCGTGAGGGGCTCGATCGAGGACTGCTGAACGGTGAGCGTACCTGCGCGGCGACGGTCCTCCTTCTCGATGAGGCCGGCCTGCTCGGCGACCGTGAGATCGTCCCGGTCAGTAATCTGCGTCGTTTTACCCGTTCGCACACCCCAGTTGATGAGGATGATGCCCACAATTACGCCCGACAAAATACCAATCGTCGCGAGGCCCAGGGCGAGGTCCTGCCCTTCAGGGAACCCGAACTCTTCGAACGTAGCTGCCATTCCGGCCGCTGTGCCGTGACCGCCTTCGAAACCGATCTCAATCAGTGTTCCCGAGATGATCGGCAACCCGAAAAGTGGGCCCAGGACGAGGAACGCGAGCAGCAAACCGAGCACGTACTGCCCACTGCCTAGCGCCATGCCGAAGCTGATCTGTGGCCCAGCTACATGGAATGCTTCTTTGATCGACGGCAAGCGGTGACCAAGAAACAGTGCCGCGAAGACCACTGAGATGAGGAGCCCCGGAAGTGCGCTCCAGACATCGAGTACTGCCTCGGTGAAGAGGCCGGATTCGGAGAACCGATCAACTCCGAATAGGCCCATGATCTGGCCGAACACGTCTGGACCGAGCAGCAAAGCGATGCCGCCGCCGATGATGGAACTGGGAATGAACAGTCGCTGTGCCAGCCGCCATTTCACACGAATGATCTTTGACAGGAGCATAAACACGCCGATGAGGAGCAGGGCGAAGCCGATCACGTTCGCGGACATGAGGATCCTTCCCCGCGAGTCGGCCTGCGGCATTGCCGACAGGACCCGCGATATGCGGTCTTCCCTAAGGTTCTCTCGAAACGAACTGCGCAGTGTCTTAAAAGAGTTACGGTACGACACCAGCGGGGGGCATGTGACTTGAATGATCGTCCGCGTCCGTATCGTCCTACCTTCGGCCGGGAGTGTGTCGTCGCCGCCTGCTGACGTCAACGTCATGACTGAGGGGTGTTCATTAGTGAACTAATCGGCTTGGGAGCATCTGGCTAGCTGGCGTGCCCCTCGCCTCGGGTGTCGTCGCGTTCAGTTTTGGACTCAAGTACCACCCACGGTGCGAACCACCGTGAAAGCGGCCCCAGCTCGCTCCAGCCACGCCAAATCTTCTGCGCTGACGCGCCTGCCAGTGTGTGTCAATGGCAGGACCTCCACAGGCAACGCCGCCGCGAGCATGGTCAGTTGCTCAGCCGCTTGTTCGACGGCACCCGCAGCTTCGTCAGGGTCGAGTTTTACGGTCGCACTGCCGTCGGTCACAACGAGGACCCGGACCGCCACGTTTCTCCGCGCAAGGTACGGCGCCGCGACCACTCTGGCCAGTTGAAAGGCCGATGCCAGGGGGGTGCCTCCACCGCTAGGCAGCTTGGTGATCACTCTGTGGGCGCGCAGGAGTCCGCGTGTGGGAGGAAGCACGAGCTGGGCTTTGGCCCCGCGTGCACTGATGACTGCCACGTCGCAGCGGTCGCGGTACGCGCGCTCGAGCGCGTCGGTGGCGATCGCCGTTGCCTGGCGGATCCGCAACATTCCCATTGAATCCGACCGATCTACGATCACGATTGTGACGGTCTTCGCGCGTCCAGTGCGGAGCATGCCGCGCAGGTCAGCACGCGTCACCCGGTACTGTTCGCCCTGGCCTGCGGCGTGACGGCGTGCAGCCGCCACCAGGGTGGGGTGGATGGCGACCTTGCCTTGTGCTCGTTCCACGGAAACGACTCGGCCCGGCCGCCCACGATCACTGTGGACCTGGGGGCCACGACGGGTTGAGGCGCGCACGGTGGGGCCGCGTAACCGCGCTTGCTCGGGAGGCTGGCAGGTAGGTGGCGCCTCGAGCAGCTCAGAGGGTTCCGCTGCACTTTCCTCGTCCGCGTGACTTTCGGTCACGTTGGCCGTTTCGCTGGCGTCCGCTGAACTGCCTTCGGTCGCAGTGTCACCGTGATCAGGAGCAGAGTCCGCCTCGGGTGGTTGCCCGGCAGACTGGTCAGCATCTTCATCTGCATCCGAACGCCCAACGCTTCCGTCGGGGTCAGCTCCCGCTGGGCCGAGAAGCCGCGGCGCAATTACCGTGCGGTACAGGGCTTCGAGCCCTGCCTTTGCGCTGCCGCGCATCTGCGCAACAGCGTGGGTGAATCGGCCGGCGGTGACGTCAAGACCGTGGTCGCGAAGTCCGTTGGCCTCGAGCGCTTCGACGACCGCGCGCGTGAGGTCTGGGGACGGCGGTATCCGTTTTGGTTTGCGAACTGGACTTGCTTGAACTCCGATTATGCAGGTCACCCGCCGTAACAGGATGGGCGGGACGGATTCAGTGTCGGGCGCGGCGGCGAGTATCCGCATGGGAAATTGCGCAACGCCCTCGGTGTCGACGAGATCCGCAGCGGGTACGAGTTGCATGGTGCCGCTGCCCTTTGCTGCGAGTGCGAGTTCACGCCACAGTTGCTCCCGGCCCCAGTTGTCGCCCACGAGGAGGAGCCCGAATTCGCCACCACGCAGCCATGTTTCACATAGTGCCCAATCAGAGGCTGAAAGCAGCTCCCGCGGATCGGGTTCGATGCACATCAGGCCGCGCTGTGGAGGCCGACTGTGCGAACGGCAATGTTGTGCACGCGAGCGCTTGCAGTAGTGGGGTTTTCGAAAGGTTCACGTGCGACGCGGTGGCGCAGTACGGGCACGGCGACGGCCAGGATGTCGCGCGTGGTGACTTCAGCGCGTCCCTGAAGTGCCGCGGCGGCCCTCGCGGTGCGCACGAGCACGATCTCCCCGCGATGACCTACGGCACCACATTCGACGCATAGCTGGACCGCGGCTTCACTTACTCTGTGTGGGATCGTCACGTCGTCCAGTGAGTTCCGTGCACGGCTGACTCGCCCAGCTAGGTCTTGCTGCTGGTCGTGGAAGGCGTGCAGCACGGAGTCGGGGTCAGCGTCGAACGCGAGCCGTCGCCGGACGATCTCGGTGCGTACGCCGACGTCACGAATCGTGGTGACGTGCGTCGACAGGCCGAAACGGTCTTCCAGTTGTGGGCGGAGCTCCCCTTCTTCGGGGTTACCGGAGCCAATAAGAACGAACTGGGCCTCGTGCTGATGGCTGAGGCCGTCACGCTCCACCCGGTTGACTCCGGAGGCCGCGACGTCGAGGAGAAGGTCGACGAGGTAGTCGTCGAGCAGGTTGACCTCGTCGATGTAAAGGAAGCCGCGGTGGGCCTCCTGGAGTAGTCCAGGGCGAAAGCGAACCTCGCCACGTGCGAGCGCAGCGTCAACATCGAGTGATCCGAGTAAGCGGTCTTCGGAGGCGCCAAGCGGGAGGTCGACGACGGGCGCGGAGATTCCGGCCGCGTGGAGCATGTCTGCGAGCGCGCGGACGGTGGTCGATTTGGCGGTGCCGCGGTCACCCATGGCGAGAACGCCACCGATCGCGGGGTCGATGGCGGTCCATAGGAGGCAATTCTTGAGGTCGGTCTGCCCGAGAATCGCGGTGAAGGGGAAGTGCGCGCGCATAACCGCCGACAGTAATGGAAACAGTTATCAATTCCAACTGAAGGGTTTGCGGGCGGATGTGCCATCTTGCGGGCAGATTTGGGATACATCAGCCCGCGAAGTCAGTGGACCTGCTACACGCGACGGAATTGCTCGCGGCGCCCCAGGCGGCGAAGCCGGTTCCATTCCTTCCAGCCAGTGAAGTCACGCTGGTTCACCAGGAAGTACCAGCTGAACCGGACCCATTCCTGGAACAGAAGTTTCCGCATGCCCGGCTGCGCGAGCAGATATCCCCGGTTGCGGTAGGTGTAGTACCGCTTCACCGAGTTGTCGGGGTACTGAGTGTGCATGCGCCCGCCGAGAATCGGCTTGAACTCGTCTGACCCGTCGGGATGCAGATATGCCGTCTGCAGGCACGTCCCGAATGGAAGGCCGGAGCGGACCAGTCGCCGGTGGACGTCGACTTCATCGCCCCGCACGAACAAGCGAAGATCCGGGACGCCCACCGCCTCGATCGCTTTGGACGAGAACAGTGCCCCATTGAACAGCGACGCGATGCCCGGCAGGAAGTCCTCGTCGCCAAGCTCGTGCCGCCAGCGTCGCCACACGACCCCGCGCCGAAGGGGGAACGCCAGCCGGTCTGGTTCGCCGATGTTGCACACCACGGGGGACACCTCAGCGAGGTCGTACCGTTCAGCGCAGTCCAGCAGGGTCTGCAGAACCTCCGGCCCCTCAGGCCGGCCGTCATCGTCGGCCAGCCACACCCAGTCTGCACCCAGCGCGAGGGCGTGCAGCATACCCAGCGCGAATCCGCCGGCGCCGCCCAGGTTGTGCTGTGAACCGAGGTATGTTGCCGGTACCGGTTGTGATTCGACGAGTTCCTTCACCTCCGGCTCGGAGGCATTGTCCACGACTATCAGGTGGTCGACGGGACGGTTCTGGCCCGCCACAACCGCGAGAGATTCGGTGAGGAGCTCACGTCGGCGATGTGTCACCACAACTGCGATGATCTTCATTCCTCTGCCGCCATATCTGCCTGCACCTTGTCGACTATCTTCGCGGCTTCGGGTCCCTTGTAGTGGGTGAGAACATCTTTGATCATCCCGCGTTCGCGCACGGTGCCGTGGTCGATCCACATGGCAGTGTCGCAGAGCTGGGCCAGGAACTCATCAGAGTGGCTCGCGAACACGAGAATGCCGGAGCGGGAAACCAGCTCCTGCAGCCTCTTGCGGGCCTTGCGCATGAAGTCGGCGTCCACCGCCCCGATGCCCTCGTCGAGCAGCAGGATCTCCGGCTCGATACTGGTGACAACACCCATCGCGACCCGGACTCGCATGCCAGTCGAATAGGTGCGCAGCGGCATGTCCAGGTAGTCACCGAGTTCAGTGAATTCCGCGATGTCATCCATCCGCTGCATCATCTGCTTGCGGGTCATACCGAGGAACAACCCGCGGATGATGATGTTTTCGTAGCCGGAAATTTCCGGGTCCATGCCGACACCGAGGTCGAAGATCGGAGCTACGCGGCCCTGGATGCGCGCCTTGCCGCGGGTGGGTTCGTAGATTCCGGCGAGCAATCGCAACAAAGTGGATTTACCGGCACCATTGTGGCCGACAAGGCCGACCCGATCGCCTTCCCGCAGCGACATGGTGACGTCCCTGAGTGCTTCCACCACCACGACGTTCGAATTGGTGCGGCCGATCGAACCACCCGCCTTACCCAGGAAGGCCTTCTTCAGCGACCGGGTTTTCGCGTCGAATATCGGAAAGTCTACGCAGGCATGCGCAGTGTCAATGCGTACTTCGTCAGGCACTGGTCCCCTCCTAAACCCAATAGGGCACGCGGGCCCGGTAGTTGCGCAGCGCGACGATTGTCAGCACCCAGCCGACAACAGTGCAGGCGATGACGATCCCCCAGTGATAAAGCGCGACGGAGTTCCCCAGCATGGGTGCACGGACTATCTCCAGGTAGTGGTACAGCGGATTGATCTCGACAATACGGGCGCGGTCAGCAGCCTCGCCGCCACGCGCGATCAGGCCCTCCGTCGTCCACACGATCGGAGTCATGAAGAAGAGCAACAGCGTCATGCTGTTGAGGATCGGCTGGATGTCCCGGTATCTGGTGGCGAAAATTCCGAAGAACATCGTCACCCACACCACGTTCAGCATGATCAGCACGAGGCCGGGGATCGCGAGCAAGCTCGACCAGTCGAGCGAGGGCCGGAAAATCGCGAGCATGATGACGTAGATCAGGATGTTGTGAACGAAGAGCAAGAACAATCGCCAGGCCAGCCGATACACGTGGACACTCAGTGCGGACGGCAGAAACTTGATCAAGCCTTCGTTTTTGATGAACACTTCCGCGCCGTCGATGATCGCGCCCTGGATCATCGTCCAGATGATGAGTCCCACGGTGACGTGTGGAAGGAATGTCCGAAGCTCAACCTCCAGAAGCACCGAGTAGAGCAACCCCATCGCGACGGCCTGGACGCCGGTAGCGATGGTGATCCAGAACGGGCCGATGACGGAGCGCCGATAACGCTGCTTGATGTCCTGCCACCCGAGTTGAAGCCACAGTTCGCGCTGTGACAGGCCTGTACGAAGATCACCGAACGCCCGCGCAAAGGTCCGTGAGTTCGCAGTGATCTCGTGAACCTCGACCTGCAACGCGTGCGCGTGTTCGGCATCCGGCTGTTGAGCGCCGCCTTGGGGATCAGTCGGTGAGTCGGGCACGAACGGTAAGCCTAGTCGCCGGGGGATGGAATCGTGGAAGGGCCGCGCGGGGGACACTCGGAAGGAGCCTTCGAGTTGCCTAAAGGTAAAGAGATCGCCAAAGTTGTCCTCATGCTGCAGCCCGACGAAGGCCGTGAAGTCGTCTACCTCATCGCTCCAAGTGGGCACCCAAACTACGGTGACGAATTCATCGCCGCGGCCTGGCTGCGATATTTGGCGCGGGCCCGGCCGCACGCGCTCATCGTGCTCGACTGCCACACACCGGGCCAGGCGTCCGTGCTGCTGAACGGCTGTCATCCGCATGTGATGTTCGTGGACACCGCGTGGCGCCTCGCTGTGGAGGCAGGCGACCGGCCGCAGGAAGAATCGCATGAGTTGCTGGACGGGGTCATCGAGGAACCGGGGCGTGCGTGCCTGCTCGTAGACGGGATCGGGCTGCTGTCCAGGGCGTCGAGCATCCACCTGCTTGGCGGTGGCTACCTGAATTCGGTGTGGCCCCACCATCTCGGTTTGTTGAGGCTTGTACGCGCAGCAGCGCGACGGTCCGGCGCCCGCCTATACGCGACCGGTCAGGGACTCATGCCGGCAGGCAGTGCGGACGAGCTCCGTGCGAGCGTGGGTGACTTCGACGTCTTCGACGTCCGGGACCGTGAATCCGCCGAACTCCTCGGTGTCACCGCGACCGGAGATGACGCGTGGCTCGCTGTGCCACCGAAGTCAGGAACCGATCGACAGCTGCGTCGCGAGGTGCCTGTGTACGACGGCACGAGTGACGCCGCTCAACGCGACGTCGTCCTGTGTCTGCAGTCCGACCTAGTGACGAACACCGATGATGCGCCCGGCGGGGACGTCGCCGACCTTGCCATTCGTTTGCTCGACGAATGGGGTGTGACCGGCGATCAAGTAGCCGTCATTGAATGCATCCCGGGTACTGACCGGGTCGCCTACGACCAGATCGCGCACCGAATAGAAGGGGCCGTATTTGTTCCGTTCACCGTGCTGTGGCGTGACGGGCTGCCAGCGCGGGCAGGGCAAACATGGATCAGCACTCGCTTCCATCCGCACCTGCTCGCCGCAGCGGCAGGCGCGTCGGGGGTCGCGCTGAGCGGGCGCAAGGACTACTACGACACCAAGCACCGCTCGCTCACCGACGAAGGATCACCATGGGTAGTTCTGCCGCTGAACGCTGATACCGACGCTCCCGCCAGGCCGTCGCGCGGCGGATTTGCCGCCGGAGTCGTGGACAGTCTGGTGGCGCGCAAACGACGCCTTGCCGGTCAGTTGTACCCGCGCCAGTCCGCGCGGGTACGTGTCAAACAGGCGTTACCACCGCAGGTGCGGCGCAAGCTTCGCGCCGGAGTCCAGCGAGGAAAAGCTCTGCTGGCGAGACAGGACTAGCTACAGGTATTGGCCGGTGCCTGTCGCGGAGTGTCCGCCATGCTCCGGGTGCTCAGGGTCGTGATGTGCATGTCCGAGGCTCATTCCTGGGGGCAGGGCGCCCTGACGCATCTGCTCGAGCTGCGCACGCGCCGCCATTTGCTGAGCGAAAAGTGCTGTCTGGATGCCGTGGAAGACCCCCTCCAGCCATCCGACCAGCTGCGCCTGCGCGATTCGTAGCTCCGAGTCACTGGGTACGGCATCCTCGCCGAACGGCAGAGTGATCCGGGTGAGTTCGTCTCGCAGTTCTGGGGCGAGACCATCCTGAAGTTCCTGGATGGATGATTCGTGAATTTCACGCAGACGGGTGCGGCTCGCCTCATCAAGCGGTGCAGCGCGTACTTCCTCAAGCAGTTGCTTGATCATCGTGCCGATCCGCATGACCTTCGCCGGCTGCTCGACGAGGTCGGTGAGCGCGGTGGATGATGATTCCGGCTTCCCGTTTTGTGCCGCCGTTGACTCCTCGGCCTCTACTGGCTCGGTGCTGATCACTTCGATGTCATCGTTCTCTGACAAGGACATGTTCCTATTCTTGCGGGTGGTGCTTGTTAATGGTCAGGCGACGCTGAGCAGGATTTTCCCGGTAACCGCGCCGGAATCGAGCATCTGGTGGGCAGATGCGGCTTCAGCGATGGGCACCTCGTCATGCACAATCGGCCGGACGAGCCCGCTGCTGATCATGGGCCACACGTGCGCAACCACTTCCTTGATGATTTCATCTTTGGAGCCCGGGCCGGTGACGGGGCGTCCGCGCAGGCTTGTCGCCGCGATTCGTGCCCGTTTCGTCAAAATCTTGCCGAGGTTCAGCTCCGCTTTCACTCCCCCCTGGAGTCCGATTATGACGAGATTCCCGTCTTTGCCTAGCGCATCGATATTCCGGTCCAGATACTTCGCCCCCATGATGTCGAGAATGATATCTGCACCCTGCCGGGCAAAGTCACTCGTGAAGGCCGCGATTTCGGCAACGAAATCCTGCTCACGGTAGTTGATGAGACATTCCGCCCCCAACTCCTTACACACGGTGAGCTTCTCTGCTGATCCGGCCGTCACGGCGACACGGACGTTCATTGCACGCGCCACCTGGATGGCGTGCGTCCCGATACCGCTCGCGCCGCCATGAATCAGCACCGTTTGGCCGCGGTGCATTCCCGCTGTCATCACGAGGTTCGACCACACAGTGCATGCCACTTCTGGTAGACACGCGGCTACGCGCAGGTCAACGCCTGTCGGCACGGGCAGGAGCTGGGAGTGCGGAACAGCGACGTACTCGGCGTAGCCACCCCCTGCGAGCAGTGCACACACCTCATCCCCGACCTCCCAGTCATGCACGCCCTCGCCAAGCTCAGCGATGACTCCGGAACATTCGAGGCCCAGCACGTCGCTGGCTCCCGGGGGAGGTGGGTAGTGGCCCTGACGCTGCAGTAAGTCCGCACGGTTCACGGCGGTCGCTGCGACGCGAAGGAGGACTTCACCAGGGCCGGGCTTAACATCGGGCACCTCGGACCAGCGCATAACGTCGGGTCCACCGGGCTCTGAGATCGTGATGGCACGCATGCTTCGAGCCTAGCGGTTCTCAGTACACCGCCTTGTTCCCAAATTGTGGCAGTATTTTCCTTTGGTAACCATCGAACCTAGCTAGGCTCGGTACGCAGAAATCCGGAGCAAAGGGAGACCGCATATGATCCCCGTACAGCCAACACAAGTGCGGTGGCTGAATGACGAGGAACAGCGGGCGTGGAGAGCGTTCATTGATGGCAGTCAGCGTCTGATGGCCGTCCTGAACAGGGACCTCGCTGATGCCACTGGGCTGACGCTGGCCGATTACCGGATCCTTGTGCTGCTCTCAGAAGCGCCGAGGAATGCCCTGCGCATGAGCGAACTGGCTGAGGGCATTCTCGCATCGCGGAGCAAGTTGACCCATCAGGTGCGGCGCCTTGAAGGGCAAGGTCTTGTGGTGCGTGAGTCCTGCGAGGACGACGGCCGGGGCGTCATTGCGCGCATCACGCCGCGTGGGCTGGACACGCTCCGGGAATCCGCTCCTGGTCATGTAGAAAGCGTCCGCGCGAATTTCATCGACCTTCTCGATCAAAAGCAACTCAACGCCCTCAGCGACGTCTTCGAGAAAATCGACTCATTCCTGCACGAGCAAAGTAGTTGACGAGCCGATTCGCGGATCCCGGTGGCCGTTCGTTAGGATCTCCGGTGGAAGCGTGGCAGAGCGGCCGAATGCACTCGCCTTGAAAGCGAGCGTCGTTAACAGCGACCGGGGGTTCAAATCCCTCCGCTTCCGCTTGGATGCCCTGACTTGTACCCGCAAGTCAGGGCATATTTGTGCCGACGCGTTGAATATTCGTGCCAATGCCACAATCGCGGCAGATCTTGCCTGTTCCAGAGCCATTCCGCCGACGCACAATCGTTGTCAAACGGTCGACGTAGGTGTCCAGTTTCATTGCCGAAGCGCCGCCGCGCCGAGCATTCTTTGCAGCGCCTATAGGTTGACGGGCGGAGACACGGCCAAGGATGCTGTCGCGTCGCGGAGGTTCCGCGGCGCAATTCGCGAAACGTTGGTCCGCTCCACGACCTTGATAACCAGCCGGAGTGGCTAGCCGGGTGAGAGAGGACGTGGGTGCTATCCGTGCCCGGGACGTGAGTCGGATTCCGATGCGAGTTGTTGGCTCCCCGCGGCGAGCCCCGACGACAGTGTGGCGCAGACGGCCGCAGGTGCGAGTGCTCATGCTCGCAGCGCTTTTCGTGAAATACTACGCTTGCGCGGTCGTTACACCATGGAGAAGCCTCCGTCGACGACGAGGGAGGATCCGGTCACGAACGATGCCCTGTCCGAGAGCAGCCACAAGGCAGCTTCCGCCACTTCTGCCGGTTGTGCGACGCGCCCGATGGGCTGCATTTTGTCCGCCCAGGATCTCAATTCGGGGTTCTTGTCGAAGGACTTTGCCATCATAGGTGTCAGGGTGATTCCTGGTAGGAGTGCGTTGACCCGAATTCCCTGGGTGGCGTAGTCAAGCGCCGCCGACTTGGTCAGGCCGATCACCGCGTGTTTGCTCGTCACATAGTCGCCGGCGGAGGCGATGGCCAGAATTCCTGCATCGGATGAGGTATTGACTATCGAGCCTCCCCCTGTGCGTAGCATCGCCTCGATCTGATGTTTGATGCACAAGAAGGTACCCACCACATTGACGTCGAGGGTTCCCTGCAGCATCTCGGGTGTGAGGTCTGCGAACGGTGTCGAGGTGTTTCCCGGGCGTTGTCCCCATGCCGGCAGCCCTGCGTTGTTGAAGGCGCCGTCGAGTTTTCCGTATGCGGATGTTGCAGCGGCGACCATGTTCTGCACGTGCTCTGTGATCGAGATGTCCACATGGACGAACTGTGCGGTTCCTCCGTCTCGATGGATTCTGTCGAGGACGGATTGGCCGGCGTCGTCGTCGATGTCGGCGAGGGTAACCTGGGCCCCTCGTTCGGCTGCGAGCACTGCTGCGGCCTCGCCGATACCTGAACCGGCGCCGGTGACAATGATGGACTTGTCTGCAAGCTCTTTCACACGTGTCTCCTGGATTGCTTGTGCATGTTGGGTGTGCGATGTCGTCTCACGGCGCAGAACCAGGGCGGGCTACGCGGGCATCAGTCAATGGTCAGGGCCCCTGGTCGACGTGGGTTGCCAACCACTCCAGATAGTCGACGTGCTCGCCGACGTGGGTGAAGCCTTGGCCGAAGGTGCTGGCCGTGATGTGGGTGGCGCCCGCGTCACTCAATCGAGAGATAGTGTCGAGTGTCCGCTGGCGATCGGGGCCGTGTTCATCGATGTGCAGATTGAAGTAAGACGCGAACGAGGAGGGTGATCGGCCTGATTCCTGAAGCAACTGCTGCACTCGCGACCATGCGGCGAGAGAGTGGTCGTTGCCGCCCGCGAAGATGAAGCCGTCGGCGAGCGCGACCGCCCGTTGGAAGGCGGCTTCCGACCAGCCTCCGGTATAGATGGGAATTTGCATGCGAGGCTTAGGATTCAACGCGGCGCGGTCGATCTGATCGAATTTTCCCGAGAAAGTCACGACGTCCTCGGTCCACAGTCGTCGCAGATACGGGATTTGCTCGGTCAATCGAGCACCGCGCGTACTGAATTGTTCGCCGAGGGCATCGTATTCGACGTAGTTCAGCCCAACGCCGACACCCAACGCGAGGCGCCCACCTGAGAGAATCGAGACATCGGCTACTTGTCGTGCCACCAGCACCGTCTGGCGCTGGGGGAGAACGAGAACCCCTGTCACGAGACGAATTCTTGTGGTCAATGCGGCCAGGTATGCGAACGAGACAAGTGGATCGTGGAACGGGTCGTGCTCGGTGTAGGCCAGCTCTGGGAGAGCTGGCGTGCGATCTCTGTGAACGGCACCGACGACGTGATCGTACATGAGTACATGGTCGTACCCGAGATCTTCTGCTGCAGTCGTGAATTGCGACAGCGCTGCGGCGCTCCCGGCCAGCTCGACTTGGGGAAAGGATACTCCGAGCTTCATACCTGCCTCCTAATTGATCTCGTAATCGTCGTTGTCATGGAGCGTGAGCGGCATCCGCTACAACCATGTGTCAGTCCGCGAACCGAAAAGTCGGCGTCGACACCGGCTCCGGGGGATCGTCAGGTTGCAGGCAACGCTGATATCGCAGCTGCGGTGTCCCACAGGTAAACCTGGATTTCGACGACCTTGTCGTCGCGCACAGTGAACCATTCCAGTGCTTTCATCGGGATGGTCACGGCACCTCGCCACGGAAAAGAGACGGCCGCGAGCACGTGGGTGGTGTTGTCGCTGCTGGTTGCGCCCACGTGTAGGTGGTCGATGTGCAGATTTGCTGCATCGACGGGGGAGGCGGGGGATGCGAGGCCCTTCGTCATGGCAGCGACGGTCTCGATGCCCTCGTAGATCCCTCCCCACGGCAAGGATTCGGCTTCTCGCACAACTACCGTGTCCGCAAAGTATGTCCGTGCAGTCTCCTCGATAATGTCAGGGTCGAGGGAGTTGAAAGCCGAGTAGACCGCACGGACGATGTCCTGGGGGCTCAAAGTTTCGGTGACCACTGAGTTCGTCATGACTTCTCTTTCGTTGGGGGGAAGGTGTTCGACAAGGCATGGGGCGTTGAGATCGGTTTCCGGTTCGCGGCGCAGGCAACAGTCGGCCGTCGCGCCGATCATCCGATGGATGGCCCGGCTGTACACCCCTCCGCACTCGAAGTGGCTACCGACACGACGCTTCGAACCCACGGTTCGTGTGCATATAAAGAATGGGGCTAACCAATAAACGAACTGTTGTGTGTGATGTGCGTCTCTGTCAAGGCTGCGATGGAGTGACCTGAAATCGATTGGTTCGATGAAGACGTCGCTGAGTTCACGGTTCACTTGCGCCGAGACCGGTTGGTTGACTTGATGAATGCGACGGGTGGGTCGCTGGCTCCGCTTCAGACTGTCGCTCCGGTACGGAATAACTTCCTGGACTGCAGCACGTTGATCTTCGCCGGGGGAGTCGTCGAGCCGAACAACTATGCCGTCGTCGGCGCGCTGGTCGAAGACATCGGGCGCGTCGAGCACGCACTGGCCGCCTGCGCAGCACTTCCCTTCGTCTACGGTGATTTTCATCGTTCTCCTGTGGCGAGTTGGGCAGAGGCGGTGACGGATGCGGCCTCGTCCAGGTGTGCCTCGACGAGGCCGCACCCGCCATCACTTCTGTGTCCGCGGCTGTTACTGGCTTGCCAGTAAGTGAGCGTCGCGTCGGTAGGCCTCGGGAATCAGTTCGAGTAGGTCGGCCTTGATGAGGAGGGCGAGAATGCGCGCGCCGGGGCGGACCTGTGGGATGCCGCCGCCGCTGAACCACAATCCACGCTGCGCGGTCTGACTCCACATGTTGGCCCATTCACCCTCGTCGGTGAGCCGTGCGATATCTCCTACGCGATCAGCGACCTCCTGACCGAACTGCTCGGCAACTTCGACCTTGCGGTTCTGGTAACCGGTTGCCAGTAGAACGAGGTCTGCGTTACGTGTCGTTCCGTCGGCCAGTTGTGCACCGGCTTCGGTGAATGTGGTGATTTGATCTGCCTGGATGACCTTGATGTCGCCGGAGATGATCAGCTCTGAGGCGCCGGCATTGAGGTAATAGCCGCCGCCGGTGCGCAGGAACAGATCCAGCCAACCCGAATTATCGTGTCCGTCGCCGAGGACGACGCCTGCGGCTTCGAGACCTCTGTGCAGTTCGGCGTCTGCTTCCTTGCCTATTTGGTGTGCCATTTTCGAGCTCGCGACCCGGAGAGAGTTGATCAACGCCAAGCCATAGCGGATGTCGCCGAGCTCGATGGGGACGCCGTCTGCGTAGCCCGCTGCGTACGCGGAGTTGGCGATCTCGACACTGTTGATCACTACTGGGCTGCGCTGGACCATGGTAACTTTGGCGCCGTGGTTGCACAGGTCGCGGGCGATGTCGTGTGCACTTGACCCCATCCCGATGACGATGGCGCTCTTGCCCTGGTACTCGTCCGAATCGTGGAATTCGGAGGAATGCATGACCTTGCCGGCAAACTTATCGAGACCTGGCAGGTTCGGGACGTTCGGCTTGCCGCCGATTCCGCCCGTTGCGAGGACGATGTGGCGCGGGTGCAGTACTCGCTTCTCACCGCTGGCCGTGACGACCGTCGCTGACCATGACTTGTTGGCCTCGTCGTATTCTCCGCCAACGAAGTCTGTCGAGGTCCATACGTCGAGATCGAGGTAACGGCTGTAGGTCTCGAGCCATTCTCCGAGAACGTCTTTCGGGAGGTACTGGGGGTAGTGCTCCGGGAACCGCAGCATCGGGAAGTGATTCATGTTGATCGTGTTGTGCAGAAACAGGGAACTGTAACGCTTGCGCCAGTTGTCGCCGACGCGGTCGTGCTTGTCGATCACCAGTGCGTTGACTCCGAAGTAACGCAGGTACGCGGCCGTCATCAGTCCGGCTTGTCCGGCTCCGACGATCAGAACCTCGAGTTCACGTTCGTCGAACGCGCGCTGACGTTCGCGATGTTCGAGCCAGTTCTCGCCCGTGTGCCTGGGGGTGTAGCCGTAGCCGGCCGGGTGTACGGCGGGGGTGTCGACGCCGTGGATACCTTCGAGTCGGGTATACAGAGACTGTGTTCGGAATCCGTACGGGCTGTTCTCGTCGGGCACGCCGTACATCAACGCGATCGCTTTCGCGGACCGGGTATCGAACTCGAAGAAGATCTCCACGGCCGGGCCCGCGCCGTTGTCGACGACCTGAGGAGCCGGCCAATGCTCGGCCAGGCGGAAGTTCGTCGGTTCGAGGTCACCGGTGACGGAGCCGAGCACACCCTCGATGACGGAGCGTCCCTCGTACTGATGAAAATCCCAGGTGAGCGCGCCTGTGTCGCGATAGTAGGACTCGTCGAGAAAGAGCGCGGAGAGGTCGGTGCCATCGGGCGACGCCAGGGCCGCCGCGAAATCCTGTACCCACTGTTCGGCGCCTCGAGCGATGCGGTCGGTAGCCATTGTTGATTCCTTCGGTGTCTTCGATGCTGGATCTGGTGCAGACTTATGGTTGAAACACTGGCCGAACTCTGTGCGGGTTGTATCGACCCGCAGTTGTTTTCAGTGCGTTGCTGGTGCTGGTGCTGGTGCTGGTGCTGGTGCTGGTGCTGGTGCTGGTGCTTGCGTGGTGTGGTGTTCGTCGAGTAGGTCGGCGAGGATGTAGCGGGCTCCGAAGTGTTCTTTTCGGGAGCTGGAGTCGTAGACGTAGGCGCCGGTGATGGCGTTGACGGGCAGGTCGGCGAGTTCGTCGAGTTCTCCGGAGTGCAGTTCGACGAATCCGGAGTCGGCGTGCCATGCGCGTGCGACGCGGTCTTCGGTGACGGGGTCGCTGATGACGATGGAGCGTTCGATGTATCCGGTGTAGTCGACGTTGGGGAATTCGCGGACTCCGAAGACGCCGAGGCTCGACTGGTTGAAGGCGCGTAGTTCGGTGTCGTCGACGGGGTCACCGGCGCGCAGGCCCAGTTTGATCAGTAGCTTGCCGCGGCGGATGACCTCGACGTTGAATTCGTGTGCCCCGGTGTGGGAAACCTTGATGTCGGCGAACTTCTTGAGCATTCCGAAGTGCAGTCCCCAGGGGCCCATTATGTCCATCGCGGTCTTGTCGCCGTAAAGTCCGTCGACGAATTCCCACCCTGCCACGCCCTTGCGGTCTCCCCATTGGGTGCGTGCGGTGAGCATCACTGCCTGGTAGGGGGTGTTGCGGCCGTCGTAGGCGTAGACCTCGGCGTTGGTGAAGTAGGAGATGGTGACGATCGGTGGCTCGGAGCGGTCGCTTTTCAGCGGTGGTGGGAGCACCAGAGATTCGATGGCGTCGTGAGTGGATTCGAACGTGATGTCGAAGTGGATGACGCTGGGCATGGCTTTCTGTTCGTAGGCGTACGCGTTGCCCGGGCGCACACCGAACAAGTTGAGCACGCTGCGCCCGATGGGTTCCTCAGTTGCGGGGATGTTCGACTGCGGTTCGGTGGTGCTCACGTCCGATGTCCTTTCGTTTCTTCTCATCGAGGCGATCGGCTGCCGACTTCGCGGCTTTGTGTGGATGAGTATCTGCGGTCGCGGCGATGTGTTTCGCTGCGATGTAGCCGAAGGTCATCGCTGGGCCGATGGTGGCGCCTGCGCCTGCGTAGCTTCGGCCCATGACGGATGCCGCGACGTTGCCGGTTGCGTAGAGTCCCTCTATGGGATTTCCCGTTTCGTCCAAAGCGCGGCCGCGTTCGTCGGTGAGGATTCCGCCGTTGGTTCCGAGGTCGCCTGGAACGATCTTGAATGCGTAGAAGGGTGGTGACTCCAGCGGCGCAAGGTTCGGATTGCTCAAGGTGACGTCGCCGTAGTAGTTGTCGTATGCGGACTCGCCGCGGTGAAAGTCACTATCGACTCCGGCTCGGGCGAAGTTGTTGAACCGATCCGCTGTGCGGTTGAGTGCTTCGACCGGGACACCGATCTTTCTGGCCAGTTCCGGCCACGTCGATGCGCTTTGGACTACATCCGTCTCCAACCACGCCTTCGGAGGTTTGGTTCCGGTCGGGACCGGTGCGAACGGGATCTTGGGCAGTGGGAGGTGACCAGCGAACAGATACTTCCGCCACGATCGTGAATCGATGATCAGCCAGCTGGGTATGTGAGTGGTGCCCGATCGCTGTCCTTCGATCACCGCATGGCCGAAATCGGTGTAGGGGGCCGCTTCGTTGACGAACCTCTCGCCCGCACCGTTGACGATGAACTGCCCGGGAATCATTCGTTCATTCAGCATGAACTGCAACCGCCCGTCGGGCCATTCGATTGCCGGGAACCACCACGCTTCGTCCATGAGATCAACGGCGGCACCGGTCTTTTGAGCAGCCTCGATGCCATCGCCCTCGGCGTATCGATTGCCCATGCTCCAGTCCTGGGCAATCGTGGGTTGGTATCGCTGCCTCATCGGCATGTTGTGGTCGAATCCACCACTGGCGATGATGACGCCACCGCGCGCGTAGATGGTCTCCGGATGCCCGTCACGCTCGATCTCGACACCGACGATTCTGCCGTCGTCTACCACGAGGCCGGTCATCGGACTGTTCAGCCACAAGGGAATACCCTGATCCCGCATTGCCAGACGCAGACGTGCGACCAGGGCCTGGCCTATCGCGACGATCTGCTCGCCCGTCACACGCGCCTTGACCATTCGCCACAGCAAGCGAAGCAGAACCAGTTTTCCTTTGTAGGACTGGCGGATTCGATAGAAGTCACGCAGTTCCAGGGGACCAAGGTAGATACCCTTCGGTGCCAGGGCAAGCGGAGGAATGAGCTCGTCCCGGAGGTCGCCCAGCTTCCGTAGGTCGATGGGATTGACATTCATGGTGGCACCTACCGCTGATCCACCTGGCAGATCCGGATAGTAGTCGGGATAACCAGGCTTCCAGACGAATTCGAGCCAGTTGCTCACTGATTCCAACTCGTCCATCATCGCTGGCGCGGAATCCACGTACGCCCGAAGCCGTTCGTCGGACACCAGTCCATCGGTGATGGTTTTCAGGTAGGTGAAAACCCCAGCGGGATCCGGTACGTGCCCCCTGCGCGTCATCGCTTTCGCGCCGGGCGCCCAGATTCCACCGCCGGACAACGCGGTGGATCCGCCGTAGAATTCACCCTTCTCGATCACCACCGTGTCCAGGCCGCGCTTGTTCGCCGCAAGTGCAGCCGTCATCCCTCCTGCGCCCGAGCCAACTACCACCACATCGAATGTGGTCTCTTTCAATGTTCGATCACCAGCCATGAGTCCGGTGTCTCCCTTCTCGTTGCTGTCCCGCAGAACGCCGTGACATTCAAGTGAGGTCCGAAGCCATCGTGCCGGACTTTGACAGTGGCTCACGTGCAAATAACGAATGTTCTTAGTCGTTATTGAGTCAGTATTTCTGTGATCTGCATCGCTGTCAACCCTGTACGCCTCGGGGAAGAGTCGACTTCGAACCGTGCCGAACGCGAGAGTGGCACCACGGAAAACGAACGCAGCACGCCCCAGCGTGATGTCGCCGTGGCGTGCTGTCTCATTCGCAGTCGGATCAGGCTCAGCTACGTTCGGGGCTGCGCATACCCAGCGTGTCGATCAACTTGCGAGCCAATGCGTCGGCGTCTTGAGCGATGCACGATCCCGCGATGGCCCGATCAGGTCGTATGAACAGAACTGCGTCGTCGTGAGAATCGAACCATTGCCTCAAGACGTCCTCGGTGTCTGCAACTACGGTGACGTCGGGATCGTCATCGTCGTTCCAATGAAGCTGCGAAAGCGGGAGCGCAGTTACGAACCTTGCCCCCAGGCCCAACCAATCGGCGGCGACGTCCTTGTCCAAGATCCTCTTGGGCGAATTTCCCCAGGCGAGGACGGAGAAACCGGTGCCCAGCACCTCGTCGAGTTTGTGCACGTCACCTCCGCGCAGAGTGACCTTCGGTTGCACGAACAGCGACCCCACCCCCGAGGAGCTGGCGGACGACAGTCGGCCTTTCGAGGAGAATTCGTGAACGACCGCGCCAGTCTGGTAGCTGGGCATCGGCTTGAACCGCATTTCCATGATGTATCTCTTGAGCGAGGGGATTCGCGAGGCGCTAAGCAGGAATGCGTCGCGGATTCCAGCGACCACACGGTTGGTCGGTGAAATCACTTTGCCGACCATGGTCGAGAGGTCGATCATCGATTGCGCGTGTTTACGTCGCTCGGTGTCGTAGCTGTCGAGCAACCGGTCCGCCGCGAGGCCGTTGACCACTGCCGCAAGTTTCCAACCCAGGTTGTTCGCGTCGCGGATTCCACTGTTGTAGCCCTGGCCCTGCCACACCGGCATCAGATGCGCCGCGTCTCCGGCGAGGAAGACCCGGCCTTTGCGGAACGAACCGGCAATTCGTGAATGGTGGGTGTAGACCCGGCTCCGAATGATCTCCACCGTCTCAGGCCGGGGCAGGAAGTCTTTCAGACGCGCATGCAGATACGCCGGTGTGTTCGCCTCTTCGGTGCTCTCGTCGTCTTTGACCATGAACTCGAACCGCCTGATGCCGTGCGCGATGGCGACGGAAACGAAGGGCCGAGAGGGGTCCGCCCCGACATAGATGTTCGGGGTGCCGAGCGGGTCGTTCGCGATGTCGATGACCAGCCACCGGGTAGGCGAGGTGGTGCCTTCGAACGTGGTGTCGATGAGTCGGCGAGTTACCGAGCGTCCGCCGTCGCAGCCCACGACGTAGGACGCCTCGATCGTTTGTAATTGACCGTTGTTGCTTGTGACGACCTCGACACGGTCACCTCGATCGGTCAGGCCCAAGACCGCCTGGCCCCACTCGACACTGACATTCGAGAAGCGGCCCAACCCTTCCAGTAGTTCCGCATCGACGAGAGGCTGGACGAAACCGTTTCGCCTGGGCCACCCGTAAGGCTGGGTGCTCGGTGCGATCTCGGCGATCACACGGCGCTTGCTGTTGACGAAGCGCATCACCTGGTTGGGGACGGTGTGCGGCACTATGGCGTGGGCGAGGCCTACAGCCTGGAAGGCTCGCAGCGACTCATCGTCCAACCCGACACCTCGGGGGTAGTCGATGAGTGTTGCTCGTTCTTCGACAACCTTTGTGGTGACGCCGTTCTGGCCGAGAATGTTCGCCAGGGTCAGCCCCACCGGTCCGGCCCCGACGATGATTACGTCGACTCTATTGATCTCGGACATGTGAACCTTTCGGGATGAATCAAGGTGAACGCCTCTCGGTGCCACCGAATCGGTGCGCGGGGGATCGTGCGGGCTGTTATTGGATGGCGATCATTCCGCCATCGATCACCAGGTCGGTACCGGTGATGAACGAGGACTCGTCGGAGCCAAGGAAAAGAACTCCGTTCGCAATTTCACGTGCGTCGCCGAAACGCTTGAGCGGAATGAGCGACTTCATCGGCTCCAGATCCACGAACTGGCGCGCATTGGCCACGATCGCGGTTTCGATGATGCCGGGGTCGATTGCGTTCACGCGGATGTTCTCCACGCCGTACTGGCATGCGGCCTGCTTGGTCAAGGACCGGACTGCGCCCTTGCTGGCGTGGTACGCGGTCGCGAGCTCCGTTCCGACGATCCCGTGAATGGAAGCGATGTTGACGATCGACCCGCCTCCTGCGCGGCGCATGGAGGGAATGGTGGCTCGCATTCCGTAGAACACTCCGCTCTGGTTGATGCCGATGGTGCGATCCCATGTCGACTGGTCGGTGTCCTCGACACCGGGCGTGACGTAGACGCCGGCGTTGTTCACCAAGATCGAAATCGGGCCGTACGTCTCCTCGGTGAAACGAACGACGTCAGTCCAGGCGTCGGGATCGGACACATCGAGGGTCGCAGCGGTGACCGCCAAGCCTTCGCCTCTGAGTTCGTCGACGAGCGCATCGAGACGCGCCTTGTCCACGTCGCAGCCGACGACGGATGCGCCTTCTTCGGCGAGCAACCGGATGTCGGCAGCGCCCATTCCGCTCGCCGCACCGGTAACCAAGGCAACTTTGCCCTTCACGCGATCTGCCATGTCCATTGTCCATTCGTTGTCGTCGGAGAAATCCCGGCCGACGCGGTGCAAGCCGGGTGCCGATCCCCGCGGCCGACGGACGAGAATGCGTGCGTTATTTGCAACACGGTGATCGTTATGTACAAATGTAACAGCGGTCACACGCCGTGTCAACCTGCGGGAGGGCTCGCGTACAAGCTCGAAACCTTAGGTAGCAGGGTGGTTAGACAGTCGTTGTCGACCTACTCATTCGCGTCGGCATGCGGGCAATTCACGACAGCAGCGAGCGTGAGGGCACCGACCGCCGCCAGCCCGAGGTGGAGCGTCGGGACGGCGTGTACAGGGCACCGAGCAACCCAGGCGCTCGGAGAGAGGGTTTCTCGGACCTCGGGTTATCAGTTGGAGCGCGAAGTTGGAGCGAAAGATCAGATTGTCGCGTACGCAATCGCCGGAGATGTGCCGCGTTCGATCCAGAGCCGACCCCACCGGAGTCCGGGGAAGTGCGCCGCAGCGAAGGGGATATTGTTGTCCAGGATGTACTTCCGGAACTTCTCGATCGTCTCGATGGATTGGGCATGATCTCCGTTGAATGCGAGATCCCATCCGTTGACCAGTTCGCCTTGGGTGTGCACCAGATCGCCGATCAGCAGTCCACGTTCACCGCGAGAGACCAACTCGAAGACCGTGTTGCCTGGTGTGTGGCCGGCGGCGTCCATCGCCCGGACGCCGGGAAGGATCTCGGTGTCGGGTTCGAATAGGTTCACTCGGTCGTGGACCGGCGCGAATTTCGCGGCTATTTTGTCGCGCACGGGGTCGACTGCGGCAGCTTCCCACTCCTGCATCTCGTAGTCATCGGCGGCGAAGTGATGCCAATCGCGACGGTCGATCCAGAGGTCTGCGTTGGGAAAGAACGGTTTGTCGTCAAGCGTCGTCCATCCGACGTGGTCGAGGTGCAGGTGCGAGTAGATGACGTCGGTGATGTCGGTTGGTTTGACACCTGCGGCCCAGAGTGCGGATCGCAGTCCGCCGCCGGAGAAGGGCGCCTTCACGTTCGGCCCTGACCCGGCGTCGTTGAGAATCAGACGTTCCCCGGTACGGATCAGGAACGATCCGATCGAGTTGAGCTGGTGCCCGGTACAGGTATCGAGGTACTCGGTGTACGGCGACCAGTCCTCCTCGGTCGGCGCGTTTTCGCCGATGTAGAGGTATTCCTTCGGCATCAGCGCCTCGCCGTCGATCAGTGCTTCGATTTTCGTGTCTCCGATGATCATTTCGCATCCTTTCCAATTGGCCGAGCGACGGCGCGGTGTGACCGTCGTGGGGTTTGTGTGGTCGCAGCGGGTCAGCGAGCCGTGAGTCCACCGTCGACGACGATGACCGAACCTGTCATGAAGGAACTTTCGGGTGAGGACAGAAACCCGATGACCGACCCAATTTCTTCGGGCTTGCCCCAGCGCCGCATCGGTACACGCAATTGCTCGTTGATCAGTCGATCGCTCGACTCCTGGTCCGGTGCGAGCCGTGAAACCTGTTGAGTGAGGACGTAGCCTGGGCACACGACGTTGACCCGAATGTTGTCCTTTGCCGTACTGAGCGCGTAATCCTTGGTCATGCCGACCACCCCGTGCTTGGCGGGTCCGTAGCCGGGTGCGCCGATCGATCCGGTGATGCCGGCGATCGAGGCGATATTGACCACCGATCCCCCGCCGGCCCGTCCGAGCGAGTCCACGGCGCATCGCATCGATCGATACACCGACAACAGCAACATGTTGATATTGCGCTCGAACACGTCGGGGACGTTGTGGGCGATAGTGCCCGCCGAATTCACGACCGCGTGAACAGCCTTGAAACGCTCCTCGGTCGATGCGTAGGCGGCCGCGACCGAGTCGTCGTCGAGGACATCCACGTCGACGAATGCTGCGTTCCCGTATTTCTGAGACAGGTTGCTAACCAACTCTTCTCCGGATTTGCGGTCTCGGTCGGCGATGACAATGTCAGCGCCCCGGCGGGCCAGTGCAATCGCACCGGCACGGCCGATTCCGTTCGCGCCCCCGAATACCAACCCGACCTTGCCGTCCATGTCACCCATGAGAGCATCCGTTCTATAAATCATCGTTTTATTTCATTGATTAAGGCCCATTGTTCGTCTGTCAAAGAGCCTGCCGCAGGAGCGTCGGGCGAGGGCCTGAGCAGAGTCAGTAGTGGTCGGCTAGACCCGAAATGGTTCGAGATCAGGCGACCCGAAAAGAACCGAGCGGGGCCGGTCGGGTGCGCGATGCGACATACGTCGGCGCGCAGCCGACCGTATGAGGTGTAAATGAGTGGGCTGCTACCGTAGATCGCCGGCGGCGAGGCGCTCGCCGATGAGTGCTGCGCAGTCACGTACCTCGGTCACTGCTTGCTTGGCCTGTTCCTCGACATAGGTCATGACGTTGAGGCACGCCCGAACATTCGGAACCGAGAACCCGGCCGCCACGGCGTGCGCGCCCTCCTCGACCTCTCCGTGACTGGTTGCGTACCCGTCGACGCGCGCTTTGGTCACCTGGGACGGTTCGCCGTCACGAAATGGACTCTGTGCGAGCAACGCATAGCCGGCTGCACCCCGATCGAGCGGCGTACGCATGCCGGAGCGAAACCGGATGTGGTGGGTGGCCGTGGTGGGCTCGGCCATCGCGATCGAGACGGCACTGTCACCTTCTGCGACGAACAGCGAGACGGTGCATCCCACTCGTTCCGCCAGCTCTCGCATTGCCGGAATTGCGATCGCGCGAAGAGTCGGTAGGTAGGATTCGGATAGCGCAGCCAGCCGGGCACCTGGGCGGTATACCTTGTCCGGCGATTGCGTCACCAGATCGAATTCGACAAGCGTTTGCACAACGCGGTAGGCGATCGACCTGTGCACATCGAGCAATTTCGCGATGTCCTGGACGGTCATTCCGTCGGCTGATTCCACTACTGCCATCAGCGCTGACAGGCCCCGCGCAAGGGTTTGAGAGCCGCCCTGGCGGACTGCTGTGACCGCTGCGGGGTCGTCGCTCGCGGGTAAGGAACCAAGGCCGTGCCGTGCATTCGATTCCGCTTTCGCTCTGGGATTCATGGCTCGACCTCGCTTTCCGCGTGCTGACTCTTCGGTGACCTTGACCGATCTCGTAATCATTTCATACCGTCCGATCTCGCATGAGGTGCAACGCCCACCGTGGTCTGTGTGCGGCTCGCCGACCGACATATCCGTGTCGTTCTCGATGCGCGGTCATGAGGTTGGGACTTCGGAGCGGGCGAGGAAGTCGAGCATCAGTTGGTCGTACAGCTCCTGCTGCTCCCACTGTGGCCAGTGACCGGCATTCTCGATCAGTGCGAAGCTGCCGTTGTGCAGCTGCTCCGCCATCGTTCGACCTGCAGTGGCTGGACCGGAGGGGTCATCGGAGGTCCACACCACCAGGGTTGGCGCAATCACCGCGCCGAGTGTGTCCTCGGTAACGAGGTTACGTGTTCGCACGGCGGGGTTCTGAAGGCACAGAATGTGCTTCATGGATTCACTGAAACCCGGGCGAGCGTAGATCGCTCGCCGGACTTCCACTAGTTCGTCCGTGACGGACGAGTTGTCGGCCATGAGCCACTCCAGACGCGAACGCACGCGCTCGGGCGAGGGATCGTCCGCGGCAGCCTGACTGAGTGAACGGATACGTTCCATCACCTCCGGCGTCGCCATCGTGCCGCCTGGGGTGTTGAGCACCATCCGATCGACGAGCGTGGGGTATTGCTCGGCGAACTTGATCGCCACCCAACCCCCGAGTGACTCGCCACACAGGTGCGCTCGCGAGATGCCCAGCGTCGTGAGCAGTTCCGCAAGATGATCGACGTAGGTTCCGATCTCGATATCGGTGTGCGCGTGTGTGGTGTAGCCGTGCCCTGGCATGTCGTAGGCGATGACACGAAAGCGCTCGGTGAGCGCTCGGATGTTGCGGGTGAATGCCTCGAGGTGCCCGCCTGTGCCGTGCAGCAAAACCAGAACGGGCCCCGACCCGGCGTCGAGGACCCGGGTGCGCCACTCGCCCACGTCGATCCAGCTGACGCGGAACGGGACCTCGTCGAAGGACGTCCACATACTCATCGAACTACTCCTTTGTTGGATACCCGTGCATGTGCGAGTGCAGAAGCAGGGGTTGCAATCGTGGTGGAGAATCCCGCGAACCATTCCTTGATCGGACGGTAATACCTGGATTGGACCTGGTAGGGACCCTGACCGGACAGGGCCGCGTACGCCGCGATCCACGTTCGGATTTCATGCGAGGAGTGCCCGCCCTCGCGTACGAACCAGTCGTTGTCGTGGTCAACGATGCGAGCGAAGTCGCCGGAACTGAGTGCATCCAGCACCAATTTGTCCCACTCCGGATTCAGTTCTCGGTAGCCCGCTTCACCCGCGGCATACGCCCGCGCCGCTTTCACAGTTTTTTCTTCCCGTGTTGCGCGTTGCTCCGTACTGGGATTTCTTCCTCGAAGAAGCAACCGTTCGATCACTTCCGGTGCGGCGTCCTCCATCCGAGGCACGGGTGGGTCGTGCGAGAGACCCCCCGACCCGACGAGAAGAATGCGGCGGTCGTCATCGGCGAGCGCGGCCCCCACCGCCGAACCGAGATCCATACTTCGACGAGCAGGGCCGAGCGGTGAGGCCACGCAGTTGATGAAGATCGGAACGATCGGTACCGACTGCAGGGTGTCGAACAAAAACAGCAGCGGCTGTACGAAACCGTGGTCCACCTGCATGTCTTCCGATATCGCGAGATCCACGCCTTGTGCGAGTACGGATGCTCCGATGTCGTACGCGGCGGCCTTGTCCACGCTCAGGTCGCCGGTCGGTAGCCCGTAGTCCCCTACTGAGTGCGCCGAAGCGCCGATGCAGAAGGGCGGCATCATGTCGTAGAAGAATCCGTTGTAGTGATCCGGTGCGAACATGACAACGAGTTCGGGGTCGAAGTCGCGCACGAATGCGCGGGCATCGTCGAGGACGCCTCGAACTTCGTCTCGGATCTCGGTCGTCGGGTCGTTGAGCCCGATCAGGGGTGAATGCGACGTCGCAACAAGAGCTACGGGCATCGAAGTGTCCTTTCAAAGGAATGACGCTGGTGGTAACAACGGTGACGCGATCGCGCCGAGCGCGGCGGACCAGCTACGAATCGGCGAGAAACTCGATCAGCAATTCGTTCACTACATCGGGGTTTTCCAGTTGTGGGCAATGTCCTGCTCCCTCGACGAGTACGTTGCGCGCGTTCGGCATCAAATCCGCGACGGTCTTAGACCACCCGGTGGGCTTGATCTTGTCTTCGACACCTTCGACGACCAACGTCGGTGTCGTGATCGCCGAGTAGTCGATCGGTTGCTTCGGACGAGTTTCTTTGACGCGTCCTGGACGCCGGAATCGAGCTGCTGCGACGGCCTCCCACGCTCCTGGCGCGAGGCTGTTCTGGCGGCGCCGTTCGACGTACGCCGCATCGAGCCACTCTCGCCTGTGGAAGAGGGCCTGGACGACTCGATGCATCCCCTCGAATGATCCGTCGTAGTCGAAAAGAGCTTCGGTGTGCGCGGACTCGGTGAGGTCGCCGCCTCCGGTGATGCTGACGATCTTCGAGGGAGCGAGAAGTGGTGAGGCAGAAGCGGCATCGAACAGCAACAGCATTCCGCCCATCGAGTTTCCTACGCACGGCGCGCCTTCCGCGCCAATCTGCTGAAGAAAACGGGACAGGTGCTGAAGCCGGCGTCCCCTTCCGTCGACGAAGTCCACCACTTTCGCTGTGTGGCCGAACCCGAGAAGGTCAGGGGCGATCACGCGGAAGTGCGCGGCGAGTGCAGGGATCGTCCGCTCCCAGCACACCTCTGCCTCGCCTCCGAACTCCCCGCCGTGCAGTAGAACGACGGTCGGGCCGGAGCCGGACTCGAGAAAGCTGGTGGTGAGTCCGTCTACCGTGGTGGTTCTGCGGCTTACGGTACGGCCCCCGCCTCGCTCGGCCTGATTCACGATGCACCCCTCTGTTGCTGACCGTGGCCTCGTCATGAAGTCCGTAGGTCTCATTTATCGAACATCACTCTTCTATATATGGACTACCACCTCCGGGACGCAGAGGCAAGAGCTGTTCCGATATACCGACCGCGCAGACGGGCCCACTCTTGACAGAGGCGCGGATCACACTAATACTATTCTAATAACGCCCATCACGGTTCACTATTTGCAACACCGAGATCTTTGTCGGTTTGCGGAGCCGTAACGCCTCCGACCGCGTTCGGTACGGCGTCGACGGTGGGTGAGATGAGAAGAAACGAAAGGACATCGGACGTGAGCACCACCGAACCGCAGTCGAACATCCCCGCAACTGAGGAACCCATCGGGCGCAGCGTGCTCAACTTGTTCGGTGTGCGCCCGGGCAACGCGTACGCCTACGAACAGAAAGCCATGCCCAGCGTCATCCACTTCGACATCACGTTCGAATCCACTCACGACGCCATCGAATCTCTGGTGCTCCCACCACCGCTGAAAAGCGACCGCTCCGAGCCACCGATCGTCACCATCTCCTACTTCACCAACGCCGAGGTCTACGCCTACGACGGCCGCAACACCCCCTACCAGGCAGTGATGCTCACCGCACGCACCCAATGGGGAGACCGCAAGGGCGTGGCAGGGTGGGAATTCGTCGACGGACTTTACGGCGACAAGACCGCGATGGACATAATGGGCCCCTGGGGACTGCACTTCGGAATGCTCAAGAAGTTCGCCGACATCAAGGTTTCCCACACCGGGGCACACGAATTCAACGTCGAGGTCATCCGCCGCGGCAAGCTACTGATCAAACTGGGCCTGCGCGCCGGTGACCCCGTCGACGACACCGAACTACGCGCCTTCAACCAGTCGAGCCTCGGCGTCTTCGGAGTCCGCGAATTCCCCAACGTCGACTACACCGGATACATCGAACGCTCCATCGTCATCAGCGACCCCGTCACCGAAGACCGCGTCGCACGCGCATGGCACGCCGACTCCGGATTCGTCGAACTGCACTCCGGAGAACTCGACGAACTCGCCGACCTGCCCGTCAACGCCATCACCGGCGCCTACGTCTACGACTCCAGCTCCCGAAAAGAACACTTCGGAGCCCGCTACATCCTCGCCGACCTACTCGACGAACACCACACCACACTGACGACCGTGGCACAACGCGTAGTAGACACCGCGGCAGGCAGACTCTCCGCCGCCGCTGCAACCAAGACCCCATCTCAACCGATACGAGATCTCATCGGAACCCACGACATCGACTCCGCCTACCGAATTCAGTCGGTCAATATCGCAGCCGAGCTGGCTCGCGGGAAAAGGGTAGTCGGACGAAAGATTGGGCTCACGGCACAGGCCGTCCAAAACCAGCTCGGCGTCGATCAGCCTGACTTCGGAGTCCTCCTGGATGACATGGACTGCACAGGCGAGCCGACGATCGACATCACCCGGCTGCTGCAGCCGCGGATCGAGGCAGAAATAGCGTTCGTTCTGTCCCACGACATCACCGACGAGATCGACGCGGCGACGGCACCGCACTACGTACAGACTGTCTTCGCAGCCTTCGAGATCGTCGACAGCCGAGTTGCCAATTGGGACATCAGCCTCGCCGACACCGTGGCGGACAATGCATCGTCCGGACTGTATGTACTCGGACAATCGCTACCGGTCGAAGCAGTACCGCCTCTGAGCGAAGTGACTATGACGCTGCTCGAGGACGGAAAGGAAGTATCCCACGGCCGCGGCTCGGACTGCTTGGGCAGCCCCTGGAACGCGCTGGCGTGGTTGGCGAACACCTCCCGCGCGTACGGCTCGATTCTCCGCGAGGGCGATGTAGTCCTCTCCGGTGCACTCGGCCCCATCGTTCCTGTTTCTCCCGGGGGGAGCTACCACGCATCGATAACGGGCATCGGTGACGTGAGCGCCACTTTCACCACCGCGTGAACTGTCCAATATTTCATGGAAGGAATCAGCATGACTCTCACCAAAGTGGCCGTCGTCGGGTCCGGCAATATCGGCACCGATCTGGTCATCAAACTCGAAAGCATCGCCAAGAACGTCGAGATGGCCGTCCTGGTTGGCATCGATCCCCAGTCCGATGGGCTCGCACGGGCGCGACGATTGGGCATCAGCACCGTGGACCGAGGCGTCCAAGGTCTGATCGAACACCCCGAGTTCGACTCCATCGACATCATCTTCGACTCGACGTCCGCGACCGCGCACCTCGCGAACGAGGCGGCCCTGCGGCCCTTCGGTAAACGGATCATCGACCTGACCCCGGCGGCCGTAGGCCCCTATGTCGTTCCCGCCGTCAACCTGAACGAGCATCTCGATGCGCCCAACGTCAACATGGTTACCTGCGGTGGGCAGGCAACCATCCCGATTGTGGCGGCGATCTCTGCTGTGACAGCAGTCCACTACGCCGAAATCGTAGCGTCCATCGCCTCGAAATCCGCAGGACCAGGTACCCGCGCCAACATCGACGAATTCACCGAAACCACCTCTGAAGCAATCGAAAAGGTCGGCGGAGCAGAACACGGCAAAGCAATCATCGTGATGAACCCGGCCGAGCCTCCGCTGATCATGCGCGACACCGTGTTGGCGCTGGTGACCAACCCCGATCAGGATCGGATTCGCCGGTCAGTCGAGGACATGGTCGCTTCGGTCGCCGCATACGTTCCTGGATACCGCCTCAAACAAGAAGTCCAGTTCACCGAACTCGACGAGGCCGAGTCGGTCTCCACGCTCACCGGCGGTGTCGACAAAGGCCCTGGATTGTGGAAGGTATCGGTGTTCCTCGAGGTCGAGGGTGCTGCGCACTACCTCCCTGCATACGCGGGAAACCTGGACATCATGACCTCTGCCGCCCTGCAGGTCGCCGAGAAATTGGCGGAAAAGAAAGATTTGGAGACAGCACGATGACCGACACTTCGAGCCGCGCGAACGCCTCTGAGGGGGCCGCTCTCTACATTCAGGACGTCACCCTCCGGGACGGCATGCACGCGATGCGTCATCGAATCAGCCCTGCCGACGTAGCCCGCGTGGCCGGCGCTCTCGATCGGGCCGGTGTCGACGCACTTGAGGTGACACATGGTGACGGCCTGGCCGGGCATAGTTTGACCTACGGGCCGGGAAGCAACACCGATTGGGAATGGATCGAAGCTGCTGCGTCGGTGGTGCATCGTGCCAAGTTGACCACTTTGCTGTTGCCGGGCGTCGGGACAGTCAGTGAACTCGAACGTGCCTACTCGATGGGCGTCACCTCGGTCCGTGTGGCAACCCACTGCACCGAAGCAGACGTCGCAGCACAGCACATCGGAAAAGCCCGTGAACTGGGAATGGATGTGTCCGGCTTTCTGATGATGTCTCACCTCGCCGAGCCCGACCAGCTCGCGAAGCAAGCCAAGATGATGGAATCGTATGGTGCGCAGTGTGTCTATGTCACCGATTCGGGTGGCCGGTTGACGATGGACGGAGTCCGCCAGCGTGTGCGTGCATACCGCGATGTACTCGACTCCAAGACCCAGATCGGGATACACGCGCATCAGAATCTCTCACTGTCGGTGGCGAACTCCGTCGTCGCAGTGGAGGAGGGCGTGATCCGCGTCGACGCCTCACTCGCGGGGCATGGTGCTGGCGCCGGTAACTGCCCCATCGAACCGTTCGTGGCGGTGGCTGAGCTGCACGGATGGAAGCATGGCTGTGACCTCTTCAGATTGCAGGATGCAGCCGACGACATCGTCAGGCCGCTACAAGACCGGCCCGTTCAGGTCGACCGTGAGACCCTCACACTCGGATACGCCGGTGTGTACTCGAGCTTCCTGCGGCACGCGGAGATTGCCGCGAAGCAGTACGGCCTGGACACCCGCACGATTCTGCTCGCAGTCGGAGAGCGCGGACTCGTCGGCGGGCAGGAAGACCTCATCACCGACATCGCTCTGGACCTGGCGAAGTCAAAGTAATCACGCACGACGAATGCTGCTGTCGGCTCTACACGAACCGGCAGCTAGTCCACCGGCGTCCGAACTTGCGAGGAGCTTTGATCGGCGCTCTGCTCGCCAGCTGCCTGGACCGCAATATTGCGATACGTGTGGGAGCAAGGGTTCGTCGGCTAGTCGTCGAAAACGACGCCGTGGTGAGGGTAACGGTCCATTCGCACGACGACGATGTCGCGCCGTGACTTCGTAGACGTCACCAGGGGTGGGGGGTGGGGTCTGTTCCCCTTATGCAGGCACCACCGCCCAGCCACTCGTCATTTGCACGATGAAGTCTGGAAGCCGCATGAGGATCCGGTTGGAGTTTGCCTGGTCTTTGAAGGACACCCCGAGGGCGCGTGCAGCGTCCCCAGGCCTGTCTTGCACAAGTGTGCGGAAGGCGGGAACGAGGTCTTGTTCGATGTACTCCCATCGCGGTTCACGGTCGGCCCAGTTGAACGCGGGGAGCGGAGTGTGGACTGCGACGCGTTGACCCTCGATCGTGGCATGGACGGAGAGCGGCCGGAACGTGCCGAGCGGTGACGCGCCTGGCACGTCGGGATTGCCGCCGACCGTCGTCACGTACGTCAGTATCCGGCCTTTGTTGCCGCGGCCTGCTGCGGTTTCGTCCCACTGATCGGCAATGATCTGGTTTTGTTCGCGTGATGCCATTCGGAGCAGCGCCTCGGCGAGCCCTTGACGGGTGCCGCTGGAGAGGAGTTGCCAGGCTTGGATGATGTAGGGGTCGTAGGCTCCGCTCTGTGCAAGCTCATTGATTTCTGCCATGCCGCCCGCCACGTAGGCCTCGTGCAGGGGAGCCATGTCCATGAAGATGTTGCGTTGTTTGATGAGCAGCCGGTGCAGGTACCAGTCGATGTCGGCCTGGGTGATTGTGCTGCCTTCGGTGGCGAGAAGGTGGACGTCGCGCGGCATGTCTTCCGCGATCTGCCAGGGGAGGTCCGCGAGTGCGTCCGCTACTGCGCTACCAAGCTCATGAATGCCGGGAACGCTGAGCAGCTGGCCGATGTCGTCGAGGTCCCAGAAGCCCGCAGCGAAAGAGATCCCCGCGAGGCCAGCCATCCCGGTCCAGTAGAACTCGGGGTTCTCGTTGTAGAGCCGCAGATAATTGATGTAGACCTTGTCGACTGTGTCGAGGTTTGCGGTCAGCCCGCGGTGTGGCTCCCATTCGGCGAGGTCGATCCCGGCGTTGTCGGCGGCTACGGTTAGCCAATACTGGCGCAGCAGTGTGCCGTAGCGGCTTGGTGCGACACCGGCCGCGCGCGCGTCGTCGAGCGCGCTTCGCAAGGTCTGCTGGTCGAGTGGCAGCTGGGAGGAGAACCCACCGCCGCGCTCCCCGAGGCTGTTGTCTTCGGCGAGGTCGAGGTACTGCGAATACGGTGCCGCTGTGGCGGTAGGGATCGCGAATATGAGTGGAATGCTGCACAGCAGCACGCCAAGGGCGGCGGCTCCGATACGCCTGCATACACCTGTCACGGTTGGGCTCCTCGCTGAGCAAAATGGTGACGCGCATCACCAGAATATTTGGGGACAGTCTTCACCAATTAGCTCTGCGGGGCAAGCGTGCAGTCAACCAAGCTTCTAGCGGCGATCCGCTTCCACCGCCGCCTTCAAGTTCTTGAGCGTCACAGCGATGTTGCGGCGGTTGAACTCCGCGAACGTGCGGCCACCGGTGAGCAAACGGTCGACCACAGCACTGACTGAATCGGGCCAGGCGCTCCGATCGTCAATCCACGTTTCAGTGACGCGCGTGCCGTGCGGCGTAGGCGCAAGCTGGTACTCCCACGTCGCGACGGGGACCGTCAGGAAAGGTTTACCGACACCCCATTTTCGGACCTGGAAACGGAACCGGGTAGGTGCGTCGGCGCCGGTGACGACGCATTCTGTGACCCAGCGAAAAGGCCCCCGCCTGTTCGTCCCGTGAAAGACCATTCCGGCCGAATGTGGAGCGCTGGTCACCCGCGCGCCTGTGTTCTCCGGGCTCCAATTGCCTGTTTGCGTGGGGTCGCTGATCAACGCATAAATCTGCTCCGGGGGTGCGCTGATGTCGATTGACTCTGAGACAGTCATGGTGCGCGGCATATCCTCACCCTAGTGGGCGGGTGCAGACGTGGTCAGCGCAGCGCGATCCGCTCCTGCTCAGGCACCGCGACAGGGGAGCGGGTGCTGATGTAGTCGGTGAACGCTTTACTCGTCGTAGTCGACGCGACCCGGTCGGTGCCCGACGAGAGTGCGGTGAAGCCGTATCCGCCAACCGCGATCCGGTCCGTCACGGTGATGCGGTACGTATCAGTCGCCTGAACGGACTCCCCGTTGATCTGGAGATCGGTGACCCGCTCACCCGGGCTCGCGTCCGGATCGACCACGTAGGTCAGATCTTCAGAAGGCTGGAGAACGACGTCGCCACCGTCCCGGAACTGCTCTTCGAGCACCTCCTGCAATTGCGCGCCAGTCAGTGTGAGCGTCACGAGCATGGCGGAGCGCGGAGCGCTGAACGCGTCACCGTAGGTGATCGATTCCGCTAGGTCCTCCGGCAAGGCTGACGGGGGCAGCAAGGTGGCTTGGGAGTCCGCGGCACCGGCAGCGGCGAGTTGGGCGGCGTCAGCGAGGATCCGGCCTGCGGATGACTCACCGGCGTCGGTGCGTTCGCTCAGCGCTTCACCACTAATCTCGCCGAGCTGGCGCCCGCCGATCTCGCTCGCGCGTTCCTCAGCGCGGGCGATGATGTCTTCGGTCTCTTGGTCAGGAGGGACATTGCGCGTTACGACCTGGTTGAATGCGCTGGTCCGGTCTCGGAGCACTTCTCCGGTTGCACGGTTGATGACGACGTCCGCGACCGAGATGGCCCGCCCGTTTGACGCTGCTCGAATGAAGGGCCGTTCGACACCCGCAGGGTCGCGCACTGTGCAGTTGAATGCATCCGGCCCGCCGGCAGAGAAGATGACGTCAACATTCGGGCTGGCGTCCGAGGCGAGCTGATACGCGGGTCCCTCGCTCAGCCCGCACCCATTCGGGCCTTCCTCAGCGCGCGGTCCCGCATCGCCGTACAGAAGGAGAGTGATTGCCTTGACGCCAAAGAACTCCAAGACCTCGGCAGTTCGCTCGATCGCCTCGAGCTCGTCCTCGATCCGCATCTCATCCCCGGCCGCGCCTGCCTCGGCGGCGCCGGTGGCCGCATCACGCATGAGAACACCGATCGCTCCGACTGGAATGTCGTCGACGTGATTGATGGAGAAGGGCAATGTGACGGGCTCGTTCTCGTCATCCACGAGGTTCGCGCCGAGGAGCGGGAAGTTCGCGCCCGCGAACTCTTCGTTCAACTGGCAACCATGGTCGGGGTGGCACCCGCCCTGCGCTTTCCGGAGCAGTTCCGGCAGTCCCTCAGCCAGTTCGGGTGCGCCGACGGCGGATGCGGCAATGTCCCAGGAGTTCAGCACATCGATGGTCGGTTCCCCGGAGAACATCCGAAAGGCGCGGGACGCGCTGTCGTTATCGAACCCGATGTTTCCGCCCGCGGAGTACAGCAGCGACCGGGGTGCCTGTCGCCGGAGTTGATCAAGGAAAGCAGCAAGATGGCCCGCGCCACCAGCTTCAACGCGTGAATTGTCCGACTGCACGATGCTGCCGGCATCTCCCTCTGGCGGCCGCAGCGCATCGCGAAGGTCGCCGAACGAGAGCAACCGGAGTTCGACGTCGTCTGACGGCTGATTACGTGGGTGGATATCAGGTGCTGCCAGCGCTGTGGGCGCAGACGTCAACGTTAAGGCCGCGGCGCTAACGACAGCAGCTACGCCTGCCGCGATGCCGTGTGTGCGCCGTGGGAAGGAGTTGCCAGGGCCACGTGCTTTGGGCATGGCCTCCTCCTTCCTCGTCGTTGCGGCATCATCGCACGCTGTGTGGCGCACGCGGCATCTCGGCCATCACTACTAGTGTCAGGCCATACCGGTGCTCAAGCATGGCGCATTGCGGTCACAGTTCTGTCACGGGTGTGGCTGGAATGAACCGCTGATATTAGTCACACAACGTCGAAAACGCGCTCAGCGGCTGCGCTCCTTGCGAACCGCAAAAATACGTCGTCTTCATCGCGATCTCCGACCGTCACCCGCGCACCTTCATCGGTAAACGGGCGAATGAGAACTCCAGCCTCAGCGCAGCGCGCCGCGAACTCGCTAGTAGCGCTACCCAGATCGAGCCACACGAAATTCGCTTGTGTTTGCGGAACGGAGTAACCGGCGTCGACGAGCGCCTGCCGCACACGCTCCCGTTCGTCGACAACCGCAGATGTTCGCGCAAGCAGCTCATCCTCCACTGAGAGAGAAGCGATCGCCGCTGCTTGCGCGATGCTGTTGACGCTGAAAGGGATGTACACCTTCCCGAGTGTGGCGATGACCTCCGGATGACCGACGGCATACCCCACGCGCAGCCCAGCAAGCCCGTAGGCCTTCGAGAAAGTGCGCAAAACAACAACGTTCGAGCGGTTCCGGCTGATTACGACGCCGTCGGGCTGGTCCCCTTCCGCGAACCCTTCAGGGCGCAAGTACTCGAAGTACGCTTCGTCCAGCACGACCAGAATGTGATCGGGCACCGCATCCAGGAACCGCTCCAGCGCTGCGCGACCGACTGCGGTCCCCGTTGGATTGTTGGGATTGCAGACGAAGATCAACCGCGTGCTGTCCGTGATCGCGGCGAGCATGGCGTCGAGGTCATGCACAGCGCTGGAATCAAGAGGCACACGGACCGGAGTGGCGCCCGCGACAAGAGTGACCAGCGGATAGGCCTCGAACGAGCGCCACGCGAAGAGTACTTCGTCGCCCGGCCCACACGTCGCCTGCACGAGCTGCTGGCAGAGACTGACAGACCCGCAACCAACAGAGACTCGAGACGGATCGACCTTCAGATGGTTCGCCAGGGCAGCTTTCAGCGCGATCGCACCGTTATCTGGATAGCGATTCACCGACGCTGCCGCTTCCCCGATCGCTTCCACCACGCTGGGAAGCGGCCCAGGCGACGTTTCATTGCTCGCCAGTTTGATGGCACCGGGCCACGATTTGCCCGGAACGTAGACGGGGATGCTGGCGAGATCAGGACGGGTGCGCGCCGTCGGTGCGGAATCACTCACGCCTGTCAGAGTATCTGGTCCTCGTGTTCGCGGGCTCAGCCTGAGACTGGCACTCGAAAAACGGACAAACCGGTGGGAGAGTAGACATATGTCGGGGATCCGTATGGTGCGTGTCCGGCAGGAATCAGCGGCCCTGCCGGGTAGCGCGAAACAACGAGTGCCGCTCACAGTTGTGGAACCGGAGGGACGGGCGCGCGGTGGCATTGTGCTCCTGCACGAAACCCATTCCTTCAGCCGCAGCCTCTTTCAGTTCATGGAAGATCTTGCCGAGGAGGGCTGGGCGGTGACGGCGCCCGATCTCTTTCACAGGCAGCCCCAATCAACCGATCCCGTCTTCGGAGACGCACTATTTGAAGACTTCGCTGCGGCGGAGGGGTGGCTCCACGGGGAGGGGATTCGCCCGGATTGTGTCGGCGTGCTGGGATTCGACAGTGCAGGCACGGCGGCGGCGCTCGTCAGCACTACTCAGCGAATCGGAGCGGCCGTCAGCATCGCGGCACACGGCATATCCGAGCCGGTTGCGGCGGGGACCCCGCCACTTGTCAACGCTGTCCGCGAACTGCGGGTGCCGTGGCTGGGAATCTTCGGAGAGGACGACCCGCTGACGCCGCCGTCAGAGATCGAACTACTGCGGGAATCCGCTGCCCGCGCGAACGTGGCGACGCTGATCGTGACGTATCCAGGGCTCGGGCACCGGCCCGACGAAGGCTTCGGGTTCACCTCGAAAGGTGCCGATGACGTTGACGACATACCTGCCACAGGAGACGGTTCACCAGAAGTGGCTGCAGTCGCCGCCCGGCAGCACATCTTCGAATGGTTCGACAGCAACTTGCGATGAGGGAACGGGGTATGGGCAGGCGTTTTGCAATAGCGGTATAGACATGTGTAGTCTTTCCGGTGGCCCACGCAAGGGGCCCAGGGAGGCGTGCCAGAGCGGCCGAATGGGGCTCACTGCTAATGAGTTGTCCCCCTCAAAGGGGACCGGAGGTTCAAATCCTCTCGCCTCCGCCGCCGGTCTAGCCGGTATAACTGAATACACGCGCTCGTAGCTCAACGGATAGAGCATCTGACTACGGATCAGAAGGTTAGGGGTTCGAATCCTCTCGGGCGCACGTCTGGTTGAGACAGCAACTAAACCCCCTTTAGCAGGGGGTTTAGTTGTTTCTGTAGGAGGCTTCGTTCTGCGATCTTCTGTCAGAACGTGTCGCCGAAGCGGCCCGTTGCGGTGCGGGGTCTGTCACCCTCCTGGCCGGAGCCAGTGGCGTATCGACGCCGCGACCTTATCCGGTGCGTCGGACTGCACGAAGTGGCCGGCGCCTTCGATGATCACTGTGTCGTGATCGGCGAAAATCTGCTCCCATCGCTGACGTTCCGTTGCCCGGAACGCGATGTCGGCGTCGCCCCACACGATGAGGACCGGAAGGGATGCGATGTCAGCCAGCCCAGCTTCGACCTCGGCAAGAAAGGTACGGCTTGCCGTGATAGCCCGCGGGAACACGGCTGATGCGGCCCGCCGTTCAGGCGTGGCGAGAGGCTGTCGATAGTGTGCCATCTCGGCGGCGTCGAGCTTCCGCAGCCGATGCCCGGCGGGGATCAACGCGTTGACGAACAGGTTGAACCGCTGAATCAGCTCGCGTCCGACTGGTCCACCCAGAAGGCGGGAGAACAGCTCGACCCGCAGGTCGCCGTTGAATGGCCACGCCCACGTGTTGGCCACGACGAGGCGTTCGAATTTGTCCGGCCGTTTCTCGGCCGCGTATAGGCCGATCGGGCCACCCCAGTCGTGGACGATGAGGGTGGTGTTTGACAAGCCCAGGCGGTCAATGAAGGCCACGACTACGTCGGCATGCTCATCGGGCAGATATCGATAGCCGGGTGCAGCGACGGAGAGGCCGAAACCTGGATAGTCGAGTGCCACGCAGCGGAACTCGTCCCGCAGTGAGCGGATTACATCGCGGTACACAAACGACCAGGTGGGATTGCCGTGCAGGAACAGTAGCGTCGGTCCCGATCCTTCGTCGATGTAGTGAATTGCGTTGCCGTCGATCTCCAAAAAACGGCTTCGGAAGGGAAACAGCTCACCGTCCACCCAGGACGGACGTGTATCGGCGGACCACTGATTTGTCATAACTGGACCTCTTCGGGGCGGTGAACATGGCTGACGTGTCGCGCAATGCCGCGTTCGGCGGCGCTTTGGGCTGGGTCTCGGTACTGCAGCCTGCTGAGCACCACTGCAGAGCCTTCCGTGCGCAGCCCGAGCTGGCGGGCCTCTGTCATGCCGAGCATGCCGGTGAGAACCCCCAGGATCGTCGGGGCGTCACCTTCGAGTACGAGGTCCGGCGAAGTCGCAGCACCAACTCGAGAGGTGACCTCACCGGCGGCTATCTCGATGACGGCGGGTTGGTCGTGTGTGCGCACCTCGATCGAGGCAGGCGGGCCGTCAGGCTCGGAATCCCGCAGCAGCTCCGACACTGGGAAGGTGAGCCAGTGGCTCCGAAAGGCCTCGTCACCAGCGGGATTAGGCATGAACCGCGCCCCCCAGCGCAGGAGAGCGCGTACCACCGGCTCAAGCTCGCGGCCTGCGTCGGTCAGGTGGTACAGAGTGGTGGCGACCGGCGGAGCGGCCGCTTCGCGCCTGACAATCTCGTGCCGCTCGAGCTCCTTGAGGCGCTCACTTAGCAGGTTAGTGGCGATTCCGGGCAAGCCTCGTTGGAGGTCGGTGAACCGGCACCCGCCCCTAAGCAGCAACTCCCGGACGATAAGCAGTGTCCAGCGATCACCCACCACATCAAGAGCCTTGGCAACCGCGCAGTACTGCCGGTAGGAGCGCATACCTGCACTCTAAACTTGTGACTGCTTTAGTTTCAATAGTGAAAGCTTGAGAATATAAACTTTCGCGCAAAGAGCGTTTCGCTGTTCTGCTGCCGAAGCGTGCGTTCTCACCGACAATTGCGGTCGTGAGCACTCGCGACGTACCTCAGCAAATCGGTGACCTCCCACCCATCGGCAGACCAGCTAACAGTGCACTTCTCGCGCGCGGCATCACCACAATGGAGGAGGTGGCGACGCTAAGCGAGCGTGAATTGCTCGCATTTCACGGGGTAGGCCCGAAAGCCGTGAGACTGCTTCGTACCGCACTTACTGAACGTGGCCTGCGTTTCGCGGACCACTCGTAGTCAGCCAAGGCCTCAGCCCGGCGTCATGGGAGAAACATGAGTCACCGTGATCCACCAGCAGTTCAGGAGCTCAACCCCGATAGAGATCGTCTTCGCATGATCTCCCGGGGCGTGTGGCTACTTCCGGTATTCAGCGTGCTGACGCTGTGGACAACGTTCGAGCATCAACCCGATCCGCTGAGCGAGTTCAGCGCCTGGTCACAGTTCGTGACAACAGATCGCTTTCTGTTACAGCACGTCATCGGGAGCATCGGTGGGCAGGCTTTGTTCGCGCTGGCCGTGTCAGCGCTCGGGGCGGTGCTGGTGCTCCGTAGCGCTCGACCTAGGCAGGCCCTGTGGGGCGTGGCCACTGGAGTGATCGGCAGCGCTGGATTGCTGGCGGGTTTTGGCACTGCTGCATTCGCCCAGCCTGCGCTCGGCGATCTCCAGATCGACGGATACGCAGGCGCCCAGGCTGTCTACGAAAATGTGTACTCGCCGATCGCGATCTCAGTTTTGCTTGGCGGAGCCCTTTTGTTTGCCCTCTCGACTGTCCTCCTGGCTCGCGCTGCCCACACCCTTGCGCATGTTTCCTCTCTAGGTGCGTGGCTATTCGGCGTTTCCGGACCGCTCGTCGGTGTCTTCGGCATCTTCGTTGGCGGACTTCAGACAGTGGGCGCCGCAACCGGCATCGCCGGCGGAGTGCTCATTGCCCGTGGCGTCCACAAGTTCGCAACGAGTTAAGTGAGTGCTGACCTCTCACCACGATTCGATAATTGGGTCGGTGTGCTTGCGTCGAGCCCACTCCTCGGTGAGGCGACCGAGACGTGCCGGGGAGGCCACGCCGCGCACGATCGCGACCTTGTCGTCACGGACCTCAAGGACCACCACGCCAACTACCCGGTCATCAATCGCGGCGATTATCGCCGGGGAACCGTTCACCACGCCGGAATGAATCGAAGGGGTGCCTCCGGCGAGTTTCCGTTTCGCCGGAGTTGGTTTGAAGCCAGCTCGCAGTATCATCGCGATCCGCTCGGAGCCCGAGAACTGCAGTAGTTTCTCGGCCATGCCAGCGCCGTCGGTGATTGCGGTCGCATCGTCGGTCAGCAACTCCAGTAGCCGTTCGGTGCGGCCCGACGAGGCAGCGGCGACGAACGCCTCGACGATTCGGTGCGCGGAGGCACCGTCGACTTCACTGACATTGCGCTCGGCTGCGATACGGCGCCGAGCGCGCAGCGCGTGCTGCTGGCTCGCGGACTCGGTGATATCCAGGATCTCGGCTATCTCGGCGTGGCTGTGGGAGAACGCCTCCCTAAGGACATAGACGGCCCGCTCGACCGGCGAGAGCCGCTCCATCAGAGTCAGGACCGCCAATGTCACCGATTCGCGCTGCTCGATGGTTTCAGCCGGGCCCAGCATCGGGTCGCCGTCGAGGAGCGGTTCAGGCAGCCATGCGCCGACCGCGCGTTCCCGCCGAGATTTTGCCGAACGCAGCCGGTCGAGAGACAGGTTGGTGACCACCCTGGTCAGCCATGCCTCGGCCACCTCGATGCGCTCCCGGTCGGCGGCTTGCCAACGCAGGAAAGCGTCCTGTACGACGTCCTCAGCGTCGGCGGCGGAACCGAGCAGACGGTACGCCAGCGAGGCCAACCGGGTCCGGCTGGCCTCGAAACGCTCCACGGTGGCGGTGTCCATGAGCGTCACCCTACGACGACCGTCTCCGCGGAATGGTCCTTCGCGGTTGTCAGGTGGCGCTTCCTAGTCGGCAGCCCGTAGGTCGGGTGGGCTGCGCCCCATACGGTGCCCCAAAGGACGGCCGCTTTGACCCGCGCTGCTGGACGGCCCCGCAGCGACCCGGACTTGGACGTCGCGTTGTTGTCGACGAGTTGAAGGATCGCGTCTTTCTGTCCGAGGCTGATGCAGTTGCCGAAGTAAGCCAACTTGGTTTGAGCGATCCTACGACCAGTCAGGTGTCCGACGATCGCCTCCGTCGCCTGCATCCTGGTGAAGCCCGCCGAAGCGCAGGACATCGGCAGCGGCTGCCCGTTATCGCCGATGGTGTAGACGCTGTCGCCGGCAGCGTAGACCTCCGGGTGTGAGACCGACCGCATCATGCGGTCGACGGTGATCCGCCCGTCGTCTTCGACACTGAGACCACTTGCTGCGGCTAGGGGATGGACGGCGAATCCCGCCGCCCACACGGTCGCGTCGGCCGGGAAAACTGTCCCATCTGAGGCCATGGCACCCACAGCCTCGACGTGATCAATGGTTGTGTGCTCGTGGACCGCGATACCGAAACGGTCGAAGGCGCGCAGCAAATGTCGGCGCGCTTTGGGGCCGAGCCAGCCGCCCAGCTCGCCGCTGGTGGCGAGGACGACGTGCAGTCCGGGCCGGGATTCGGCGATTTCGGTAGCGGCTTCGATGGCGGTCAGGTTGCCGCCAACGACTAGTACCGTTCCATTCTCGCCAAGCTCGTCGAGGCGCTGGCGCAGACGCAGCGCTGCCGAGTGTCCGGCGACATGGAAGGCGTAACTGTCGACACCGGGCACTCCATGGCTGGCGGCGGTACTGCCAAGCGTGTATAGGAGGGTGTCGTACTCGAGGCGGTCAGCGCCTTCGTCGCCGGTCACGGTGACGGTACGCCGATCGGCATCGACGGCCGTGACGCGCCCAAGTTGTAGCCGGATGCCGGTGCCGGCGAACATATCCGCCAACTGGTGACGCTGCAGGGCCTGACCGGCGGCGAGCTGGTGCAGGCGTATCCGCTCAACGAAGTCGGGTTCGGCGTTGACCACGGTGATCTCGAAGTCTGCGGGGTGCAGACGCCGAGCGAGGACTCCGGCGGCGGGGGCTCCGGCGTAACCGGCCCCGAGGACCACGATGCGGTGTGTCATGGCGTAGCTCCTGTCTTGTTCTTTACCTATGAACGAGACAGGATCCAGATTCATGACACGGTGGAGGTGAATTCCTAGCCGTACCGTTTGACGAACTGGCGCAGTATTCGCGATGGGTAAGCGATATCGAAGCGGCGCACGGTATCTCGCAGCGTATCGGCCGCTTCGGGCGCGAAGTAGCCGTGGTTCTTGTACGCGGCGATTCGGATGAGCATCCCGGGAAGGTCGAGTTCGGGGTGAAACTGCGTGGCGTACACGTTGTTGCCGACACGGAACGCTTGCACTGGGCATGCCGCGGAATAGGCGAGGCGGACCGCGTGCGGCGGTAGCGTACTGATGGCTTCTTTGTGGCCGACGAAAGCATCGAAGGCAGCGGGGAGGCCTTCCATCAGCGGGTCGGCGCGGCCTTCGTCGGTCATGTGGATTGTCGTGCCGCCGACGGGCTCGCTGTGCGTGCGGTCCATTTCAGCGCCAATGTAGGTGCCGAGTGTTCCAATGCCGTAGCAGCATCCGAGAAACGGGAAGTCGCGCGGGACGACTTCGGCGAGCAGCGCCTGGATTTCGGTCTCTGCCCGGAGTTGCGTGGCCGACTTGGCTTCGGTCGGGTCGGTGACGTTGTACGGTCCGCCGCCGAGGATGATGCCGGACCAGTCATCGAGTGTGATGTCGCCGAGCGGCTCGTGGGTGAGCCGGATTCTGTGCAGCTGCGACTTTTCGAGGCCACCGAACTGGCGCACCGCCTCGTATTCATTGTCCGCCGCCTCATCCTGTGCCCTGATTGAGAGCAGCAGGAATCGGGAATTCGGACGTGGCTGGTCGAGGCGAGATTGCGTCACAGTGGGATGGTATCCGGCGCGGCCGCCGAACTTCGGTCCTCTCCGGAGCAAATGAGCGTGGCTACGCTGGTTGGTACATGAAGGTTTGGATTCTCTCTCCCTGCCCGGTGACCGATTGGAACGACGAGCGCCGGAAAGCCCGGCTGCGCACGACCCGCCTGGGGTGCAGGTGGCGGCGTTTCGGCCGTTCTCGCCGTCTGCTTGCGCGCGCTGGACTTGCGCTGATACCGGTGATGATCGTCTCTGCCCAGTATTGGGTGCACGACGTCTATCCGGAGCAGCAGCGACTAGCCCAAACGCAACCGGCGCTGCATCATATTTACGATGCGGCGCAACCGGCCGACCAAGACACGGCGGTCGTCGATCTGGTCGGTTTAGGCAACCTCGACGCGAGTGACACAGCCCGCGCACTGCCTGCGTTCGCCACGGTCGGCCAGGTGTGGGCTGTGCAATATGACAATGCCGGTATCGACACTGCGGTGATCAGCCGGATGATTGCCGAGCATGCTGAGCAGCGGGGAGTGGAACGGCTTCTGCTCGCAGGCCACAGCATGGGCGGGATCATCGCTCTCGAGGTTGCCCAGCACATTCTCGACGACACTGAGCTGAGCCTCCTGGCGGTCGTGCTCGACTGCACCCCCATTGACCTCCACGCCGTACGGCCCGCGAAAAGAGACGCGGGTGAAGACATGTTGCGCTGGATGGGCTGGTTGCCGGGTGCCCGTGAGAGCCGTGCTCTGCGCTTTGCGGTGGAAACGGCCGCCCGCCGCGACCGCTATTTGATCGACCACCCTCGCGGCATGCCCATCCTTGAGCCGAATGCGCTGGTTGATGCGATTGACGAAGTGTTTCGTGACAAGATCTTCGAAGAGAACGCTGCGAGCAACAGCCTGATCGAGGCGCAGTTCCTCACCATCGTGGCCTCTGGTGCGGCGGACAATTTGGTGGCGTTGAGCCGGGAACGCGACGACAAACCACGCCCGGCGATCGTGTTCATGCGGCCGCACCGGGGCATCCTCGATGACGTCGTGGACGTCGACTATAGCCAGCGAGCGATTTTCGACCGTGCCGGCGGGCCGGGCGGCGCATTGTTCGTGGCCCGCATGTATGGGACGGGACACGCGAACCCCATCCAGCAGCCTTACGTGTACAACGAGACTATCGAGACGAGGGTCCTGCCGTTTGTGACTCGGTTCGCCGAACGAACTGAAGATCGGGCGGTCATGAGCCGGTAACTGCCGAGCCGGGCACATCCCGCATGGCTGAGCCTTCACCGAACTGCTCCACCGTTATGACGCTCATGCTCCCGTCCGTCTCGAGCACAACCGCAGCAATCTTCTTCAGGTCAGCACTGCCCGATGCCCTGATGGCCTGATTCAACTCCGCTGTGCTGATTCGCTGCCGCACCAGAGCGTCGTCGAGAACGATGCCGTGGTGAAGGAGGAGCGTTGGTGCAGAAGTAAGAACCTTGCGGCCCAACGATACCCGCGACGACACGATCGCTGCGAGATACTGCAGAGTGGCGAGAAGTACGAGCGCCAGCGCGCCCTCTGCCCAGGAAACGTCGGAATTGAGCAAGATGGTGGCGAGTGTCGACCCGAGTGCGACCGTAACCACCAGGTCGAACGCATTGAGTTTGGCGAGCGTGCGTTTCCCGGAGATGCGCAGAACCAGGACAAGCGTGATGTACGCGGCCGTACCTACCGCTAATACTCTGAACATATCTGGCCAAGTATCGAACCACATCTGGCTCGAATGCCCCGATTGCTCGGCCCCGAAACGCCTACTTCATGGCACTTCCCCCAGTTTCTTGCGCGCATGGCAGTGAGGTCCATACCGTAGGGGCGTGACAGACGCTCTTACGTCGACAAGCTGGCCCGCTGTTTTCACCTGGGGCGCGCATTCAGCGCCACGGATGGAATCCGTCCGGATCCAGCTTTCCGGCAAGAAGATCAAGGCTGCGGGACGGATCATCGGCGCGGACTGCGCCGAGCACCCGGCCTTCAGCGCGTCGTACGACCTCATCACCGATGAGTTCGGTGCGACGCGGCGGCTTTCGCTGCGCGCGACCGTCGCCCGCGGCGAGCGTGTCCTCTCAGTGAGCCGTGACACTGAGGGATATTGGACGGTCCACGAGGGCAACACCTCGACACGTTCCCGGTTCGGCGGAGCGCTGGACGTGGACGTCATTTTGAGCCCGTTCTTCAACGCACTCCCGATCCGTCGCCTTGACCTGCACACCGAAGCCAACGACGTTCAGGTACCCGTGGTTTACGTGTCACTGCCTGACCTGACAGTGCGGGAAGAGACACTGACCTATAGCTCCCACGCAGAGGGCATTCACGTGTTCTCCCCGGTAGCGAGCGCAACTGTCACGGTCGACAGCGACGGGTTCCTGATTGACTACCCGGCTCTTGGACAGCGGATCTAGGCGGCGACTTCACCGCCGAGCGCGAGGGCGACAGCCTCACCGACTCCAGCTGTGGCGCCCTGAGGGAACGCCGCGATCTGCACCCCGGACGGCAGGCCATCCTCGTGCTGCGCCGGAACCGACACCGCGGGAACCCCGAGCATGCTGAAAGGGATGCACATACGCAGCAACTCAGCGCGGACCTGGACAGTCCCGGTCGTCGTTTCGACTTCCTCCACACCGATCGCGGTAGCACGCAGGGGAGTAGTGGAGGTTAGCACCGCGTCAACGCCCGCGTCTCGCATCGCGGCGAAGCACTCGTCCCGGATCTGATCCCGCCGTCGCAGCGCATGAATGTATTCGGTGGCGAGACGGTCCCGCTGCGCGAGAAGCCGTTCGCGCGTGATGGGCTGAAACAGGTCAGGAGTGGCTCGGAGCGCTTCTTCATGCGTTGCGTACGCTTCGCTGCCAGTGATGACGCCGTAGAGCGCGATGAGTTCTTCAGCATGCGGAAGGTCCACGTCGACGACAACGGCCCCCGCGGCCCTCAGTTTCTCTGCTGCCCGATCGACGGCCTTAGCCGCCGCCGCGTCGTGAACGGTCCACGCGGGTCCGTGCAGCCGTCCGATAGTGAGTTGATCCATTCGGGGTGTAGCGCGGCTGCTGTGCCCGGTGAGAGCATGCCAGGCGAATGCAGCATCGGTCGGGGTGTCCGCTAGTAGCCCAACATGGTCGAGAGTGGTCGAAAGCGGAAAGACACCCGCTGTGGAGAGGGCGCCCGCAGCTGGCTTCAGTCCTGTGATGCCGCATAAAGCGGCCGGCGTGCGCACGCTGCATCCGGTGTCGGTGCCGACTGCGAGCGGAACGATGCCGAGAGCCACGAGGCCCGCTGAGCCAGAGGAAGAGCCACCTGTGATGCGCCCGGGATCGTGAGGGTTCGCCGCCGGGCCATCGACATTGACCGCTCCGGTCGGCCCATACGCGAATTCGTGCAAATGAGTTTTGGCGACGATGACCGCACCGGCTGCGCGAAGCTGCCGGACAATGTCCGCGTCCCGTGTGGCGGGTGCGGCACCGTTACGTGCACCGCTGCCGCATCGGGTCGGAAAGCCCGCGACGTCAACGAGGTCCTTGACCGCGACGGCAACACCGTGCAACGGTCCCCTGGCCCCTCGCTCCTGGAAGTGAGCGTCAAGCGCGTCCGCTTGTTCGAGCGCGGCACCGGCGAGGCGACTTTGATGGTCCCATCCTGCGATCAAATTCTCCCAGGGCGTGCCATTGAGATCATTGATCCGCTGAAGAACATGCTCAATGTGCTCGCGCGCGGTGAGTTGCCCGGCGCCGAGCAGGGCAGCTAGTTCGTTCAATGTCATGAGATCTCCCGAGGGAGCGTGAGAAGCGCTTCGCCGCGCCGCCCGGCGTCACGTAGCCGCGCTAGCCACTCGTGGTCACCAGGAACTATCCCGGTGATCGACGGTCGCCCCCCGCGCCCCAGGTACTTCTGGTGCGCAGCGAAGCCACTCTTAGTGAGTTCAGATGTTGAGCCACCTGCGAGCGCGGTACGGGCCGCCGCGAGTGTTTCTAGCGCCTCGTCGAGTACCCGCAGCAATGCGGCCGCGTTCGCTTCGCACATGGCGTCCACGAGGGCAGGCGACGTGCCTGCCACACGCGTGCCGTCACGGAAAGAACCCGCAGCGAGCGCCAGCGTCAGATCTCCGCCCCGGACGCCGGACAACGCGAGGGTTTCCGCGAACAGGTGAGGCAGGTGCGAGATGCGCGCAGCAGCGTCATCGTGCTCCCGCGACTCGGCAGGGATTACGGCTGCGCCGCAGTCGAGCGCGAGTCGCGCCACCTCAGTCCACACCACTGGGTCGCGTCCTTCGTCCGCACTCACAACCCAGGTCGCTCCCTTGAACAGCTCGGCGAACCCGGCAGCCCAGCCTGATTCCGCAGTCCCGGCCATCGGATGTCCTCCGACGTAGCGTCCGTCGAGGCCATGGTCACGCACGAGATCCGCGACCGGGCCCTTGACACTGACGACATCGGTAAGGGGACAGTCCCGCGCAGTCGTGGCGATCGCCTGCAGCACGGTGTTCACCGCGGGCATCGGAACGGCGACGACGAGCAGCGCACCGTCCGCCTGGGCGCGTGAAAGAACAGCTCCGAGGTCACTGCTGACGTCGTATCCGTCGGCTTGCGCGGCTGCGACAGGTCCACCAGAACGGTTGTATCCGTACACGCTTCGCCCTGCAGCGTGCGCCGCACGCATGAGCGATCCACCGATGAGACCGAGGCCGAGAACACAGACTGGAACAGACACCTGATTAGCGTCGCACACCACAGCGCGGAGTGTCTCACGCCCACACTCGCGCCGATCTTCAACGATTTGCCGGCAGATGTTCCTTGTGCCGACCCTGCGCGCTAACCTCACCGCATGGCTGCACAGCGCGCTCGCACACAAAATGATGACGAGTACGACATCGATGGTTTCGGCATTGGGGTTGTCCGGGAAGAGGGACGCTGGCGGTGCGTCCCAATGCCGCTTGCGGCGCTCACAAGTTTGAGCGAGGCGGAAACGGAACTTCGCGAACTGCGTAGTTCGGGAGCAACATTCGGTCTGCTTGACGTCGACGACGAGTTTTTCGTTATCGTTCGACCGAGCCCAGCAGGGACGCACCTGCTGATCTCCGACGCTGCAGCGGCGATCGACTATGACATAGCTGCGGATGTGCTTGAGATGCTCAATGTGGAGGTCCCCGACCTCGACCCTGACGAACTCGACGAAACTGATCCGTGGGAAGAGGGCGAACTGGGAATTCTGGCGGATCTCGGCCTGCCGGAACCGGTGATGAGTGTGATTCTGGCTGAAACCGACCTCTACCCGGACGAACAGCTGCAGATGATCGCCGAGCGGCTCGGTTTCGAGCGGGAATTTGCCGCCGTTGTCGATTCCATCCAGAAGTAACGCCGACGACGCCGGTTGGATAGGTGCCGCGATTGAAGCCGCGGCCCTGTCCGGCCCGGACGACGTCCCAGTCGGCGCGGTCTTGTTCAGCCCAGACGGAGCAGTCATCACAAGGGCAGGCAATACCCGCGAACGCGATGGCGACCCGACAGCGCACGCGGAGATATCCGTGTTGCGTGAGGGAGCACGACTCGTGGGCGACGGCTGGCGACTCGAAGGGACGACACTGGCCGTCACACTCGAACCATGCACGATGTGCGCGGGTGCCATCGTCCTCGCTCGCGTCGCCCGGGTCGTGTTCGGAGCGTGGGAACCCAAAACCGGCGCAGTAGGGTCCCTGTGGGATGTGGTGCGCGACCGGCGGCTCACGCACCGGCCAGAAGTTTGTGGGGGAGTACGGGAAGCTGAGTGCGCAGCGCTCGTCACGGAATTCTTCGCCGGCCACCGATGACCATTTGCCGCGTTATCCAGCGGATTCGGCCCTGTGTTTAGCCTCGGGTACAGTTGTGCGCGGTGGCGTGTCCGAGCGGCCTAAGGAGCGCGCCTCGAAAGCGCGTGACGGGTAACCCCCGTCCGAGGGTTCAAATCCCTCCGCCACCGCCATAGCCTCCCGCCTGTGTGTGCAGGTAGGGAGGTTTTTCTTTCTGGACTTGATGTGCGGTGTTTCGTCAGGCCCGCAAGCTGCCCACGCTGGTCGGTGTGGACTCCAAGTCGCTGCGGGTGCAAACGTAACGAAAGCTGACTGCGGTCGATGTAGTGATTACACAATCACGAACCACCCCTTTGACAGACCGGACACAACCAGAGTTGACGACTCTCCAAAAACCCAGAACACCGATGCGCACCTCAAGCATCGTGGGACTCTCTGCCGCCGCCCTAATCCTCCTCGGCGCCATCATCTCGCCACCACCCGAGACTGACGCAGACCCCCAGGACACCGCTGTCGCGAGCACGATCGTAGGCACCACAACACAGGCCCCTGCACCGGCGCCTCCCAGCCCTGAAACAAGCAGCCCCGAAACAAGCAGCCCCGAAACAAGCAGCCCCGTAACAAGCAGCCCCGTAACAAGCAGCCCCGCTGCGAGCCGCGAAGAACCGCTCGAGGCGCCGGGAATCGTTCAGGTCAATGACACCCCTGAACATGCCACCAGCACCCTCGCACTTCTCGCAACCTTAGATATCAAGGGACGAGCACCGAAGACTGGCTACGATCGTGCGCTGTTCGGTCAAGCCTGGACCGACGACGTGAACGTCGAGGGAGGCCGCAACGGCTGCGACACCCGCAACGACATCCTCAGGCGAGACCTCAACAGCATCTGGATCAAGCCTGGATCAAGCGGCTGCACGGTCCTGGCAGGCACTCTCGCCGACCCCTACTCAGGCACCACCATCGAGTTCACGCGAGGGGAGCGCTCCAGCGATGTTCAGATCGATCACGTCGTCTCGCTGTCAGACGCATGGCAAAAAGGCGCGCAGCTGTGGAACGCGGTCAAGCGACAGGACTTCGCGAATGACCCGCGGAATCTCCAGGCAACCAAAGGCACCCTGAACCAGCAGAAGGGTGACGGTGACGCTGCGACATGGCTGCCACCGAATCGCTCCTACCGCTGTGCCCTTGTCAGCCGACAAGTTGAGGTCAAAGCGGAGTATGACTTGTGGGTGACGCAGGCCGAGCGCGAAGCTATCGAGCGGGTACTTGTTGACTGCGGCGGCACAATCGTTGCGGCCGCACCAGTGCCTACCGCGGAGCCAACACTAGAACCGCAGCCTCAGCCCGAATCTGAGCCGCTGCCTGAGCCGGTTTACATCCTGCCGCCGCCTCCTCAAACACAGGACCCCATTCCTGCACCAGCGCCAGTTCCGGTCTATCAGGAGCCTGCCGGGGGCAGCGCGTATTACCAGAACTGCACCGCGGCACGCGCAGCTGGCGCGGCACCAATTTATGCGGGGCAGCCCGGTTACCGGTCGGCTCTTGACCGCGACAACGACGGGGTGGCGTGCGAATGAGCGACATCTTTAACAGCAAAGCGGTAACCGCGCTCGCGTGCATCGGTCTGATTTTCTTTGCGCTTGGCGCTGCGCTGTCGATCACTGAGGGACTCGATCAGTTCCTCGTCGCGACTGGCCTATCTGGCTTGTTCGCCTGGGTGCTACTCCGCCAGCGTGAGAACAAGAATGTGGCCGATGCGGCCTCCAAGCCACAACCCGCAGCACCGGCATGGCAGCCGCCCCCGGTCCCGCAAAACTGGGGCGAAGCTGAGGTGGCGGCTCTTCACAAACCACCGTTCAACGATGGTCCGCACGAGGTGTTCGACGAGAAGGCGGGTGTCGAGTCCAGAACCAAGATCATGCCGAGCGGTGTCCTCTTGACTGAGGAAGGCATCGCCGTGATCACGACGGAAGGCACCGAGAAGCGCCGAACCTACTTTGGTGTCGAATACTACCCAAGCGAGCGGGAAGCACGCGACGTGATCAACGACTACGAAGATGAACTGGTCGAAAGCGGCATGGGCCAAGCCGAACCGGGTGACCGGCGCAAACGCACTATGATCATAGTCGGTCGTGAAAACAGGAAATCAAAAATCATGTCGTGCATCGCCACCGAAGATACCGACCCGGCGCTTCTGAAGAAGGCGGGAATCGAAATCTGAATCTAGTGCACTCGCAAGTCGCCCGGACGATCTCTCTTGCCTTCGCGCAGGCTGCCAAACAGCGTCTTCACCGATTGCCGTCCGATGATGGGCAGTGCCGGATCTCGATTCGAGAGTCCAGTCGGATCGCTCGGGGAAAGCCGCTGCGTGAACGTCGAATTGGCGCAATCCGCACCCATAGCTCGTGGTGCCAGCGGTTTACACGAGACCGGCCTGGCGCGCCAGAATGGCAGCTTGGACACGGCTGACGCAGCCGAGTTTGGCCAGCGTGGCGTCAGGTCGGTGTGGCGATCGAGTGCCGACACGGCCGGGTCCGGCTCGCCGCTTGGGTCGGGGCGGCGACACCATCCCCGGCGACCCGGCGACCCGGCGACCCGCGGAGAGGATGTCACCTGGTCCGGCAGTCTTGAGCAGGAAGCCGGCGGCACCGGCACGCAGCGCGCCGAAGACGTACTCGTCGAGATCGAACGTGGTGAGCACGAGTAATTCTGCTAGTTCTTCACGGACGATCTCCCGAGTGGCGTCGATCCCGTCGACGCGCGGCATCTGCACATCCATTAGCACGACGTCCGGTCGCAACGCTCGCGCGTTGGTGACCTCGCTGTGGCCATCCGCGGCTTCACCACGATGAGGATGTCGTCCGCCGCGTCGTGAACGAAACGCAGCGCGGTCTTGAGCGGCTCGTAGTCATCGGCCAGGAGGGCTCTGATTGGTGTGGACGCGGGATCCCCGGCACCCGCAATCACAGCTGCCGAGTCTGGATCGGTCATGCTGGCGCCCCCGCTGCTCATGTTGTCGGATATCGGCTCGCGCGGGAGCGCATTGAGCCACAGCTGCGGCGCTGGCATGAGCGGCTGGGCGCGAAGTCCAGCGAGACCCAATTGTGGATTGCCGGCATCGTAGGGTGCTGTTGCTGGTGAATGCACTGCAGAAGTGATTCTGAACAATTAAGAAAGAGCCTCAAAAATGCGCGCGACACTGCAGATTGTTGGCATCATATTGCTGATCAACGGGATCGGCGGCCTGGTCAAAGATGACTTCGGACTCCTCGCAAACGTGGCCGACGGCGGCGCGCTCACCAGACTTCAGGTGGTTGCCATCTTGGTCGGCGCGGCGCTGGCCGGGGGAGTTCGGTGCGCAGAATGTTCGAAGAGTCGGATGACGCATCGCGATACAGCCGGACCGCATTCGCGCGAGCTCCAAGACAGGCTACGTCACAACACTGCCCTAGACGAGCGGGCGGCTATGTAAAAGATGTGAGGTGAATTTTCGGACATAACCGCCCATTTGTCGTGCTGATGGGCCTCAGCTGCAACGAATTTGATCGTCAAGCCGATAGCCTCACGTGATCCATACGTGTGTATCAAGCTGATGACGGAAGTCACAAATTTATCGTGTAAGGGTGGCCGCGGGTTACCCTCGCGACGGGAGCTGTTGATGTTGGCGGGCATGTGAGGGGTGGTGGATATGACAGCGACGGAGCGTCGAACTAAGTTCGCGAGGAGCATCACGCTGGTCAATCTTGCCTCTCAGGCCGAGGTCGCCGACGACGATGTTCTCAGCGGACTGCTCGGATGGGCGACGCAGTTCTTGACGCATCCCCATGTTGATCTTGGCCGCACGGGGCCTGTCTGCCCTTATACCGCACCGTCACTCAACCGAAAGATGCTGTGGGCGGCCGTCGTGCGCGGCTCGGAGCTGACGGAAGATCAGGTCGGGCAGTACACGGACGAGTTGATCGAAGCGTTCAGCACGCTTGAGCCAGTCGACGGCCCGCAGGAGATATACAAGTCGGTGATGGTTGTCTTCCCAGATCTGAAGGACTACTCGCTGATCGATGCGGTGCAGTCAGCACGCAAGCAGCTGGTGGTTCCCGAGGGTCTGATGATCGGTCAGTTCTATCCCGGTTGCGGTGAGGCAGGGTTGTGGAACCAGGACTTCCGTCCGCTCGACTGCCCGTTCCCACTGATCGCGTTGCGGCACATGGTGGCGAGTGATTTCGCCTTCCTCGCCTCGCGGCGAGAGTGGCTTGCCGCGTACCTCAAGCGCTATGCGCCAGCTGTCCCAGCGCCGGTGCGCTCGGCGATCATCGATCGCCTTCATCCCGAAAACGATTAACTGCAGGAGAGCGGGAGACTGGTGACTTCACCGCACGTCAATGTGTTGCGTTCCGTTGATGCGACTGGTGTCAATGTCGCGATTCACGATCATGAGTCGTTTGAATCGCCGATTCGTTCACCGCAAGATTTCGCTGATGCTTTGGGCTACCAGTTGAGTCGGATCACCAAGACGGTGTTTCTGCGCTCGAAGTCTTCTGGCCACTACGCAGTGGCAGTGTGCGCGATGGACCGCAAGCTCGATTTTGCAGCAATCGCGGACGGGCTGCATCAGTCCACGCGAATGGAAGTCGCGAGTGCCGAGGAACTCGATCGTGTGATCGGTTATCCCAAGCACGGGGTGTCGCCACTCGGCTTGCCGTCCGATGTTGCTGTTGTGGTCGACGAAGCGCTTCTTGCTGAGCCCACCGTGCTAATTGGGGGTGGGGCGGCGGGAGTAGAACTCGAGTTGGCTCCAGCTGATCTTGTGTGGGCGTCAGGTGCCCGGGTTGCCCAAATCGGCATCACGAATTGAGTAACGCCGTGTTGTAAATCATATTTCTGCATTTAGCGGAAATATTGCAGGCTGTCGCAAAAATCGCGAAGATCGATGTCATGGATCCATCGATTGGTCTCCGCGAGCGGAAGAAAGCCGCGACCCGTGCTGCGCTCAGCGCTGCGACGGTCCGGATCATCCGCGAGCGAGGCTTCGAAGCTGCGACGGCAGAAGCCATCGCAGCCGAGGTCGGTGTCTCCGCGCGGACTTTCCACAACTACTTCGCGAACAAAGAAGACGCGATCGTGTTTCACCTCGAGACACGGCTGGAGGGGCTGACCGACACGCTTGCCGCGATGCCGGAGGGCGAACCAATCCTCGTTTCCTTGCGGCGGCTGCTTGCGGTGGCCGCTGAAGATGACGTCATCCGGCTTGGGGAACTCGCTAGTGCGTTACACCTCGCGGAGGTGCATCCACACGTCGCAGCTGGTCATCAGCTTCTTTACACCCGCGCGATGGCGCGGGCAGCACGCATCGTGGCGCAACGGACGGGCACAGACTCAAGAACTGACCTGTATCCGCACGTTGTGCTCGCGTCGACGACAGCCGCGCTGCGCACAGCAGTCGAATTGTGGCTCAGCGGGAATGTGTCCGGACGGACTCTTCCTGAGCTGATCGATGAGGCCTTCGACCTCGTCGAGTCCGGTCTGCAGCAACCGACTTCAGTGCAGACGATGTCGTCTGCACGTCCACGACAGGAGCTTTGATGGCAACCTACCTCTACCGGCTGGGCAAGTTCGCCTATCGCCGGAAGGGCATAGTCCTTTCGTTCTGGTTAGCTGCGCTTGTCCTAGCGGGCGTGGCCGCGGTGACCTTGTCCGGCCCGACGAAAGATACATTCTCGATTCCTGGTACTCCTGCACAGGAAGCCCAAGAGCTCATGGCGGAGCGGTTCCCCGGTGGGGCAGCCGACCCCTTCAGTTCCCTGTCCGCTCGCTACCTGGTGTCCGCGCCAGAGGGCCAGACCCTCGACGAGCCGCAGAACCAGGCGGCGATGGAGGACATGCTGAACGCGATCCGTGGCGTCGAACAGGTCGAGGACTTCGCGAAAGCAGAGCCTGGGCCGGACGCGCCTGGCGCACTGGTCAATCCGGTCGCGGCACATGACGGGCTCGTTGAACAGCTGCTATCGCAGGGCACACCTGAAGAGCAAGCCAATGCTGATGCTGCGGCCGTAAGCCCACTGAGCGCGGACCGCACCGTCGGTTACTTGGATGTTCCTGTCGCTGGGGACTTTTCCGATGTCAATGAAGAACTCCGCGAAGCACTGCAGGAACCCGCCGAGGCTGCACGCGATGCTGGCCTGAACGTCCTGGTCAGCGGCTCCGCAGTCGAGATAATGGAACCGCCAGGTGGCGCTTCGGAGCTCGTCGGGATGGCTGTGGCCGCTGTCGTTCTCGTGATCACCTTCGGCTCCCTCGTCGCGGCGGGCATGCCACTGTTCAGCGCGATCGTCGGTGTCGGTATTGGTGTCGCTCTGATCACCGCGGCGACCGGATTTCTGGAGCTCAGCTCTATGGTGTCGACCCTTGCGATCATGATTGGTCTGGCCGTAGCGATCGACTACTCGCTGTTCATCCTCTCGAGATACCGCGCCGAGCTGTCGTCTGGTATCCCCCGGGACGAGGCTGCGGGGCGTGCCGTCGGCACCGCCGGCTCGGCGGTTGTGTTCGCTGGTCTCACCGTGATCATCGCGTTGCTCGCACTGCGCGTCGTCAACATTCCATTCCTGACAGATATGGGACGTGCCGCGGCGCTGACGGTGTCGCTTGCAGTGCTGATCGCAATCAGCATGCTTCCCGCAGTGCTCGGACTGACGAAGTCGTGGGTGTTCCGCGGCCGGCTCCCGTTCCTGCGTGAGGTCGATCCAGAGCACCCCACCAAGATGACGAACGGTCGCCGCTGGGCCAACGTCGTGACCCGAATCCCGGTCGTCACGCTCCTCGGTGGAGTGGCGCTGCTGGGTGTGCTCGCGATACCGGCCGCGAATCTGCAGCTTGCACTGCCGACACCGGCGACTGAACCGCCTGGCACGGTGGCGCGCGACAGCTACGAGATCACGGCCGAGTCGTTCGGTGAAGGCCGCAATGGACAACTGCTGGTCGTCGCGGACGCACAGAACGTCGATGAGGACGCCCGCATGGACGCATTCGGCACGGTGGTCGAAACTATGTACGGGTTCGGAGATGTGGAAAACGCGCAGATCGTCGGTGTCAACGAGGCCGGTGACACTGCTCAGATCCTGGTCACGCCGCTATCCGGTCCTATTTCGGAGGACACCATGGCGCTGGTGCAGGACATCCGCGACGCGGAAGCTGCACTCGCGGAGGAGACCGGTATCCAGTTCGGAGTGACTGGCCAGACAGCGATGGAACTGGACGTCTCGGATCGCCTCGCCGACGCGCTGATCCCGTATCTCCTGGTTGTTGTCGGGCTGGCGTTCATCCTCCTCATGCTGGTTTTCCGGTCGATTCTGGTGCCGCTGACCGCAACGCTGGGCTTCCTCTTGAGTGTCGCGGCGACATTTGGCGCCACGGTTGCGATCTTCCAGCTGGACTGGCTGGGCATCGTGTCCAACCCGCAACCGCTGGTGAGCTTCCTGCCGATCTTCCTGATCGGTGTGGTTTTCGGTCTGGCGATGGACTACCAGGTGTTCCTCGTCAGCCGGATGCGCGAGGCATACGTCCACGGTGAGTCCGCTAAGGATGCGATTATCAGTGGGTTCTCGCATGGTGCCCGCGTCGTCACCGCTGCAGCTGTGATCATGATGTCGGTGTTCGCCGCGTTCATCGCGGAGGACATGGCATTCATCAAGGTGATGGGCTTCGCCCTCGCCGCGGCGATCCTGTTCGACGCGTTCATCGTCCGGATGGTGATCATCCCGTCGGTCATGTCGCTGCTCGGTGACAAGGCCTGGTGGCTGCCACGCTGGCTTGACCGCATCCTTCCGAACGTTGACGTGGAAGGCGAGAAGCTAACGCGGCAACTCGAGACTCCCAAGTCTGATACCGAGCTAGCCAAGGTCTAGTCGCTCGTGTCGTGTGCACGTTCGTGCAGTGGGAACCGCGAAACCATGCACGAACTTGCACACGACCGGGGCTAGCGGATTGGATTGCGCGTGTGCCTGACTCTTCTCAGTACTTCACGATAACCACACCCCTTGACGGGAAGCTTGGCCGAACGGGCACGCTCCGCACGCCGCATGGCGAAATCCGGACCCCCGCGTTCATCCCCGTCGGCACCAAGGCGACCGTTAAGGCGGTACTGCCGGAAACGGTGCGTGGCCTCGGCGCTCAGGCGGTCCTCGCGAACGCTTATCACCTATACCTGCAGCCAGGTGCTGACATCGTGGACGAGGCGGGCGGTCTCGGCAAATTTATGAACTGGAGCGGACCGACCTTTACGGACAGTGGTGGGTTCCAGGTGCTGTCGATGGGTGCGGGGTTCAAAAAGGTGCTCGCGATGGAGGTCAGTCAGGCAAAGCCCGAAGACATCCGTGCCCACCAGCGGGAGCGGCTCGCCCACGTTGATGACGAGGGCGTGACGTTCAAGTCCCATATCGATGGCTCGAAGCACCGCTTCACACCCGAGGTGTCGATGCGGATTCAGCATCAGCTAGGTGCGGACATCATCTTCGCCTTCGACGAACTGACCACGCTCGTCGATACTCGCGAATACCAGGAGAGTTCGGTCGAGCGAACACACGCGTGGGCGCAACGATGCCTCGATGAGCACGAACAACAGACGGTCGACCGACCCCACCGGCCCTACCAAGCGTTATTTGGCGTCGTCCAGGGCGCACAGTACGAGGATCTCCGCAGGAAGGCGGCACGTGGGCTGACCGAGCTGCGGAGCTTCGATGGGCGCCCGTTCGATGGGTACGGGATCGGGGGTGCATTGGAGAAACACCAGCTTGGGACGATTGTTCAGTGGGTGAATGAAGAACTGCCCGACGAAACCCCGAAGCACATGTTAGGCATCAGTGAACCCGACGACCTGTTTGTCGCGATCGAGAACGGCGCGGACACATTCGACTGCGTATCGCCGTCCCGTGTCGCCCGGAACGGTGCGATTTATCTCCCGACCGGCCGGGTGAACATGGATAAGGCGCGGTATAAGCGCGACTTCAATCCGATCGACGACACATGTGACTGTTACACCTGCGCGAATTACACGCGCGCGTACCTGCATCATCTGTACAAGTCGAAGGAGTTGCTCGGCTCTACCCTCGCCACCATTCACAACGAACGCTTCATCGTTCGGCTCGTCGACCGGATACGCGACAGCATTGACGGCGGCTACTTCGCCGATCTCCGCAGCGAGGTGCTGGGGACGTACTACGGCGCGTAGCTGCCATACTCGGTGCATGGCCAAACGGTTCGAGGTTGCCGAACGCAGCGCACTGCCGAAGACGATCGCCCGGTGGATACTTGGTCTCTTCCTGGTGTCTGCCGGAGTTGCTCACCTGACGTGGGCGCGCAGTGAATTCCTGGCGCAGGTCCCCGTCTGGCTGCCATTGGATGGCGACTTCGTTGTCGTTGCGTCCGGACTGGTGGAAATCGCACTCGGTGCCGCACTCATTGCGCTGCGGCGCAAGCGTGTTCTTGTCGGCTGGATCGTCGCAGGGTTCTTTGTGGCGATCTTCCCCGGGAACATCAATCAGTTCGTGACCCAAACGGACGCGTTCGGGCTGGACTCCGACGTCGCGCGCGGGGTCCGTTTGCTGTTTCAGCCGGTCCTCGTGCTGTGGGCGTTGTGGTGCACGGATGCGCTGAAGATGCTCCGGAAGCGGGCTGCGGGTACTCGCGAGGAGTGAGTTCCGGTATGAGTAGGTCGGGGAGGTGAACCGTGACGGAAGCTCTGCTCGTGCAGGAAAACGGCAATGCGATCGCCTTTAGCTACGACGATCTGCTGCGCTACAACGGTATGGAAGCGCCAGGCGGTGTCGCCCACGCGTTCAAAGTGATGGAGCGTGCGTTCCCGCTCCTCGATCCCGGACAGCCTGTTGAGCGCCGCGAAGTCAGCATCGTCACCCCGTTCCCCGGTCCCGGTGCGCGTGACGCGTTCGAGATGGTGACCAGGGCGGTGCTGGAGAATCGCTACACCGTTGACCCCACGTTGAAGCGGGCCGAACGAGGAGACCTGCTGCAGCGGTACGTGTTCACCCTCACCTATCGCGAACGCTCCGTCACGCTGATCATTCGTGAAGGGTTCGTTGTGCGTGAGTTCATCGAGCTTGCCCGCAAAGGGGAGTGGACATCGGCGGAAGCGGAACGACTTGCTGTCCTCAAACAGGAAATGGCCGACCGGCTTCTCGCGAAACCGGCAACCGAAGTCTACGACGTCGACACGGCGAGCTGAGCCTGGTAGCTGGGTTCGCGTCGCTTGATGAAGGCGACCACCCGGTAGGTGATGGGCAGCAGCAGCGCTTCGAGCACCGTCTTGTAGACGAAACCGAAGAACAGGTAGTTCAGGAAGTCACCGCCAGTGGCGATGCCGATCGCGGTCGCGGCGATGGCGCAGAAGATCAATGTGTCGACGAACTGGCCGACGACCGTGGACCCCATCAGCCGCGCCCACAAGTGGCGCTCGCGGGTCCGCTCTTTGACCCGCACGATGACGTAAGAGTTGAGTAGCTGTCCTGCGACAAAGGCGGTGAGGCTGGCGAGCAGAATCTGCGGGTATGCCTTGACGACCGCTTCGAACGCTGCCTGATTTTCGTAGAATCCCGCAGCTGGCAAGACGGCCACGACCCAGAATGAGGCGGCAGCGAGCAGGGCTACACCAAACCCAATGAAGATCGCGCGACGCGCAGCTCTGAACCCGTAGACCTCCGCGAGAATCCCCCCGAGTATGTACGCCAACGGGAACAGGAAGAACCCACCGTCGGTGATGATCGACCAACCGCCGAGAAGCGGTCCGAACTCCACTCCTTTGGTGGCAGCGATGTTTGACATGAATAACAGTGACGCGAACACCGCGACCACAGTTGCGTAAAGACCGCTGTTCACCTGCGCGAAAACGGCAGTGCGTGGCTGATCAGGGGTGAAGGTCGCCTTTGTCACCAGGGTATCCAAGCACAGATTTCAGACACGGACCACTTGCGTGCCGTCGGCGACTTCGTCATGACGGCCCTGCTTGTGCGGGCTGCGCTCGATGCTGACGACGATGGAAATGAACACCGCGAGTAGAACAACCAGGGCGAGTATCTGAACAAGCCAGAACGGCAGCATGACTACTGCCTGCAACACGTAGAAGGAGTTTCTGCGGAACGCTTCAGACTTGGTGGGGAAACCGCCGCTCGGTCCGAGAACCTGAATTCCCAGCATTCGCTTGCCGATGGTCTGGCCGCCGCCGGCTTCGAGGATGGTGGCATATGCGACGAGCGTGACGCCGTAGATCAATGCTCCGAGGACGGCGCCGAGCCCGCCGAGGCCTTCGACGAGCACTCGATACACCAGCAATGCCGGTACGCCAACGAACAGCCCATCGATCACGCGGGCGGCGAGTCGGGGCAACAGGTCGGCGGGTGTGTGGCCGGACGGCAGGTACGACCTGCCCGACCCGTAGGCCGCATCTGGATTGAAAGCGTGCGGATTGCCCGCGCCCGACGCGTTTCCGCCCTGCGGCTTGTTCTTCTTGCGGGGCCGTCCGTGCTTGCCGCGCTGCGGCTTCTCCTTCTCGCTCATCCGTCATCCCTGCGCTGTAGTAGTGCCCGGTGGCTAACAGACCCACATTACGACATTCGCCCCATCGTCATAGGTGAGTGGTCGCTGGCTGCACGATGAGGACTACGACTGCAAGTATCCACACGTAGACGGAGAAGTATCGGAATTTGGCGGCATACAGCAGCTTGAGAACTAGAGCTAGCGCGACAGCACCTACTACCGCAGCCGCGACGAAGGCGACCGCGTATGACCCGAGGTGGATGGTCAATTCTTCAGCCCGTATCACGGTCCATCCCTGGAGCATTGCTGCAGACAGAATTGTGGGTATCGCCACGAAGAAGCTGAACTGCGCCGCGAGCGGCCGGTGCAGTCCGAGCAGCAGCGCCATCGCGATCGTCAAACCGCTGCGGCTCAAACCCGGCACGAGCGCCGCTGCCTGAGCGATTCCGATCGCCACGGCCACCCACACGGTGAGCTGGGCGGCGCCGCGCCATCGAGGACCAATAGTGTCGGTCCACCACAGGATTGCGCCTGTGGCTATCAGCGCACCTGCGATAAGCGCCGGGGTTGCGAACACCTCGGTTCCGAATGCGCGGATCGCGAGGCCCAGGAACCCGGTCACCATGACCGTAATCGTGCCGAGCAAAGCGAGCCGGATGTACATGAGCTGTCCGCTCTTCACTCTGCCCGCGAGATCTCCGTCGGCGAGTGTGCGTGCGTCGGAGAGGAGTCCGCGGAGGAGGCGGAACAGCGGTTCCCGCATGACGATCACGATCGATACCAGCGTGCCAACGTGCACGATGATGTCGAACAGGATCATCTCGGGCGAGTCTGGTGCCGGCATACCGGACCCGGCACTGATCAGCCAGTGCTGCGCGAGCGCAAGGTGACTCGTCGAGCTGACCGGAACGAACATGAAAACGCCCTGAATGATGCCAAGTATCAGCGCCTCGAGGGTCGTCACGAGTCGCGTCCTCCGATCCGCTTGCGTGGCGCTCTGAGTGCTGGCATCGGTCTGACCCTACAAGTCCGGTGCACGCGAAGGCTCCAGGCAGTGGTTAGCGTTTCCGGGGATGGAACACCCAGGGGTGGCGCTGAAGCCGCTCCAGGCTGAAGCTTTCGAGCAGGTCAGCAGGGGTGGCGCGGTCACGATCGGTGAGGTTGAGTGATCGGCCGAGCAGGCCGACGAGCGCGTGCGGCGACATGTGCAGTTCACTCATCGTGATCGCACCATCTCGCTTAGCGAGCCGTTTCCGATGCGGGCCGAGGACAAGCGGCACATGAGCATAGTGCGGTATCGGGAGCCCGAGGAGTGAGGCTAGGTAGCTTTGGCGCGGGGCGGACGTCAGAAGGTCATCGCCGCGCACTACCTGGTCAATCCCAGACGCGGAATCGTCGACGACAACAGCGAGGTTGTAGGCGGGTGTTCCGTCTCCCCGGCGAAGCACGAAATCGTCCACGACGCCCGTGAATTGGCCGTGGAGCGCATCGTCGACGGTGTACTCGGCGACCCTGCTGCGAAGCCGCACGGCCGGAGACCTGCCGCTGCGAAGCTTTTCTTCTCGCTGTGAGGCCGTGAGATCGCGGCATGTGCCCGGGTACGCGCCCGGTGCTGCATGAGGAGCGGACGCCGCCGCGTGGATTTCTCTGCGCGAGCAGTAGCACTCGAAAGTGTATCCCGCACTGGCTAGTTCCTCGACGACCGCGTTGTAGCGATCTCTCCGGTCGGACTGGTAGATGACCTCGCCGTCCCAGTCGAGACCGAGTGACTCGAGGTCCGTGAGCTGCCTGTCAGCCGATTCAGGCTGGACACGGTCATCGAGGTCTTCCATACGCATGAGAAACCGGCGGCTCGTTGAGCGCGCGAAGAGCCATGCGAGCAGCGCCGTGCGGAGGTTTCCGATGTGGAGATCGCCAGTGGGGCTGGGGGCGTAACGACCGGCGCGACCAGCGGTCTGCGAACTGTCCACTCGACGATCGTACGTGCGTCAGCAGACGCATTCCTTATCGCAGCAGGAGACGTCTTCGACAAGCATTCCCGCGAGCTTCCAGGACCGCAAGGCACTGGTATCTCGATCCAGCCGCTCACCGATGACTTTGGCGACGTGGGCAAAGCGTTGCCGGAATTTATAGATAAAGCAGAGGTGGAGATTCTTGTGCCGTACTGCGGGACCACTGAGGAAGATGCCGGGCTGGAGAGTCGACTCGTCGTCGGCGTTGAGCAATGGCCACCCGTCATCACGCGTCGCGAACATGTGCTGGACAGGGCCGAGGTGTGGGCGGTAGCCAGTGGCGAGCACTGGTTGTGCGGTCGAGGTGTGGTGTGTGCCGGTGGTATCCGTGACCGTATAACTGCCGTTTGGCTGGGAGATCGCAGCTGCGGCCGCGCCGACGAGGTCGAGAGCACCTCTGGCCTGTGCGACGCGGAGGCGCTGCCGTGTTCGGGGCGAGAGCGTGAGTGACGGGTCAGAACCGGTTTTTTCCCATGGTGATTCGGGATCGAGGACGGTTGCGTGGTGGCCGCGTGCCACGAGTGAGCAGGCGATGTCGATGCCGGATTCGTATCCGCCGATAACAACGACGCGTGAGCCGTCTGAAGGCTCCCAGGCCCGCGGCTGTGAGCTGTGGACTGCTAGGTGAGCGCCGCTGACCTCGGGTATGTGAGGTGCCGAGAATTCGCCGCCCGCCCAAATCAGGTTTCGGGCGGTGACGGGGCCGCGCGACGTTGTCACGACGAATTCGTCACGGGCGCCGCGTGCGACCGATTCGATCATCGTGTTCTCGACGACAGGGAGCTCAAACAGTTCGACGAGCTTGCTGAGGTAATGCGAGTACGCCTCACCTGAGGGGTAGTCGGTCTGCAGCAAAAGTGCAGGTGAGGTTTCGGGGTGAATGGCGTTGATGTCAATCGCGCCGAACGCATTGCCGGTGAAGGAGGGCGTAAGGAACCGCGTCCACCGCGGCCAGTCGCGGTACGACTGGCCAACCACACCGCGCTCGATGACGCCGTAGGTCAGACTGTCGACCGACTGCAGGGCAAGGGCGCATCCGATACCTGCTGGGCCCGCGCCCGCGACTAGGACGTCGACGGTGGGAAGTGGGGACGTAGCTGAGGAAGACACCCCTACAACGATACCGATAATCGTTATCTATAACGAACGGCGTGGTTGCTGCGCCTGCGCGGCACCAGGGGGACCAGGGTGGGTGCGCTTCCGAACTTGCGGCGGAAGACGTAGGCGAGCGCGGTGAGATGGGGAAACTCGGCCAGCATTGCGAGGACGATGACCGAGTACATCAGCGGCTGGTCGGGGATCGTGGTCATCGTCAGGGCCAGCATTAGTGGGGCATTGCGAGCGCTCGTCGTCATCGTGAGCGCTGTCCGTTCCGGCGATGAAAGCCCTGCTGCGCGGCCGAGGACTTGTGAAACGGCGAGGGCGAAGCCAAAGAAGGCGACTACTGCGGCGAGAACCAGTGGCGCGAGAGCCAGTGCGCCGGTGATCGTTCCCGCGTGCACCGCAAAGATCTGGAACACAAGCAAGCCGAGCGCGACGGTCACGCCTACATCCGGCAGTCGCGAGAGCAACGCTTCCGCACCTCTCCGATATCCCGCACGCGGCAGTAACGCCCGGATGAGGGCGGCCACGCCAAATGGCAGGGCGAACCACACCAGCATCGTGGTGAACAGATCGGCGATCGCAAAGCCGGAAACGTGATCCGACACGAGCCAGACCACTACAGGAAACAGCGCCACTTGCGTTGCGAGGTTGAGGGGGATCAATGCCGCGGCACCGGCGGTTTCCCCGCCGGCAAGTTTGGTGAAAGCCAGAAACCAATCAGTGCAGGGCGCAGCAAAGTAGATCGTCAGACCGGCGATCGCGGCTGGGTGCCCACTCAATAGAAGCCACGCCAGCAACGCGCCGAAAGGGGCGACGATGACGAAGTTGGCGAGCCACGCGCTCGCGGTGAAGCGAACATTGCGGAACGCGCGCCGCATCGATTGGCTACTGATTGGCAGGAAAAGCAGCACCAGCAGCGCAAAGATCGTGACGTCTATCAAGCCGTCCGGGATCAACTCAGGTGTGGTGAGACCTACTGTGGCGCCGCCCACGATGGCCAGCAGAAGGATCGCAGTAGTGGCTAGGGCAGGCACCGGAGTCCTCACGATCGGCGGCTATAACGAAAATAGTATTCATTAAGCCTAGCCTGGAAGCCAAACGGATCGTTGGCTACGCTTCCCCGACCGGCTGGCGGAGGATGGTGCGCAGTTTCGATGGCGCGACCTTCCGGAAGTCGCTGAAGTAGATCTCGTGATGTTTCCCCGTCATCCGCAAGCCTGAGCGCGGGATGAACTCGTGATGCATTTCCGAGAGGATCTCGGTCTCGTCGTCGTATGGACCGACATGGAGCGTCTGTACGCACCTGCCCTCCCGGAGCGTCTCCAGGCGAACCTTGTCGAGGCTGATCGGACGATTACTGGTGGCAACCCTGGCGACCGCTGTGTTGAACATGTCGCGAGTGATCCAGTCAGGCACCATGATCATGACCGTCCAGTCCCACTGGGACTTATCACGTTCGACCGTGAAGGCGTCCATATCCGCCGCCCACCACAGTGCTTCCAAAGGCATGACCACGTAGTCCCGGCCGAGATCCTGTTTGCTGGCGAACTTGAGTTTGTAGGCGACCGGGTACAACGCCGCGATAGCGTCGGCGTACTCCGTCGCGGTGTTCGGATCGCCGTGTCCGTCGGCCATGAGGTACTGCAACGGGGGTACGTCGACGATCCGGAACGTGTGGTGGCGCGCTTTGTACGAGTCGAGGGTTTTCTTGAAATCTGTCTTCATTGTTCCAGCGAGCCACCCCTGCGTTTCCGGCTGGGACGAGTGAACCCCCGGTCTGCTTTGCTTACCGGGGGTCCACTCGCGCATCTGGCGGAGGATAGGGGATTTGAACCCCTGAGGGCTGTTAACCCAACTCGCGTTCCAGGCGAGCGCCATAGGCCGCTAGGCGAATCCTCCACGGGGAATGATACCGGTTTGGCGGGCCTCGAATGCAAACTCGCTGCAAGGCCCGCGCTGCGGAGGCGGAGAGCGACACTTCTATGAGGGGGTTCTGCGCGGGAGTCAGCGACCCGCTACACTGTCCCGTGGATCCCGCGTGGCGTGCATCCTGTGAATCCCCCCAGGGCCGGAAGGCAGCAAGGGTCAACGGGCTCTGACGGGTGCGCGGGGTCCCCCAACTTCTTCGTGAGAGGCGGGGCCATACATGGTGTCGATCGAGACCCTTAGCCGTGACGAACTGCAAAACGAGGCAGACAAGCTGAAGGACCTGTATTCAGCACTCAAGGCGAAGAATTTCACACTCGATCTGACCCGAGGCAAGCCTTCTCCCGAGCAACTCGACCTCGCGGGTGAGCTACTGTCCCTGCCGGGGCCGGACTACCGGGACGGCAAGGGCACGGATTGCCGCAACTACGGTGGGCTCGACGGACTGCCCGAATTGCGCGCGATTTTCGCTGAACTTCTGGGTATGCCGGTGTCGAACCTGTTGGCAGGCAACAACGCCAGCCTCGAGATCATGCATGACACGATTGCCTTCCAGCTTCTCACGGGCAATCCGGATTCTGTCCGGCCGTGGTCAGCTGAACCGGGGATCAAATTCCTGTGCCCAAGCCCTGGCTACGATCGGCACTTCGCGATTTGTGAGCACTACGGAATCGAGATGGTTCCGGTTCCGATGCTGGCTGACGGCCCCGATATGGATGTGGTCACCGAGTTCGTCAACGATCCCCAAGTCAAGGGACTGTGGGCCGTTCCCATCTATTCGAACCCAACCGGGGCTGTCTTTTCAGAAGAGGTCACTCAACAGCTGGCATCGATGCCCACCGGTGCCCCGGACTTCCGGATTTACTGGGACAACGCTTACGCGGTCCATCCGCTGACAGAGAGGGACGCGCCGGTCTACGACATTCTGGGCATGGCCTCGGAAGCGGGCTTCCCGAATCGACCGCTGATCTTCGCGTCCACGTCGAAGATCACCTTCGCGGGCGCTGGAGTCAGCTTTTTCGGTGGCTCCGACGAGAACATTGCCTGGTACAAGAACAGCCTCGGCAAGGCCTCCATCGGCCCGGACAAGATCAACCAGCTCCGTCACCTGAGGTTCTTCAAGGATGCTTCCGGCGTCCGTGCACACATGGCCCGGCATCGCGCCATACTCGCGCCCAAATTCCAGGCGGTACTCGATATTCTCGACGAACGGCTCAGTGAGTCGAAGGTCGCGACGTGGACCGAACCTGAAGGCGGATACTTCATCAGTCTCGACGTCATGGATGGAACGGCGAAGCGGACGATCCAGCTGGCGAAGGAAGCAGGAATTGCGCTGACTGCCGCAGGGTCAGCCTTTCCCTACGGCAGGGACCCGAACGACCGCAACATTCGTCTCGCACCAAGTTTCCCCTCGATGGACGACCTGCGCGCTGCGATGGATGGTGTCGCGACCTGCGTGCTGCTCGCCGCGGCGGAGAAGAAGCTCTCCGAGAGCCCGGAAGCCTGATACCTAGCCCGTCGGCTTCATCCCGTGCACATATTGCACCACACCGTATATTTCCTGCGTGATCTCGGTGAGTCCGGAGGAGCGGAAGTAATCCGTGAACGCATTGATGTCGAACATCCGCAACCCGGTCAGTCCTAGGACGCGCCGTTGTGCTCGACGGATCGCGGGATACTCGGATGCGCGGCTCGCCATCACGGAAATTCGCCCGCCCGGTTTGAGCACCCGCATCATCTCGTCGAGCACGGTGAAAGGGTCTGGGATCAGGTAGAGCGCGGCGTAGCAGGTAACCGCGTCGAGCGCTGCATCTGGGAATGGCAGGCTTGTGGCGTCACCGCGGAGATATACCGCATTCGGGTGGCTGTTGGTTTCCACCGCTTTCCGCAGCATAGGACGCGAAATATCGAGACCGATCGCGAGCCCGCCAGGGCTCAGCGCGTCGGCGAAAGTTGCGGTGAAGTTGCCGGGGCCGCACGCGATGTCGAGGACTGTCTGATCCCCGGAGAGATGCAGAGCCTGCACTGTCTTTTCGCGTTCCTCGCGAAAGTGCTGGAGATTGAAACCCATGAACGCGAGCACACCGGCCGGCCTCCAGATGTGCTCATAGATCGGTGCGAGCAGAGGGAACTCCATGGTGCGCTGGGCCAGCGACTTTGAGTCATCTTCAGGACTGTCAGGCAGAACATCGACGTACCCGTTCACGAGGCGTGGCCTGCCGATCACACCGTCCGCGATACGGCCGTCGTCGAGAAACGGAGAAAGTCGATCAAGCGCACTCGATGCGTGTGTACCTTCGCTGGCCACTGGCTACCTCCTGTAGTCCCCGGCATTGGGGTTACCTGCTGGCCATTGTGCCGTGCTCGGAGCCGCGGCGCGAGGACACCTTAGTCAGAGCTGACCGGTACTCTGGCCGCGTGGCGCTATACCGCAAATACCGTCCCGCGACGTTCGCTGAAGTTGTCGGCCAGGAGCACGTGACTGAGCCGCTCAGTGCTGCGCTTAATGCCGGCCGGATCAACCACGCTTACCTCTTTTCGGGTCCGCGTGGCTGCGGAAAGACTTCCTCAGCGCGCATCCTCGCTCGCTCCCTGAACTGTGAGCACGGCCCCACCGCCACGCCGTGCGGTACCTGTAATTCGTGCGTCGCTCTCGGGCCAGGCGGGCCAGGGAACCTCGACGTGATCGAGCTCGACGCGGCCAGTCATGGCGGCGTGGATGACACGCGTGAGCTGCGAGATCGCGCGTTCTACGCCCCTGCGGAGTCCCGCTACCGCGTGTTCATCGTTGACGAGGCGCATATGGTCACCAATGCGGGGTTCAACGCGCTCCTGAAAATCGTGGAAGAACCACCCGAGCACCTGATCTTTATCTTCGCCACAACCGAGCCGGAAAAGGTACTTCCGACGATCAAGTCCCGCACACACCATTACCCCTTCAGGCTGCTGCCACCGCCGGTAATGCGCGGCCTGGTGGAACGCATCTGCGCCAGCGAGAACGTGCATGTCCAGGACACAGTGTTTCCGCTGGTTATTCGTGCGGGTGGAGGTTCCCCGCGTGACACGCTTTCGGTTCTTGACCAGCTGATTGCTGGAGCGGGCGAGGCCGGTGTCGCCTACGATAGGGCAGTTTCGCTGCTTGGCATCACGGACTCTTCCCTCATCGATGCCGCAGTGGATGGGCTCGCCAATTCGGACGGTGCCGCGTTATTCGGCACGATCAACGACGTCATGGACGCGGGCTTCGATCCGCGCCGCTTCACCGCCGATCTCCTCGAACGGATACGCGACCTCATTCTGGTGCAGGCAGTGCCAGATGCGCTGACGAACGGGCTTGTTGACGCCCCTGCCGATGGTCGTGGGCGGATGCTCAGCGATGTCGAACGGATAGGGCCGGCGACACTGGCGCGGTACGCGGAGTTGCTACACGCGGGCCTCTCGGAGATGCGGGGTGCGACCGCGCCCAGGCTCCTCCTCGAGGTGCTCTGCGCGCGGATGCTGCTGCCCGCTGCTTCCGCCACGGATTCCGCGTTGTTGCAGCGCCTTGAGCGCCTTGAGCGGGGGACACCCACGGCGGCTCAGTCCGCTCAGGCAGGCGCTCCGGCGGGTCAGGCTCAACCCGGATCCCCAGTCTTCGAGCGGCCATCTCAGCGGCCCAAGGAGGCCGCTCCCAACGAAGCTCCGAGTGAGGCCGCCACCACGGGCGTCCCTGAGAAGACACCTGAGGCCAGCGCACCTCCGGCGCCGCCGACACCCAAGGCGGAGGCTTCCGCGCCCCCGGTTGTCCGCGCGGCCCCGGAGCCAGCCAGCGAAGCGCCGGCCCCACCGTCGCGCCCAACTGAAGTGGCCTCGCCTGCCGCCGCCGACGAAGCCCAGGCAACGCCCGCCCCAGCCGAGAGCGATGCCCACCCGGGGCTTTCGGTGTCGGTAGTGGAAGCCGCGTGGGGCAAAATCTGTGCGAATGTTCGCGCGAAGAGCAAGATTGTGGAAGTCATGCTGTCCGGGGCGAAAGTCACGGGTGTGCGCGGCAACTCAATCATGCTGAGCCACGAAACACCGGCGCTGATGGGCCGATTGCGTGAAGCGCGCAGCGCCGGGATCGTGCTGGAGGCGTTCCGGGAGACGCTCGGAACTGAATGTGAGCTCGTTTGGGGAGCCGAAGCTCTGGGCCAGGCAGCCAAAAAACCGCCGACTCCACAGGAACGGAACCAGTCCAGCCCGCCGAACGACCGCCCGCGTTTCGTGCGCAAATCAGCGGCGTCCTCAGGGCGGACAGAGCAGAAGCCGCCGCAAACTGCGCCTGGGCAGGCGTCACGCGAGCGACACACCCCAGCCCCGGGCGGCGATGACATCCCGCCGCCCGACGATCCGGGCTACCCGGAGGATCCAGGGCCGCACAACTCAGGACCCCCAAGCGCCGTTGGGCAAGGACCTGTTCAGCCCGTAGCTGCACCCGACGATGAGGATGCACTGCTCGAAGAAGCTCGCCGCGCGGAAGCCTCCGGAATCGACGACTCGGACAGCTCACCGCGACGCGACCCGGAGGAACTCGCCATCGAGCTGCTGACGTCCGAACTCGGCGCGCGCCGTATCGAATGACTCAGCGGGTCCACCACTGACCCAACGGGACCTGCGCTTCGCCATTCCGCGCGGTTTTGACCGCCAGGACCTGGTGCAGCTGAATCGAGTTCGTTTCAAACGCGACTCGTGAACCGGAAATGTACAGTCCCCAGACGCGGGCGGTGCCCTCGTCGGAGGCGTGCACACACGCGTCCCAGTCGCGAGCGAGGTTGCGGTTCCAGTCCCGCAGCGTCAGTGCGTAGTGCTCGCGGAGGTTCTCTTCGTGCCGCACCTCGAAACCGGCGTCGTGGACAGCTGAAATGATGAAGCCAGGTCCGGCGAGCTCTCCGTCAGGGAAAACGTACCGGTCAATGAAGTCACCTGCGCGGTTGCTTTGAAGGTTGTTCGGGCGAGTGATGCAATGGTTCAGCAGTCGTCCGCCTGGCCGCAACTTGTCCTTCAGGAAGCCGAAGTACGACGGGTAGTTCGCCAAACCGATGTGTTCAGTGAGGCCGATCGACGACACTGCGTCGAAGCCCGCCTCTGTGACATCGCGGTAGTCGCAGAAACGGACTTCCGCCAGATCGCCCAATCCTTCATGGGCAATCATCTTCTGAGCCCATTCCGCCTGTTTGCGGGACAATGTCGCACCGATGACATGAACGCCGCGCTTAGCGGCGAACCGCACCATGCCGCCCCACCCGCACCCGACGTCAAGCAGGCGATCCCCGGCTTTCAGGCCAAGTTTCTCGAAGACGAGTCGGTACTTGTTGTCCTGTGCTTCCTCCAGGGAACTGTCTGCGCTGGGGTAGGCCGCGCATGTGTACGTCATCGACGGGCCGAGGATGTGCTCGTAAAACTCGTTCGACACGTCGTAATGATGGTGGATTGCCGCAGCATCACGGCTCTTCGAGTGCAGCAGGCCAAGGGCCATCCGGCGCCAACGGGGCATGTTCTCTTGCGGGGGCGGCGCGACCGGTCGCAAGCGTTCCCAGCCGAGGGACCGCATGATCGAAGCGATCGTTGCTGGCGAGGGCCGCCGCACCCGGACGTCATGCGCGAGGATCTTCATTATCTCGTACGGGTCACCCTGATGAACCCCACTGACCTCGAGGTCGCCGGACACGTACGCGCGTGCGAGCCCGAGATCACCGGGCGCGGTAGCGAGGTAGGTCAGCCCGCGCGGCGTCGTGAGGTGCAAGCCGTAGCGGGCGGTTTCGGGGCCGAGCGCGCTGCCGTCGTACGCAGTGAACCGGATCGGGAAATCTCGCCCGAGTACCGCGCTGAGTATCTCAGCGACGTTCATCCTTTCGAGTTGGGGAGCCGTAAACGCCGTCAACACTGCCTTCATCGTCCTTGCACCGCCTTTGCATAGAGATCAAGTAACCGGCTGTTTGGGTCGTAGGTCTCTTTGAGTTCTCTATAGGTATCGCCGCCGTACAGCGCGTCAAACTCTTTTCGCTCGTAAAACGCATCTGAGTACAGCGATTTGTGACCGTCAAGGCGATCGACTTCGTTCTCGATCATCCGGTTGGTGTGCCCCTCGGGCTGGCCGGCCACGACCGGCACCGCTGACCAGAAGCCAACATTGACGTATGTGCGCTGAGGCTCGAGCGGATAGAGGGGCCATGGGCGTGAAGCCGGGGACGTCGGCGAAGGCAGGCCGGGGCTGCGTGTTTTTCGCAGGCGCAGCGGGCATAGCCATACCGGCTCGATCGGCACGTTCGCCAAGAACCACCGCAAGAAGCTCGCAGTGTTCTCGATCGGGACCTCGATGTCCTGGACTACGCGTTCCCGGGGGAGGTTGCCCTTCCGTTGTTCGATGAAGTCCGCGAGCCCAACCTGGCGGTCAAGCGCGATCAGCTTCCAGTAGAAGCTGCTGCGGCGATAGCGGCGTGGCCAGAATCTCCGGACCACTGGGTGTTGCGTTCCGAAGGCACGCGAGCACCAGAACCAGTCAGTATCCCAGCGCCATAGATAGTCATGAATGGTCATCCGGTCGACGACGGGAGTTTCAGCGCCACCGTGCTGTATTGAACGGTAGTAGATCTGGTTTCCGGTGTAGTCGCTGACCGGGCCGGGTTCGCTCGTCTGACGGCCAAGCGTGAGGTAGCTTTCCGTGGCTGAGAACATGACTCCATCGACGTAATGAACGGGTTCCCCGTCATACGTGTGTTCGTACGAAACGGTGTCAAGTGTCTCCTGAAGCTCATCGAGGCTAGTGAACCGCAGGTGCCTGAGTTCGACGTACGGCTCGACCGGTTCTAGTTCGATGCGCAGGCGCGTCGCATAGCCGAGCGTGCCGTACGAATTCGGAAACCCCCAGTACAAATCGCTATGGGGGCCTTCCGGGCCGGCCGTGACGACCTCCCCGGCGCCCGTCAGGATATCCATTTCGAGAACAGATTCATGGGGAAGCCCATTGCGGAACGAGGTGGACTCAATTCCCAGGCCCGTCACCGCGCCGCCGAGAGTGATCGTTTTGAGTTGCGGGACGACCAGGGGGACCAGATCGTATTCGAGCGTCGCCGCGACAAGGTCCTCGTATGTGCACATGCCGCCAACGTCGGCAGTGCGAGTGTCTGAGTCGATCCCAATCACGCGAGCCAGGCCGGATACGTCAAGCCCAGGAGCAGAAGTCTTTTCCCTGTGGCGGAATAGGTTTGACGTCTTCTTCGCCAGCCGCACCGGCGCGTCATCAGGAATCGCCCGATAGCTATGGATGAGGCGATCCACCGCAGCGGCGTGCGCCGCCGCACTAGCTTCAGGCGTCATCAGGCGCGTCGATCCGGTAGGCAGTCGAAGGCTCCGCACACTATCGACGATAGCCCGATCTTGACGCGGGCGGGGCGACCGAGATGTTGCCCGCGGGTGAACTTTCCGCGAGATAGGGCAGGATGGACACTGCTCGAGAAGCAAACTTGGTGTATGCCGAAAGGACACAAACTCAATGGCACAGGTCAGCGCGTCAAGTTCGATCACGATCGCGGCACCCGTCGACACGGTCTTCAGTGCCCTCGCTGACTACGAAACAGTGCGCCCGAGAATTCTGTCGGGGCACTATCGTGACTACCGCGTCCTCGAGGGCGGCCACGGTGAAGGCACGATCGCGCAGTGGATACTGCAGGCAACATCCAAGCGTTCACGCGACATCAAGGCTGCCGTGAGCATCGACGGCACGACAATTATTGAGCGCGACGTCAATTCCTCGCTGGTGACGACGTGGAGTGTGGCTCCCTCGGCCAGCGGCAGTGAGGTCACCACAAGGACCGAGTGGAATGGTGCTGGAGGGATCGGCGGGTTCTTCGAGAAGACATTCGCGCCGCTTGGACTCAAAAAAATCCAGGCTGAGGTGCTCGCCAACCTGAAAGCCGACGTGGAAAAGCAGTAAGTCGTGTGCCCGGCGCTGCTATGCGGCCACTACCCTGGTAGCACGACTGCCGGTTTCTGGCAGTCCTCAACGTGAAAGGACCTCTCATGCAACCAGATGGTGCGCCTGACATGCAGGCGATCATCCAGCAGGCCCAAGCGATGCAGCAGCAGCTCATGGAGGCCCAGGAGAAAATCGCGGCGACCGAGGTTGAGGGCCAGGCCGGTGGCGGCCTGGTGACCGCGAAAATCACAGGCACTGGCGAGATCATCGATATCACGATCGATCCCAAGGTCGTAGATCCTGATGACGTCGAGACGCTTCAGGATCTCGTGGTCGGGGCGATCAGGGATGCCAGCCAGAATGCGCAAAGTCTCGCGGCAGACGCACTCGGACCGTTTGCGTCCGGGATGGGTGGAGGCTCCGGTATTCCCGGGCTGCCTTTCTGAGGCAGAGGACGCGTGTACGAAGGACCAGTTCAGGACCTCATCGACGAACTGGGCAAGTTGCCCGGGATCGGACCGAAGAGCGCCCAGCGCATCGCGTTTCATCTCCTCACGGCAGATCGCGCCCAGATTGTGCGATTGCAGGACGCACTCCAGCGCATCCGCGATGGAGTGCAGTTCTGTGTTGTGTGCGGCACGGTCGCGGAGCACGAGAAATGCCGGATCTGTTCTGATTCGCGCCGGGACCGCACCATGATTTGTGTCGTGGAGGAGCCGAAGGATGTCCAGGCGGTCGAGCGGACGCGCGAGTTCAAGGGCGTCTACCACGTCCTCGGCGGCGCGCTTGATCCGCTTTCCGGGGTGGGCCCGGACCAATTGCGGATCCGTGAGCTCCTCGCGCGCATCGGGGGGCAAGTGCCCGAGGGTGACGACGCCGTCGAGGTCACTGAGGTCATCATTGCGACAGATCCGAACACCGAAGGCGAAGCAACAGCAACGTACCTAGTGCGGATGTTGCGGGGCTTCCCGGGTCTCTCCGTGACGCGTCTCGCATCGGGTCTGCCCATGGGTGGGGACCTGGAGTTCGCGGACGAACTGACGCTTGGCCGGGCGCTATCCGGGCGCCGCGCATTGTGAGAGTGCGCGGGGACCGTGGTCTCGATGAAGACGCTTTGACTAGGGCGGCTGATGTGGTGTCGCGGCGAGCTCCCAAGCTCGGTGCCGTGCGTCTCGGGGCGATCGACGGGCCATCAGGCTCCGGAAAGACGGTGTTCTCGCAAGCACTCTCGAACGAACTGAATCGCAGAGGCATGTTCGTTGCGGTTATCCCCTGCGACGACTTCGCCACTTGGGATCGTCCCGCTGCATGGTGGCCGATGCTTGAGGCCGGGGTCCTTAACCCAATCGAACGGGGTGCGGACGGGCGCTATCAGGCGATTCGATGGGCTGGCGGCCTCCCGGTCCCCGGGCCGTTCGTTGATGTGCCCCCGCCCGACGTGCTCCTAATCGAGGGTGTGTCGAGCGCGCGCCGGTCAGTCGCGGGAAGGCTATCCGTCGCCGTCTGGGTCGAGTGGGGGGATGCGGCCGCGCGGCTCGAAGCCGCTGTAGCACGGGATGGCGAGGCGTGTCGTGCGCCCCTGCAGGACTGGCAGGCGTTCGAGCGCGGGTGGTTTCCCGTCGACGGAACACGGGCGCGATGTGACGTCATCGCAGGCGAATCGCCCGGCTCTATCGCTTGAACGTTATGTAGTTCACGACGTATTCGAGTGTCAACTACAAACCGATCGTGCCCGTCAGGGCTTGACTATTTCGCGACGGCGAGCCGTTCCTTGCGTAACTGCGCGACCTCGTCGAGTGGCAGCGGTGTGAGTTCCTCGACGCCAAGCGCGCGCTGGATGATCAGGTCTGCGAGTTCCGGATTGCGAGCGAGCGCCGGACCGTGCATGTAGGTGCCAATGACGGACCCTTGAACTGCGCCTTCGAATCCGTCACCCACACCGTTCCCGACGCCGTACGTCACCCGGCCCAGCGGAGCTGCCTGGGGACCGAGTGTGGTACCCCCGCGGTGATTCTCGAAACCCGTTAGCGGCGCGGTCAAGCCGTCCGCCACAGGTGTACTGATCACCTCTCCGATAGCGCGCACATCTTGCGGCGATGTCGTCGCGTCCAGCATCGAGACACCGTCAACGCGCTCGCCCGAGGAGGTCTCGTACCAGTGGCCTAGGACTTGGATAGCTGCACAAATCGCGAGCACTGGCGCGCCGCGCTCGGCGGCGCGCTGCAAGCCGGGATAACGGTTCAGATGCCGTGTAGCGAGCCGCTGCGCGTAGTCTTCGGCGCCGCCGAGGGTGTACATATCGAGCGACTCAGGAACCTCATCGTCGAGCGTAATCTCCACGATTTCCGCGTCGATCCCACGCATCCGCATCCGCTGACGCAGGATGAGCGCATTACCGCCGTCGCCGTAGGTGCCCATGACGTCGGGCAGCACAAGACCGATCCGCACCGTCGACTCAGCCACGTGCCACCTCCCGTTCGATAGCCCTGTTCAGCCCCAGGAATGCCGTGTAGTTCGCGAGCACTTCAACCCGGCCAGGCGGGCATGACCGGATGGCAGCAATTGGGTCTTTGATCAGCGTGTGCTCGACACCTGCGTAGGTGAGGCGAACCCCCAGGTCCGTGCCGCGCTCCCCGGCCGCGACGACCTGAATGCCCTCAAAATGCTCGAAGCGCACGTCCCACAGCCACGACAGGTCCTCCCCGTCGGGTACCTGCCCGTTTACCGCGATCACGAGGCCATCAACGCTGTGATCGATCATCGACAGCGCTTCCTGCCAGCCGGCGGGGTTCTTCGCCAGCAGCATCCGCACGTTGTGCGAGCCAACTTGAACTGTGCTGTACCGGCCTGCGACCTCACGCACACCGGAGACGGCCGCGACGGCAGCGTCGGGCGCTACCCCCATTGCGACGGCAGCCGCAACAGCCTGAGCTGCATTGCCGCGGTTGGCGCGGCCGGGCAGCGATAAGCTCATCGGTACCTTGACACCGTCTGGCCCGTAAAGATGGTCATCGTCAACCCACCAGTGCGGCGCCGGACGGCGGAAGTCGCTGCCGGTACTGCGCCAGTCGGTGCCATCGCGCGCGATCGGTTCACCTGTGCGCGGGCAACTTACCGAGTCCCCGACCCAGCTGTTGCCCGCAGCGACCCACACGACGTTCTGACAATCGTAGGCGGCTGACGTCACCAGAACGTCGTCGCAGTTCGCAACAACAACTGCCTCAGGGTGACGTTCCAGTCCGGCACGAAGCCGCCGCTCGATCATGTTGATTTCGCCAACGCGATCGAGCTGGTCCCGGGACAGGTTCAGCAGAATGATCGCTCTGGGGCTGGTGAAGTCCGAGACATGGGGGAGATGAAGTTCATCGACCTCGATGGCTGCAAGTGGTGCGTGGAGATTCTGATTGAACGCGGCGACAATGCCCGCATCCATGTTCGCGCCATCGGTGTTCGTGGCGACTTCGCCAAGTTCGGATAGCGCGGCGGACGTCATTCGCGTGGTTGTCGACTTGCCGTTGGTCCCTGAAATCAGCACTGTCCGGCGGTAACTCGCAAGCTGCTTCATGATCGACTTGTCGATTTTGAGCGCTATCAGACCGCCGATCATGTTTCCCGCGCCCCGCCCTGATCTGCGTGACGCCCACGACGCCGATCGCGCCGCACGCAGGGCGAGCTTGCCGCGCGCAGTGATCGGTGCGCGCGCTACTTCTCCGGGGTCTCCGGGTGTGTTCCCCTTGGCCATGGGAAGAGGCTAGTTCGACTGGGCGGTCTCGTGCGCGCTGAACGCCCGAATTTGTCCCCGTAGCACTGCGATGATTGTCACTTTTGCGTGGACTCCCTAGGCGGGTCATAGACGGAAAGGTCGTTGTAGAGGGTCTGCGGGGCCAGCGGAGCGCCCGTGAGATACCCGGCGCGCCCTAAGGCATGTCCGCCGACAGCGGCTGTCGCAAGGTTGATCACAATAGCGAGCGACGCTTTCACGATGTTGAGCGCTGAAGGCTCGTGCAGCAGCACACCGAGCACGATAAGCGCGATCCCCAGGCCGGATGCGGTGGTGATCGCGCTTATTCGCGCGTAGAGGTCGGGCAGTTTGAGTACGCCGATCGCGGCTGAGACGAACGCCAGAGTTCCCAGGACGATGAAGATGGTGCCGACGACTTCGAGAATTGAACTCATCGCTGCCCCCTTGTGACGAGACGAGCAATGCTGAGCGTTGCCAGGAATCCCACGACTGTAGCGACGAGAACGATGTCGAGAACGATGTCCGTGGTCATCCGTAGTCCGAATAGCGCGACTACGCCGATAAAAGCGAAAAACACGAGGTCGGCTGCGACACCACGGTCAGCGTCTCGCGGACCGGTAAGGACGCGGTAGGACGCGGGAATGAGTGTGAGCGCAACGATCACGAGAGCCACGTCGATGATCAGGGTCATGACGCGCCTCCTGCCGAGTTGGTCTTCTTCGTTCCGGCTGTGGAAGGAATAGCGCCCATTTCTCCGTTGCGGCGCATTGCGTGCAGGAGACGCCGCTCAGCTTCGTACAGTTCAGCCTTGAATGCATCCTTGTCCGCTGCGTACATTCCGTGCACATAGAGGACTGGCGGATCGTTCTGAACTGACAGCGTCAGCGTTCCAGGCGTGAGCGAAATCAGATTCGCAAGCATCGTGATTTCAAGATCTGTGCTGCAGCGCAGGGGAAGCCGCACGATTCCTGCGGACATTCGGGTGCCGGGAGTGACGATGTCCCACCCCACGGCGACGTTCGATTTCGTCAGCTCCCAGATGTAGTACAGAACGAAACTCAATGCCCGGAACGGCCAGGTCAGAGTAGTACTCATTGTCCAATCACCGCCTCTACGTACCCGCTCACGTCAAGCAGTCCAGCTGCGGCCTGTTCAGAGAGAACCAGTAGGCCCTGCGCACCGATTCCCACCGCCAGGGTGACGACCGCTAGCACGACCGCTGGCATCGCTACGGAAGGTTTGATGTGGGTCAGCAATCGTCCGGGTTTGCGTGCACTCACCAGACTGACACCATCCTCAGGTGCGCGGCCCCAGAAGACGCCCTTCCAGATCTTCAGCATCGACATCAACGTCAGCAGGCTGACGACCACGGCGATCACCGCGGCGGCGATCTGGGCTTCATCGATCGCTGCCCGCACGAGCACGAGCTTCGCGACGAACCCCGAGAAGGGGGGAAGGCCGGCAAGTGAGAACGCCGCGCCCAAAAAGGCCGCCGCGATGAGCGGTTCAGTACGGGCGATTCCCTGCACCTTGCCGAGATCGTTCGTTTTGTACGTGACTTCGACTGCGCCGGTGGATAAGAACAGCGACGCTTTGACCACCATGTGGTGCAGCAGGTAGAAGATGCCAGCAGTCAGTCCGATGGGGCCGAACAACGCGACACCGAGCAGGATGTATCCAATCTGGCTGATCATGTGGAAGGTGAGGATCGACCGTGTGGTGTTTTCACCGACGGCGCCGAGCACGCCGATGAGCATGGTCGCCGACATGATCACAATGCCGATCCACAGGTAACGGCTGTCGCCCTCGTAGATCACCGCGTAGATCCGGTAGATGGCGTAGATCGCGACTTTGGTGTGGAGCCCGGAGAAGAGCGCCGTGACTGCAGGGGAGGTATACGGGTATGTCCGCGCGAGCCAGCCGTGCACAGGCACCACCGCTGCCTTGACGCCGAGGGCAATGAGAACCACAGCGACAGCAGCACCGATCAGCGGATCCTCACTACCCGCACCCGCCAGTTCGGCGATGTTCACCGTCCCAGCAACGCCATAAACCAGTCCGACCCCGACGAGGAAGATCGTCGACGTCATCAGGTTCATCGTTACGTACAGCCGTCCCGCCGACAGGCGCCGGAGCCCGCCGAGCATGGCGATCAGGCCGTAGGACGGCAGGAGCATCACCTCAATGAAAACGAAGAGATTGAAGAGGTCGCCTGTGAGGAGTGCGCCGTAGACACCGCCAGAGAGGACCAGGACCAGCGGTGCGAAGTACGCGCGGTCGTCGTCTCCGGTCGCTATACCGAAAGCGGAGCACACGAGGCCCAGAAGTGCGGTCACGATCAGCATCAGCGCGCTGAACATATCCGCGACCAGGGGGATCGCAATGCCGCTCGGCCACAGCGCGATGCTGTGCCCGAGGACGTTCCCACCGTAGGTTTCGACAGCAAGCCAGATTCCGAAGCCGAGTGCGAACGCGTTGGTCCCGAGGAGGATGGTCCGGCGCACCAACAGGGGCGTATGCATCACGGTCAGCAGTGCCGCCGCGAGCAGGGGGACGATGATTACGAAAGCGAGGTAGGCACTGTTCATGGGTTGCCCTCGCCATGCACGTCAGATGTCCGCATGCCTTCTCCCTTGGGCGAAGCCGACGGAACGTCTCCCCGCTGGATCTTCTCTGTCGATCCGGCGTCAGTCTCGGTCACGGTCTCCTCTGCTCCGGGAGGTTTTGGTTTATCGGCTGGTATCGGGGGATCGTCGGTGTCATCGTCACCGGAACCAGCGCCAGCAAGAGTCAGCATGTAGATGGTGATCGAAAAGGCAATCACGATCGCGGTCAGTGCGAAGGCCTGCGGCAGCGCGTCGGCCGCCCCAGCGAGGTCTGTTAACTGCACGAGAGGTGCCTCGCGCCGTGATGCGACCCCGGCGGACAAGAGCACGAGGTTCGCTGCGTGCCCGAGCAGGACGAAGCCGAACGTGATTCGGACCATGCCGCGCTGGAGCACGAGGTAAACGCCGCCCGCTACGAGCACGCCGACGAAGAGCGCAAGAGTCATCGTCGGCCTCCTGTCATCGCTTCGTGTTCTGGCTCATTACTGGCTGGCGGGTCCCTATCCGGGGGAGCGCCGTCCGGCGCGTCCGGAGTGTAGGCGGCGGGTGTGTCTTCGACGCCAAGCCGGTTGAGGGCGGCGAGTATGACACCGACGACGGCGAGATAGACGCCGATATCGAAGATGAGCGCCGTGGTGAAGTGGTAATACGCGTCACCTGGCAGCGGGATGTTGTAGTGCAGCGGCCGGAGGAACGACCCATCGGCGAAGCCGAGCACACCCACGAGTGTGGCGATGCCGATTCCGGAGGCGATCAGCCCCACATACGGCAAGCGGATGGGTGCGCGTGCCGCACTCGGCGCGCTGAGGTACGCGAGTGCGAATCCGGCACCACCAACGAGCGCGGAGATGAAACCTCCACCAGGGAGATCATGCCCGCGGATGAGGAGGTACAGCGATAGAATGATGAGGACGGGTGCGAGCCAGCGCCCGACTGTGCGCGCCAGGATCGTGTTGCCGACGGCGGAGCCGATGGGCGCATCCTTCAACTCGGTGGCGCGAGGATCACGGTCTCCGCGAAGGAGTCCGCTCGAGTCGAGTACCGAAATGATGACGAGCCCCGCGACGCCCAAGACTGTCAATTCTCCAAGAGTGTCGAGCGCACGGAAGTCGACAAGAATTGTGTTGACAACGTTCGTTCCGCCCGTTTCCTCTTCTGCTTCCCGGATGAAGTACTCACCCGCCTGAGAAATTTCGCGACGGCCGGTGAGCGTGTAGGTGGCGAGCGCTGCGCTCGCTCCGGCGATGACAGCGATTCCCGCGGTCAGGGCTGTGCGCGACTTGCTTACTGTGTGGAAGACGCGGGGCAGCCGACGAAGTATGAGTACGGCGACGACAACCGTGAGTACCTCGACGAGCAGCTGTGTCAGACCTACATCGGGAGCGCCGAGCACAAAGAAGAGCAGCGCGACGACGAAACCGACGACGCCGAGCAAGGCCAGCGCGGCGAGGCGTGACCGTGCAATGACAATGCCGATCACACCAGCTGACACGAGCAGCAGCAGCAGCCAGTCGATCGGCTGTGTGACGGGCTCAGGGAACGCGGGAACCACTGGACTGCTGACGAACACTCCGATCGCGAGCAGCGCCAGTAATACGAACGGTGCCGCGAGGTGGCGAGTCGGCGAATTCGAGCGAGTGAGGTCTCCGACCCGCGCTCCAAAGGCGATCGTGCCATCGTAGATCCGTTCGAATACCTCCACGCCCGTGATCGGGAAGAGGCGCCGGTCGAGCAGACGGTCGATCGTGTTGCGGAGCAGGAAGAGGACGATACCGACGCCGATCGTGATCATCGACATGATGAACGCTGCGTTGACCCCGTGCCACAGCGTTAGGTAGAAGGTGCCCACAAGGCCCTGCGTATCCAGTACGACCCGCTCGATCAGGGGGTCGAGGAACCCGGCGTAGAAACCGAGAACGAGGCCAGCCAGCGATGACACGGCAGCGGGCAGCAGGAAGATCAAGGAGGGCTCACGCAGCTTCACCTGCTCGGTTGGGCCACTGAACGCGCCATACACGATCCGGAATGAGTACGCGAACGTCAGGATCGCGCCGATAACCGCGAATGTGCCGACAAGCGGGCCAACGAAGTCCGGTCCGGGCGCCTCGAGGAAGGCTCCGAACATGTTCTCTTTCGAGATGAAACCTAGGAGCGGTGGTACGCCTGCCATGGAGAGTGCCGAGAGCGCGGTGAGGGCGGCGGTGAGGGGCATGACACGGCGCAACCCAGTGAGTTTACGGATGTCCCTGCTTCCGACTTCACGGTCGATCACGCCGACGAGCATGAAGAGGGTTGCTTTGAATAGCGCGTGGGCAAGGGTGTGAATACCTGCCGCCGCGAGGGCAGCGGGTGTGCCGATACCGATGACGGCGACGAGGAATCCAAGCTGGCTCACCGTCGAGTAGGCGAGAAGCTCTTTCAAATCGTGGCGTTGCAGCGCGAAAACTGCGCCCATGATCGCCGTCAGCAGACCGACACTGATCAGCGTCACGTGCCAGACGGTGTTGTCGCTCAGCACTGGTGAGAAGCGCATCAGCAGGTAGATGCCGGCCTTCACCATCGCCGCCGCATGCAGGTAGGCGCTCACCGGTGTCGCTGCCGCCATGGCGTCTGGCAGCCAGTAGTGGAACGGGAACTGCGCGGACTTCGTGAACGCAGCGATGATGATGAGCACGCCGACAGTCGTTGCGAACGTTCCGTTTTCCTGCCAGACAGGGTGCGCGAGGATCACGCTGAGCTGCGATGTTCCGGTGAACACGATCATGGTGACGACCGCGGACAACAGTGCGAGTCCGCCGCCCGCGGTGAGGAGCAGGGTCCGCATCGCCGGCTTGTTGGCGTGCAGGCCTGTCCGGCCAATCAGGAAGAACGACGCGATTGTCGTGAACTCCCAGAAGACGAACAGCAACACGACGTCGTCAGCAACAACGAGCCCGAACATCGCCGCCGCGAAGAGCGACATCAGGGCGTAGAACCCGGCGTGACGGCCATGACTGAAGTAGCGCGTGGAGTAAGCCATGATCAGCGCACCCACACCGAGCACCAGGGCGGTGAACAGGAGGCCGGTGCCGTCGAGCCGAAGGTGGAAATTCACGCCGATTGCGGGCATCCACGGCTGGCTATACTCGATCACCCCGCCGTCACGAAGGCGCGGGGGCGCCTCGTAGAAAATCCAGCCGCCGAGACCGAGGAAGGTCGCTGCGAGAACCCAGCCGGTTGTACGGCCCAGGTACTTGTCCAGCAATGGCGATGCCACGGCCGCCAACGCCAGCAAGCTGAGAACCAACGGCAGAACCACGTACCAACCCCTTTAGCGGATGCTCGGCAAAAGACACGTCTCTTAGGGGGCGCCCCAGGCTGAGGGCCCCGTCAGTGGGGTGTTGCTGGCGGCGGGCAGCCACTACCGTGGTGCCCCCACGTGCTCGGATACCCGTTGGAACCGGAAAAGCTGAGACGGCCTCGAGTCCCGAGGAGTGCGGTGTGAAATTCGGACAGCAGCGGGTAGGCAGTCATACTTCCCCCTTCGCTGATGTCAGGCTCGCCGAAGTCACGATATCAGGGGCTCGTAACAGGGTTGTGAAACATCCCGCTCCTTGGACAAGCGGAATGAACGCAGAAATTTCCACGTGGGACGCAAAATCCGCCGCCAGGACAAGCCACAGCGGCGGATTTCAGGAGGTGAGAACGATCACTATTGCGCGGTGCGCCCCGGTTGCGGAACCCCTAGGGGGTCACTGCGACCGCGCGGTTGACCGCGGAGACAACTGCGCGCAGCGATGCTGTAGTTATCGACGTAGCGATACCGACACCCCACACCTGCTGGTCACCGACGAGGCACTCCACGTACGCGGCAGCCGACGCGTCATCACCGGCGGACATCGCGTGTTCGCTGTAGTCGAGCACGCGAACGTCGAGGTTCAGGGTCGCGAGTGCATGGACGAATGCAGCGAGGGGACCGTTTCCCTTGCCGGAGATCTCGCGCTCCGCACCGTTGTAGACCACAGACGCAGTGATGGAATCAGTGCCGCCGTCGACCTCCGCCTGGTCGTACAGCTGACGGATTCGCTCGAGCGGGCTGACCGGTTCCAGATATTCCTTGGAGAAGGCCTTCCACATGGCTTCAGGACTGATCTCACCGCCTGCTGAGTCGGTGTGTTGCTGGATCGTCCGCGAGAACTCGATCTGGAGGCGACGCGGCAGTTGCAGACCATGGTCGGTCTTCATGATGTAGGCGACACCGCCCTTGCCGGACTGTGAATTGACGCGGATGACAGCCTCGTAGGTACGCCCCACGTCCTTCGGATCGATCGGCAGGTAGGGCACTTGCCAAAGTATGTTGTCGACCTCAGTGTCCTGAACGTCGGCATCTTCCCGCATGGCGTCGAAGCCCTTGTTGATCGCATCCTGGTGACTGCCGGAGAATGCGGTGTACACCAGGTCACCCCCGTAGGGATGGCGTTCCGGGACTGCTAGCTGGTTGCAGTACTCGACGGTCCGGCGGATGTCATCAATGTCGGAGAAGTCGATCTGCGGGTCCACGCCGCGGCTGAAGAGGTTCATGCCCAGCGTCACCAGGCACACGTTGCCGGTGCGTTCCCCGTTGCCGAACAGGCAGCCTTCGATGCGGTCCGCACCAGCCTGGTAGCCCAGTTCAGCTGCGGCGACAGCGGTTCCACGATCGTTGTGTGGGTGCAGGCTCAGGATGATGGAGTCGCGACGCTCGAGATTGCGGTGCATCCACTCGATGGAATCGGCATAAACGTTGGGGGTCGCCATCTCCACCGTTGCCGGGAGGTTGATGATCATCGGCTGTTCGGGCGTGGGCGCGAAGATCTCGGTCACGGCATCGCAAACGTCCTTGGCGTAGCTCAGTTCAGTCCCGGTATAGGACTCGGGCGAGTACTGCCACATCCAGTTCGTGTCTGGATACTTCGCCGCTTCCTCAAGGCAAACCAGCGCGCCATCCATCGCGATTTTCTTGATGACGTCTTTATCGGCGCGGAACACGACGCGTCGCTGCAGGATTGAGGTCGAGTTGTAGATGTGAACGATTGCGTTCTTCGCGCCCCTGCAGGCTTCGAAGGTCCGGCGAATCAATTCTTCACGGCACTGCGTGAGCACCTGGATGTACACGTCGTCCGGGATTGCGCCCTCTTCGATGATCTCGCGGACGAAATCGAAATCGGTCTGGCTCGCTGAAGGGAAGCCGACCTCGATGTGCTTGTACCCCATGCTGACGAGCAGGTCGAACATCCGCCGTTTGCGGGCTGGGCTCATCGGATCGATGAGCGCCTGGTTCCCATCGCGGAGATCCACAGCACACCACAGCGGAGCCCGCTCCGTGACGTTGTCGGGCCAGGTCCGGTCGGGCAGCGAGATGTGTTCGACTTCCTCGTCAAAGGGCCGGTACCGGTAGACGGGCAGGGAGCTGCCTTTTTGAGTGTTCCATGAAGGCTGCCCGGCAGGTTTTGGGCGAGAGGGGGCGGAGGTTGCGGCGACCTGCCCAGCCTCAGGTTCAACAATGGTCATCGGAAGATCTTTCTCGGGTAAGTAAGGCTTTGCTCCCACAGGGAGTAGACCAGCACCAGAAAGTCCCGCGACGGGATGCCGGTCTGCGTCAGATCCCGTCGCGGCGCTTAAGGAGAAGACCGCGATGCATGTCTTCACTGTACCCCGGCGCGCAAGGTTCTTATCCTCGGCGGTCAGTGTGCGCCTGATCTGTGGAGTTTGGTTTTGCGTCGGCGTCGCTGCGATAACAGTGGCACGAATTGGCGGATCTTCCATGACGGGAGGTAATCGCGGAGGCTAGCGTGTGGGACATGGCAACCGGTGGCCCCTCAGAACGTGAATTTGACCTCATCCTCTACGGAGCGAGTGGATTCGTGGGCAGGCTGACTGCGCAGCATCTCGCGCAGAGCGCGCCCGACTACGCGCGAATCGCGCTCGCTGGGCGGTCTAAACAGAAACTCCAGGCCGTGATCGACGAAATTGGTGGGGTCGCGCACACGTGGCCCGTAGTGGAGGCGGATGCAAGTGATCCCGCTTCGCTCGCCGCGATGGCGGGCCGAACTCGCACCGTGGTGACGACGGTGGGCCCGTACGCGAAGTATGGCCTGCCCCTTGTCGAGGCTTGCGTGAATGCTGGGACGGATTACGCCGATCTCACAGGAGAGCAGCTTTTCGTCCACGACAGCATCGAGAAGTTCCACGAGCGAGCGCAGGAAACCGGCGCGCGCATCGTGCATTCCTGCGGGTTCGACTCCATCCCGTCCGATCTGAATGTCTATTCGATCTATCAGCAGGCGCTTGCCGACGACGCTGGTGAACTGTCCGATACAACGCTGTACGTGAAGGCGATGCGCGGTGGAATGAGCGGCGGTACTGTCGCATCGGGCCGCCGCCAGATGGAGCGGGAGAGCGAGAACCCCGAACTCGCGAGAATCGTCAAGGACCCCTACACATTCAGTACTGACCGCACGCTTGAGCCGGATCTTGGTGACCAGAAAGACAGCGGATTCGGCAAAGCCAGTGATATCGACCCCTCGCTGAAAGGGTGGACCGCCACGTTCTTGATGGCGCCTTACAACACGCGTGTTGTAAGGCGCACAAACGGTCTCCTGGGATGGGCGTACGGAAAGCAGTTCCGCTACCGCGAAGTAATGGGGACTGGATCGTCAGTAGCGTCGCCACTGTTCGCTGCCGCACTGTCGGGTGCTCTGGGCGCGATGTGGAAGTTCGGGCCGACACTGTTCCGGCGAGCGCCCCAGAAGGTGATTGACCGGGTGCTCCCGCAGCCTGGATCAGGTCCAAGCGAAGAAGCGCGGCTCAAGGGCTTTTTCGTGATTGAGACCTATGCGGACACGTCGTCCGGAGCCCGGTACAAGGCCACCTTTGCTGCGCAGGGTGACCCGGGTTACGCGGCCACGGCGGTGATGCTCGGAGAGGCTGGGCTCTGTCTGGCGCTTGACCGTGACCAGCTCTCTGCGCTCACAGGAGTGATCACACCGGCAGCGGCTATGGGTGAGGCACTGCCCACGCGATTGCGCGCGGCCGGGGTCAAAATGGAAACTGAGCGCATCAACGCCTAGGAAAGCGCACTTCCGTCTCATAGGGCGGATCCTGTGCATTTTCTTAAAACTAGCTGAACGCGGTGTGCGATAGGGGCGCTGAACAGTGCAGATGCTGGTCTTCCGCGTCACGCTCAGCTGACTTGAGCGCGGTTGCGCAGGCGCATTCCAGGAGAAACCTCGGTAGAGTGTTCGTTTGGAATCCCGGCAATTTTCCGAAAGGGTGAGTTTCAGCGTGGCGCTAGTCGTGCAAAAGTACGGAGGATCCTCGGTGCAGTCCGCCGAGCGCATCAAGCGTGTCGCCGAGAGGATCGTCGAGACAAAGCGCCAGGGCCATGACGTGGTTGTTGTTGTGTCGGCGATGGGCGATACGACAGACGATCTGCTTCAACTGGCCGCCGATGTGTCACCCGCGCCGCATCCGCGTGAAATGGACATGTTGCTGACCGCGGGCGAGCGGATCTCGAACGCTCTCGTGGCCATGGCGATTCACGCCTTGGGTGCCGAAGCCCGATCGTTTACGGGTTCGCAAGCGGGGGTCATCACCACCCAATCGCATGGCAAGGCGAAGATCATCGATGTGACGCCGGGGCGCGTGCGGACAGCGCTCGACGAGGGGTCGATCGTGCTCGTTGCCGGCTTTCAGGGCGTCAGCCAGGACAGCAAAGACGTCACAACGCTAGGACGCGGTGGGTCCGACACGACTGCGGTAGCTCTTGCTGCCGCGCTGAACGCTGATGTCTGCGAGATCTACACAGACGTTGATGGTGTTTACAGTGCTGACCCGCGCATCGTCCCGAATGCGCGCAAGCTAGACAATATTTCGTTCGAAGAAATGCTCGAGATGGCGGCCGCCGGCGCGAAGGTGCTGATGTTGCGCTGTGTTGAATACGCACGGCGCTATAACACGCCGATTCACGTCCGATCGTCATATTCGAACAAACCCGGAACAATCGTGTCCGGATCAATGGAGGACATTCCTGTGGAAGACGCCATTCTGACCGGAGTTGCGCATGATCGCAGCGAGGCCAAAGTCACGGTCGTCGGCATCCCGGACGCGCCTGGTTTCGCGGCGCAGGTTTTCCGGGCTGTCGCAGACGCGGAAATCAACATTGACATGGTGCTGCAGAACGTTTCCAAGGTGGAGACCGGCAAGACCGACATCACATTCACCCTGCCTCGGTCTGACGGCCCCAAGGCTGTCGAGTATCTGACGAAGCTGCAGGATAAGATCGGTTTCAGCCAGGTGCTCTATGACGATCACATCGGCAAACTGTCGCTAATCGGTGCGGGCATGCGCTCGCATCCCGGTGTGACCGCGACGTTCTGCGAGGCGCTGGCGAATGCAGGGGTCAACATCGAGTTGATTTCGACCTCGGAGATCCGCATCTCGGTCTTGTGCCGCGATACCGAACTCGACAAGGCGGTCGCTGCTGTTCACCAGGCTTTTCAGCTCGGTGGCGATCAGGAAGCTGTCGTCTACGCCGGATCGGGGATCTGATAATGGGTGCCACTGTTGCTGTAGTGGGAGCTACCGGCCAGGTCGGTCGTGTGATGCGTGCGCTCCTCGAGGAACGGAACTTTCCCGCGGACCGCGTGCGCTTCTTTGCGTCCGCGCGTTCGGCAGGAACGACGCTCCCGTTTCGCGGTGGAGATATCGTCGTTGAGGATGTGGCCGCGACTTCAGATGAGGATTTGAAGGGCATCGACATCGCGCTTTTCTCTGCGGGGGGCACGCTCTCCCGGGAGCAGGCGCCACGGTTCGCGGCGGCGGGAGCGGTTGTCGTCGACAACTCTTCTGCGTGGCGCAAGGACCCTGAGGTGCCACTCGTTGTCAGCGAGGTGAACCCGGACCAGATTCGCAACCCACCGAAGGGGATCATCGCCAATCCCAATTGCACGACGATGGCCGCGATGCCGGTTCTCAAGGCCCTGCACGACGAAGCCGGTCTGACCAGGCTGATCGTGTCCACGTACCAGGCGGTGTCTGGCAGCGGGCTTGCAGGAGTCAGGGAGTTGCTCACTCAGCTTCGCGCGGTGATCGACGATGCCGAGAAGCTGGTGAATGACGGGTCCGCCGTGGCGTTCCCCGAGCCGGAGACGTACGTTGCTCCCATCGCGTTCAATGCACTGCCACTGGCGGGCGCGCTCGTCGACGATGGCAGCGGTGAAACCGATGAAGATCAGAAGCTGCGAAATGAGAGCCGTAAGATTCTCGGGCTTCCCGAACTTGCCGTATCCGGAACGTGTGTGCGTGTTCCCGTCGTGACCGGCCACTCCCTTTCGATCAATGCTGAGTTCTCTCAGCCGTTGAGCGTCGAACGTGCCGAGAAGATTCTCGCGGAAGCGCAGGGCGTGGAACTAGTCGATGTTCCGACGCCGCTCGCCGCGGCGGGCCGGAACCCGTCGCTGGTCGGCCGGATTCGACAGGATCCCGGTGTGCCCGAAGGGCGCGGGCTGGCTTTGTTCATCACGAACGACAACCTCCGTAAAGGTGCAGCCCTGAACGCAATCCAAATTGCGGAACTGCTGGTGGCGCAGAGCTGATCAGGACGGCGAGGCCCGCAGGAAGTCGGCGGACCGGCGAGGGGACGGGGCCGTACGCGTATCGCGGTTTACAGCTCCTGGGGGCTGGCCTGGTTGCTGTGCTGGGCGATGGCGCGCAGGAACTCGACGTTCTCGACGTCACGGTTGGTCGACTCCCCGGTGGAGGTGCCGTACATCCGGTTGGCGGAGAGCTTGACGATCGTGGTGCGGGTGCTGGGGTCGACGTAGACGAGCTGGTTGAGGATGCCGATGGCGCTGTAGTCGCCCCGGTCGCCCGCCGGGATCCACCACTGGTAGCCGTAACCCAGGTCGATCCCGTGGTCGCCGACGATGGGACGCCCGGGCTCGCGGATCGGGGAGTCGATGGTGGTCGAAGCGCGCACCCAGTCGTCGGAGACGATGCGCTGGCCCTGCCAGACGCCGTGGTTGCGGTAGAGCTCTCCCAGCTTGGCGAAGTCCCGTGCGGTGAGGTTCAGGCCGGCGTACGACATCTCGACGCCGCGCATGTCGGTGATCCAGAAGCCGGGCGCTTCGAAGCCTAGCGGCTCCGCGAGCTTCTCGTGCATGTAGTCAGACACGTTCTGGCCGGTGGCGCGCGCGATCAGGGTACCGAGCACCTGGGTCTCCCCGGAGTTGTAGCGGCACACGGTCTCCGGTGCGGTCTCCCTCACCATCCGCGCCACGAACCCGTCGAGACCGCCTCCCAGGCCCAGCATGGCGCGGGAGATCTGGTGGACATCGGACTTGGGGTCGTTGTAGTCCTCGTTCCACCGGGCGCCCGACGACATCTGCAGCACAGTCCTGATCGGGACCCCGTCGTAGGCCGACCCGGACTCGACGGGAACGTAGTCGCTGATCGGGTCGTCGATGTTCCGGATCTTGCCTTCGTCCACGGCGATCCCGACCAGGCAGGACACGAAGCTCTTCGCTACCGACATCGAAAGCCAGTTCACGTTGGGGCCGCCAGAGAGCAGATAGCGCTCAGCGCGGATCGTGCCGTCGACGAGGACCAGCAGTGCTGCGGTGTCGGTGTCGATGAGGAACTGCTCGGTGGATCGCTCCTCTCCCTGGAACAGGTACGTCGTCGGCAGTTCGATCATCGGGCCCGTCGGCCAGGTGAAGGGTTCGGTTGCTGCAGGCATCTTCCGGGTGGGAGCGAGGTCGCGGACGCGGGCGAAGTTGTCGTGCTGGGGGACACCGGTGAAGAGCCCGACGTCCATCAGTGACGCGGGCCTGCCGCCCGGGCGGACCTTGCTGGCGAGGTAACGCGCCAGGAAGGGGATCGTATTGGCGCGATTCTTTCGCGGCATCTGGCAGTCTCCTCGGGAGAGTGTGTACGCGCTGGCGTGGCCGGATGACGAGCTGTGGCAGACTAGGCGTACCAAATGGTTGACGTACCATACGGTACGCCTATTCCTGGGTATTGACCAGCCCCTGATGCCGGAGGCGGATGGATCGCGATGAGTACAGACGGTCGGCGGGACGGCCGGAGCCTGCGGTATCAGCACCGCCGCTCCGAGCTCCTCAGCAGCGTCACCGAATTCCTTCTGGAGCAGGGCATCGCGAACCTGGCACTACGAGCCGTCGCTGAGGGAGTCGGGGTCTCGCACGCAACCCTGCTCCGCCACTTCTCCTCCAAGGAGGAGTTGCTCACCGCGGTACTCGACCACATCCGCACCGACGTCGCTGCTCGGATGGCTGGGGACCCTGGACTGGCGTCCGCGGAGTCGACCGCAGAGCTCGTCGTGAGGATGTGGGACCTCCTCTGCGAGCCGAAGGAGCAGCGCCAATTCTTGCTGCTCTTCGAGCTGGTCGGCAGGCAGCCGCGTGGGGGTCAAGGCGATCCAGCACTTGCTGACTCGCTCGTCCACGATTGGATCGAGCTCGTCGTCGAGCGACTGGCGGGCGAAGGCTGGGAGCGCCAGGCCGCAGAGCCCGTCGCCACCCTGGTCCTCGCGCAGTTCCGCGGTCTTCAGCTCGATCTCCTCGTGGCCGGTGATCGGGGGCGGGTCGATCGTGCGGTTCAGACGTCGCTGCGCCTACTCCAGCCGCCGAACCCCGCGACATCAGTCAGCGGATGACTGACGCTGGCGGTGCACCCCTTGGGGTGCACACCCCTGAGGAAACGGGAGCCAACCGGAGGCAACGGAACGCCACTTTCACGCTCAGGACTGCGATTCCTGCATGATCAGGCATCGTGTTCCTACGGTTCAACTCCCCCTCGCGACTTGAGGATCCCCAGCGATGACCTGGGGCTTTACTCACTTCCGGAGTAAGCCTGAACGAGTCGACGTCGATCACCACGCACTGGTCGCCGGGGCCAGCACCCGCGGCCCATGCGCGCATGAGGCACTCGGCAACGTGAACGACCGCAGAAACGTGCCAACAAATAAGCAAACGATTGGTTACCCGGAGGATCCCCTGCCCGAAGCTGTGATCGTTTCTGCCGCCCGTTCGCCGATCGGGCGTGCTGGGAAGGGCTCGCTGAAGGAGATGCGACCTGACGAATTGGCTACCCAGATGGTCCGGACCGCGCTCGCCGGGGTTCCCGGGCTGGATCTCGCTGAGGTCACCGATCTGATTGTCGGCACGGGGAATCCCACTGGTGAAGGTTGGCAACAACCTTGGGCGTGCGATTGCTGTCCTGAGCGGGATGGACCATGTGCCCGGTGTCACGGTCAACCGCTACTGTTCGAGCAGCCTGCAGGCCACGCGCATAGCGTTCCACGCGATCAGGGCGGGGAAGGGGCACGCGTTCATCTCCGTGGGCGTTGAGACGGTGAGCCGATATTTCAGCGGCATTTCGGATAACCCTGAGGGGCAGAACCCGGTCTTTGCCGACGCGCAGGCGCTTACGGATAAGCGCGCGGGTGGCGGGGCCGGTACGTGGGTTGACCCCCGTGATTCGGGTGCGCTGCCGGATCTTTACATCGCGATGGGACAGACCGCTGAGAACGTCGCGCAGGTGCTGGGCATGTCGCGTCACGAGCAGGACGAGTTCGCGGTGCGTAGCCAGAACCTCGCGTGCCAGCGGATCGAGGAGGGCTTCTGGGGCCGCGAGATCACGCCGGTGTCACGCTGCCGGACGGCACGGTCGTCTCGGCCGATGACGGCCCGCGGCCGGGCACGACGCTTGAGGGTGTCAGCCAGCTGAAGCCGGTGTTCCGTCCCGACGGCACCGTTACTGCGGGCAATGCGTGCCCGCTGAACGATGGGGCTGCGGCGCTTGTGGTGATGAGCGACGTGCGCGCCAAGGGAGCTCGGCCTGACCCCGCTCGCCCGCATCGTGTCCACCGCGGTGACTGGCCTCTCGCCGGAGATCATGGGCCTCGGCCCGGTCGACGCGATCCCGGTTGCGCTGCGCAATGCGGGCCTGGGCCTTGATGACATCGATCTGTTCGAGATCAATGAGGCGTTCGCTGTGCAGTCGCTCGGCTCGGCCCAGCAGCTCGGTATTCCGCGGGAGAAGCTGAACGTGAACGGGGGTGCGATCGCGGTCAGCCACCCGTTCGGCATGACCGGCGCGCGGATCACGGCCACGCTGATCAACTCCCTGCAGTGGCACGACAAGCAGTTCGGCGTCGAGCAACCTCCATAGCGGCAGAGGCGTTCTGCTCAGTGGTCGTCGTTATGTCCGCACCGCTCTCAGTAGCGCTTGAGGCGGTCGTCGTACGCTGCCCGCTCGTCGCGGTCGAACGTCAGGAACGTGTCGTAGGCGCCGAGGCGGCTGCTGACGCTGTCGCGCAGGCGCCGACCGAACAAGGGTTGGGTGCGCAGGATGGTGCCCACCAGTTTCGGGACGAAGACGTCCTTCGGCTGGGTGGCTACCGCGTCGGCGATGGCCTTGGCGACGTCCTCCGGTTCGATCACCGGTATCAGCCTCGTTGGGCGGGTTCCGGCGATCAGCTCGGTGTTGGTGAAGTGGGGCATCACGCAGGTGAACGCCACACCGGAGCCACTGTGCTCCACCCGTGCGGTCTCGGTGAGCGCGACGACCGCTGACTTGGTGGCGCAGTAGGCGACGCCTCCGGGGACCGGCGTCTTGCCTGCCGTGGAGGCGACATTGATGATGTGCCCGCTTCCCCGGTCGAGCATGGCGGGCAGAGTGAGGCTCATGCCGTGGAGGCAGCCCAGAACGTCCAGTGGTCCGTCAGCGGTGGCCGCCCGGACGAAGGCGGCGTACGACGCGTGGTCCGAGACGTCCAGGGTCAGGCCGCGGACTTTCGCGCTGATCCCGCTCGCGGCCTGGGTGGCCAGCTCGACGTCGAGGTCGCCGATGACGACGGTCGCTCCCCGGGCGTGCAGCTCCTTGGCAGTGGCCAGGCCGATGCCGCGTGCTCCACCGGTGATGGCGATGCGCAGGCCGTTGAGAGTTGAGCGTCTCATTGTGGGCTCCCTTGGAAGTCTGAGGTGAGGGCGATCTGTTCGCGCAATGACTCCAGCTCGGCCCTGAGGTCTTCCGCGATCTCGCTGCCGTCTGGGACTCGACGCGGGTCTGTGGTGACCATGAACGAGAGCGAGCCGTTGTAGCTGAGCACCGCGATTGTCAGCGCGTGTCGCTTCGTCAGGGGGGTGGAGCCGAGGATCAGCTCGAGGTCACTGCCGAGGAAGTGAACCGGTCCCGGCGGCCCCGGCACGTTCGTGACGGTGAGGTTGAACATGCCGGCATTGAACTGGGCGGCGCGGTTGAGCGACCTGGCCAGTGGCGCGGGAGCCAGCCCGAGCAGTCGCATCAAGGTGGCCGTGGTGGCCGCCTGTCCGGACGCGGTGGCCTCCCCCACGCTCCTTACGACCTTCATAATTCGTGCATCGGGTGAAGCCTCACCCACGGGCAGGGCCGGGTAGGTCATCCCGATCTGGTTGCCCAGGCTGCCTCGGGCGTCCTGCGGACGCCGGTTGACCGGGACGAAGGCGTGGAGCTTGTCGACCATCGAGTCGTGGCGGGTCAGGTATCGCCGCAGACCTCCCGCAACTACCGCGAGCACGATGTTGTTGACCGTGGTGCCGTGGACCTTGCGGACCTCGTGGATGGAGTCGAGGGGCACGGTGACGTACGCCGTACGCCGCGTTGGCCCCGAGTCTCCGGTGTTGAACGGGGACGTGGGTGCCTGCCCCAGCAACTTTGCGGCGCCTTGGACTCGACGCAGGCGGCTAGGCGCCTGCGCCTTGACCGGGGCCAGTCCCCGGGGGGCCGGGCTGTTCGGCGGCGGCGGCGTCAGGTCGGAATCCGGTGCGAGCAGGGCGGTGAAGATGTCGATGATGGACAGCCCGTCGACCATGCAGTGATGCACCTTGAGTGAGACGGCGAAGCCATCGGCCAGCCCTTCGACCAGCCCGACCTCCCACAGCGGTCGGCTCAGGTCCAGAGGCGCCGAGGTCATGTGGTCGATGTGCGCGGCGACCTCCTCATGGCCCCCGGGGCTGGGGAGGGCGATGCGTGAGAGGTGATAGTCCAGGTCGAACGAGTCGTCGTCGACCCATCTCGGGCGGCCGAGGCCGAACGTCGACTGCTGGAGTCGCTGTCGGAAGCGAGGCAGACCGAGCAGGCGCTCGCCGACGGCGGCACGAAAGTGCTGCGGGTCAGGCGCCTGGCCCTTGAAGATGAGCATTCCGGCAAGCTGCATGCGGTTCTGTCGGTCCTCGACCTGGAGGAACGCGGCATCGAGGGCGGAGAGTCGCTGTGACATTCGCAGGCCTCAGAGATCCAGGACCAGGCGGGCCGACCGGCCCTTGAGCTGGTGCTCGACGACGGCGCCGGCGAGCACCGTCTTCCGGTCCACACTCAGTGTCGGGTTCAGCTCGGTTGTCAGCTGCGTCATGGCTCGTCCTCTGGGTTGTCTGCCTCTTGATGAAACATAACATAGCATACATTAGGTGTGTTTCAAGAGGTGACATGCGGCGGAGGAGAGGCTCTCGAACTCGACCTCTTTGTCGACGGCTGATCAGTCACGCGCCGCATCGTTACCGCCGAGGACTACTTCCGACCATCCTGGACTTCCTCGTCCGCGATGGATCGGCGAGTGCTCAAGGTGGAATCCCTGTGCGAGGCACTCGGTGTCACCCAGCGGCTCCTTCTATGGGTACTTCTCGGGTCTCGACGAGTTCGTCAGTGAGCTGATCACCACACGTCTGACGAACCGGCTCTGAGAGGGTGGACGAGTTGACGCACCGCAGCGACAAACATATATTGATCTACATCTGGGGTTGCCGTGGTCCCGGTGATCTATGGGAGGGGAGCCATGCGTCTTCTGGTCACTCGCGACGACTACTTTGAAGCCGCGATGAGGCTCCTTGCGACCGAGGGCGCAGGCAACCTGAAGATCGGCGTTCTGTGCAAGTCACTCAAGGTCACTTCAGGCTCGTTCTACGGGTACTTCGGGAGCTTCGAGGGATTCGTCACGGAGTTCCTGGTGTACTGGGAGGAGTCCCAGACCGACCGCATCGTGAGACTTGCGAACGCGCCGGCGGACCCGGTCGAGCGCATCCACCTGATGAAGGAGCTGGCCGGACAGGTCCCGCACGATGCGGAGGCCGCGATCCGGTCCTGGGCGCACACCGCGCCTCAAGTGGCCGAAGCGCAGAAGCGAGTCGACGAACGTCGACTCGAAGCGCTGGAGGCGGTCCTCCGACCCGCTGTGGGCTCTCGCCGCGAGGCCCGAACGCTGGCAATGATGGGCATCACCTTGCTGGTGGGCCTGCAGCAGTGGCGCTCTCCGGTAACCCACGCGGAGTTCGACCTCCTGTTCAACGAGTTCGAGGCTGTGGCGCTGAACCGTGTGGCGGACCGCGCCGCTTCCTGACAGTCAAGCTCCTGGTCGATGACCCGAGGAGTACGACGTGAAGCCCAAGGGTCGACACTCGTATCGAGGACGGCGTGGCGTGGCTGCGGCTCCCAACCCAATACTGGGAGCACCTTGGCCTCATCTTCTTTCACCAAGCCTGGATCAGATTCCAGTGACCTCGATTTTGGCTATCTGACGGAGATTTTTATTTCGATGCGCATGAATTCGAAAAAATTGGCGGCGAATGGTGTGACTAGGGCAGCCCTGGCGATACGAGGGTGCGTAGGCTATCGAGCAGTGGCCAGCCGGGAAGGGCGGGCGAACCCGATGGCCGCCGGTCTCAGCTTTTTTTGACTCCCCGGCGTGTCCGCCCAGCCGCTATGCCCGATTCGCACCGAGCGCTTAGGCTGTGGCCGTGCAACGTAAGACTGAAGAGATCCCCCCACCCCCGGTACCTCCAGCGCAGTTGACGCTCGGCTGGTGGTCTTGGCGTATCGCCGCGCTGCTTGTTCTGCCTGCCGTGGTGCAGATCCTGGCGAACCTCGACGGCGTCCAGGCGCGTTTAGCTCGAGAGTTCGCCACTGATCCCGGGCTAGGTACGCCCGGGACCGAGAGCGCAACAGAGATGGCACGCCTCGCGCCGTGGGGGGTGATCATGGCCAGTACAGTGCTGATGATCGCGCTCCTGGTCTGTGTTGCGATGATGCGACGGCTGGGCTCACGCGCGGCACGGTACGCCATTATCGTGATCGGCCTCATTACGATCCCGATCACCTCACTCGCGTACGGCATGGGTCAGGTGACGGCGGACTCGGCACCAACTCTCCTTGACCTCCTGCCGATGGCCCAGGTGGTACTGATGGCGGCGGGCACGGTACTTACCTTCTTGCGTCCTTCTACGGACTGGCTGTATCTCGCCCATGAGTACTGGGAGTTCGAGCGGGGCTAAGCCTTTGTGTTCGCTCAGAGTGAACGTACTTTGGCTGCCCTTTCTTGACCCATTCCAGAAAGTGGGCATACTGGGGATATGCCCACGGAGCACCTGTCAGGCGAGCCGCGCAACGCGTTGCGCGAGGCTGGCCTGAGGGTGACAGCCCCCCGTGTGGCAGTTTTGACGGTCCTCGCCGCGGCCCCGCACTCAACGGCTGACGAGGTCGCGACGAAAGTCCGGGCAGAGCTCGGATCCGTATCGACACAGGCTGTGTACGACGTACTGAAAGCCTGTGTTGCCGCTGGTCTGGTTCGCCGGATTGAGCCTGCTGGTTTCCCGGCGCTGTATGAGACACGCGCTGGCGACAACCATCACCACTTTGTATGTCGGTCGTGCGGAAACGTCGCCGACGTGGATTGTGTTGCTGGTGCTGCCCCATGTCTCACACCGCAGGAGCTAGCTGGCCGCGTCATCGACGAGGCAGAAATCGTCTTTTGGGGTCTTTGCGCCGAATGCGGGCGCGGGGAACCTGAAACGGCGATAGCGTCCGGGGCAGCCCGACCGGAAAACTCTCCAGCCCACCCCTCCTAGGAGGCTCCGTAATGACCACTGCAGCTGACCAGCCTGTTCCAGCAACGACATCGAATAGCGGGATTCCCGTCTCAAGTGACGAGACCTCGCTGACCCTCGGCGAGCAAGGCCCGATCGTTCTGCATGACCACTATCTCATCGAGAAGATGGCTCACTTCAACCGCGAGCGAGTGCCGGAGCGTGTGGTTCACGCGAAGGGCTCTGGAGCTTTCGGCGAACTCGAGGTCACCGAGGATGTCAGCGAATTCACTTGTGCGGACTTCTTGCAGCAGGGCAAGAAAACGGAAATGGTGATCCGGTTCTCCACGGTGGCAGGGGAGCAGGGCAGCCCGGACACGTGGCGCGACCCGCGAGGTTTCGCCATGAAGTTTTACACCGAGCAGGGAAACTACGATCTGGTTGGCAACAACACGCCCGTCTTCTTCGTGCGTGACCCGATGAAGTTTCAGGACTTCATCAGGTCGCAGAAACGCATGCCAGATTCAGGACTGCGGGACCACAACATGCAGTGGGACTTCTGGACGCTGTCCCCCGAGTCGGCACACCAAGTTACCTGGCTGATGGGCGATCGCGGAGTGCCGAAAACCTACCGTCATATGGATGGCTTCGGGTCGCACACGTATATGTGGATCAACAAGAACGGCAAGCGTTCCTGGGTCAAGTATCACTTCAAGACGATGCAGGGCGCCGATTTCCTCACCCAGGAAGAAGCCGACAAACTCGCCGGTGCAGACCCCGACTTCCACCGTAAGGATCTATTCAACGCGATCAAGAACGGTGATTTCCCGAAGTGGAGCCTGGAAGTCCAGATCATGCCCTTCGAAGACGCGGAGAAGTATCGCTTCAACCCCTTCGACCTCACGAAGGTGTGGTCGCAGAAGGATTACCCGCGAAAGAAGGTCGGTGTTCTCACGCTGAACCGCAACCCGGAGAACTTCTTCGCGCAAATCGAGCAGGCTGCTTTCGAGCCGTCGAACGTGGTCCCAGGCATCGGTTTCTCGCCCGACAAGATGCTCCTTGGCCGCGTGTTTTCCTACGCCGATACGCACCGCTACCGGATCGGTGTGAATTACACGCAACTGCCCGTCAACGCGCCGAAGTCACCCGTGCACACCTATGCAAAAGACGGCAACATGCGCTACGCGTACAACTCGCCTGAGGTGCCGGTTTACGCTCCGAACTCGGCCGGTGGCCCGGCCGCGAACGAGCAGCTCGCAGGCCCGTACAACGGTTGGGAGTCCGCGGGTGACATGGTTCGATCCGCGTACGTTCAGCACCCGGAAGACGACGACTTCGTCCAGCCGCGCACTCTGGTCCGCGAAGTCATGGATGAGGCAGCGCGCGAGCGCCTCGTCAACAACGTCGTCGGACACCTTCTGGACGGCGTAACCGAGCCGATTCTCGAGCGCGCGTTCGAGTACTGGAAGAAGGTCGACCCCGAGGTCGGTAAGCAGATTGAAGAAGGCGTCCGCGCCGCACAGAACGGGCAGTAATCTCAACCACGAAGTGTTCTGGAGGGTTACCCGATCCAGAATCGGGTAATTCTTCACAGGACGTCAATCCGGCCAGTGGGCACGCCGCTGGCCATAGACAACAGGAGGCAACGAAGTGTCAGCCCCTATCACGAGCACATTGAGCGACGACGAACAACGCGTAACCGGTGAGGCACTCCAGGGAACTGTCGTCGACCTGATCGACCTCAGCCTCATCGCGAAGCAGGCGCATTGGAACGTCATCGGGAAGAACTTCCGCTCTGTTCACCTCGCACTTGACGAACTGGTGACCGCAGCTCGCGAGTTCACCGACGAAGCGGCCGAGCGAGCAACCGCGATTGGCGTGCCCCCGGACGGCCGCGCATCGACCGTCGCCGGACAGTCGGGCGCCAAGGGCATCGGCGAGGGGTGGACGAACGATGAGGACATCGTCAACGTCGTCGTCGAGAATCTCGCCGCAGTAATCGAGCGCCTCCGCAGCCGGGTCAAGTCGACAGAGGAGCCTGATCCGGTAACTCAGGATCTTCTCATCGCCATCACCGCACGACTTGAGCAGCTCCACTGGATGTGGCAGGCACAGGTCGCTTGATCTGGACTGAACGCGCTGATTCGGCCCCACGGCATGTAGACGTGGGGCCGAATGCGTTTTAGGTCACATTGGCGAACGCCTCGACCTGGCGGATCTTGCCCGCCACCACCAGAATGTCGCCGCGCATCAGAACGGTGTCCTGCGTCGCGTAGGTGAAGTTCTGGCCGGGCCGCTTCACTGCGACTACCGTGATTTCGTACTTACGCCGCAGCTCACTGTCCTTCAGCGGCATGCCGATCGCGTCCGCGGGCGCGAGAGTCTTCACCATCGCATAGTCATCACCGAACTCGATGTAATCAAGCATGCGCCCTGTTACCAGATGCGCGACGCGTTCACCCATATCGTGTTCAGGGATCACGACGTGGTGGGCGCCTACGCGTTCGAGGATGCGGCTGTGCTGACGGCTAGTGGCCTTCGCCCAGATCTGCGGCACCTGGAAGTCCGCGAGCAGTGAGGTCGTGAGGATCGACGACTCGAGGTCAGTTCCCACGGCGACCACGGCGTGCGGGAATTTGTGCACGCCCAGTTGCATCAACGAGTCGCGGTCAGTTGTGTCTGCAACGGCAGTCTGAGTGAGATCCTCAGCGAGGCGCTGAATGATCTTGGGGTCATTATCGATACCAAGTACCTGGGTGCCGCTAGTAACGAGTTCACGCGCAAGTGAGCGGCCGAATCGCCCCAATCCGAGCACCACAACCCGCGTGCTTTGCTGGCGATCATTCTTACCCGACAATGGGACGCTCCTCTGGGAGTTCGTAACGGCGTGGCCGTTCCTGCAAGGCGAGAGCCGAGGCCAGAATAATCGGCCCGATACGGCCCGCGAACATCAGGACGACGAGTATCAGTTGAGCAAGTGGACGTAGATCTTCGGTGATGCCCATCGAGAGGCCTACGGTACAGAAGGCTGAGATCACCTCGAACAAGACGTGATCGAGAGCATGTTCAGAGAACGTCGAGATGATGATCGTTCCGCCCATGACAGCAGCTATGGAGAGCAGCGCAACTGTCAGAGCTTGTCGCTGGACGGAGTCCGCTAGCTTGCGGCCCATCACATGGACGGTGGGCTGACCCCTCAGTTCTGCGAGAATCACGAATCCGAGCAGCGCGAACGTCGTGACCTTGATGCCGCCCGCTGTACCTGCGCTGCCGCCACCGATGAACATCAGAACGTCTGTGATGAGGATGGTCGCGGCATTCATTTCGCCGGTCTCGATGGCATTGAAACCGCTGGACCGGGGGGTCAGGCCCTGAACCGCGCCCGCCATGAGTTTTTGCAGGGTACTGAGCGGGCCCATCGTGCTCGGGTTCGCCCACTCGAACATGATGACAGAGGCAATGCCGATGACACCGAGCACGCCGTGCGTGAGCACGGTGACTTTCGTATGAATAGTCCAGTGCCGTGCGGTGTGCTCCGCGCCGCGTGCCTCCCGGACCTGTTGCCTGAAGTGGCGCGATACTTCGAAAATGACGGGGAATCCGATCGCGCCGAGCGTGAACGCAATGATCACCGGGAACAGGATCAGCGGATCTCCGACGTACTGCATCATGCTGTCTGATTGCAGCGCGAACCCAGCGCTGTTGAAGGCCGAGATCGCGTGGAAGATCCCCCAGTAGGCAGCCTCACCGAACGAATCGGCATACGCGATGTAATACCGGGTAACAAGAAAGATCGCCGTGATGAACTCGATGAGCAAGCTCATCCGGATGACACCTGCAACGACACGGCTGATCTCACCGAGGCGGAGGTTCTTCTGCTCAGTGTGCGCGATGAGCTGCATGCGCATGCCCATCCGGCGTGCGACGAGCAAACCGAGCAGCGACGCGACCGTCATAATTCCCAAGCCACCGAGCTGAAAAAGACCCACGATCACCCAGTGCCCAAAGGGAGACCAGAAGCTGCCCGTATCGACGACGACAAGTCCGGTAATGCACGCTGCCGACGTGGCCGTGAAGAGTGCCTCGACGAAGGTTGCCCGTCCGCTCCCCGCCGTCGCGATGGGAAGTGACAGCAGGAATGTTCCGAACAGAATGACGGCGAGGTACCCGGCTACGATGACCCGAGCCGGGTACTTGACGAATGCACCTGCTGCCCGGCTCATTCGGAACCGGACTCTGGAGCGGAGCTCAGAGGGCTCAGCCGCAGTCACTGCCGCCGCTCGTGGGGTGCAGCGGTGAATCCCCTTCGGGCAGAGGGTTCTTTTGAGGAAGCTACTTCCGGGCCGCAGGCCGCAAGGCGCTGTTCAAGCATGAGGTGAGACTACGCCGCACTGAAATGCCGCGCACACGAAGGGGCCGACTTCCTGATTGTTCGCGTTACGACGTCGACGTGGAGGAGGTAGCGGAGGCTCTCAACCGTGCGGCTGCGCTGGTTGTTGAGGGCTGGCGCTGAAATCTCCTGCCTACCCACTGCGTACCGGAAACGAATCAGGGCCGCTCCCGATTTCCCGGAAACAGCCCTGATCTCGATATTCACCTGTCGGGGTGGCGGGATTCGAACCCACGACCTCTTCGACCCGAACGAAGCGCGCTACCAAGCTGCGCCACACCCCGAACTGAACTGGCATCCCGGCTCACGCCGAGCGGCGTGGTGAGTTTAGCGCACTGTGGCCTCTGATTGCGAAACGGCATGGCCCTCTTCCACGGACGGAGCGCGGTCGGGACGTGAGACGAGGGTCAGCAGGCTCGCTTCGGGTCGGCAGAAGAAGCGGGCAGGTGCGAAAGGTGACGTGCCGATGCCCGCAGAAACGTGCAGGTACATTCGAGAGCCCCAGCGTGACGTCCCTTTCACACGGGACCGATCGATACCGCAGTTGGTGACGAGCGCACCCACCCCCGGCAGGCAGAGCTGGCCACCGTGAGTGTGCCCAGCCAGCACGAGGTCGTACCCGTCATCAGCGAACCGGTCAAGCACACGTGGTTCTGGAGAGTGTGTGAGGCCGATCCGTAGCTGCGTTCTTGAATCAGATCTCCCGGCGATTGCGTCATAGCGGTCACGCTCGATGTGCGGATCGTCAACACCGGCGATGGAAATGCGTACGCCCGCAACTTCGAGTTCTCGACGAGTGTGAGTGGCGTCGAGCCAGCCTTGTTCTTTGAACGCGGCCCTGAGGTCCTGCCAGGGGAGGGGCTCCCCATAAACGCGTTCATGGTCCTTCTTGAAGTATTTCAGCGGATTTTTCAGTCGCGGACCGAAATAGTCATTGCTGCCGAAAACGAAGGCTCCCGGGCGGCTCAGAAGGCCGCCCAGGGCCTGGACGACGTGCGGCACTGCCCGGGCATGTGACAAGTTGTCCCCGGTATTCACAACAAGGTCGGGTTCAAGGGCATTGAGTTGCTGCAGCCACGCTTGCTTCTGCCGCTGGGCCGGTGTCATATGCAGGTCGCTCACGTGCAGGATTCGCAAGGAAGGTACACGTGGCGGGAGCACCGGGAGCGTGAACTTCCGGAGGGTGAAGGCGTTGCGCTCCACCATGGTTGCGTAGGCGAGAGCGGCTGCGCCGGCTGCCCCCACCATTGACGCGGTACCGAGTGCGCTGGGGACGGCAAGCTGCCGGGTTATGCGAGCCATCAATTCAGGATACGGCAGGCCGGTCGGGGCCCGGCCTGCCGTAGAGCCGAAGGGGTGTCGCTAGTTGTTCAGGTTGGGGACGGGCATTGGCTCAGGCAGGCCGGGGACTTCGACCGAGTCGGGTAGCTCGGGCCGTTGCTCAGAGCGTGCAGGTGTAGCGGGTGCTTGTGTCTCCCGTCGCGGTGGTGAGGGCCGTACGACGCGCTGGCTGCCGTCGGAAACGTACAGGGTGATGGTTGCTCCGGGCGCGGCGAAACCATTCGGTGAGTAGGACGTCACCACACCACGTGACTCGGCGCTCGACGTCCAAACGGTGTTGTAGCTGTAACCACTTGATTCGAGGCGCCTGATCGCGGTGCTCTGAGTCAGGCCGGCCACGTTCGGAACCTGGTTGCGCGGGTCACCGCTGACGTACTTACGATCAGTGGCCTGCGGCGCCTGAATCGGGCCAAGCTGACTTGCAACAGGCCCTACCGCCTGGAACCAGGTCTGGGCGGGCTCGTTTCCGCCGAAGAGGTTTCCGCTGTAGCACTGGCGTACCGGGAACGAGCAAACAGGGCTAGGGGTGGGTGAGTCGCCGTAGATATACGAAACACCAGCAACGGTGTTCGTGTATCCAAGGAACCCAGCTGAATAGTTCGAGTTCGTTGTCCCGGTTTTTGCTGAGACGGGTGCGGTCCAGCCGGTTGCCCCAGCGGCTCGCGCGGCGGTGCCGACTCCGGTGTGATCTTGACCGAGCGCCTGTGAGAGCGCAGTTGCCAGACCAGGTTCGACCACTTGCTCGCAAGGTTCGTGTGCGATCTCGATCGCGTTGCCGTATCGGTCGATGATTGCGTCGACCGGGGTGGGCGGACACCACATGCCGTCGGACGCGAGGGTCGCAGCGACGTTAGAGAGCTCAAGCGGATTGACTGCTACGGGGCCGAGCGTGAACGATCCCTGGTTCTGGTCAGCGACCATTTCTGCGAGGCTCTGCTCACCGTAACCGGACGATCCGGGACGCGTGTACGAGCGAAGGCCGAGCCTGACCGCCATATCGACGGTGGCTTCGACGCCTGCCTGCTCGATCATCCCGATGAAAGTGGTGTTCGGTGATGTTGCGAGCGCTTCGGTAAGGCTCATCGATGGCTTATACGATGAATAGTTCTCAACGCAGTACGTGGCTGGCGGGCATCCAGGAGCACCACCGTATCCCATGCCCCGGGCTTCGTAGCGGGCAGGCACGTTCACCCACGTATCGATTCCCATGCCTTGCTCGAGTGCAGCGGCAGTCGGGAAGATCTTGAAAATCGAGCCGGCACCATGTCCCACCATGGAGAACGTCTGCGGGCTCACCGTTTCGTTGTTCGAACCGTCAAGGCCATAGACACGGCTGCTCGCCATGGCGAGGACGCGGTGTGACTCCGACCCGGGCTGGATAAGGTTCAAGACGTTCGCGACGCCCGTCGCTTGTGGACTGGTGTTGTTCCGGACAGCCCTGACGGCCGAATCCTGAACGTCGGGATCGAGTGTCGTCTGGATCAGATAGCCACCGCGGGTCACCTGATCTCGCGGTATACCGACGCTTGCCAGGTACTGCATTACGTAGTCGCAGAAGAAGCCGCGGTCATCGGCAGCGATGCAGCCTTGGGGCAGCATCTTTGGCTCGGGGAGTACGCCTAACGGCTCTTCCTTGGCGGCACGAAACTCCTCGGCGCGCTCGGGGATGTTCTCGATCATCGTGTCCAGGACGACGTTACGGCGGTTCAGCACACGCTCCGGGTTTGTGTACGGGTTGAGCGCAGAACTGCTTTGCACGATGCCAGCGAGCATGGCCGACTGTGCGGGATTGAGGTCGGTGGCATTAATCCCGAAATACGTCTGTGCGGCCTCCTGGACACCGTATGCCCCGTTGCCGAAAGGTACGAGGTTCAGGTATCGCGTCAGAATTTCTTCTTTGCTCAGCCGACTGTCGAGTTCGAGGGCCATGCGGATCTCGCGAATCTTCCGCGCGGGCGTGGTCTCAATAGCTGCGCGGCGTTCCGCATCATTCTGGGCGAGGACCAGTAGTTGATAGTTCTTAACGTACTGCTGGACGAGTGTCGAAGCGCCTTGCTCGATCTGGCCGCTGGTCGTATTGGTAAGGAAAGCGCGAGCGGTGCCCTGCCAGTCGACGCCGTCGTGATCTGCGAACCGGCGATCTTCGACAGACACGATGGCGAGCTTCATGTCGTTTGAGATACGGTCGCTCGGCACCTCGAAGCGCCGCTGGTCGTAGATCCAGGCGAGGGGGTCACCGTTGACGTCGACCATGGTGGTGACCGCGGGGACCTCGCCCTCGATCAGCTGAGCCGAGGTGTTCTCCACGGTTTGGGCTGCTTTGTTGGACGCGAGGCCGAACCCGCCCGCGACGGGGAACATCATGCCTGCAAGAAGCACACCCCCCAATAGGCTGCAACCACCGAGCTTCGCCACTGTCTTACCAATCGACACGAGACCTAGGGTACTTCCCCGAAGTAAGAAGAGCACTCCTGCAATGCCGCAATTCGTCCAGCGCATTGGGTTATCGCCGTGAAACGGCCCCCTGGGGCCCGCTCGTTTACTCTTCGTCGCGTTTCGTCATGTGTCGTTACACCGATGTGATTCCAGTTGTTGCACAACTGTTTCCGGGCAGAGTCGCAGTTGTGCACCTTTGCATCTAGCGTCATGTCCTGTGCACTCACAGTTGCTGGCTGGCATGCTGTGGCCTGGCAGGGAACTGTCTCTATCAGGCCATGGTGGGCCGAGTGCGCGCTGCGCGTGGATGACAATCCAGCCTCGGGTGTAAATCCGAGGTTGCATTCAGCGCAGTTAGTACCTAAGTTTGTGGCCAGTGTGATTCACCTAACAGTCAGTAGTGGAGTGTGAGCGACCCGTCGCACTTCGGTTGTTGACGCGGCAGGTGTTTCCTGAACCGGATCCGGTATGGGAGCACTTGCGGGGGATGCTGGTCTGCAGTTGGCGATTCGGTCGCGCTGTGGATGAGCAGACAACAGGAAACCGCAGGGGGCCTGAAAATAGGGAGTCAGCGAAGGTGATGAATCAATCGGGACTTGCAGCCTCCGGAACAACACTCGACAAGCGACCCACTACACGCCGCAGTGGCGGTCTCCCGATCAGTGCGATGATCTCGACAGACCAGGCTGAGGCGCGTATCGCGTGGGTATCGCAAGCTCGTTGCCGAGGAATTGATCCGGATCTGTTGTTCGTTCGCGGTGCGGCGCAGCGGAAGGCCGCGACGGTATGCCGTCACTGCCCTGTCATTCTCGAGTGCGGCGCCGACGCTCTCGACAATCGTGTGGAATTCGGCGTTTGGGGCGGCATGACGGAACGTCAGCGCCGCGCGCTGCTGAAGCAGCACCCCGAGGTCGAATCATGGTCTGACTTCTTCGCGGCGCAGCGTGCGCAGCAGTCAGCCGTGTGACAACAGAATTCACGATGTGAGTAGTACCTAGCAGGCAGAGAGGGGAAGCTCGGTCCGCTGGGTACTCACATCACACATGCTAGCCAGGATTCTTCATCTGGGCGCTTACATTTCGCAGCGCGTCGAGGTCCGACACTTCAAACGGAAGTGACCGGACGGTTGTCATCGCGACACGCGGATGAGCATGCGTGAATCGCGACAGCAAATGCTGTTCGCGCTTGGAAATTCGGGCTCGGTCAGCGTGAATTCGCAGGAGCGCCTCCGTCACCGCGTCTTCACCGGCGCTGTCCTCAGCGAGTTCTTCGGCTGCCGCCAGCGCTCGGTCGCTACTGAACGACGCAAGAGTCGGATGTGTTCGATTCAGAATCAAGCCCGCGAGTGGCATGTTTTCGCTACTGAGCCGATCTACAAAGAATGATGCCTCGCGCAGAGGATCCGGCTCAGCCGCAGAGATGACGAGGAATTGCGTGCCAGGTGTGCGGAGTAATTCGTAGGTGCGGTTCGCGCGTTCACGAAACCCACCGAACATGGTGTCAAGGGACCGCACGAATTGTGAGGCGTCCGACAGCATCTCCGACCCGACGATGGTGGACACGCCTTTCATCGCCAAGCTGATAGCACCAGTGACCATGCGTCCGATGCCCCGCCCCGGCGCCAGGAAAAGGCGCATCATCCGGCCGTCGAGAAACGTGCCAAGGCGCTGCGGCGCATCGAGGAAATCGAGTGCATTTCGTGACGGCGGGGTATCAACGACCACCAGATCCCAGTCACGCTTCTGGACGAGTTGGCCGAGTTTCTCCATGGCCATATATTCCTGGGTGCCGGAGAATGAGGACGCAATCGTTTGATAAAAGGGGCTCGAAAGAATAGCTTGAGCGCGTTCTGGTGTGGTGTGCTCCTGCACCATTTCGTCGAAGGTGCGCCGCATATCGAGCATCATCGCGTACAGCTTGCCTGCACTGTGCTCGAGCGGTACCTCTTTTGGTGTGTTGTCCAGTTCGCCGACGCCGAGTGCCTGCGCGAGCCGCCGGGCAGGGTCGATCGTGAGCACAACGACGGTGCGGCCCATGTCAGCCGCCCGCAGCGCGAGCGCCGCCGCAGTCGTTGTCTTACCGACGCCGCCCGCGCCGCAGCACACGATGACTTTGGTGCCGGAATCGGAGAGGATTCCGTCCATATTGAGGCGCGGCGCAGTGTGGGTGGTGGGAGGTTCGGCTGTCGTAGTCGTCATTTCACACCTTGGTTCGCTAGGGCTTCCGCGAGCTCGTACAGTCCGCCGAGGTCGACACCTTCGGTCAGCGTAGGCAGGGAGAGTTGCGGAATGTCGATGGCTTCGAGTTCACGTGCGCTTTCCCTCTGAGCCTGAGTGCGAATCGCATACTCGGACGCTTGAGTCAGCAGTCCGTCGAAGTCCTCATCGCTGAGTCGCAGCCCGGCACGCTTGAGTCCTTCCCTCGCCGCGTCCCGGTCAAGTTCACCCTGGGCCGCAGCGTCGAGCATTCCTTCAGGCAGATGCATGCTGTTGGTGCGGTTGACGATGATTGACCCGATACGCAGTTCCTTGGCCCTCAGCTCTTCAATCGCATCGATGCTTTCCTGCACGGGGAGTGATTCGAGCAGCGTCACGACGTGGACCACAGTCTCGTCGGAGTGCAGCAACCTCACAACGCCTTCTGACTGACTTCGGATCGGACCGGACTTTGCAAGGTCCGCCATGGCTTTCGTGACGTCCAGGAAAGTGCCGATACGGCCAGTCGGGGGTGCGTCCACGACGACAGCGTCGAACGTCGGCCGCCCATCTTTCTCACGCCTGATTACGCACTCTTTGATCTTGCCGGTGAGGATGACATCCCGCAGACCGGGAGCCAGGGTGGTGGCGAACTCCACTGCCCCGACCTTGCGCATTGCCCTGCCAGCGAGGCCGAGGTTGTAGAACATATCGAGGTATTCGAGGAACGCAGCCTCAATGTCGATCGCGAGCGCCCTTACCTCACCGCCGCCGTCGGCCGAGGCTACCTTGGTTTCCGCATAGGGCAGCGGCGGGATGTCGAAGAGCTGCGCGATGCCCTGCCTGCCTTCAACTTCCGCAAGGAGAACACGCCGCCCCCCAGCCGCGAGCGTAAGCGCCAATGCCGCTGCCGCAGTCGACTTGCCCGTTCCGCCCTTGCCGGTGACGAAGTGCAGCCGGGCGTTCGCTGCCTTGTGGGTCCATAATTCGGAGGTAGGCACGCTTCAGAGCTTATAAGGATGTGTGCCGCTGTGTCCTATGACTAGGCTTACAGACATGAGTGAGATCACCCGCTGGGAATATGCAACCGTCCCTCTACTCACACACGCCACTAAGGCGATCCTCGATCAGTGGGGAGAAGATGGATGGGAACTAGTGACCGTCCTTCCTGGCCCCACCGGTGAACAGCACGTGGCTTACTTGAAGCGCGCCAAATGAGCGGGTACCTCGAGCGGCTCAAGGAACTCGGCCTCACGCTTCCGCCCGTAGTTCCCCCTGTCGCCGCATATGTTCCTGCAGTTCAGGCTGGGGATTTCGTGTACACGTCTGGCCAGCTTCCACTAGTAGCTGGTGGGTTACCCGCGGTGGGGAAGGTCGGCACGGACGTCGCACCGGAGGAGGCGAAGGAAATGGCACGGATCTGCGGCCTCAATGCCCTCGCGGCGATCGATGCGCTCGTTGGTCTCGACGCTGTCGAACGTGTGGTGAAAGTAGTCGGGTTCGTGGCGTCTGGCCCGGGCTTCACTGGTCAGCCACAGGTCGTCAACGGCGCGTCGGAACTGCTCGGGGAGGTATTCGGGGAAGCAGGAAAGCACGCGCGGAGCGCTGTGGGTGTCGCGGAACTGCCCCTCGATGCTCCCGTAGAGGTCGAAATGATTGTTCAGGTCCGTCGCTGACCTCAGCGGTAGCTGAAGAGGCGCTTGCCATCGACGTGACTGTGCTCGTTGTAGCTTACGAGCGACACCCCTGAGCGACCGTTGATCAACTTCGTGATTCCTGCATTGCAGGACACACGGTGCAGCGGAACGAATATACGGTCGCGGTCGCCCAGGAGCTTCGCCGCGATCGCGGCAATCACGCCGCCCGAGGTGAACGCTGCAGACTGGACACCCGAACCCGAATTGCGGACCAGTTCATCGAATGCGCTATCCACGCGTTCGGTGAACTGGTCCCATGTTTCTGTGCAGGGGCTTGACCTTCCGGCTGCAATCCACCGGTCCAGGGCTCCATCGAGAAGTTTCTGAAATGACATTCGATCGGCGTGACTTTCCGCCGTCCCGCTGTCTGGCTCACCGTGGTGGTGGATGACGTCGGCGAAGTCGTACTCATTCCAGCGCGGATCGGTGGCCGGCTCGTATCCGCTGTGCAGGGACGTGTCTCGCTGCCGCTGCATCGATCCGCTGACGATGTGAGTCACGTGCGCGGCGCGATGGCGAAGCTCTTCGCCCGTGATTCTCGCCTGCTCGCCACCAAGGTCGGAAAGCGCGTCGTAGTTGGCTGTGCCGAATGATGCTTGGCCATGACGGACCAAGAAGATGGTTCCCATCACACCTCCTTGATTGCTTCCTTACAGCGCCACTCCAAGTATCCGGTGAAGATCCAGAAATCTTTGTACAGCGGATTGTGTGTGCCACCGTCATGGAAACGCCGATACAGCTGCTGAATGATCACAGCTAAGCGGAAAAGCCCGTAAACCTCGTAGAACTTCCAGTTTGTGACAGAACGGCCAGTCTTCTGAGCGTAATAGTCGACTACTTCTGCGCGCGTCAGCATCCCGGGCAGGTGAGTCGGCTGTCGACGGCTCTGCTGCATGACATCGTCATCGTCGCTCTGCACCCAGTATGCGAGTGTCGCGCCGAGTTCCATCAGCGGATCACCGAGCGTGGCCATCTCCCAGTCGAGAATGCCTATGACATTCATCGTCCCCGCGTTATCAAAAACAATGTTGTCGAAGCGGAAGTCGTTGTGAATCAGACAGGTCGCGACGTCGTCGGGTGCGTGGCTCGACAACCACGTCATCACATCTTCAAAGTCGGGAACATTGGATGTGTGAGCGCGGCGGAAACGGTCGGACCACCCGCTGATTTGGCGGCGGACGTATCCGGCGCCGCGGCCCAGATCGCTGAGACCGGCCGCGCGAACGTCGATCTGGTGGAGTTCGACGAGACGGTCGAGAACGTCCGTGCAGAGCGCGCGAACCCGATCGGGGCTCGACGGCACGGCCTCCGGGAGATCTCTGCGAAGAATTATTCCCTCGAGGCGCTCCATTACGTAGAACTCGGTGCCGATCAGCGACGCATCGTCGCAGAAGGCCAGCATCTCGGGGACGTAGGGGAATGACGGCTTAATTGCCTTCTGGACGCGGTATTCGCGGTCCATATCGTGTGCCGAGGCGGCACGGTGTCCGCCTGGCGGGCGGCGCAGGATCAGATCACGCTCGGGGTACGAGAGCAGGTAGGTGAGATTCGATGCACCGCCAGCGAACTGACGGACGACCGGCACCCCCGTGACTCCCTCTACTCGGTCAGCGAGCCACTCGCCCACCGCGGCGGCATCGAACGCATCTTCCTCTCTGAGACCGGCTGGCTGGTCGATGAGACTGGCGTCGTCGCGATCATTCGTCACCCCACCCTCCTTACCACTGACAGGGGTGCGAACCGGATAACTTGAGCCAGCGCGGCCCACGGCCACCGCGGAATATAGGCCTTGCCGGGTTCCCGCTCGATAGCGGAAATAAGGGCATTGGCGCCTCTGTCCGCTGAGGCGAGCAGTGGGGTTTTACCTGCTCGGCCCGTCATTTCTGATTCGATGTAACCAGGGAGCAGCGAAGTCACTTTGATCGGCGAGCCAAGGTGCTGGGAACGTATGCCTTCAGCCAGCGATGCGGCCGCCGATTTGCTGGCTGCGTAAGCAGTGATGTTGCCGCGCATGCCGCGCAGGGCGCTGAAGGAGGAAACTACCACTAGATGGCCGTACCCCTGGGCCCGGAAGATCCCGAGTGCGGCCTCGCACTGCGCAAGCAGTCCGACGACGTTCGTTTCCACGGTCTGCTTGTTCGCGGCGAAATGGCCGGTGCCCAGCGGCTGGCCCTTACCGAGGCCCGCGTTGGCGATGACGCGGTCGAGGGAGCCGAGTTCCTCCTGGATTTCGCGGAACACCGTAAACACTTTGTCGTGATCATTGACGTCGAGAGTCTTGACCACGATCTGAATGCCAGGATATGCGGTGCGTAGTTCCGTCGCTAGTGCCTCAAGGCGATCAGTCCGCCTGGCGCACAGGCCGAGATTGCGGCCCATCGCCGCGAACTTCCTTGCCATACCTTCACCTAGGCCGGAACTAGCGCCGGTGATGAGAATGTTCGTGCGCGGTTGCGTGCCTGCCTTCTTGCTCACTTCGAGTTCCTTCCGTGCGCACGTGCTTTCGCGAGTTCGATTCGGGAAACCACGCCCAGGTGTACTTCGTCGGGCCCATCGGCGAGCCGCAGTGACCGTGCTGCGGCGTACGCGCCAGCAAGCGGATGATCCTCTGTGAGCCCGCCCGCGCCGTGCCACTGGATCACCATATCCACCACGTCCTGGGCCATTTGCGGCACCACGGCTTTGATCTGCGATAGTTCGGAGAGGGCACCAAAAGCACCGGCGGTGTCGAGGAGCCACGCGGTATACAGGACATGCAGCCGCGCCTGATTGATGGCGATCCGGGCCCGCGCGATACGTTCCCGGTTGCCGCCCAGATTCGCGAGCGGTTTGCCGAAAGCTGTTCGGGTTGTCGCGCGTTCGAGGCCGATTTCGAGTGTGCGTTCAGCGAGCCCAATCAGGCGCATGCAGTGGTGGATCCGGCCGGGGCCGAGTCTGCCCTGCGCGATCTCAAATCCGCGGCCCGGACCAGCGATGATGTTTGTGACTGGAACACGCACGTTCGTGAAGCTGACTTCGCCGTGGCCGTATGGCTCGTCGAAGTAGCCGAATACGCTGAGCATGCGGTCAACTGTCATACCCGGCGTTCCCACTGGCACGATTACCATCGAGTGACGAGAGTGCCTATCCGCGTCCGCGTCGGTGAGGCCCATGAAGATGACGAATCGGCAGCGGGGGTGGCCGATTCCGGTTGAGAACCATTTCCTGCCGTTGATGACAACTTCGTCGCCCTCTATCACTGCGGTCGCGGTCATGTTGGTGGCATCAGAGGACGCGACATCGGGCTCAGTCATGCAGAACGCCGACCGTATCTGACCGTCGAGGAGGGGTTGCAGCCACTCTTCTTTCTGCTGAGCGGACCCATAGTGAATCAAAACCTCGGCATTGCCGGTGTCCGGTGCATTGCAGTTGAAGATCTCGGGCGCAATGACGTGTCTGCCCATAAGTTCGGCAAGGGGAGCGTACTCGGCGTTCGTGAAGCCGGGGCCCCCGAGTTCACGACCTTTTTCGCTGGCATAGGCGGGCGGCAGAAAGAAGTTCCACAGCCCTTGGCTCCGCGCTTTTTCTTTGAGCTCATCGATGATCGGCAGCACGACCCACGGATTTTCCCGGTCGCGGAGTTCCGCGAGGTGCTGGGCCTCGACCGGCGCGATCTCCCTATCGATGAACTCCGCAACGCGGCGCTGGTACTCGGACGTGAGGCTCGACGGCGTGAAGTCCATGACGGCAGCGTACTCGCGTATAAAGCATTGCTCAGTTATTTCACTATTCGGTGGCGCGCAGAATAGCCTCGATGACCCACTGAAGGTGTACGCCGCGCGTGGCGGAACAAGCGTGTTCAGTTCTGAGAGCACAGGACTCGAGGAACTCGTCAAGCATTGTCTGGTAGCAGTCCAGCGGGGAAGTTTCCCGAGTGCTCAGCTCAGCGACACCGCTTTGCCCGTGGACAGTCACCCGGAGCCGTGACGGCTGGATTGGAGTGCGCATCGAAAGGGTGAGGGAACTCAGACGCGCAGGGTATGAGTCGGGCTCTCCAGGTGGGGGACGATGGCTCAGCGTGATCATCCAGGTGTCGGTGCGCGGCTCATGATGAGCAGACAGCACCCCGTCAACGTGCCCGAGCGCAGCATCGATGACGTCGATAACGTGCGGTCCGACGTCATGGAGTGCGCCCCCGTCGCGACGCCACTGGGAGGCCGCAAAAGGCCCGCCAAGCAGCGCTCCGGACAGCCACATCGCATCTCCCGCCGACCAGTCACCGCCCTGTGCCTGGTCCAGGAAGAGGCGGGTTTCGGGTGCGAACCTCCGCGTTAGGAACATGATCGTCCGCGCCCCGTGCTCGCTAGCAGTGTCAGCGATGTGTCGTGCAGCGTCCATGGTGTCCGCGAGTGGCTTCTCGAGTATGAGGTGCTTACCGCGCTGTGCGGCCAGTGGCGCCAGGGCGCCCTGGATTGCCGGCGGCACCGCGAACGCGACGGCATCGCTCTCGTCGAGCAGTGCGGTGAATGAGCCGAACGCCCGTATTCCGGTACCGCGGGCCGCGTCGGGGCGCCGTGCCCACAGGCCAGTGAACTGCACACCGGGATGCGCAGCCAAAGCCGGTGCGTGCGTGTGTATTGCCCACGGTCCAGCGCCTACAAGCCCGATTCGCATCTCTTCAACCTACCGGCCGCAGTGACGCCGTCGTACAGTGACAAGTGATGACTCTCGAGCACCCCGCGTACGGCGCCATCCGCGAAGTTTCGGCCTTCGCGTCGGTGGCGCTGGCGGAAAACCCCGGATACATGACGCTCGACGGGACGAATACCTGGATCTTGCGGGCGCCAGATTCACCAGGCTGCGTGATTGTCGACCCTGGGCCCGATGACGAGGCTCACCTACGGCGCGTTGCGTCTGCAGGGCCTGTGGATTTAGTGCTGATCACGCATCGCCATATCGACCATACGGAAGGAATCGACTCACTGGCGCGACTCGTGCAGGCACCGGTGCGGGGATTAAGACCTGACGACTGTCGCGATTCACCTCCGCTCGCGGCAGGCGAACGTATTGATGTCTCAGGTCTCACTATCGAGGTCTTGAGTGCGCCAGGCCACACAGCGGATTCGATGATGTTCACAGCAGACGTATCGGGCGAACGCGCGCTGTTGACTGGCGACACGATTCTCGGCCGGGGTACGACGGTGCTCGACGCCTACGACGGAGACCTCGGAGCGTACCTAGAAACGCTAGAGCGGATCCTCAATCTAGGGCCAGGCGTCATCGGACTCCCAGGTCACGGGCCAGAAACTGCAGATGTCGCCGCAGTTGCACTCGAGTACAAAGCGCACCGCGAGGAGCGGCTCGAGCAGATCCGGGCAGCTCTCCGAGTTCTCGGAGAGGACGTAACGGCCAGGGAGGTCGTCGAGCACGTCTATTCGGATGTGGGCCAGCACCTGTGGCCCGCGGCCGAAGCCTCGGTCCGGGTGCAGCTGACGTACCTTCGCCAGCGCGCGTGAATCGGACAGCCGTACTAAGCTACCGGATAACGGTAGATCTGGGTGCGGAATGAGTCAGATTGTGGACCCAAGTGCAGAACCCTGCCGGCCAGGCCGGTAGCGACTTCGTCCCGTGGCCTCCGTGGGAGGGCGACGCCGCGGGAGGGGAAGACAACGTGCGGTTCTGCCAGAACGCCATGCGACTACGGAGCGGGGAGTTATGAGTGAGCAGAGCGTGACAACGGAGCGAAATGCGGAGCGCCTGCAGCACGCAATGGATGACCGCGATCCGGCCGGTCCGGGGGACCGCGGACTCTTTGCTGAGCGGCTGGAGGAGCTGTTCCGAAGCGTCCCTGATCCGAGCGGCCGTCGGTATACGGGTTCGGCCATTGCGAGGAAGTCAACTGAGCTGGGCTACAAGCTGGGTGAGTCATATCTGAGCCAGCTGCGGTCAGGGAAGGCGCGTACGCCCTCGTTTCGGACAGTGGAGGGCATCGCCGCGGCCTTCGGTGTGGACGTGCGTTACTTCCTGGAGGATGCGGGCCGACGCCGCAACCGGGAAGACATCGACATGATGCGGCTGCAGGCTGATCGAACGATCCACGAGGCCGCCCACCGCCTGGCGGGGCTCCCCGAATCCTCGATCACGATCGTAAACGAATTGATCAAGGTTCTTCGGGTCCAGCAGGGGCTTCCAGCCGATCCTGCTGCTGGTGCCGATAACGGCGAGGCTGGCCGACCCTAGGCTAGGCTTCACGCAGTCGAAAAATGGCCTGCGAGGGCTGACCGCGCTGGCGCGGTTGGTGCCGTCGCAGGCCATTTGCTGTCTGGGTCAGCGTGCTCGGCGAGCCAGTCGCTCCGAGTCGGAGATGAGGACGCTTTTGCCTTCGAGGCGCAGCCAGCCGCGGTGCGCGAAATCTGCCAGCGCTTTGTTCACGGTTTCACGTGAAGCGCCCACGAGCTGCGCGATCTCTTCCTGAGTAAGGTCGTGCGTCACGCGCAGCGCACCGTTTTCCTGGGTGCCGAAGCGCTGTGCTAGTTGCAACAGTGCCTTCGCTACGCGACCAGGAACATCCGTGAAGATGAGATCAGCCAGGTTGTTGTTGGTGCGGCGCAGCCGCCGCGCCAGAACCCTGAGCAGTTGCTCAGCGATTTCCGGACGCTGCGCGATCCACTCTTTCAGTGCATCGCGGTCCATGCTCACCGCGCGCACCTCAGTGACGGTGGTGGCACTTGATGTCCGGGGACCTGGGTCGAAGATCGAGAGCTCGCCGAACATGTCGGACGGCCCCATGATCGCCAGCAGGTTCTCCCGACCATCCGGCGAGCGGCGCCCAATCTTCACTTTTCCGTTGACGATGATGTACAGACGGTCGCCTGGCTCGCCCTCATTGAAGATGACGTGCTGACGTGGGAAGTCCACAGGCTGCAGCTGCTGTGCGAGCGCAGCAACGGCTGAGGGGTCTACTCCCTGAAAGATTCCGGCTCTGGCCAGGACCTCGTCCACATGGGCTCCTTCGGGAACTCGTTCGGCGCCGACACTGTTCATGCGACGGCATCAAGCAGTTTGCGGGCACAGCGCACCGTCACCGGTCCTGCGCCCACACTCACTGTAGTGGTATGCGTCACACCTTGTCTCTCTCTTCGGGGGGAATGTTGCCGATCCGCCCGATGCAACGCGATGCAACGTGTGGCACGAACCACTTGTTACCTTCTGATTCTGCACAATGTGAGCCCCGAATACCAAGCTGGCAGCTCGGATCACGCTGCCGAAGACCGGAAATCGTCCGCATCAGGCGATTGCGCGCGGTCTTCTTGCGCAGGAAGGGATCCCACGGCAGACCGTGCGCCTGCATCCGAATCCTCAGCGCGTGGCCCCTCCGATGGGCGGTTGCACAGGAAGTGCTCGATCCGGTCGAGCCCCATCGAGAGGAACATCAGCAGCACAGGGATCAATAGCACCGCTAGCCCTTGCATGTGCTTAGTTAACCCTGAAAATATCTCAGAACGGCAACGAACGCGCAGTCGATTAGATGTCCCTTTGACTACCACTCCGTACCCTGGAGTGGTGTCTAAGCCCGCCACACTGTCGTCATCTAATGCCGCTAACGATCCAGTGACCCCGCCCGCGGACCCCCAGGCAGACAAGAAATCCGTGCGCTCGCCGCGCCCACGGCGCCGCGCGGCACGCCGCGGAGAAGAGACTCGCCTCGGGCTGGTGCGCCGTGCCCGGCGGATGAACCGCACTCTGTCCGAAGCCTTTCCAGAAGTGTGGTGTGAGCTGGACTTTCAGACACCGCTGGAGCTCGCGGTCGCGACCATATTGTCGGCCCAGTGCACTGATAAACGCGTAAACGAAGTCACCCCGGCCTTGTTTGCCCGGTATCAGTCAGCACGTGACTATGCAGAAGCGAGCCGGACGGAGCTCGAAGAGTTCATCCGCCCCACCGGCTTCTACCGCAACAAAGCGACCTCATTGATGGGGCTGGGGCAGGGGCTCGTCGAAAAGTTCGACGGTGAGGTTCCCCACACACTCGATGAGCTCGTCACCCTGCCCGGTGTGGGGAGGAAGACAGCTAATGTCATTCTCGGCAACGCTTTCGGCGTTCCGGGTCTTACTGTCGACACTCATTTTGGCCGTTTGGTTCGGCGCTGGGGGTGGACGGCCGAAACTGATCCGGTGAAGGTTGAATTCGCAGTTGCTGACTTGATCGAGAAGAAAGAGTGGACACTGCTATCCCACCGCGTGATCTTTCACGGCCGCCGCGTGTGTCATGCCCGTAGGCCCGCATGTGGCGCCTGCGTGCTGGCGCGTGATTGCCCATCCTTTGGGGAAGGGCCGACCGATTTGGAGGAAGCGGCAGCCCTAGTGCGCGGACCTGAGACCGAACACCTCGTGGCGCTCGCGCGGAAAGGCGTTTCGTGACCCCTGGACGTCGCGGGGCGGTTGCAGCGCTCGTGGTTGTGGTGGCGCTGATTGTCGCAATCTGGCCGCGTAGCGGTGAAGACGAGGTGGCGGTCAGTGTGATGCCTGGAACTGCGACGGAACAGCCTGAACGCCGGGATCAAGACACCCCTGAAGCGCTCGCGGGTCCTCGGCTGGATGCGAACTTGATGCCGTGCCCGGAGCCTGTGGCGAGCCCTCCAGCGCGATGGCCGGCTGGCAGCGCGCTCGAAATTCTGGCCGGGCTTCAGCTGGGTTGTCTCAGCGATGGCACCCGCGTTGACCTCAGTAGCGTGCTCGCTGGCAAACCCGCCGTGATCAATGTGTGGGCCTACTGGTGCGCGCCCTGCGCGGAGGAACTACCGGCCCTCCAGGAGTACGCGGACAGCGTTGGTGATTCGGTCACCGTGCTGACGGTTCATCGCGATCCGAATGAGCGCAACGCATTGCTGAAACTCACAGAGTATGGGGTGGATCTCCCCGGGGTACAGGACGGAAGTGGCACAGTCGCCGGGCTACTTGGTGCGCCCAACGTCCTCCCCGTCACTATCGTGCTGCGCGCAGATGGCACGCTGGCAAGGATTCTCGCGGTGCCATTTACGAGTGCGAGTGAGATCGCGGACGCGGTGACTGAGGCGCTAGGGGGAGCACAGTGAGTTCGGGGAGCACAGGGCGCTCTTGGGGTGCGGAGCCGGGGATCCAGCTTGGCGAGCCACCCGAGTGGCTGCGGAAAGTTTGTCAGATGTCTATGGATGCGCACCCTCGGTTGATGCTGAGCGCTCCTGACGACGTCACACCGCGCCACGCCGCCGTTCTCATGCTTTTCGCGGGGCCCGAGAAGGCCGACCCAGTCACGCCTGGCGGGCTGCCGGACGGCGCCGACGTCCTCCTCACCCAGCGCGCATCGACGATGCGTCAGCATCGTGGACAGGTAGCGTTCCCGGGGGGCGCTGCCGACGAGGAAGACGGGAATCCAATCGTCACTGCGTTACGCGAGGCACAGGAAGAGACTGGGCTCGACCCGGTCGGCGTTCGGCCCCTTGTGCTTCTGCCGCGGATATACATTCCACCGTCGGGCTTCGATGTGACACCTGTCCTTGCGTACTGGCCAAAACCTAGTCCCGTATCGGTAGTCGACCCCAGCGAAGCGTCTCGGGTAGCCCGGGTTCCGGTACACGAATTGATCGAGCCTGAAAACAGGTTTGTGCTCCGCCACGCCGAGTTCGGCTATGAGTCACCAGCCTTCTTGACAGACGGCATGCTTATCTGGGGTTTTACGGCGGGCTTACTTGCCGGAATGCTGACGGTGTCAGGGTGGGAGAAACCCTGGGATGAATCAGATGTGAGAGACATGGAAACGACTCTCGCTGAATACGGCATGGAGGTACGCGGCAGGTGACGGGTTCACAGTGGATCGACCTGATCCTGCTGATCGGTGTCTTGCTCGCCGCGATATCCGGGTGGCGCCATGGTGCGCTGGCTTCCGGTCTTGCATTCGTCGGGGTGGTGCTCGGTGCGATCTTCGGCATCATGCTCGCCCCACACGTCATTGTGTTCATTGATGATCAGGTCGGACGGTTGTTGCTCGGCATCACCCTGATCGTCATCCTCGTTGTTATCGGCGAGGTGTGCGGAATGGTGGTCGGGCGCACGGCGCGCGGTTTGTTGCGCGCGAAGCTGCTGCACCTGATCGACAGTATGGTCGGTGCGATCTTCCAGGCTATCGCCATCCTTGTCGCCGCTTACCTGCTTGCGGTGCCGTTGTCGGCATCGGGGCGGCCCGACGTGGCGGCAGCGGTGCGCGGTTCCGCTGTCTTGACCGAAGTGGACACAGTCGCACCGCCATGGCTGAGGGACATTCCGCGCGAGTTTGCCGCACTCATTGATACGTCCGGTCTCCCTGACGTCCTCGGGCCGTTCGCGCGCACGCCCGTCTCACCGGTCGACCCGCCAGATGGTGACCTCGCGTACGCGCCGGTTGTGACCGAGGTGCAGCGCAGCATTCCGCGGGTGCGAGGGACGGCGCAGTCCTGCCTCAAATCCCTGGAAGGCAGCGGCATCATCATCGCTCCTGAACTTGTCATGACGAACGCGCACGTTGTGGCAGGTACAGAGGGCGTGACCATCGAAACGCTGGACGGAGTCTTTGATGCCTCCGTTGTCATCTTTGACCCCAGTGTGGATATTGCTGTTCTTCGGGTGCCCGGTTTACCGGGGGCGCCGTTGTCCTTCGTCGATGACCTCGTGCCGCGCGGCACAGACGCAATCGTCGTCGGTTATCCAGGGGGCGGGCCATACACCGCCAACTCAGTGCGCGTCCGGGATGTCCTTGACCTGACCGGTCCCGATATCTACCAGCGCAGCACCGTCAACCGTGAGGTGTACACGGTGCGGGGGACTATCCGGCAGGGTAACTCCGGCGGGCCACTCATCACATCCGACGGGACTGCCCTCGGTGTTGTGTTCGGTGCGGCATCCGATGACCCTGAAACCGGCTTCGTCCTGACCAACAGGGAGGTCGCGCCGCACCTGAACGCAGCGATGTCAGCCTTCAGTGCCGTAGGGACTGGGGCGTGCGTGTGATTCGGCGAATTTGATGATCTGCTCACTCACCTGGTGTGGGGCCTCTTCGTGGACGAAGTGGCCCGCCCCGTACACCATGTGCAGTTCGCGCCGCGGCGCCCACTTCCTGTCCCGGTAGAGCGTCCCTGCGAGGATGAACGGGTCAGCGGAGCCGTGAATCTGAAGGACCGGTACGTGCACCACCCGATTCATGGCTTTGAAGAATCTACGACCCTCCGGGCGGAACTGGCTGCGGAAAGCCCACCGGTGGTACTCAAGCGCACAATGCGCAGCGCCGGGAATCTGCACCGCCATACGCGCGTGTTGCGCGACCTCGCGGAACTCGTCTGAACGAAGCCATGCAGCGCCACCGCGGGCGCGCAAGATCTCCTCCGCGCGCTGGCCGTCGTCGCGCACCAGCGCGCGTTCTGGCAGCCACGGAAGCTGGAAGGGGAGTAGGGCGCGCAGCAACGCTCTGCGCTGATAGGGGTCACGTTGTGCGGCCCGCTTCACCGACATGGGGTGCGGAGAACTGATCACCGCGATCGATGCGACCTGACGGGGGTGGAGATTCGCCGTCGCCCAGCAGACGAGACCGCCCTCGGCATGCCCGACGAGCGTCGCCCGGTTAAGACCCAGAGCGCGGATCAAACTCGAAGCATCTCCGGCTAGCGTCCAACCGTCGTAGCCACGGGGTGGTTTGTCTGTGTCACCGTAGCCGCGAAGGTCGACGGCGATGGCTCTGATACCAGCGTCGGAAAGGGCACGGAGCTGATGGCGCCACGTCCACCAGAATTCACCAAAGCCGTGTAAGAACAGCACAGTCGGTGCTTCCGGATCCGCTGGCCCTGCCTCTGCGATGTGGAATCGTATCCCGTTGGCATGGACATCTCGATGTGTCCACGGTCCGTCGAATCGGACACGCGACGGATCGGGCGCAACCATCCGTGGCCCTCCAATAGTGTTATGAGTCTTGGCTCTTCAGCCTATTCAATACGTTTCGCTGCCGTCAGTTGACGGTCCACGCTGCTGCTGGCGCTGCCCGGAAGCACTTCCGACAACCCCTTGACTGATTCAATCGTATGCTCAGGTTTCCTTATCGCCCGGACCCGCAAATAGCCGAGCAACCCGAACACGGCTGCGGCGAGGACCATGATGCCGAAGACGATCAGGAACGCCGCCCAGCGGGAAACCCAAGTGTCGAGGAGTTCTGCAACGAAGAAGAAAAAGAAGAACAAGCTGAACAACAGAATCACGCCAGCGACAACGAAGAAGATGCTGCCCTTGACGCCCTTCTTTACCTCGCTGGTGACTTCAGACTTCGCGAGTTCGACCTCTGCCCGGAACAGCGTCGACACGTGTGTCGTCGCTTCCTTCACCAGCTCTCCGATACTCACGTGCTGCCCGGGCTGGCGGGCATCAGCGTCCGAAAGCGGAATCGAAGCCACAGTGCGTGGCACCCCGTCACCGGTAAAGCGCCCATTGCTGCGGTCTTTGGAGGTCACGTCCACTCCTTATAGTCATTTCGTGGTAAGTCGGCCGTGGCATCTTCTCTTGGCCTATGTTGCCACGTTATTCAGATCTCGCAGCAGATGGGCGGAGATCGGCGTTAACGCGCCGAACGGGCGGAGGATAAGAACGGCCGGTCGCGGAACCAATCAGGCACGGCCCGCCGTAGCGCTCTCGGGCCTACTACCTCGAGCTCTCCTGCACACACGGCGTCAGCCCAGGCTACTTCGCCGCGCCAGACGCGGATAAAGTCCCGTATCCCGGTTTTCAAGGTCACGTCAGTACCAAAACCAGGATCGTGCTGACATACGTCAACTTGGGACTGCTGCAGCACGAGCCACCAGTTGCGTAGCTCGCCGGGGATGTCGTGAAAATTGATTTCGAGCACTATTCGGCGGTCTGGTAATGCGCTGGTGTCGACTTTGCGGTGCATATCCCAAAGCAGAAAAGCGGGGTCGAAGTCCGCGTCGGCAAGTGAATCTATCCAGCGGATTCCCCAATGGCCGAGTGCATCGATGATTGAGCGGAACTGACTGCCGGCTTCCGTCAGTTTATATTCGGGCCCGTCCGCACCCTCTTTCCTGGCCACTATTCCACCAGCTGCGAGTTGGCGGAGCCGTCTAGCCAGCAGCGTCCGAGACATTCGAGGTACCCCGCGATGGATGTCATTGAACCTGGAACTACCGGCAACCAACTCGCGAAGAACAAGCACAGTCCACCGCTGATCGATCACCTCGGCTGCTTTTGCTACCGGACAGAACTGGCCGTATCCGTCGTCTGGCATCTTCGCACCGCCCTGCTGTTCGTCGGCTGCTGCCGGTACAAGTCTTTCACTGGTCCCGCCTGGGCGCGAGCGCGCATTATGTCCGTATCACCCGCTGTCCATAGCGCAGCGACGGCGGAGACGGTCGAAAGAGGTGCGGTGACATGGAGTACAGAGCGAAATCAGATCCGCTGGAGGGGCTGACAGAGTTCCCCCTTCTGGAAGCGATGTACGGTCGGCGCTCGCGTCGCTTTGGTGTGGGCATGACGATTCCGTCAGGGCCGACAGCGTTCCACTCGAGCTCTGAAGCTGTGCCGCTGACCCCGCTTGAACGCGCCACGCTGATCGCGGCCGGGACAGGGATGACGGGCTGGAGTTTCGGTGTTCCGTTCGGCCCCGATCACCCGAACTCGTACGCGCACTACTCGCAGCGGTTCACTGGCCGTACTACGCCGACCGCCGCCGGATCAGGTACGCCAGTACTCTTCTTCACCGACGATGACGGCACATATGTGACGAATACCCGAGACAGCCAGCCTGAAGCGGTGCAGGAATTCGGTGAGGGCGGTGCTGAGGGCGCCAGGCGGATCGTCGACGTGTGTGAGAAGCACACGACCAAGCTGTCGGATAAACGACTTGATCTGCCCGCGAAGTCACCACACATGCTGCCACCCAACCTGTGGATGGCCAACGCTCCGGGTTCGACGTTGTTCATGCCCGTTGGTGATGCGAGTGAGCAGGTTCTGGTTCTGCTGGCGATGCTCCTGGCCAACGGGAACTTCATCGTCGATGATGAGGCAGGCTGCCCGGCCGGAAACCTTGCCCAATTCGTCCGTAGCGGGCTGCTCGACGAGAACAACCCCACTCCTCTCTCCGTGCTGCAACAAATCGCTTACGAGGGTAACTGCGCGGAACTCAGTTTTATGGGCCACAACATCATGCTGACGATGCAGGCGATGGGCTTGGGCGGTCTTTTCCTCGCCGGTCTGAATCGCTGGAGTGTGTTAGGCGCATTCGCAGCTCAGGGCATCGAAGGTCTGGGCTTCCGCTTCGTGCGAAACGAGCACGGGCCCTTGCCGAACCCCGTCGGACTTGATGGTGTTTACGAGACGCTGTGCCCGCCCTATTACCCAGATATGCGGGCTGCCGTCGAAGAGTTCGTGCAGCGCAAGTTCGGGCCCGGAGGCGCGTACGATCCCACAACCCAAGGACCGTGGAACGATACCGCCGGGATCAAAGGCAGCGTCGAGCCGTACAGCGACGAGTTCGTAGCCTGCTTGAGTGAGGTGGCACAGTACATTTACGACAAGTACGGTCGTTTCCCCGGCACATTCACGACAGTGGTCCTGACCGGTTACGTGCAGGCAGTGCACCTTGACACGGAGTTCTACGACACCCACTACCGGCCGGGCGCGTACCTTCGGTCCCACAAGGAACATTGGGACCGCTGGCACGCGCCCAGTGACAGCATTTGATCTCGGTGGCTACTGTCCCCGCAGTGACTCCACAACCGCGGGATCGACCAGCGTGGAGGTGTCGCCGAGCTGGCGTCCCTCTGCGACGTCGCGGAGCAGGCGGCGCATGATTTTGCCGCTTCGAGTCTTCGGGAGCTCAGGAACAATGTAGATGTCGCGGGGCTTTGCAATGGGGCCGATGTCCTGTGCGACTGCTGCACGGAGATCGGCGACGAGTGCGTCGCCGGTGTTCTCGACGCCCTGGCGCAGGATGACGAACGCGACGATCGCTTGTCCCGTGGTCGCGTCGGTAGCGCCGATGACGGCCGACTCTGCAACGGCTGCGTGCCCAACCAGTGCCGACTCGACTTCTGCGGTGGAGATGCGGTGGCCCGAGATATTCATGACGTCATCCACCCGGCCGAGAACCCACACGGCGCCGTCTTCATCGAGTTTCGCGCCGTCGCCTGCGAAATAGTAGCCCTGCTCAGCGAAACGCGACCAGTAGGTGTCTTTGAAGCGCTGCATGTCACCCCAGATGCCGCGCAGCATCGCCGGCCAGGGCTTATCGATGACAAGGTAGCCATTCGCCTCGGTTTCGCCGAGCTTCACAGGCTTCGCGTCATCGTCGACGATCTGCATCGAGATACCAGGGAGTGGCGCCATTGCGGAACCAGGCTTGCAATCGGTCACGCCGGGAAGCGGAGAAATCATGATCGCGCCAGTCTCAGTCTGCCACCAGGTGTCCACGATCGGGCACCGGCCAGCGCCGAATACCTCGTGGTACCAGCGCCACGCCTCAGGGTTGATCGGCTCGCCTACTGTGCCGAGCAGGCGCAACGACGTCAGGTCGTGAGCATCTGGAATCTCACGGCCCCACTTCATGAAGGTCCGGATGAGCGTCGGTGCGGTGTAGTAGATGCTGACGCCGTACTTTTCGATGACCTCGAAATGGCGATGCTCGTTCGGGGAGTTTGGTGTCCCCTCGTACACCACCTGGGTAGCGCGGTTGGATAATGGCCCGTAGACGATGTAGGTGTGGCCGGTTACCCAGCCGATGTCAGCCGTGCACCAGTAGACGTCCTTGCCAGGCTTATGGTCGAAAACGTAGTTGTGCGTGTAGGACGCTTGGGTGAGGTAGCCGCCGCTTGTGTGGAGGATCCCCTTCGGCTTGCCTGTGGTACCCGACGTGTAGAGCAAGAAAAGCGGGTGCTCCGCGTCAAACGCCTCGGCTTCATGTTTGTCGGAGGCACGCTCGACGGTGTCGTGCCACCATACGTCGCGACCCTCTTGCCACGGGATTTCCTCACCAGTGCGCCGTACGACAAGAACATTCTGCACGGACGGCGCCGGGGACTCCCCACCGATCGCGTCGTCCACGGATGCCTTCAGCGGAGCAGGTTTGCCTCGGCGAAACTGCCCGTCCGTGGTGATGACGAGCTTCGCCTCGGCGTCGTCGATGCGAGAGCGCAGCGCACTGGCCGAGAAGCCTGCGAATACTACTGAGTGGGTGAGGCCGAGGCGCGCACAGGCGAGCATCGAAGCGATCGCTTCAGGAACCATCGGCATGTAAATCGCGACGCGGTCGCCAGGCTGCAGGCCGATCTCGGTCAGGTAATTTGCCGCCTTCGATACCAGGCTGAGCAAGTCGCTGTAGGTGAGTGTGCGGGTGTCGCCCGGCTCACCCTCCCAATGGATCGCGACCTGGTCACCGTAGCCGTCTTCCACATGCCGGTCGACGCAGTTATAGGCGACGTTGAGCTTGCCGTCAGCGAACCACTTCGCCACTGGCGCATCTGACCAGTCGAGGACTTCGGTAAATGGTTTGTGCCAATGAAGCCGCTGTGCCTGCTGGGCCCAGAATGCGTCTCGGTCCTTGTCCGCCTCGCCATAGAGATCGGGGCCTCCATTAGCTTGCGCGACGAACTCTGCACTGGGCGGGTACGTCGAATGCAGAGCCTTTTCTGCCTTTCCTGGCTTCTCTGTCGCTTCCGTAGGCATCTAGGACAACTCCCTTACATCGGTGTTTCTCGCCCGTGTCAGAGGGCGACCGCACTTCGCGGATGATCGCGCTTTTGTGACCACCCTTGTTTGTGAGGGTAGTCACAACAGTGGTAGGTGCACATACACATTTCCTGTGTGCGGAGTCACACCTGCGGTAAGTGGTCGTCTATGTGCGGCAGGCGGCGGGATAGGGCGTCTGTATCTTGGCCTGTGTGACTGACCCATTAGCACCGATTCTCGATCTGCCGGGAGTGCTCGACTCTGCCAACAAAGCCAGGGATGTCCTCACGCAGGCGCACCGACATCCCGCTAATCGGCGTGAGTGGGCGAAGTCCGCAACAGAAGCGTCTGTGCGGGCCGCGCGTGCCTCCTCGGCACTTGATGGCGGCAAGACAGAACTTGACCCTTCGGGTCAGTTTGAGGACCCAATACTTGCGGGGGCGTTCCGCGTTTCCCAGTCTCTCGACGGGGAAGGGCTGGCGAATATGGCACGCGTGTGGCAGCGTGCGCCGCTGCAAGCTCTCGCGCGCCTGCACATGCTGGCTGCTGCCGACCTCATTGAGGATGAACAGCAGCTGGGCAGGCCGAGGCCAGTTGAGGGCATCGGTGCGCGGCTTGATCTTTTGGCTCAACTCGTGACGGGAGGGTCACGCGCGCCGGCTCCCGTCACCGCAGCTGTTGTGCACGGCGAAATTCTGACCCTGCGGCCCTTCGGCACGGCTGACGGCGTCGTGGCACGTGCCGCTTCGCGCCTCGTAGCCGTGACGAGTGGGCTGGATCCGCACAATCTCGGTGTGCCTGAAGCCACCTGGCTGAAGAAGCTCTCCGCGTATCGCAGTGCTGCGGAGTCCTTCGGGCAGGGCACGCCTGATGGGGTGGGAAACTGGGTCATTTTCTGTTGCGGCGCATTAGAGGCTGGCGGTCGAGAAGCGATCGCAATTGCTGATGCGGCTGCCGCGCAATCAGGCTAATACACGAAAGCGGACGGCGATTCCGGAGAATCACCGCCCGCGTAGTACGAACATCATGGTTACCATGCGTGCGATTTCGGGTTGTGTGGGTTGGCCTCGGCGTAACCATCACCGTCCTTGGCGGATCCCTACCCACAAGGGACTAATTCGCCGCGGAATAAGCGGTGGCTCGCAGGCCCACAACACTTCTGCCCTTACGCGGCATGTGCTCCGCGTGGGTTCCTGGTGCTCGTACTAGGGACTCACGGCCGGGGAGGTCGAGATCTTCTCTTCCGATTCGGCCTTAGCCTGTCGTGCTCCCGTACCTCTTTTGTACTCCTGACCTGCGGGCCCTGCAAGACGTTTCAGGAGATTGGAAAAACTCCAGTCCATTTAGTTTCGGCGCCGAAAGTAACTAAATGCCGCTGCACCAGCGGCGACTACAGCGCTAAGGCCGATTGCCGCCGTAGTCGCTACTGCTTTCGTGGAGGGTGCAGGTAGTTGCGCTCGCAGGGAAATCGGGTCGGAGAAGGTTAGAACCGGCCAGCCCTGGGCCGCGGCTTCGCGACGAAGCTGGCGGTCAGGGTTCACAGCCGCCGGATGCCCTACGGTTTCGAGCATCGGCAGGTCAGACGCGGAGTTGGAGTACGCATGCGACACGCGCAAGTCGTAGCCTTCTTGTTCGGCGAGTTCCCGGATAGCTTGGGCTTTTCCGGGGCCGTGACAGAAGAACTCCAGCTCACCGGTGTAGCGGCCATCACGGACCGCCATCCGGCTGGCTAGCGCATGTTTCGCGCCGAGCGCTTCAGCAATTGGCTTGACGATCTCCGTGCCCGACGCCGACACGACCACAACATCGTGGCCGCGGGCAATGTGATCCGATATCAGTGCGGCCGCCTCGGCGAATACGTACGGAGTGACGATGTCGTGCAGTGTTTCTTGAACGATCGATTCAACTTGCGCAACATCCCAGCCCTCACACATTGTCGTGATGTGTGATCGCAAACGATCAGTTTGTTCATGATCGGCGCCCGAAAGTAGGAATAAGAACTGCGCATAGCTGCTTTTGAGGACAGCACGGCGGTTGATCAAGCCTTCCTCGAAGAATGGCTTGCTGAATGCAAGTGTTGATGACCGCGCGATGACGGTCTTGTCCAAATCGAAGAAAGCAGCGGGGCGCTGCTGGGTTCCTGTACTGGCGCGACCGTGATTCACGCAACCCAGGATAGTTCTCGAAGGTAGAATCTGAAGGATCGGGCCAGCGGAGAGTTCGATCCATCGGCGCGATCGAATCCTGAAAAAGTCAGATGTTGAATGCGGAAACATCACTGTGATCCCGTGTACTATGAAGGCACTCGGACATGATCCGGGTGAGTTCAGCCCGACCCCCCGGGGCTGAACTCCGACGACCCCCGCCCCCTCCCCCCCTGGCGGGGGTCGTCCCATATCTTCTCCTTGTACTCAAATGTGCGCCGCAGCTTAGCTGAATAGGCGCCCTACCCCGTTTCGGGGACCTGCGCCCGACAGGGTTATCCACAGGATCGCGTTATCCACAGCCCTCCGTGAACTTTTCTGGTGCGCAGTGGGTTAGCAGCGGCACCGTTGACAGCATGCGCATAAACGAAGCGACGCTGGTGTGGTTGGGTGGTACCGCGGTCGCGACTGAGGTGCGGCGGATCGCCGCTGCCGCCGAGTGCCCTATCGAGGAAGTGCACGCCGCAATCACGGACGCGTCTGAACAAATGACTGATGTGCCAAGTCTGGTACGCAGGCGATGGCTGAGCGCACCTGCCGTCATCCTCGATCCACAGACCGCGTCCGCATGCTCATTGAGTTCACTCCCGCGCCGCGAGGGCATCATTCTTGTGCACTCTGGTGCTGGCGAGGATCTGGCGGCCCAGTGGCGGGAGTTCATCGGTCTCGGGATCCGTGACGTGTGTGCGCTGCCGGGGGCTGAGTCTCAACTCATCACAATGCTGAGCGAAAGGCTGATGTCAGGCACCGCCGCTGGGCGTGTCATCGCAGTTGCGGGGGCGTGCGGCGGTGCTGGAGCAACAGTGCTATCAGCAGCGCTGACGCTGGCAAGTTCGGCGGCGCAGCCGCGTCGTTCGCTGCTGGTCGATACCGACTCTGAGGGTCCGGGGATCGACCTGATATTGGGTCTCGAATCGGCCGGGGGGCTGCGCTGGCCTGACCTCACGAATCTCACTGGGCGTGTCTCCGCAGAAGCGTTGTGGGCGGCGTTGCCAGCAGTCGACGGCATTGCGGTGCTCGCGCACTCGCGCGACGCGCGCACCGGCCCGCAACGGAAATCCCCAGAGGCCGGCGTACTTCGTGCGGTCATTGAGTCCACGAGGTCCGCCGGAGCGCTCTGCGTCGTTGATGTGGCCGCCCTGCCGAGCGCGGAAGGTGAGCTGCTGTGCGAGATAGCGGATCTCATTGTCCTGGTGGTGCCCGCTCAGTTGCGCGCTTGTGCGTCAGCCAGAGTGAGATCGGTCCACTTGCGTGACCGGCGTTGTGGACTCGTGGTGCGGGGGCCTTCACCGGGCGGGCTGACTGGGCGCGATGTTGCGCGAGCTGTCGGGCTTGACCTGATAACGACGATGCGCGCGGAGGCCGGTTTGGACGCACGTCTCGAACGGGGCGGTCTCCACCTGCCGCGAAGTTCACCACTGCGCAGCGCCGCGATGCAAGTTATGGAAGCGGCAGAAGTGGCAGCCGCATGAACGGGCTGACGCAAGATTTCCTGGACCGTGTTCGAGCGCGGCTTGCTGACACAGCCGACGCGCTGACCCCAGCCGTTATTGCAGCGGCGGTGCGCGCGGAATCGAGTGGCGTACTCGGTGACGCCGACGTTCTGTCTGCTCTTCGCGTCCTGCACACAGAGATGGACGGCGCCGGGATTCTCGATCCCTTACTGGAAAACCCCCAGGTGACCGACGTGCTGGTGCTAGGCGACGGCAGCGCGTGGGTGGATGCGGGCCAAGGGGTTGAACGAGCCAGCGTCCGGTTGTCAGACGCCGGCGCGGTTCGCCGTTTGGCTCAGCGACTTGCGCTGCGGGCCGGGCGCCGACTTGATGACGCGCAGCCCTGGGTCGATGGATGGCTGCAAGATCTGGGCGGGCACGGGTCAGGTGTGCGCCTGCACGCGGTGCTGCCTCCGATAGCCGTGGACGGGCCCTGCATATCTCTGCGAGTGCTACGGCCCGCCTCTCACACCCTAGGTGATCTCGCGTCACAAGGATCGGTGCCAACAGCTGTTCTGCCTCTGCTCGAACGGATCGTTGAGGCACGCCTTTCGTTTCTCGTGACAGGCGGAACGGGCACAGGCAAGACGACGCTGCTCGCCGCGCTTCTCGGAAGGGTGCCGCACACAGAACGCATCGTGTGCGTCGAAGACGCGGCTGAGCTCGCGCCCCAGCACCCGCACCTGATCAGGCTCGCTGCTCGGGCCGCGAATGTTGAGGGCGCAGGTGCGGTGGAACTCCGCGAACTTGTCCGGCAGGCACTCCGAATGCGCCCGGACCGCATCGTCGTAGGCGAAGTCCGCGGCGCTGAGGTGATCGACTTGCTGGCGTCGTTGAACACCGGCCACGACGGCAGCGCTGGCACGGTGCACGCAAATTCGCCGAAAGAACTGCCTGCGAGACTCGAAGCGCTCGCATCCTTGGGCGGAATCAATTCGGCTGCCCTCCACAGTCAGTTGGCTGCGGCGCTGCGACTAGTCCTGCATGTCGCGCGCGATCGTCGCGGTACGCGGAAGCTCTGCGAGATAGGCGTTCTTTCGAAGACGTCCACGGGCAATGTCGAGGCAGTGACATGCTGGTCGTATGCGGATGGGCGCGGCCCTGCGTGGGGCGAGCTGGACGGGCTCTTGCGTACGCGGGGAGGCGGCTCATGAGCGCCGTCGCGTGCGGTCTTCTTGGTGCAGCTTTGTTAGCTGCACCAAGCCCTCAGCGGAGGCGACGGGTCCGGAAAGTGCTCGGACGCTGTGCCAGTGCAGGGCGGTACCGGATGCCAGCGTGGGCGCTCGCCACGCTGCTGGCCGTGGGCGCTGTCATCGTCAGTGGTGTCATTCTGGGGCTAGCTGGGCCTGCGCCCGTTTTCGCGTTATTCGCAGTGTGTGGCGTTGCCGTGAAACGTACCCAGCGCGGGATGGCCGAGCGCGCTCACCGGGCGGATATCGGACGGACCGCTGACGCACTCGACGCTGTCATCGCTGAACTGCGCGTGGGGGCGCACCCGGCGACTGCTTGCGCGACGGCAGCCGACCAGTCTCAGGGGACCGCACGAATAGTGTTCGCACGAGCAGCCGCACGTGCGCGGCTGGGCGCCGAGGTGTCGGCCGGATTCTCCGACTCCCAATTCGCCTCTCCCACAGCACAGATCGGGGCCGCGTGGCGTATTTCTGAGACCCACGGGGTTCGGCTGGCGGAGCTGCTCGCCGCGGTGAAGAGTGATCTGAAGGAACGCAACGCATTCGAATCGCAGCTCCATGCGGGACTGAGCGGGGCGCGAGCGACCGCCACAATCCTGGCCATGTTGCCCGTTGCCGGAATCGGCCTAGGCGAAATGATGGGAGCTGCACCACTCTGGACGCTCCTCTCGACGACAATTGGAGGAGCGCTACTCGCGGCGGGCACGTTGCTCGCAGTCAGCGGATTACTGTGGTCGGACAGGATCCTCGCGGGTGCGCGATGCTGACGGTGCTCGCTCTGCTCGCGCTGGCGGCAGCAGCCTTGTGCTGGCCGGGCACCTACCTCACTCGTGTTATTCCCGGTCCCGGCGGGTGCGCCGCGAAATCGCGGCCTGCCTACGCGGCCAATGCGAGGGAAGGCGGACCGTATGGTGCCGCGGCTGTCTTCGACGTCTTTGCCGCGTGTTTACGTGCGGGTCTCTCACCCGCGGGAGCGGCCGGTGCGGTCGCCACGACACAGCAGGGGCAAGTAGCTGCGTTCTTCGGCAGAATCAGCAACCTGCTGTCACTAGGTGTGGACGAAGAAACCGCCTGGACCAGTGCTGAGGGAAATCCCGAGACGGACGCCTTCATACGCGCAGCGCAACGATCCGCCAGGGCAGGAACACCACTTGCTGAGGCAGTCAGTGAACTCGCGGCTGAACTGCGGCAAAACGCGAAAGACAAGTCAGCGGAAAAAGCGCAGCGTGCGGGCGTTCTCATCGCAGGACCGCTCGGACTTTGCTTCCTCCCCTCGTTTATGTGTCTGGGGATCGCACCCGTCGTACTTGGCCTTGCGTATCAACTGGCGCAGGGTGAGCTGCTGTGAACCCGCTGACGCGAACCAAGCCCCGTCCTGCACCCTGCAGCACGGCCAACGAAAGGAAAGTTCATGGACGAGACTTCAGCAGCGGCCACCCCGGGAGAAGAAGTCCGCGGGAGCTTCGCCGAGCTCATAGTCAGCCGTCTTCAAGGGCTGCAAGAGGAAGAAGGCATGTCGACGGTCGAGTACGCGATCGGCACGATTGCGGCGGCCGCGTTCGCGGCAATCCTGTACACGGTGGTGACGGGGAATTCGGTGGTGGGCGCGATGACGGGGTTGATCGAGCGAGCGTTGAGCACGCCTGTGTAGTCGCGGATGACACGGGTTCAGTGACCGTTGAGGCGGCGCTGGTCACTGTTGCGTTGATGCTGACTGTGTGGCTGTGCCTTGGCGGTGTGTTTGCCGGGCTCGCGTATGTGCGTTGTGTTGATACGGCGCGCGAAGCAGCGCTCGGGGTTGCGCGCGGGGACGCGGCGGCGGTGGACCGTGCCCGCATGGCCGCTCCTCGCGGCGCCGCGATCGAGATCGTTGGTGACCGCGGGAGCGTGGTGACGGCTCGTGTGGTCGCGCGTTCCCCGGTGCTGCCCTTGCTGACGTTGCGCGCCGAGTCGGTGACCGTGATCGAAGGCACCGTCGGTGCGGGATGAGGAGGGCGTCGCAACAGTGCTTGGGGCCGTCTTGATGCTCATCGTGGTGCTCGCCGCGGTTGCCGTGGTGCATTACGCGTTGATCGTGGGGGCGCGTCATCGTGCCCAGTCCGCGGCTGATGTGTCGGCTGTTGCGGCCGCGGAGTCGCTGGCGTGGCTGCACGGTGAACCGTGCGAGGTAGCGCGCGAGGTGGCGAAGCTGAATCGGTCTGAGATTCGCGGCTGTGCGGTCGCGGGTTCCGATGTGGTGGTGCGGGTCAGTGTTGGGCTGCCAGTGGTGTTGCCGGGATATCGCGATGTCAGCGCGTCGGCCCGTGCTGGTCCAGCAAAGGTTCGTGCCCGTTGAGCAGGCCAGTATCCTCTTCCGGAAGGTCGGTGAGCACTGTGCGCAACACGCGCACTGCTCCTGCTTTATCAAGCGGGTCGTTGCCGTTGCCGCATTTGGGCGACTGCACACACGCCGGGCAGCCTGTTGAGCAGGAACAGCGCTCAATCACGTCAACTGTGGCGGTGAGCCACTGACGGATCGCGCTGTGACCGCGCTCGGCGATGCCGGCGCCACCGGGATGGCCATCGTAAATGAAGATCGTGGGGAGTCCAGTATCCGCGTGAAGTGCAGTCGAAACGCCGCCAATGTCACCGCGATCCGCGGTCGCGACCAGCGGGAGCAGTCCGATTGCCGCGTGTTCCGCAGCGTGGAGTGAGCCGGGCATGTCCGGTTCACTGACCATTTCGGCGTCCAGGCGCTCCGGACTGATGGTCCACATGACGGCAACGGTGTGGAGTGTACTTGGCGGCATGTCGAGCTCCACGGTGTCGAGGATTTCACCAGAAGGGAGTCGACGCAGGTAACTGACTACTTGGCTGGTCACCTCCACGTCAGCGAGCCCGAGCGTGATGTCGCCGTATACGGCGCGCGTACGGATACCGGTGATTCGGATGTCGCTCACCGAGCGAGAGGTGGTCGACCAGCCGGGATCGTCCCGCCGGACTAGTGCTAACCCTTCCTGGAGTTCCAGTTCTTCGACGACATAGGTGTCACCCTGGTGTAGGTGCACGGCACCAGGGTGAACGGTCGACGGTGCGCGGCCCGCGTCTACTGTCCCCAGCAACTCGCCCGTGGTGCTCTCGGCGATCGCTATCTGCCCTGCGGTTCCGCCGCGAATGCTGACCTCTTCGTGAGGATTCAGCCCCGGCGCAATGAACCAGCCGTGGGGCCGACGGCGGAGCAATCCCTCGGACACGAGCTCGCCGAGTGTGGCCGAGACATCAGCACGGTCGGCTTCCTCGTCGCTGAGGGGATGCTCAGACGCTGCGCAGAGGAGGTGCGGCCGCTGCACGTAGGGGTTGTCCGGGTCGGTGACTGTTGCTTCAACAGGCTTGCCTAGGAGCGATTCAGGGTTGTGAACCAGGTAGGAGTCCAGGGGGTCGTCGCGTGCAACCAGAATGACCACTGCGCCTTGGCCCCGTCGTCCCGCTCGTCCGGCCTGCTGCCAAAAGGAGGCCCTGGTCCCAGGAAAACCTGCGATCACGACGGCATCGAGTCCAGCAATATCGACACCCAACTCGAGGGCGTTCGTTGTCGTGACCCCGAGTAGGGCCCCTTCAGCGAGCTCGGCCTCGATCCGGCGACGATCCTCGGCAAGATATCCTGCGCGGTAGGCGGTCACGCGGTTCGCGAGATCGGTACCGGATTCCTCGAGGATTCTGCGCACTGTCACCGCAGCGAATTCCGCGCCTGCCCGCGAGCGGACGAACGTCAGAGTGCGTGCTCCTTCCCGGATTAGCGCGGCAGTGAGCCCGGCAGCTTCGGTCGTCGCGGAGCGGCGGGTCCGTTCGGGCAGATCGTCGCTGTCTGGAAGATAACCAGGCTCCCACAGCGCTACCGTGCGTGATCCGTGGGGCGACCCGTCCTCAGTGACTTCCGCGCAACGCGCGCCGATGAGGCGTGTCGCGGCGGCACCAGGGTTAGCGCTCGTGGCACTAGCCAGGATAAATGTCGGCGTTGCGCCGTACCTTTTCGCGATGCGGCGCAACCGGCGAATTACCCAGGCCACACCCGATCCGAAGACGCCCCGGTAGTGGTGGCATTCGTCGATGACGACGTATTTCAGGCCGCGGAAAAAGCGGGACCACCGTTCGTGCCCCGGCAGAATCCCGATGTGCAGCATGTCCGGATTTGTGCAGACCCAGCGCGCGTGATTCCGGATCCATGGGCGTATGTCGGTCGGGGTGTCGCCGTCGTAAAGATAGGGGTGCGCGGTGCTCAGGCCTGCCACCGCGTTTGTCAGCCGCGATGCGTTCTTGAGCTGGTCGGCGCCGAGCGCCTTGGTAGGTGAGAGATACAAAGCAGTAGCCGAAGGCGACTCGGCCAGTGCCGTCAGTATGGGCAGCTGATATGCCAGGGATTTGCCCGACGCGGTGCCGGTCGCGACGACGACGTTGGTGCCTCGGTGAGCCAGATCGGCGGCCCGGATCTGGTGACTATACGGCTGCACCACACCACTGAAAACCAGCTCGTCACGGAGCGGTTCGTACACCCATTCCGGCCACGCCACATACTCGGCGGAGCGCGCGGGGATCACTGTTGTGAAAGCGGGCGACCCGCCGATCGCCGAAGCACTGAGTGGCTGAAGTGCCTCGATCAGCTCTTCACCGAAGTCCCGCGCCTGGGGAGGGGGAGGGGTACCGCTCACGCGAGCCACGGTAGCGGTGTCTTTGTGGAAGGGCGAACCGCTGCTGATGCTCACTTGAGGGCGGGATTGGCCGGGGGCTCTCCGTTTGCGCGACGCGCCCGGAAAAGTGTGGGACGGTGCCATAGTGAACTTTTCCGTAACTAGCTATGTCACTAAGAGCTTTTCACGCGTCGCGTCCCGTGTTGGCGCAACGCTCGTTCTGACTGCGGGGCTGGTGGCCGCAGGCGCTGGAGCCGCGGCATCGAATCCCACCGATGTTCGATACGTGTCCTTGGGTGACAGCTTTACGTCTGGCCCGAGCTACGACCCGTTTGGGGGATGCCCGCAACTTCCCTACGCATGGCCCAAACAGTTCGCCGCACAGTGGGGACTCGGGGGTGACTGGTTTGATGCCGCATGCTCTGGCGCGGTTGTTGACGGGAGAGGGACGAACACATTCGGGGAACAACTCGGCACGGCGCGCGCTGCGCTCGGGCCGCGGACCGAGCTGGTGACGATCCAATTCGGTGGAAACGAAACTTACGGGGCCGCGGGACGCAGTGCCGCGTGGTCGATGGGCCTCTGCATCATTGACTTCGTGAACGGATGCAACGACCCGGCTGACCCTGCGGCTGTCCGTGCAGACGCAGTGACCGGGGCGGAAATGGCGCGCCGACTCACATCGGGTGATAGCGGGGATCTGATCGGAGAGATCCGCAGGGCCGCTCCGAATGCGAGGATCGCGCTGGTCGGTTACCCGACCATTTTGCCGCCGGATTCGTCAGTGTGTGCACCCGTTAATGGGGTCGAGGATCCCGGTTTTCAGCCGCGCGCAGCGTACGCTCACGATGTTCTGCAGCGAATCGAGGGGGCACAGCGGGAGGCTGCCGGAAGACTTGGCCTCGAATTCTGGTCTCTGAAGAACGCCACGGCCGGCCGGGACATGTGCAAGCCGATGGGCCAGCGCTGGATCACGCGAGTCGGTGACTTCCACGAGGAACTGCTTCCGTTCCACCCCACGAGAGAAGGCCACGCCGCGCAGGCATCGGCGCTTACCTCCATGCGGACGGGCTAGCAACCACCTGCGGTCAGTCAGCCCGCTCCGTGGCCCTTGCCCCGTGTTGGTTCTGCGTCCACGCCAGGGTGTTCAGCCGCAAGTTCCGCTCGCGGCGTCCCCTTTACCGCTACGGTGTCGTGAAGTAGACAAGCCGGGTGCTGAAAGGTGGCGCCCAACGCGACGAGTTAGGTCTTATGCGATGAAGGTATCCGGGCCAGCGGGGCGGTGTTTGGGTGTCGTCTTTGCTGTACTGCTTGGCTTGTTCGGCACGGCGGGGCTGGTGGCGTGCGGAAATGAGGACGCAGCGGAGACTGCATCTACGGAGTCACCGGAACCGACTCCTATCGAAACGGATGATTGGCTCGCGCGATTCTGTGCGCCCTTCATTTCCCTTGACGACTCATTCCAGCACTTCGACGTACTGGTCGCGGAGCCCCCGGGTGAGCCCGGGGAGGCGCGTGAGGCCTATCTTGATCTGTTCGCGCATATGCACGCAGTACTAGAGGGCTCGTCAGTTAGTTTCGGCGAACTTGGCGACCCCCCCGTGTCGGACATGGAGCCAGGTTTCAGTCAGGCGATGTCCAACGCGACACAGCGTGCAGCGGACGACGTGGCGGACTTGCAGGCTCGGCTGGACGGGATTGAGCCAGATGACCCGGCGGCGATGGCAGAGTTCATGTCGGATATGGAGGAGGCCCCTAACCCCATTGCGACCGCGTTCGACGACCTAGAGGAGTTCGAATCCGCGGAACTCGATGCGGCAATCGGCGGTGTCCCCGAATGCGCGGTACTCACGACTGAGCAGTAGGCTACCGGCCTATTCGGCGGTGGCGTCCTAGGTAGGACATACTGGCTGCGGGAACCACAGGGCGGGGCACATCGTTGTGCTGGCGGGGCGCAGGGCATTCTCCGCATATGTCAGTCTGATGGGAATGCCTGCTAGGCAGGCTTCGTGAACGAGGTGTGAGGAAGGTGCGGTCTTCAAGTGGCAGCACGCGGTAGTGGCACGGCGAACGGTTCGGCACGCGCGGGGGATTCGCGGGTGGTCCGTCGTCTCGTCATCGTCGAATCACCGACGAAGGCGAAGAAGATCGCCTCGTACCTCGGATCTGGCTACGTGGTCGAATCAAGTCGCGGGCACATCCGAGATTTGCCTAAAGGCGCGGCTGACGTGCCCGCCAAGTACAAGGGCGAAGCGTGGGCACGTCTCGGTGTGAATGTGGACGAAGACTTCGAGCCTCTCTACGTGGTCAGTGCCGACAAGAAAGCAACCGTGTCGGAGCTCAAGGGACTCTTGAAGGATGTTGACGAGCTCTATCTCGCCACAGACGGTGACCGCGAAGGTGAAGCTATCGCGTGGCATCTGCTGGAGACGCTGAAGCCTAAGATCCCGGTCCGCCGGATGGTGTTCCACGAGATTACGGAGCCTGCTATCCGGGCTGCCGCGGAAAACCCGCGTGACCTGGACTCCGATCTGGTCGACGCGCAGGAAACACGACGGATAGTCGACCGGCTGTACGGCTATGAAGTTAGTCCCGTGCTCTGGAAAAAAGTGATGCCCAAGCTGTCAGCAGGCCGCGTGCAGTCGGTTGCGACCCGCATCATCGTTCAGCGTGAGCGTGAGCGAATGGAGTTCACAGCAGCGGAGTATTGGGACATCGCGGCGACACTGGACGCTGGCTCCGGGGTGACACCGCAGACGTTCGGTGCGAAGCTCATGTCTGTTGGCGGGGAGCGTGTCGCGACAGGACGTGATTTCGGCCCGAACGGCGCATTGAAGTCCAGCAGCGCGGTCCGTGTGCTTGACGAGGCCCACGCCGGGCGGCTTGCTGAAGCGCTGCAGGGGCAGGCGCTCGCGGTCACGTCGGCTGAGGAAAAGCCCTACACCCGCAGGCCTTACGCGCCGTTCATGACGTCGACGCTGCAGCAAGAAGCAGGGCGCAAGTTGCGGTTCTCCGCAGACAGAACGATGCGCATCGCACAGCGCCTGTACGAGAACGGCTACATCACGTACATGCGTACCGACTCGACGACGCTGTCGAGTTCCGCGATCGATGCCGCGCGGAACCAGGCGCGGGAATTGTACGGGCCGGAATATGTCGCGCCGTCACCCCGTCAGTACACACGCAAGGTCAAGAACGCGCAGGAGGCGCACGAAGCTATCCGGCCTGCGGGAGAAACTTTCCAGACGCCTGGACAGCTTCACCGGGTGCTCGAAGCCGACGAGTTCCGCCTGTATGAGCTCATTTGGCAGCGCACGGTCGCGTCCCAAATGGCTGACGCCAAAGGCACGACGCTGAGTTTGCGTATCACCGGTACCGCGGCAACCGGTGAAGAGTGCGTCTTCAGTTCATCTGGCCGGACAATCACGTTCCCCGGCTTTCTCAGCGCGTACGTCGAGACGGTCGACGAAGAAGCAGGCGGGCAGGCGGACGATGAGGAACGCCGCCTGCCGCGGCTGACGGAAGGCCACGCGGTCACCGCGAGTGAGTTGCGGCCAGACGGGCACTCAACGTCGCCGCCGTCGCGATACACCGAAGCGTCGCTCGTGAAGAAGCTCGAAGATGAGGGCATTGGGCGGCCATCGACTTACGCGTCGATCATCAAAACCATCCAGGACCGCGGCTACGTCTACAAGAAGGGCAACGCGCTCGTCCCCTCGTGGGTGGCGTTTGCGGTCGTGGGTCTGCTTGAGCGGCATTTTGGCCGTCTCGTGGACTACAACTTCACAGCGTCGATGGAAGACGATCTCGATGCTATCGCTGAGGGCAGGGAGCGCCGTTCCGACTGGCTGGCCGCGTTCTACTTCGGTAGCGACGACCGCGCTGAAGGGACTCTTGCAAAGCTCGGTGGGCTTAAGCGTCTCGTTGGCGTCAACCTCGAGGGCATCGATGCTCGGGAGATCAACTCGATCACGCTGTTCGATGATTCGGACGGACGGCCGGTTAACGTACGGGTAGGCCGATTCGGCCCCTATCTGGAGCGGACGATCGGCGAGGGAGATGCCGCGGAGTCGCAGCGCGCCAACCTTCCAGAAGATCTCCCGCCTGATGAGCTGACGAGGGAGATCGCGGAAAAGCTCTTCTCTACACCTCAGGAAGGCCGTGTCCTCGGCGTCGACCCCGATACCGGGCATGAAGTGGTCGCGAAGGAAGGTCGTTTCGGTCCGTACGTCACGGAGATCATCCCCGACGATGAGAAAAATGGCGGTGCGAAAAAGGTCAAGCCGCGCACCGGGTCACTGCTGAAGTCGATGGAGATTTCCACGGTAACGCTCGAGGAAGCGCTCAAATTGCTGGCGCTGCCCCGTGTTGTGGGCAAGGATCCCGAAAGCGGTGATGAGATCACTGCGCAGAACGGCCGTTACGGTCCGTATCTGAAAAAGGGCAGCGATTCACGGTCGCTCGCAACCGAAGATCAGATTTTCACTGTGACACTCGACGAGGCGTTGAAAATTTACGCCGAACCGAAGCGCCGCGGGCGGCAGGCTGCCGCCACCGAACCGCTCCGGGAGGTGGGGAACGATCCAGCTACCGGAAAACCGATGGTCATCAAGGACGGCAGGTTTGGCCCGTACGTCACAGATGGTGAAACCAACGCCAGCCTTCGAAAAGGCGATGAGGTTGCGACGCTGACTGTGGAGCGCGGAGCAGAACTATTGGCTGACCGCCGCGCTCGCGGGCCAGTGAAACGCACTGCGAAGAAGACAGCAGCCAAGAAGACAACCGCGAAGAAGTCGCCGGCGAAGAAGACTGCTGCCAAGAAGACGGCGAAAAAATCGTCGAGCTAGCGCACCGACGCCAGATGCCCGTCCGTAGGGAACTGGCCCGGAAGTAGTTCCGTACCAATTCCCGTCAGACGGGCATCTATGCGGGGTCAGGCGATGGACTGGCTCGCATCGGACACCAGCTGTCGTGCCTCCGCTGCATCCGCTGCAGTGAGGGCCAATTTGGCGAGTTCGCTGCACTGTGCCAGCGAGTGCGCAGCCAGTGTGACGCGAACTGCTGGGATGCTGCTCGGCGCCATCGACAGGCTGGTCACACCGAGGCCGACGAGAACGAGGGCGAGCAGCGGGTCGCTTGCAGCCTCACCGCACACGCCGACAGGCTTGCCTGTGTCCTTCCCGGCCTGCGCGGTGAGGTGGACGAGTTCAAGGAGCGCGGGCTGCCACGGGTCGAGAAGTTCCGCGAGTTCACCCTGCATACGATCCGCCGCCATCGTGTACTGCCCCAGATCGTTGGTGCCGATACTGGCGAAATCGCAGCCCTCCAGGACCTGGTGAGCCCGCAGGGCCGCGGCAGGAACCTCGACCATTGTGCCCGCTGTGCGCAGGCCGTGCTCATGTGCCGCCGCGGCGAACTCCGCGGCCTCACGCGGCGTCGCCACCATTGGTGCCATCACCCAGACGTCCGCGTCGCCCTTCGAAGCCGCCGCCGCGATCGCGGCGAGCTGGTCGGTGAGCATCTCTGGATGCCGCTTGGTCAGACGCAGCCCGCGAACACCGAGGGCGGGGTTCTCCTCGTGACCGTGGTCGACGAACTTCAGAGGCTTGTCGGCACCTGCGTCGAGCGTGCGGACGACGACTTTCCGTCCGGAGAATGCGTCGAAGACCCTCGCATAGCTTTCGGTCTGCTCAGCGACAGTCGGCGCTGTCACTTTGCTCAGGTAGAGGAACTCGGTGCGGAGCAGCCCCACCCCTTCGCTGTCAGCTGCCGCTGCAGCGTCCAGTTCGTGCGGCGCGCCAAGGTTGACGAGCAATTTCACAGGTACGCCGTCCGCCGTCTTACCTGGCCCCGAACTCTTTGCGAGCGCTCGCGCTAGTTGTTCGGCGTGCGCCGTAGCCCCCTCGATTTCTGCGGGTGACGGCTCGATACGGATTTTGCCCGAGGCGCCGTCCAGCAGCACGGTTGTGCCGTCGACGAGGGCGGTAGCGTCCGAGCACGCCACTATCGCGGGGATGCCCAGGGACTTGGCGAGAATGGCTGTGTGGCTTGTCGGTCCACCGAGTTCGGTGATGATGCCGAGGACCTGCTTCGTGTCCAGCATCGCTGTATCAGCCGGGGCGAGGTCTGACGCGACCAGAATGAAGGGGTGACCTGGATTGGGGATACCAGGCATCGGAAGTCCGAGAAGTTCTGCAATCGTGCGGTTGTTCAGGTCGTCGAGATCCGCAGCACGTTCGGCGAGGTAACCCCCCGCGGCTTCGAGTGCGGCCCGGAATACTCCGAACGCTCCCGTCACCGCGTGGGGGAGGGACTTACCTTGCTCGAGCTGCGCCTTGATCTGAATGGCCAGCGAGGGGTCACGGGGCATCATCGACTGGGCGAACAGTACGTCTGACGCCGGCCCGCTGGTGGCGGAGGCCCGGGCGCCCAATTCATCTGCCACGGCGTTCAGTGCGCGTTGCGCGTTCTCAATCGCGGCAGCGATGTCGGCTTCTGGCCCGCTGTCCGCTGGGAGACCCGGAGGAGGGGCAAGGCGTGCGATCGGTGCGACCGCGATGCCTGTGCTTACGGGTGTTCCTGCAATCGTGTTGCCCATGGGTGTGACTCCTGCGCTGGTGAATTCTGGTTGGGGCTGTCTATTTGCCTGAGTCGTGGTTTTCGGCGACAACTGTTGCGACCGCGTCGAGTGCGGCATCCGCTCCGTCACCCTCGGCGCGGAGTACGACTTCGTCGCCCCCACGGGCATCGAGTCCGATGACCATAAGGATGCTTCGGGCGTCGACGAAGTCGCCGTCCTTCTTGGCGATCGACACGGGAACTGGCTGGCTTGCGGCGGCCTGGACCAGCAGGGCTGCGGGACGGGCGTGGAGTCCGACGGTGGATCCGACGACTACGGAACGTTCTGGCATGGCTTTTCCTTCGAGATTGATACTGGTGAGAGTGATTGGGGTGGTGCGGCTCAGGCAGCGACTGGCGTCGGTTGGGGCGCGGCGGCGGTGCGAGTGAGTTGCTTCAAACCGATGACGACGGCACAGGTAACGAGGCTGCCGGCAATAATTGCGATGAGGTATCCGAGCGGGTTGCCGATGAGGCCGATGACCCAGATCCCGCCGTGTGGTGCGCGGAGTGTTGATCCGAATGCCATTGACAGGGCCCCAGCGGTTGCTCCGCCCGCGATGGTCGAGGCGATGACACGGAATGGGTCAGCCGCAGCGAAGGGGATAGCGCCTTCGGTGATGAATGAGGCGCCGAGCACCCACGCAGCCTTACCAGCTTGCCGCTCAGCGTCGCTGAACAACTTCTTGCGTACAACGGTGGCGAGCGCGAGTCCGAGGGGCGGAACCATACCCGCGGCCATAACGGCTGCCATGACGGTCAGGTTGTCGGAGACAAGAGCGCCGGTGCCGAACAAGTACGCAACCTTATTCACAGGGCCGCCGAGGTCGAAGCCCATCATCGCGCCGAGAAGTGCGCCGAGCGCGAGCGCGTTGGCTCCCGTTAGTCCTTGCAGCCAGTCGGTAAGGCCGTTCTGGACGGCGGCGATCGGGCCGCCGATGACGACCAGCATCAGGAAACCGATCGCGAAGACGGAGAGCAGCGGTATCACGAGGATCGGCATCAAGCTATCGAGCCCTCGTGGAGCCTTGATCTTCTTGAGCCACATGACGATCGCGCCGGCGAGCAGACCGGCGACGAGACCGCCGAGGAAGCCTGCACCGATGGCGACTGCCAGGAGGCCACCGACGATACCCGCGGCGAGACCCACACGATCAGCCATCGCGTAGGCGATGTAGCCAGCGAGAACTGCGACCAGCATCGAGAACGCTGTCGCGCCGATCTTGAACATGACACCGGCGATTCCGGCTTCAGCGAGGATCGCTGAAAGGTCGGTGATTCCGGCGTACTCGACTCCTTCGTACACGCCGCCGTCGACGATTGCGGCGATCTGCGCGCCGCCGATCATGAACGCGAGCGCGATGAGAATGCCGCCAGCTGCCACGAATGGGATCATGTAGGAGACACCGGTCATCAGCCACTGCCGCAACTGCGTTCCGAACCCGGGGGCCTTCTGTGGCGTGGCCGGTGCGGAGACCGCCGTGGGAGCAGCGCCCGCGGCGGGGGCGTTCTCGGCTGCCGCTACCGCTTCGGCGACCATTCCCGAGGCGTCGTTGATGCCGCGCTTCACGCCGCCACGGATGGTGGGTTTGCCCGCGAAGCGCTCCTTCTCCCGAACCTCCACGTCAGCAGCGAAGATGACGGCGTCCGCTTCAGCGATTTCCGCATCAGACAACCGTTCCGCGCCCGCGGCGCCCTGCGTTTCGACACGCATTTCGTGCCCTGCAGCTTCTGCCGCCTGCTCGAGTGATTCGGCCGCCATGTAGGTGTGCGCGATGCCGGTGGGGCATGACGTCACAGCGACGAGCTTGAGTTTCTTCATCGTCCGAGTACTTCCTTGTTGACGAGGTCTACGACGTCTTGGGGGGTGGATGCTCCGCGCAGCGCGGACCGGAACGATTCGCGGACGAGGCGGCGGGCAAGGGAGGCGAGTATCTTCATGTGTTCACTTCCGCCGCCGTCTGGAGCGGCGATCAGGAAGATGAGGTCGGCGGGCCCGTCGGCGGAGCCGAAGTCCACACCGTTTGCGCTGCGTCCGAACGCAAGTGTCGGCTCGGTGACGTATTCGGATCGAGCATGCGGGATACCGATGCCGCCCTCGATTCCGGTCGGCATCTGCGCTTCACGGTCGCGAATTGCGGTCATGAACCCTGACTCGTCGGTCACACGGCCTTCTGCGGCGAGACGGGCGACCAGGTTGGCTGTTGCTTCGCCTCGCTCCGAGCCCTGCAGGTCCAGGTCGACGAGTGCCGTGGTGATGAGTTCTGACATTGTTAGCTCCGCTCTGTGAGCACGGTGCCGTGCTTCGGTTGGGTGATGGTGACTGTGACCTGTGTGAGGTCTTCGGGTGTGGGCATGCGGGTTCCTGGCAGCGTCACTGCGGTGGTGCCCCATGCGACGGCTTCACGGAGCGCTTCTGCGCCCACCGCGCCACCCGCCAGGAACCCGGCGAGGGTGGCGTCTCCTGCTCCGACGGTGCTGAGCACTGGGCCGGGCAGTTCTGCTGCCGCGTGCAGTTCCTCTGTGTCGTCGACGAGCAGGACACCTGCTGCGCCGAGGGTGGCGAGGACGGTCCGGGCCCCGCGTGCCCGGAGAACGTGGGCCGCTTCGATGGCATCACCAATGGTGGTGATGTCGCGGCGAGCGCATTCAGCAAGCTCCTCGAGGTTCGGCTTGATGACGTCAGGTCCAGCGGAGAGGCTCGCTTCGAGCGCTTTGCCGCTGGAGTCGATTGCCACCTGGGCTCCGTGCTGGTGGGCGTGTTCGATGAGCTGTGCGTAGAAGTCGGTCGGTGCGCCTGGGGGGAGGCTGCCACATCCAGCGATCCAGTCGGCGCCGGAATTGATGACACTCGTGGCAGCCGTGACGAGATGGTCGATGTCGCTAGCTGAAAGGAGTGGTCCCGCGGCGTTGAGCTTGGTGGTGGTGCCGTCTGCTTCAGCGATGGTGATGTTGCTCCGGATGTCACTGCTGATCATGACGGGAACGGTGGGCACCGCTTCACGGCGTAGCAGCGAAGCGAGTTCGTCGCCAGCGGGACCGCCCACAAAGAGGACCGCCGCAGTTTCAGTGCCGTGGGTGACGAGGGCGCGTGAAATGTTCACACCCTTGCCTCCGGCATGGACGTGAGTGTTGGTTACGCGCTGGACTTCTCCGCGCTGCAGCACAGCTACTTCGACGGTGCGGTCGAGGCTGGGGTTTGCGGTGATGGTGATGATCATGCGCGAACTACCTTCGGGCCGGCGGCTTCGATCTCGGTGGCGATTCTGTGGTCGAGGCCGGTGTCGGTGATGATGAGGTCGACTGAGGAGAGGTCGGCGAATCGGGAGAGGCAGTCGTTGCCGAACTTCGTGTGATCAGCAAGGACGACAACCCGGCGCGCGGCGCTGATCATTGCGCGCTTTGCGGCCGCTTCACCGATGTCGGGAGTGGTCAGCCCGCGCTCCGCGGAGATTCCGTTGGCGCCGATGAAGGCAACGTCAACGTACGTGCTTGCGAGTGCTTGCAGTGCCCAGTCGTCGACAGTCGCGAGTGTTTTCCCGCGCACTTTTCCACCGGTCATCAGCACTGTGGTGCGCGGCCGGAAGGCGAGCGCGCTGGCGATAGGCAGTGCATTGGTGACAACCGTAAGGTCACGGTCGCTCGGCCAGATCTCGGCTAGTCGTGACGTTGTCGTGCCGGCATCAATGAGGACGGAGCCTTCGTTGGGGATTTCTGCGAAGGCGGTTTTGACGATGCGTTCCTTCTCTCCGGTCATGACCGTGTCGCGTACTGCGAGCGCCGGTTCGCCGCCGAGGTAATCGAGAGGCATTGCGCCGCCGTGGACCTTCTTGATGAGGCCGTGGCGCTCGAGCGTGGCGAGGTCTCGCCGGATCGTCTCAATGGAGACGCCGAAAGTGCTCGCAAGCTCGCTGGCGTCAACTCGCCCGTTGGTTCGGGTGAGTTCGACGATGCGTTGGTGTCGCTCTTCCGCAAACATGTGGTCGTCCTGCCGTTCGTGTGTGTATATATCTGTTTTACGCCCGTTTATGTGGTGTGTCAAGTGTCACAAGGAGGGAACTTTTGCAGGGGTTATCACAGTCGAAGCGCCGTGCTGGAGTCGAGACTCTGTGGAATCCAGGTGAAACCTAGTGGTTATGTGACCTGTTGCGCCTGTTTATGACTGTTTAAGAGTCGCGGTCGGCGCTGCTACAGGAGTGGGTACGCCCCGGCCTCTGAGCACCTCGGACCGGACGATCTGCCAGCGCTGAGCCTCGTCGGGATGCGCACGGGAGACCGACGTGCCAGAGGCAAGAACGCAGCCAGGTTCATCCTTGGCCAGCTCAGTGATGCGCGCAGCCTCATTTACCGGGTCGCCAATGACGGTGTATTCAAGGCGGTGGGCTGCTCCGACATTGCCCGCAACCGTGCTGCCCGCCGCGACTCCGATACCGAAACCGACTGCGGCGCCACCGGGGTCGGTGCGCAAGATGTACGGGAGGCGTTGCGCGAGTTCTCGCGCGGCCGCGAGCGCCGCACCCGCAGGGTCCGAATGTTCCAGTGGTGCACCAAAAACCGCCATCGCTGCATCGCCCAGGAATTTGTTGACGAGGCCGTCATGCCGGTCGACTGCCTCGACCACTTCGTGGAAGAAGTTGTTGAGAAGCGTGACGATCTTCGCTGGAGGCTGCTGCATCGCGAGGTTCGTCGAACCCGTGAGATCGACGAAAAGTACAGCGACGAAACGTTCCTCGCCGCCAAGCGCGACGCCGTCCCTCAGTGCGCGACGGGCGACGTCAATCCCCACATACCGCCCGAACAGATCCCGCAACTCTTCACGTTCTTCGATCGCTGTCACCATCTCGTTGAACCCGGCTTGAAGTTGCCCGAGTTCCGTGGCGTCGTAGATATGGACAGGCGTGCTGTAATCGCCCGCTTGCACTCGTTTGAGTGCGGCGCGCAGCTGGTTGATGGGATCTGAGATCGCTCCCGCGGTGAGCTTGGTGACCGCGAAGCTGCCGACGAGCAGCCCGGCGCTGAGGATCAGGATCGAGGATAGGACCGCCTCGGCTGACGATCTGAGACTCCCAGTGAGCGCGGCGGCCGCTACCACCACAATTCCTGAAACGGGCACCAGGACCGTCACCGACCAGCCAACGCGAAGGCGCGAGGACACACTGGGCGGCTTACGCAGGCTCGCATCGCCCGACGCGATAGCGTCGGCGTGAACTGGCCGCAATACGCGTTCAGCAAAGAGATACCCAATTGCGCACGCCGTGCCTGCACCAATCGCAACCGTGAGCGACGTGATGACGGCGAACTGCACCGAGTCGGCGGTGGACACCACGAAGATGATGCCGCCGATCGTCCAGAAGGCCGCGAGCGCCCACGCCAGCAATAGGGGGATCCGTAGCGCGCGATTTCGCGCCGCATGTCCATTCGCGCCAGTTTGAGGCGCGGCTTGCCAGACGATCACTGGGCGTGCAAGCAGCCAAGCGACGCCACTGGCCAGGAACCCGGTCATCGCAAGATAGCCCAGGAAGGCCTTGATTTGGTCGAATTCCACTTCGTCGCCGATGCGGATCGCGTCGTCGCCGGGAAGCAGGTACTGCAGGAAACCGAACACAAATGCGGCGCCCGCCACGTTCGCGATCTGAATGCCGAGCACATAGAGCGGCCACGGGCGGGTGAATGACCCGGTGAGCAATGGGGGGAATGACGCGGCTGCAGCGCGCGCTCTGTCCCGGAATCCCATGACATGATCTTCGCCTATCGTGGGCAACCAACGCGACCTCTTCGCGCAACCAGCGCTAACCTCAAAGTCGTGGCGAATGTGTTCAGCGGTCTGGTAGGTCAGGAAGACGTGGTAACCGAACTGATCTCCGCAGCTGAGGCCGCGCGGGGGGCGGGTTCACTGTCAGGCATGACTCACGCCTGGCTGTTCACCGGCCCGCCCGGGTCCGGGAGATCGGTGGCGGCCCAGAGCTTTGCAGCCGCGCTCCAGTGCACGCAGCCTGGCCTGCCCGGTTGTGGAGGTTGCGCAGCGTGCGCGTCGGTGATGCACGGTTCTCACGCAGACGTTCGCCGAGTAATTCCTGAGGGTTTGAGTATCGCGGTGTCTGAAATGCGCAACATCGTGCAAATCGCCTCGCGGCGTCCCAGCGTCGGCCGATGGCAAGTTGTCATCATCGAAGACGCGGACCGGCTAACGGAGGGGGCGGCCAACGCGCTGCTCAAAGTCGTGGAAGAACCGCCCACGCACACTGTTTTCCTGCTGTGCGCGCCGTCTCCCGATCCTCAAGACATCGCCGTGACGCTCCGGTCACGCTGCCGCCTGGTGGTTCTCCGTACCCCGGGCGCGGAGGCGATCGAAGCGGTTCTCCGTGAACGGGACGGGCTCGACGCGGAGACTGCCCGATGGGCTGCATCCGTGTGTGGGGGCCACGTCGGCCGGGCCCGCCGTCTCGCGACCGATCCGCTGGCCCGGGAGCGGCGTGCGAAGGTCCTGGCGATTGCCCGAGAGGCGTCACGTCCGGCAGCCGCGATCAACGCTGCCGACGAGATCCTCGCTACTGCGTCCGATGATGCGAAGACGGTGGGTGCGGAACTCAACGAGAAGGAAACGGAGGAGTTGAAAACCGCCCTCGGCGCTGGTGGGACCGGCAGGGGGACTGCAGGGGCACTCCGTGGCGCCGCGGGAGCACTCAAGGAACTTGAGCGTCGGCAGAAGTCGCGTGCCACCCGAACCGCGCGCGACGCATTCGACCGGGCCTTGATGGATCTGGCGGGTCTTTACCGTGACGCGCTCGCCTTCTCGTTCGATGCGAGCGTGCCCGCCACGCACCCAGACGTCGCTGACACCGCGCAGCAGATCGCACGGGACTGTCGCCCTGAAGCGCTGCTGCGCAGCATCGATGCGATCCTCGAATGCCGGGAAGCACTTGACACGAACGTCAAGCCCGAGCTCGCGATCACCGCGATGCTGGCCGAGTTGAGCGCGCAGATGAGGGCTGCTTGACCGGGTGGTTTTTCAAACGCGCACTAGGCCCGCTAGACTGCGTATCGCTCATGCGTTGCCACGGCAGCGCGAAGAGTGTTGCCGCCTTAGCTCAGTCGGTAGAGCGCTTCACTCGTAATGAAAAGGTCAGGGGTTCGATTCCCCTAGGCGGCTCAGCGCAAACCCCAGGTCATCTCATGGCCTGGGGTTTTTTGTGATGGATGTCGCAGCGATTGCCCGCTCTTGAGTCCTTCGAACACCTTGCCTCGTAGCGAGAATTCTGGTGTACTAAGCCTTACCTAAACTACTCGGGCTAAGGGGTTACGCTTTGTACGCATGCATCTGCGCCGCCGTGCCGCGAGAGCAGGTCGAGGCCACAATCCTGGCGGGTGCGCGCACCGTCCGGGAGATCGGCGACCGGTGCGGTGCGGGCAAAGGTGCAGGATGTGGTTGCTGTAGGAAGCGGCTTGCCAAGCTCCTTCTGGAGCATCGCCTGAAATCGACATCCGTGGAGAACCTGCCAAACACGGCATGACTGGTTTTGTTGTGACGCCTATCACGCAGCGGTAAAGTCTGATCAACAACGATCGGAGGGCCCAAATGCGTGGTGACGACGAGGTTATCTCCCTATTGAACGAGCAGCTGACCAGCGAACTCACGGCGATCAACCAGTACTTTCTACATGCGAAGATGCAGGCTAGCTGGGGATTTACCAAGCTCGCGGAGCATACGCGGTCGGAATCGATTGAGGAGATGCACCACGCCGAGTGGCTCACTGACCGCATTCTGTTGCTCGGCGGGTTGCCGAATTACCAGCGGTTATCCGCCATCCAGATTGGGCAGACGATCCGCGAACAGTTTCAGTCAGATCTCGCGATTGAGCTCGAGGTGCTAGAGCGCTTGCGGAATGGTGTGCCGTTCTTCCGTGAGAAGGGTGATGCGGTCAGCGCGAATCTGTTCGAGAAGATTCTTGATGACGAGGAGCAACACATTGACTATCTGGAAACGCAGATCGAACTGATGGACAAGCTCGGCGAGCAGCTGTACCTCGCGCAACTCGTCGATCAGCCGCCGACGGCCGGCTGACACTGACGGCGCGTTCCCCGCCGAAATCAGAAGAACCCCAGGTCATGTCATGACTTGGGGTTCTTCGCTGTGGTGCGCTGTACGCGCTGCGCTAACTGCGGATCTTGTTGACTGCCCACAGCAGAATGACTGCGCCGAAAAGGCAGGTAAGGAAGCTGAAGAACCAGCCGCCGCTGCCGACATCAACTCCGACGAGTGTCAGCAGAAAACCGCCGATGAGACCACCGACGACACCGACGAGAATGTTGAGCGGAATACCCTGCTTGTCGTCGGTCCCCATGAATTTGCTGGCGATCCAGCCAGCGAGCCCACCGATGATGATCCATCCGATTATGCCGAGTCCTAGCATTGCTGCTCCTTTGCGTGGACGATCACAGCTACTTCATCGCTGTACTTGGCAGCCTAGTCCCAAGATCATGACTGAGCGCCGCGTAAATCAATCTGGTATAAATACATCTTGTGTCTAAGAAGCACTCATCGGCAGATCGTGTGTACGCGCATGTCAAGGAGCGGATCCTCGACGGAGCGCTCGCTGGTGGTGAGCTGCTGAGCGAAGGCGAAATAGCGTCTGAACTTGGAGTTTCGCGCACGCCCGTCCGCGAAGGGTTTCTTCGGCTCGAGGCCGAGGGATGGATGCGGCTCTACCCGAAGCGAGGCGCGCTCATTGTCCCGATCGCTGAAGGTGAGGCGGAGGAACTGGTCGAGGCGCGGTACCTGACCGAGGTGCACGCGATGAGGGTCCTCGCCGACGATAGTGACGCGCGTGAGCGCGTCGTGGGGTCATTGCGTGAGTCGCTCAAACGTCTGTCCGACCTTCGCGCTCGCGGGGACGTGGGCGAGTTTGTCGCTGAGGACGCGAATTTTCACGCAACTATCGTCGGAGCGTGCCGGAACCGCCTGCTCGTTAGCTTCTACTCGACGTTGCGTGACCGCCAGCGCAGGATGTCGGCACAATCTATCGCCCGCGACGCGGCCACTAGCCCAAGAATTCTCGAGGACCACCAGGCCTTGATCGACCTAGTCGAGCGCGGTGATGTCGAGGCGTACGCCGAGGCAGTGTGGGGGCACATGCGCCAGGTGCACCGCCTTACCGACCGGCCCCGACCGGACATCCGGTGGGTGAATCGTGGCTAAACGTTATCCCTGGGCGGTAGTCGCGGCCTCGATCTTCGCCGTGGCATGGGGCGGCAACGAATTTACGCCGTTGCTGACGATGTACCGTCTCGACCACGGCTTTTCCGATTTCGTGGTCGATGTGCTGCTCTTCGCCTATGTGCTGGGAATCGTGCCCGGTCTGCTGTTAGGCGGACCGTTGTCGGACCGGTTCGGCCGTCGCGTGCTGATGTTGCCGGCGCCGCTTTTCGCGATCGCGGGTTCGGCTGTTCTCGCTGCAGGCTCGAGCCACGCTGCCGTGTTATTCGGGGGCCGTGTGCTGTCAGGCATCTCGATCGGTCTTGCGATGGCGGTCGGTGGAAGCTGGCTGACGGAACTGTCACGGGCTCCGTATGACCGAAAAGCGTACGCAAGCGCAGGCCCGCGCCGTGTCGCGATGTCACTCACGGCGGGCTTCGCGCTTGGCGCTGGGGCAGCGGGCGCGCTCGCACAGTGGGGACCGTGGCCTAGCGTCACGGCATATCTCGTTCACATCGCGATTACCGCGGCCGCTTTTATCCCGCTGCTCGCAGTCCCAGAAACGCGGTCTGGCATCCCCGACCACATTCGGAAGGCGCCGCTGCATGCCGACCTGAAGATCCCCTCAGCGGGTCACCGGAGGTTCTGGTTGCTGATCGTGCCGCTGGCACCGTGGGTGTTCGGAGCGGCCGCTTCCGCGTACGCAGTGCTGCCGAATCTCATGACTGAACATAGTGCGGGCGCGCCAATCGCGTTTGCGGCACTGCTGTGCCTTCTCGCGCTCGGGTGCGGGTTCGGCATCCAGGCGCTGGGAAGGAGGATCGATCGCCCAGGCACGGCGAGAGGCGTCATCACCGCCTTTATCCTGCTCGTCATCGCGATGCCGTTCGCCGCGCTTGCTGCGGCGACACTCAGTGTGCCCCTTGTGCTACTCGCAGCCTGTCTCCTCGGCGCCGGCTACGGCATGGCGCTTGTTTCTGGCCTGCTCGAGGTGCAGCGCATTGCGACGCCGGATGACCTGGCTGGCCTGAATGCCGTGTTCTATTCGCTCAGCTATCTCGGTTTTGCTGTCCCGGCAATGATGGCGCTCGGTGTGCGTGTGGTGAGCTACCCGGTTATGTTCCTCGGGGGTGGCGTTATCGCCGCGCTCTGTCTAGTACTGGTGGTGTTCGGGTCACGGATCGCCCCCGCGCAGTCGCTCAAGGCAAGTCGGGCAAGGGCTTCGACATGAGCCAGTCGTTCCATAAGTCCAGCAGAGACTGGCTGGTGTACAGCGCGGCGAGGCCGGTGAAATCGTCTGTGGTGGCAATGGAATGCCGATACCTGCTCGCCCAATCCTGCAGCAACGCGAAAAAAGCGTCGTCGCCGATCCTGGTCCGCAAGGCGTGCAGTGTCAGCGCACCGCGCTTGTACACGCGATCATCGAACATGCGCTTAGGACCAGGGTCCGCCAGCAGCAGATCCTGAGGTTCCTTCTTCAGTTTCTCCCAGTAGTGCCGAGCCCATTCTTTTGCGGTGGGGCCATCGCTGGATTCGGACCACAACCATTCCGCGTAACACGCGAACCCCTCGTGGAGCCAGATATCGGACCACTGAGCAGCAGTCACGCTGTTGCCGAACCATTGGTGCGCGAGTTCGTGCGCAATCAGCCGCTCCGACCGGCGCTTGCCGTCACAGTGATTGGCCCCGAAAACGGACACGCACTGAGCTTCCAGAGGAATCTCCAACGGATCCTCGGTGACGACGATTGAGTAGCCACCGCTGAAAGGATAGGGACCGAAAAGCTTGGTGAAGACCTTCAGCATGCGCCGCTGGCGGGCGAAATCATTGTCGAAGTTGCTCCGCAAGGCCGGTGGCACCGCGGCCCGCAACCGCACCGGCGAAGGCGACACATCGTGCAGCGTGTAGGAACCGATCTGGATGGTCGCTAGGTACGTCGACATTGGTTCTGGCTGCTCATACACCCACGTCGTTGTCCCAGCATGTGTCTTCCGGCTGCGAAGCAGCCCATTTGACAGTGCCGCATAGGTCGATTCGGTGGTGACGCTGATCCGGTAACTCGCCTTGGCGCTCGGATGATCATTGCAGGGAAACCAGGTTGGTGCGCCATTGGGCTGGTTAGCAGTGAGCACGCCGTCGGTGAGTTCCTCCCAGCCGATAGTGCCGAACTGGTTGGAGACCGGACGAGGTCGGCCCGAGTACTTCACCTCGGTCACCATAGGTGCGCCAGCAGGAACCGGACTGCGGGGCGTAATGCGCAGCTTTCCGTCTTTGTGGGAGAACTTGCCCGGAGCCGCGCCGTTCACACGAACCTTCGACACTCGCAACGAAGGCGCCAGGTCAAGGCTGTAGCGCGCGAGGCCCTCGGTGCTTACCGCGGTGATAGTCGTCGTCGCCTCGAGACGGTTGGTTGATACCCGGTAGTTGAGGTCAAGGTCGTACCGGGATACGCGGTACCCGGTATTTCCGCTGGCAGGCAGGTATGCGTCGACGACGGAGGTCGGGCTGCTCGATGCCGCGCTACGAGCAAGGGGGCGGGCCACGTCGACGTCCTTTCTAAGGTGAGGCAACAAGGCTGTATTCAGGGTCCCGTGGTCGCCCACGGTGTAATGGGATTACCTTGCCAGCGGGTGTTCGGTGGAACGCTGTCCCCACGCATCAGCAGCGATGCTGGCCCGAGGGTGGCGCCATCACCGATCACAGACGCGGGCAGGACCACACTGTGTGATCCCAGTGTGGCACCAGCGCCGATTTCGACGCGTCCCACACTCATGACCCTGTCATGGAACAGGTGGGTTTGCACAACAGAGCCACGGTTGACGGTCGCACCCTCACCTACCTCTACGAGGTCCGCCTCGGGCAGCCAGTACGTCTCGCACCAGGCTCCACGGCCGATCCTCGCGCCCATTGCACGCAGCCAGACGTTCAATGCCGGTGATCCACTACAGATTCGCGCGTACCAGGGTGCTGCGAGCATTTCAGTGAACGTGTCGGCCAGCTCATTTCGCCACACGAAGCCGCTCCACAGGGGTGTCTCATGAGGCTGGACACGTCCCACGCACAACCACTTTGCCGCCGCGGTGAGAACCGCAGCCAGAACCGCCGCTGTGAGCGCGAGGAGTCCACTGACCAGACTCGCTGTCAGAAAGCCACTCGCCACAGTTATTGCGATGATCCCGCCGATCAGTGAGGCGCCGAAGCTGAAAGTGAGGATCACCGGGATAGCCCGTCCGAGTTCGACCAAGGTGCGCAAAGCCCGCAGACGTCGAGGCGGCGCGAACGTCCGCCGTTCCGTTTTGGTGGCTGCTTTGCGGCGACGCAGCTTGACCGGCGGGCTGCCCAGCCAGGATGACCCGTTCTTGGCTTTTTCGGGCGTGGCTGACAGGACCGCGACCAGCCCGTTTTTGGGTACTTTACGGCCCGGCCCCGTCATTCCTGAATTACCGAGGAATGCTCGTTTGCCGACCTTTGCGGGCCCGATATGGACCCATCCGTTTCCGAGTTCGTAGCCCGCTACGAGCGTGTCGTCGGCCAGGAATGCTCCGTCGGCGATCGTCGTGAACTTAGGTAGCAGCAGTACCGTCGACGCCTCGACGTTTCGTCCCACTTTCGCTCCGAGCAAGCGCAGCCAAGTCGGTGTAAAGGTGCTGGCGTACAGCGGGAAGAGGAAGGTGCGTGCCGCATCGGCGAGCCGTTCCGACGACCAGGCCTGCCAGCCGTTACGGCTGCGGACCGGGTACGTGCCGGGGCTCAGTCCGATCGCGAACAGGCGCATCGCGAGCACCGTGAGAGCCGCGAATGTCAGCATGCTGAGGAGCGCCGCACCCGGCAGCCACAACAGGAATGGACCGACCGCGCTTTCAGGTGAGGACGTGTGCTTGAGCAGCGCTGCCAGGACAGTTAACGCCGGAACCAGCGAAAGGAACGGCAGCGATGCGAGGCCCACAGCAGTGAGGCCATAAATCGGCACCCACTTGCGGCCCGGCGGAGGTGAGTTGTTCGGCCACCATTGCACCGCGTTTCCGATAGGCGCTGCGGGTGAACCGGCCCAGCATTCGCCAGCCGGAATGCGCCCGGAGACCGCGGATCCAGGCTCGACCTTTGAGCCTTTGCCGACGGCTGCCCCTGGAAAGAGGACTGAACGTGCGCCGATTGCCGCGCGCGCACCGAGCGTGATGCGGCCGACATGCACATGATCACCGTCGACCCAATGGCCGGAAATATCGGTTTCTGGCTCGATGGCGCAGCCGTTACCCACGCTCAGCAGGCCGGTTACGGGCGGGATGGTATGCAGACTGACTCGTTTCCCGATTCTCGCGCCAAGTGCGCGCGCGTACCAGGTCATCCAGGGGGCACAGGACATTCCTGTCGCACCGGCTGCCTCCGCGATCCGTTCGGCCAGCCAGATCCTCAGATGTACCGAACCGCCTCGCGGGTACGTCCCCGGCTCGATGTCAGCAAGCAGCAGGCGGGCTAAACTAGCCGTCAATGCGATTCGACCGGGTGGCGTGAGGAATATCAGCATCAGCACGGCGAGTACCGGCCAGGAAACAGCGGGGAGCCAGTTGACAGACGTGAATCGGGCGCCGAGGCTGGACACCACCGCAGCCCAGGTTGCCCACTGGATACCGGTAATGCTCAATGGCACAGCGAGTAGCGCGGTTTGAGCGAACTGGCTTGCCCGTGACTGTGGCCGGACAATGCGGCGCGCTGCATCGTCAACTGGCTGGGCGCCATCTATGTGGGCTGCAAGCGCACCGAGGCGATGGTTTTCGTATAGTTGCGCGACAGTCATGCCCCCGTGCCGTTCCCGGAGCCGGGAGACGAGCTGAGCGGCGGTGAGGGAACTTCCGCCGAGGTCAAAAAAGTCGGCCCCGCTATCAGTGACCTCGGCGCCCAGCACGTCGGACCAGATTTCCGCGACCCAAGCCTCCGTCGCGGTCAGAGAGACGCTGTGACTGCGCTTGTCCTGTGGCAATGGCCACGGTAAGGCTGCACGATCTACCTTCCCTGACGTGCGAATCGGCAGTTCGGGGAGTGCAGCGAGCCGGGGAACCAGCGCGGCAGGAAGGTGGTGTGCGAGCTCTGCACGCGCGGCAGCCGCATCGAAGTCCGCACCACCGGTCGTGATGTAACCGACGAGAACCGGTGCGGCTGTCCCGGTTCGCTGAATCGTGGCTGCGGCTGCGATCACACCGGGCAGCGCCTGTAGGAGTGCGTCGATCTCACCTAGCTCTACGCGGCGCCCGCCGATCTTGACCTGATCATCAGCCCGGCCGATGAAGGCGAGTCCTTCGGGGTCAAACCTGACGAGATCACCGCTGCGATACGCGCGCGCCCAGCCGAGTTCGGGGAGCGGAGCGTACTTGGCCTGATCTTTCTCTGGGTCGAGGTAGCGGGCGAGCCCCACACCGCCGATGACGAGTTCACCGGTGCCGCCGACGCCAACAGGCGATCCATCCGTGCCGATCACGGCGAGGTCCCAGCCATCCAGCGGCACACCGATCCGGACTGCCTTACCGGGAAGCAGTGGTGCTGCGCACGCGACCACGGTGGTCTCGGTCGGCCCGTACGTATTCCACATTTCGCGCCGAGCACTGGCGAGGCGGGTGACAAGCTCCGGCGGGCAGGCCTCACCGCCGAAAATAAGCAGCCGCACCGAGTCCAGTGACTCGGCCGGCCACAACGCGGCAAGGGTGGGCACAGTCGACACCACAGTGACGCCGCGCTCAACTAGCCACGGCCCAAGATCGGCGCCGCTGCGGACCAGTGTGCGCGGGGCGGGTACCAGGCACGCTCCGCTGCGCCACGCTAGCCAGATTTCTTCGCAGGAGGCATCGAACGCGACGGAAAGACCCGCCAGCACTCGGTCCCCAGGTCCGAGCGGCTCCTTCTGGAGGAACAGCCTCGCTTCGGCATCCGCGAATGCAGCGGCGCTGCGGTGACTGACGGCTACGCCTTTAGGCACCCCTGTTGAACCTGACGTGAAGATGATCCAGGCATCATCGCTGGGCTGCGGCAAGGAACGTGGCACGACCGGTGTGGTGGTCTCCGGTACCACCAGCGGCGCGGAGAGCCCGGCGTCTGTGAGGACTGCCGTGACAGCAGCTTCTCCGAAGACCAATTCCGCGCGTTCCGCTGGATCATCCGCGTCGACAGGAACATACGCGGCGCCTGCAGCGAGGATCGCCAGGATGCTGACGTAGAGTTCGCTAGTGCCGGAGGACATTCGAAGGCCCACCCGGTCACCGGATCGGACGCCCTGGCGTTGCAGTTCATCGGCTTGTTCGAATGCGGCGGCCAACAATTCGCTATAAGTCAGGACGACAACGCCGGAGTCTAGGGCCGGTGCGTCAGGGTACTGAGCTGCCGTCGTCTGCACGATATCGAGAAGGGTGCGCGGTTCGGGTGCGTAGCGTGACCGCCGCAGCATGCGCTGGCTGGCAGGCTTAATCGCGTTAGACAGCGCGGGCGTCCCCGCTCGTTCGTCGAGTTCGTTGCCGCTCGCCGTGGTGGCGGTGCCGGAAGAGAGTGTGAACGTCATCGCTTTGCCTCTGCTTGTGCAGCGTCATCGGAGGAAGCATCTTCCGGCGCTAGCACTTTCAGCGCCAGACGATGGAATGTCTGCTTCTCTTTCTTAGTCAGGGCGCGAAACACTGAATCGATGGCCGACTCGACTATCGCGCCGCTTTGCTCGTAGGCGGCCTGTCCGGACTCCGTCAGCGTGAGGGTGTGTTTGCGGCGGTCCTTCTTGTCGCGGGCTCGCGTGAGGAGCCCACGTTGCTCAAGTTCGTCGACGATGCGGACCATGTCGCTTCGGTCGATCGCGAGCGCATTGCACACCTGCTGCTGCGAGAGTGGCTGGTGCGAGAGGCAGCTCAAGATCCAGTGCGTCCTCAAGCTGAAACCCGCGTCAGTCAAGGGGCGTTCGACGTTCTCGCGCACGACTCTATGGAGGCAAGCGATGAGAAAGTCGGCGCTGGTCAGCGACGACTCCGACAGGTTTAGCGATTTTGGCACCGAGTTACCATACCGTTTTGCGGGTTTAGTAAACAATTGGACACTCCCGCAAATTTGACGATTTGACGCGTAATTGCGACATGAATCACGTTCGCCCGTTTCGTGCCTTCTGGTGCTGAGGGCCTCGGCGCGAGTTGAAGCCGCTAACCTAGTTGGGAGAGTGGGCGCAATGTCAGGAACGAGGGGGCTAAGTGGTGAGCGCTGCAGGTGGCGTGACGTCGCGTGGCGTCCTTGTCGCGGTTATCGTCACGGTCACAGCCTTAGCCACATTGCTCGCCGGTTGTGCCCGCGGGCCGTCGCCCACCGGCGCTTCTCAGCCCAGCGAGCTGTTCGTGGTGAATACGAGTCCCGAGCAGCAGCGCATACGCGCTGAATCTGTCGCTGCGATCGCTGAGCGTGTACCACCGGAGATTCGCGATGGGGGAAAACTCGTGGTGGCGACCACCGGCAATACGCCACCGCTGTCGTTTCGCGCTGACGACGCGATGACCATGATCGGTGTCGAGCCGGATCTCGCTCAGTTAGTGGCTGACGTCCTCGACCTCCAGCTGGAATTGCGTACGACGGGCTGGAGCGACGTTTTCGAGGGCGTGGACGAGGGCCGCTACCACGTTGGTTTCGGCAACATCGCGGCAACCGGCAGTCGTATCGCTCGGTTCGACATGGTCACCTACCAGCGGGAAGATCAGGCGTTCGCGGCTCTAGCCGGCTCGAGCACCGAATCCATTGGCCGGCCGGAAGACATTGCAGGATTGCGCATAGGTGTCGGTGAGGGAACGCGAAGCGAAGAGATTCTCCACAGCTGGAACGACGAGAACCTCGCGAAGGGAATGCGCACGGCCGAGTTCAAGAATTACGTCGATGGCCGTGAGTACTATGACGCGCTTGAATCTGACGAGATCGACGTGACGTTCGGCCCTATGTCGATACTAAATTTTGAAGCGGTGACGACCGCGCGCACGAAGATCGTGGGCCGAGTGCCAGGGTTGGGGACAGAACCGGCCCTAGTCTCCGCGATAACGGAGAAGGGCAACTCGCTGGGGCGCATCGTCCAGGAGGCTCTCAACACCGTCATCGTGACGGGGAAGTACCAAGCAGTATTTGAACGGTGGGCGCTTGACCATGCCATCGTAGGCAGATCTCAGTTGAACCCCCCCATCGAGTAGCAGTCAGCCCAAGCCGCGCAGAGGCGGGGACACAAGTGCCGTTCGCCCACCTCCGCGCGACAAACGGACGCTGCGAGAGTGCGCTGTCGCGCGGAGGTGGGCGTCACGGCCTATGCGAGTACCAACTTGACGGTCAGTGGCCGTTTTGCGTGCATCGCTCGATGGACCGGCGAATCTCCGCCTCGGCTTCCTCGCGGCCAACCCAGTCCGCCGCGTGAACCTCTTTGCCAGGCTCGAGGTCCTTGTACCGCTCAAAGAAGTGCTTGATCTCATCAAGATTGTGCTGGGGCACGTCGCCAAGGTCCTTGATGTGGTCCCAGCGCGGGTCTACCGGTACGCACAGTACTTTTTCGTCATCACCGGCTTCGTCGCGCATCTTGAACATCGCAACCGGGCGAGCTTCTACGATGACGCCGGGGTATACAGGCTCGGGCAGCAGAACTAGGGCATCTAGCGGGTCGCCATCGCCGCCAAGGGTGTCTTCGATGTACCCGTAATCCGCCGGATACTGCATTGAGGTGAACAGATACCGGTCGAGACGAACCCGTCCCGTCTCGTGATCGACCTCGTACTTGTTGCGCTGTCCCCTCGGGATCTCGATCGTGACGTCGAATTCCACGCGTCCTCGCTTCGCTCGTGTGTCAGTCCGGGTCAAGGATAGTCTTGGCCCCGACCCTGCTGGCAACCAGTTGCCCCGGGGTAGCTTCATGCCCGGATGAAGGGATCGCGATGGCAGAAGAGGAGGCGCCGGCATCACCGGTGCAGCGTGCGGCGCCTGGGCGGTCCTGGGGGGTGCTCACGGGCGCAGCCCTCGTGGTCGTCCTATTAATCCTCGCCGGCACGGCAACTCTCATCACCGCTCGTTTCGTGGAGTCATTCCGCTCTGGTCAGGTCCACGCGATCGCACCGCCGCCACCGCTCGTCACGCTGGACCCAGCCATTCTCCCCGTCAGTTCCGCGGCACCGGTACCGTCGCGCGAGGAGGTCGCTGTGGCGCTGGCCCCTTGGCTGTCCGATCCTGCTTTGGGTTCACTCGCGGGACAGATCTCCGACGCGAACACCGGGACCGCCCTCTGGACCCAGGATCCCGCGTCTCCACGTATCCCGGCTTCATCGGTGAAGCTCCTCACTGCAGCGGCAGCGCTGCTGGTGCTTCCGCATGACTCCCGCGTTGAGACGGTAGTTGCTGCTGGTGACGAGCCAGGTGTCGCTGTACTGGTAGGTGCTGGGGATGTGACGCTGAGCGCGCAGCCCGAGGATGCTTCTACCTTCTACGACGGTGCCGCCCGGCTCGATGACCTGGTTGCTCAGTTGCGCGACAGTGGTGTGGAAATCACACGCGTACTCGTCGATACCGATGCGTACACCGGTGCCCGCCTTGCCCCTGGCTGGAACAGCGAGAGTGTCGGTGAGGGGTACATCGCCCCCATGGAGCCGGTGATGCTCGACGGCGGGCGTATCGAGCCACTCGAACCTGAATCGGCTCGCTGGGAAGAGCCTGCCATCGCGGCCGGCCGTACCCTGGCGGAGCGCCTCGGAGCTGACCCAGCCGAAGTTGGCATTGGGTCGGCCAGTGACGATGCGCCTGTGCTGGCCCGCGTGAGTTCAGCGTCGTTGCGGGTGCGTGTCGAGCAGGCAATGCAGCTCTCAGACAACGTACTTGCCGAAGCCATCGGCCGGGAAGTTGCCGTCGCGGAGGCGGAGCCCGCCTCGTTCCGGGGCGCTACCCGGGCGGTGCGCTCGGTGCTCGCTGCGCATGGCGTGGCCATGGACGGGGTGGATCTTGCCGACACCAGCGGGTTGTCACGTGAGAACGCGCTGCCTGTTTCGGTACTCGATGGTCTGATGGTGCGGGCCGCAGCTGAAGATGACGGGCTGGGGGAGCGCGAGGACCCAACCGGCAGCGGGCAAGTAGGCCTGTTGCGACCGCTGCTTGATCTGCTGCCGGTCGCGGCTGGGACGGGCACGCTTGAGGATCGATTCTTCGATTCCGCGGAAGCGGGCGCAGGGTGGGTGCGCGCGAAGACTGGCACACTCGATGGAGTGAGCGCATTAACCGGATATGTCGTGACACAGCGGGGACGGGTGCTCACTTTTGCCTTCATTTCGACGGACAGCAACGCGTTCGAGGCGCGGCCGGCGCTTGACGCACTGGCTGCTCAGCTTCGGACGCTACCGAGAGCGGGAGAATGAGCGACACAGAGCGTGACGAACCAGCGGCTGCGGTGGATTGGCGCCTGGCTGCCAGAACGGCAGAAAAACTGGTCAGACCGGGACCGGCGATGTCGATATATACCCGCGAACAGGTGTCAGCCGAACTCGCGGAGCTGTCCGTGTTCGCGGATGCGCCCGTCCGCGAAGTGACGCTGCTCGCGGACGATAGTCCTGTCACTCCCGCGACGATCGTAGACAGACCAGGCTGGGCCCGTGCTGCCGCTGAATCGCTTGCCGATCTCACTGGCACCGCGATGGATAAACCCGCTGGGCTCCTCCGTGGGCGGCCGGCAGGACTTCAGGCTGGGGCGGTGCTGGGTTTTCTGTCGACCGCGATCATCGGGCAGTACGATCCCTTTACCGGCCCCGATGGGACGCTGTTGCTGGTCGCGCCCAATGTAGTGGCGACAGAACGCGCGATGCGCGTGAATACACGCGACTTCCGTATGTGGGTGTGCCTCCATGAGGTGACACATCGCGTGCAATTCACATCGTCGCCGTGGCTGGCCAAATATATGCGGGGTCTGGTCGACACGCTTGGCGAGCACAGCGACGAGAACCTTTCCGAGGTGGTGGGGCGCCTCGCAGCGGCAGTCCGCCGCAGTCGTGGTGCTGATCAGAGTCGTTCGGATCTCGGCCTGGAGCGAGGCATGGTGGGAGCCTTGCTCGCGACGCAGCCACCGAAGCAGCGCAACGCGATGGTTTCCCTGCTGATGCTCGGAACTCTCCTTGAAGGACACGCGGAGCATGTGATGGACGCGGCTGGCCCCGCAGTGGTCCCCTCAGTTGCCCATATCCGCAGCCTTTTCGATGAGCGCCGACGTCGCCGGAACAACCCGATCCAATGGCTGATGCGGACTTTGCTCGGCGTGGACGCGAAGATCGCCCAGTACATCAAGGGCAAGGAGTTCGTCGACGAGGTGGTCAGCCGAGTCGGGATGCGCGAGTTCAACGCCATCTGGAGTGAACCCGCAGCACTGCCCCAGCCCGGTGAGATCGGTGCGCCGGGTGAATGGATCAAACGGGTCCTCGGGTGACGACGCGGAACCTCCACACAATTCGGCTTGCGGTTCGCAACTGGCTTGGAACCCACGACGAGGCATGGGCTGGCCAGGATGAAGTCGTCATCGCAATGTCTGGAGGAGGCGACTCCACTGCGCTATGCGCTGCGGCAGTGCTTGAACTGCCTGGTCGCGTCCGGGCACTGACGATCGATCATGGTCTCCAGCCCGGCTCGGACGAGGTTGCCGACAAGGCGGCACAACTAGCGCGTGACCTGGGCTGCACAACGGCTGACGTGATCCGCGTTGAGGTGGGCAATTCGGGTGGCCTGGAGGCGGCGGCGAGGAAAGCGCGATACCAGGCGCTTGATCAGGCGCGGCGCGGGTCCCCTGTGTTCGTAGCCCACACCCTTGATGATCAGGCGGAAACCGTGCTACTCGGCCTCGCACGCGGGTCCGGTGCGCGGTCAATGGCGGGTATGCGCGCTTTTGCGCCACCCTGGGGGCGCCCGTTGCTCGGCATCCATAGAAGCACGACCCGTGCGGCATGCGCAGAACTCGGAATCACTCCTCACGAAGACCCCCATAACTCCGATGCCAGGTTTACGCGGGTCCGACTCCGGAGTGAGGTATTGCCGCTTCTTGAAGAGGTACTTGGGGGCGGGGTTGCCGAGTCGCTCGCCCGAACCGCAGCGCAATTGCAGGACGATGTCGCCGTGCTCGACACCCTTGCTACCGAGTTACTGCACGCTGCCTTGACATCGAGGGGACTCGACACCGCAGTGCTGTCCGAAGCGCCCGCCGCGACACGACGCAGAGCGATACGGTTGTGGCTACTCGACAACGGAGCGCGAGCTGCAACAGACAGTCAGCTACGAGCGATTGACGCGCTCGTGTGTGAGTGGCGTGGGCAGGGACCCGTCGCGGTGCCGAACGGCGGCAGCGGGCAAGCGGAGGGGGCGCGGTTGGTGGTGGAGCGGCGGCATGGCACCCTTGGGATCGCAGTGCAACTGCGCCGTTCCGTCCCCGGAGGACGGCGTATCGAGAAAGGGACCTGACCCGTGTACGACGGCGACATCGCGTCTGTGCTGATCTCAGAGGAACAGATCCGTGAACGTACTGCCGGACTGGCGGCTGAGCTGGCAGAGCGGTACAAGCCGGTGCCCGACGCCGGGCCTGACGATGATCTGCTCCTCATCGGGGTACTCAAAGGCGCGATGATGTTCATCACGGATCTCGCCCGCGCTGTGCCGGTGCCGACTCAAATGGAATTCATGGCGGTCAGTTCGTACGGGTCCTCCACCTCGTCATCCGGTGTGGTGCGGATCTTGAAGGACCTTGATCGTGATATCGCCGACCGGGACGTTCTGATTGTCGAAGACATCATCGACTCGGGTCTCACGTTGTCGTGGCTGATGCGGAATCTCCAGACCCGCAATCCGAAGTCCCTTCAGGTCTGCACGCTGCTTCGCAAGCCCGATGCGATCACCGTGGACGTTCCTGTCGCATACGTGGGGTTCGACATCCCCAACGAATTCGTTGTGGGATACGGCCTTGACTATGACGAGCGTTACCGGGACCTGCCCTACATCGGTTTGCTTGACCCGAAGGTATACCGCTGAGCGGTTCCTCTTTGTCGTCGAGTTACCTCCTGTCGTGACCTGACGGTAGCCTGGAACTCCCGGCGTGATGTTGCTGGGAAAACCAGCGACTGCCCGCTCGTGCACTGGAAGGATGAGCCACCCGGCTGAACCTGTATGAATCGCAAGACAGTTTTCAGGAACCTCGGGATCATTGCAGCAATTCTGCTGGTGATCTATGCGTTCTCGTACTTCGGCAGTGACACCCGCGAGTACCACGAAGTCGACACATCTGTGGCGTTGGCGCAACTTGACGAGCGCAACGTCGTCGAGGCGCAGATCGATGACCGCGAGCAGCAACTGCGTCTGACACTGCGTGAAGCGGTGGACGCGACCGAGGGTGAGACGCAAATCATTGCGAAGTACCCGATGGGTGCTGCGGAACAGGTCTACGACCAGGTCCGCGCCGCTGAGCTTGACCGGTTTGACACAGAAGTGACTCAGGACAGCTGGCTGGGAAGCCTGCTGCTGTTCATGTTGCCGATGCTTATCCTTCTGGGCCTGTTCCTTTTCATCATGATCCGCATGCAGGGCGGTGGCCGCGGCGGCGTGATGGGCTTCGGCAAATCCAAAGCCAAGCAGCTGACGAAGGATATGCCGAAGACGACGTTCGCTGACGTCGCTGGCGCCGACGAGGCTGTCGAGGAACTCGAAGAGCTCAAGGACTTCCTTCAGAACCCGGCCCGGTACCAAGCGCTCGGCGCGAAGATACCTAAGGGTGTTCTCCTATTTGGCCCGCCAGGTACCGGTAAAACCCTGCTCGCCAGAGCAGTCGCCGGTGAAGCAGGTGTGCCATTCTTCACGATTTCGGGTTCAGACTTTGTGGAAATGTTCGTGGGTGTCGGCGCCTCGCGTGTACGTGACCTGTTCGAACAGGCGAAGCAGAACGCTCCCTGCATCATCTTCGTGGACGAGATCGATGCTGTGGGCCGTCAGCGCGGCGCCGGGATGGGCGGCGGTCACGACGAGCGCGAGCAGACGCTCAACCAGTTGCTCGTAGAGATGGACGGTTTCGGTGCCCGTCAGGGGATCATCATGATCGCCGCGACCAACCGCCCCGACATCCTCGACCCGGCCCTTTTGCGACCGGGCCGTTTTGACCGCCAGGTACCCGTCGGCAATCCAGACCTTGCTGGCCGCAAGGCGATCCTGGGGGTGCACTCACAGGGAAAGCCGATGGCGCCGGACGTCGACATGAACGCGCTCGCGAAGCGCACCGTCGGCATGTCAGGTGCGGACCTCGCCAACGTCATCAATGAAGCTGCACTGCTGACCGCGCGTGAAGCGAAAACAGTCATCACGAATGAGGCTCTCGAGGAAGCGGTGGACCGCGTCATCGGCGGGCCGCGCCGGAAGAGCCGGATTATCAGTGAGCTGGAAAAGAAAATCACCGCCTACCACGAGGGCGGTCATACACTCGCTGGCTGGGCGATGCCAGACCTCACCCCGGTCTACAAGGTCACTATCCTCGCGCGCGGACGCACCGGCGGCCATGCACTTGCCGTCCCCGAAGATGACAAATCGATGATGACGAGGTCTGAAATGATCTCCCGGCTCGTCTTCGCAATGGGTGGCCGTGCCGCGGAGGAACTCGTCTTCCAGGAACCTACAACCGGGGCATCGTCGGACATCGAGCAAGCAACGAAGATCGCCCGCGCGATGGTCACCGAGTACGGCATGAGTCCGCGGCTAGGAGCTGTGCGTTACGGCCAGGAGCACGGCGATCCGTTTGTCGGGCGGACTATGGGTATGGCGCCGGACTATTCGCACGAGATTGCCCGCGAGATCGACGAGGAAGTGCGCAGGCTCATCGAAGCCTCGCACACCGAGGCGTGGGAGATTCTGCACGAATATCGCGACGAACTTGACGAACTCGCCCGTGAGTTGCTTGAGAAAGAGACACTAGTCCGCAAGGACCTTGAGCGAATTCTCGCAAGTGTCGACAAACGCCCGCGAATCACTGAGTTCAATGATTTCGGGACGCGCACGCCATCCGAGCGGCCTCCTATCAAAACGCCTGCTGAACTGGCGAAAGAACGCGGCGAACCATGGCCGCCGGTTCCTGAGCTCACTGCAGCACCGGCACCGGCCACAGCAACCGCTGACGCCCCAGCGGGTCACACGCCCGCGAACGGTGAGGGCTCGACTGCCCAGCACGAGCCGGTGGGCGTGAACGGCGGCGGTCACCACAGCACGTGGAACGGCCAGCCCGCCCGCCCGCAGGACCAGGCTATGCATGCTGGACAAAGTCACCCTGGTCAGGCCGGTTACCCCGTTCATTCACCGACGGGCAGCAGTGCGCGAGACACAGGGCATTCCCGATACGGGGAACCCCCGGGATGGTCGGCGCCCGGATGGCCGCCGCGCGGCGGGGAGCCAACACCGGGACAAGAAGAGGCGCTTGGCGAGGGACCGCAGGATGCCCCACCGCGGGAAGCTCAATCGGAAGGTCCCGAGCGCGACGAAGCAGGTGAGCCCAGCGTGTGGCGCCCGCATCAGGAAGATTCGCAGCAACAGGACGGCCGGACGTCGTGACCAGCATTCGCCCCGAGGACCGGATTGACCCCGAGGACCGGATCGGCGAAGTGCCGCGGGTTTTTGATCAGCCGCGCGCTGAAGCCGCGGTGCGGGAGTTGCTGATCGCTGTCGGTGAGGACCCCTCGCGGTCGGGCCTCGCGGACACCCCCGCGAGGGTCGCGCGGGCGTACGCGGAACTCTTTGCGGGTTTGCACACGGACCCGGACCACGTTCTCGACACGACGTTCGACGAAGGACACGACGAACTCGTCCTGTTGAAGGACATACCTATGTACTCCACATGCGAGCACCACCTGGTGCCTTTTCACGGCGTCGCGCATGTTGGGTATATCCCGAATGAGTCGGGGCGGGTCACGGGCCTTTCCAAACTCGCCAGACTGGTTGACCTGTATGCCAAACAGCCACAGGTGCAGGAACGCCTGACCAGCCAGATCGCTGATGCGATGATGCGCAAGCTCGATCCGCGCGGAGTCATCGTCGTGGTGGAAGCTGAGCACTTGTGCATGGCAATGCGAGGTATCCGCAAGCCCGGTGCCACGACCACTACGTCAGCTGTCCGTGGCCTGTTCAAGTCCAGTGCAGCGTCCCGATCGGAAGCGCTCGACCTGATCATACGGAAGTGATTCCGGCCATGGCAGAAACCGCATCTCAGCACCCGCACCCTGGTCTTCCCGCCCCTGGACGTTGCGTCGTCATGGGAATCGTGAACGTCACCGGAGATTCGTTTTCCGATGGGGGCCAATTCCTGGACCCTGAACGTGCGATCGCGCGCGGACTCGAACTGCGTAATCTCGGCGTGGATGTTGTTGACATCGGCGGTGAGTCGACTCGCCCCGGCGCGGTACGGGTGGACCCTGCGGTGGAGGCGCGTCGTGTCATCCCCGTCATCTCCGCACTGACGTCGGCAGGAGTGGCGGTCAGCGTCGACACGATGCGTGCGACTGTCGCGGCTGAGGCGATCACGGCCGGGGCTGCCATCGTCAACGATGTATCGGGAGGGCAGGCGGATCCTGACATGGCGAAGGTCATCGCTGACGCCGGTGTGCCGTGGATCCTCATGCATTGGCGTTCGAACGGCGAATACGTCCATCGTGCCGACGCGGGCGGGCGCGACGGCTATCGCGACATTGTCAAAGAAGTCAGCGCGGAACTCCTCACCCAGGTCGACGCTGCCGTGCGCGCTGGTGTGGATCCGTCTGCTCTCGTCCTCGATCCAGGGCTGGGATTCGCGAAGACCGCTGAAGACAACTGGGCTCTGCTCCAGGCCTTACCGCATCTCGCGGGACTGGGCTTCCCGGTGCTCATCGGGGCATCGCGTAAACGGTTCCTCGGGTCGCTCCTCTCTGGCCCGGATGGTACCGAGCGCGCAGTACTGGAGCGTGATACGGCAACAGCGGCGATTTCGGCCCTCGCCGTTGCGGGCGGCGCGTGGGGTGTGCGCGTCCATGACGCGCGCTCAACCCTCGACGCTATTGCGGTAGCACACGCGTGGACCACTGGGCGCGGCTGATGGTTGCTAACGATCGGATCGAGTTGCGCGGACTGACGGTTCGCGGCCACCACGGGGTCTTCGAACACGAAAAGCGTGACGGCCAGGACTTCGTCGTCGACGTTGTGGTGTACCTCGATCTGTCCGACGCTGCCGCCTCGGACGATCTAGGCGATACTCTCGATTACGGTGCGCTTGCCGAGCAAGCAGCGGCGATCATCGCTGGTGAACCCTATGATCTTATCGAATCAGTGGCCGCGAGAATAGCGGACGGCGTGGTGGAAAACTCGCGGGTCGAGGCCGTGGAGGTCACGGTTCATAAACCCTCCGCGCCGATTCCGCTCGCGTTCAGTGATGTGGCTGTTGTGGTGCGCCGTGACGGCGGTGGAAAGGGACATCCCGCGTGAGTCGCGCCGTTCTGTCCGTCGGTTCCAACATGGGCGATCGGTTGCGGCATGTGCGCTCTGTGGCCGAGTCGCTCGGTTCGCGAATGGTGTCGCGCTCGAGCGTGTACGTGACCGCGCCCTGGGGCCACACCGACCAGGAAGATTTCTACAACGCGATCATTGTCGCGGAGGACCCGTCCTGGGACAGGTGGGCCTGGCTGGACTTCGTTCAACGCTGTGAGCGGAACGCGGAGCGGGTACGGCAGCGCCATTGGGGGCCCCGAACACTCGACGTAGATATCGTGAGTTGCTCAGATGCGGGCGAGCAGCTCACGAGCTCTGACCCGAATCTGACGTTGCCGCACCCCCGTGCGCACCAGCGAGCCTTCGTCCTGGTTCCCTGGCTTGAGGCCGAGCCGGCCGCCACGCTGCTGGGTGTGCCGCTGAGCGAGCACCTCGACGCGCTGCCCGAGGGTGAACGAGCTGGTGTTCGCCGCCTCTGCGACCAAACGGAGTGGTTCGTGTGAACGCCACCAGGGTGCGGGATCTCGCCGTCATCGGCATAGTAGCGCTCATCGCGTCGTGGCTGCTCGCAGAGGCTTTCTATGGCTCGCTGCCGCCTATCAGGCTTCTCGTGGGTGCCTCGCTTTACCCGATCGCGGTTGCCGAAGTCGCCTTCGGGTTCGCCATTCGTAACCGTATCGCCTCCCACCGCGTCGGAATGGCGCGCGGTCAACTGCACCCAATAACCATCGCGCGGGCAGTGGCGCTTGCGAAAGCATCGGCGCTGGTTGGCGCCGCCAGTGCCGGTGTATGGGCGGGCTTGCTGCTCGTCATAGCGCCGGATCGCGCGATCGTGCGAGCAGCGATGGAAGACCTGCCTGGTGTCACGGTGGGCTTCCTCGGCGCGCTCGCGCTCACGGGAGCAGCGCTATGGCTGGAACAGTGCTGTCGCACGCCAGACGACGAAGAAGACGAGGACACTCCGGGCGGAGATCCAAGCTGGGGCACGGACTTTCGCTGATCCTGCGAATCGCCGGATTGGTTCCGCGGGCAAACTGGGGCAGCGCGGTATTTTCGGCGCATGACTGTTCAGGGGCAGCCCCGCGTGCGTCGACGTCGCAGGCAAAAGTCGAATAGTGCGCTGATCGTTGCGCTGTTTCTGTTAGCGATCGTCGCCAGCATCTTTCTGGTCGCCAGCAACAGCGTCGAGACGCTCCGTATCGGGATTGTGGCGGCGCTCTGGGCCGCGTTCCTTGGTGCTTTGGCTGTCACCAAGTACCGCAAGGAAGCGGAAGCAGATCGGGCGAAGGTTCGTGATCTGCGAATGGTGTATGAGATGCAGCTGTCTCGCGAAGTGGCCGCGCGCCGCCGTCATGAACTGACCCTGGAGTCCAGAATCCGTCGTGAACTTGACGCAGAGGTCCGTTCGGACACTTCGCAGCAGCTGGCGGCCGTGCACCGTGAATTATCAGCGCTGCGTGGTCATCTCGAGTTCTCCCTCGGCCAAGAGATCCCCGGCGCTACTCGCGCATCGCTGCCCCCGGGCGCACCTCTTACGCGGGCTGAGGCGCCGACCGATGCTGTTGCTGCTTCGGAGCCTGCGGAACGCACGCCTTTCGCCAGCTCCGCCGAATCCGCAGCGGACGATGTGGTGGAGGCCGAATTCGAGACCGAGTACGAATCCGGGGCTGCCGACCGCAAGCAGCGGACCGTGGCTGAAATCATTGAAGACCTCAAGGAAGCGACGCTGCAGTCGGACTCGCGCTAAAGCTCCACGCCGGGTGCTGATTCAAGCGGGAGCAGCGGTCACGCAGACACGCGTGATGCTGCCCAGCTGGTCGCTGCCATCTCTCGAACGGCGTCGATTTCTGCTTGCGGCACTGCGACATCACCCATTGAGTCGCCAGGCTCATCGTGGAAGATATACAGCCGCGACACGAGTTCAGGGAACGGCAGTGAGGCCTCCCCAAAACGCTCGCCATGGCCTTGCGTCGAAACCTGAACCCCGTTACCCCAGTTCTGCCCGCTGTCGTTGTTCGGGTTGTAGAAGTACACCCGCATCACACCTTCCTGATCAAGCGCGACCCGGATCAGCGTGATGGCGTGCCAGCCGACGAACTGCGCGGTGCTGTCAGTGACAGCGAGGCCTGCTGGCTGAGGATGAATGATCGGCTGGTTCCGGTTGTAGAACGGGTGATAGCTGACAAAGAACTGGCGGACGAATTCGTCGTAGTTGTTGAGGGCGCCTGTAGCGATATCCACAGCGATTATGAACTCGCTGCCCACCCACCATCCGTGAAACTCGGGGTTGATCCAGCGATGCGGGTCCTCACCGCGGTCATCACATCGGCGTCCCATCTCGGCGTAGACCCGATCGAGGTGGGGGACCAGGACTGCTGACACGGGATCAGCGTCCAGCAGCGTCGGCGCGGCGAGCGCATCCGGCAGTTCAGCAGACCAGATCGGCTGGCCTTCGAAATGCATGAGAATCGTGTCGTACCGTGCGGCGTGATAGAGCAGGTAAAGCAGGTATGACGGATCGCCGTACGACCACATCGAGATCGCTCTCGCAGACTGGCATGTCGGATTGTTCCCCTGCCCGATCCCGAGCGGTTGCCCGAGGACGGAGATCGTTCCAGCCAGAAGGAAGACGCTCGCCGACAGGCTCGTGCCATAGATCGAGGTGATGGCCTTGGTCGCGTTCGGGGCGGGCTTCAGCGCAATCTGCCGCCATAGTCCGGGCGCAATCGGCGGGGCGTAGAGAATCCCTCGCTCGAGAAGATTGACCAGGCCGTACAGCGCCTGAGATGTGTCTGGATGAATCGCGTCAAGTACGAGCCGATGGGTCAGCTCGGTGTAGCAGCGGAGTGCATCTCTGCCCGTGTTGCTGAGACCGAGAGCGTCCGCGAGGAGCTCCGGGTACCCGTTTTCAAGCAACCAGCGCACAAAAGCTGCGTGGTAGTCGGAAACCAGTCCGGTATCGAGCATGGCACGGGCAAGCCCGTTAGCCTCCTGCTCGAGGCCGGGGAGGTCGATGGACTCGAGACGGGTGCGGTACAGCTCGAGCCCTGGATCATCCCTGCAGTTCTGCGTCGGCCCGAATAGCGCGCTGATCAGTCGGTCTGCGCCCAGACGTGCCTCACCGAGGCTGCCGGAGCCGTTAGCGAGGGTGACGGCGATCTGGGTCACCATCGATTTGACGTGGCCGACCTGGATTGGCCGCTGAGCGAGGATGCGCCAGATTTCGTCGATCAGGCTCGTCAGGATGTCATCGAAGCCGACATGGTCGAGCAGGAACCGAAAAAGGTTGCTAACCGCGGTATCTAGTGGTCCAAGTCGCACACGGTCGACCTCGTTCACTGCCCCGAATAGACGCTCGAGATTCAGCGCAAGCACCTGGGTCAGGAAGTTCCGCGCCCCGTCGGGCGATAAGCCAGGATGGTGCGCGCGGCCGGTCGCGACCGCGAGGAAGCGCAGTTCGCTGAGGCACTCGAGCACAATTGTCCGGGGCTTCCCGTCACGCAACGTGAGTTGCACGAGCGAGGGCCGCAGCCCCTCAGGACTGTTCCAGTCAGATCCGGCGAAAACGCCCGCCGCATCCAGTCGCGGAGACATCGCGTACAGGTGCTCGATACCACCATCCCGGGTGAGCACCCGTCCCGCGATCTCGACTACCCGCGATTGCAAATTCGACTTTGCAAATGCGCGCGCCTGCTCGAGCTGCACAACCGCATGCTCGAGTTTCTCAGTCAGCCGCCCCAAGTCCGAGTGCACGTCGGACGACTCGATTCCGGTATTCACCCGGAGTAACCGCCTCTCTGTGGATCACACATAGAAGTCGAGTTCCTCCTGCTTCTTCAGCAATTCGCGCATGGTCTCAGGGTCGTCGCCGAAGAAATACGCAAGACCCCAGTGGGTTCCGAAAGCTGTCCGCTTTGTCACCTTATTCTCCTGCGGAGCAATGAGATCGTGGTACTCGAAGTATTCGTGCTCTTCGGTCTCAGCTGGAATCTGCAACTCGCTCACAACGCGACGGCGCGGGTAGACACCGAAGCAGCCAGCGAACCCCTTCGCATCCGACACCGGACGGGGGAAGAATTGTTCGACTTCCTCCTCGGAGGAATACGGGTCGAACATGAGCACGAGTCCCTGGTAGGCGTTGAACCCGTAGGCGCGTTCCAGCAACTCGAACACTTTGAACCCAGGCGGCCGGTATGCCACCTCGCCGAAGTACATCTGGCCGTCACTGGTGACGAAGTACTCCGGGTGGATGAAGCCGAATTCGATATCGAACGTCTTGATCAGCTTCTCGATCTCTTCGGTGATCCGGGGCCGCCACTTCTCGAGCTCCGGGCTCGCAGGCACGAACACTGAATAGCCGAGGTGGACGTATTCGGAAATGTTGAGGAACGCAATCTTCCCGCGGTGAATCCACGCCTCGACCGCGAACTCCCAGCCGTTGAGGTGGCTTTCGAGCAGCGCGGGGAACTCGTCCGGTGAGATGCCCGCGACATCTTCCACCGTCGAAATGACGCGGTGGCCGAGACAGCCAGCTTTGTCGAAGGCTTTGAGATGGATTGGGTCGTTCGGGTCGCCGTCCAGCTTGAGTAGCGTCTGATTGACACGCTTCAGAAAGCGGATTACGTCATCAGTGTCGTGCGCTTCCTCGAAGATCCCGACTCGGATGCCGCCAAGCTGTGCACGTCGCTTCATCAGCGCTTTGTCGCGGAAAAGCATGGCCTGCCCATGCAAGCGGGGATTGCTGTGGAGCACTGCGTTGATGGCGCCGGCCCATTCGACCGTTTCCTCGTACAGTGGGATAGCAACGTCAACCCCCATGTCCTTCAGGGTCTGGGCGATCTCCATCGACCGATCGTTGAGGCGTTCAAAGTTCCAGCTGACAAACGGGATGTCGTTTTCATGCGCGTAGTTTTCAGCCCATTCCGGCGCAACCACGACGTACTTTCGATCGAAGCGGTCTACGGCGTCAATAGCGCTCAAGCTCCAGCCGAGCAGCGCAACGTGGCCTTTGCTGGGATCTTTCTCCATACTCTCTCCCCTCCTGAGGGTCTCGAGCGGCGAAATCTTCCCCTGGGCAGGGGTTCAATTCCTTCGGGAGGGAGGGGAACCGCCACCGTCCGTCTGTCGCGGAACGGCGCAGGGGAAGCACCTCCCTCAGGTTCCACCCTGCCATGACAGGCATCACACGCCAACTAAGCATCCGCTAGTGGCGGCACCCCCGCATCGAGGGTGACACATTTCACTGGCACTTCACCTTCAGGACCCCCGCACCGCAGGCATATCCTGTGAAGGCACGTCTGGTACCTGCTCGGCAGGACTGGAACGAATGAGAGGACGAAGGTGACCTCCGGTATTTCGGAAGAGTTCACTCGCGGCCCCATGCCTGCGCGCTTGGCGGTCGGAGTTATTTCGGCGGGTCGTGTCGGTACCGCCCTGGGGGAGGCGCTCGCTCAGGCAGGACATGTCGTCGCTTCCTGCACAGCCGTTTCCGATGCATCGGTGTCTCGAGCGGCCACTCGTCTTGCTGAGGCGCGGATCCTTCCGCCGACTGACGTCGCGGCAGTCTCCGAGCTCTTGATTCTCGCCGTCCCCGATACGGAACTCCCTGGTCTAGTGCGCGGGCTCGCCGCGTGCGGAACGGTCCGTCCAGGCACGATAGTCCTGCATACGTCGGGTGCACACGGCATTTCCATCCTGGCGCCATTGACGGAAATCGGCGCCACTCCTCTTGCGGTGCACCCCGCAATGACGTTCATCGGAACAAGTGAGGACACGGCCCGCCTGCCAAGCTCATGCTTCGGTGTCACCGCGGCCGATGAGGTCGGCTACGCGATCGCCCAGGGGCTGGTCCTCGAAATGGGCGCGGAGCCTGTGCGCGTCAGCGAAGAACATCGCGTGCTGTACCACGCTGCACTTGCACACGGCGCCAATCACCTGGTCACATTGGTCGCGGACGCAGTGGCAGGCCTGCGCAGCGCACTGCGCGGTAACGAACTCCCATGGCAGGAACCGGTCGGTGACACGCCACGTGGCCTCCCGGAACGCGTCATCGCGCCCTTGCTCTCCGCAGCGCTTGACAACGCACTTCGGCACGGACGAGGGGCACTCACGGGTCCAGTCGCACGCGACGATGCAGAAACCGTCGCCCGCCACCTCGCGGCACTCGAGAAAGTTGATGTCGAGCTCGCAACGGGGTACCGCGCGCTTGCGCGGCGTACAGCGCAAACCGCGGGCGCAGGAGAGGCAATGTTCGAGGTGCTCAATGGAGGACAGCCGGGATGACATCACTGGACACATCAGCGCGCACAGGGTTCCGGGGTGACCGTAAGCTCTACTCGCCTGGCGAACTCCGCGTGCACAGCGATCCCGCGCAGATCAGCCGGATTACTAAGGCGCTCCGCGGCGTTGGACGCCAGATAGTCCTCGTCCCGACGATGGGCGCGTTGCACGACGGGCACCTCGAACTGGTGCGGCAAGCGAAACGGACACCGAATTCCGTGGTGGTGGTGTCGATCTTCGTCAACCCGCTGCAATTCGGCGTGAACGAAGACCTCGACAAGTATCCGCGAACACTCGATGCTGACCTCGAATTGCTCCGGCCTGCCGGGGTTGAGCTCGTGTTCGCGCCGTCGGTCGGGGAAATGTACCCGGACGGTCGCAGAACGATGGTGCATCCAGGTCCCCTAGGTGAGGAGCTCGATGGCGAAAGCCGTCCGGGGCACTTCGCGGGGATGCTGACGGTCGTAGCGAAGCTCCTACTGAACACCAATCCGCACGCTGCGTTCTTCGGTGAGAAGGACTACCAGCAGCTCACATTGATCCGCCAGATGGAGCGGGACTTGGGCCTAGGCGTCAGGATCGTGGGCGTGCCCACCGTGCGCGAAGCTGACGGCCTCGCCATGAGTTCACGCAACCGGTTCCTCGATGAGCGTCAGCGGACTGCCGCGACGGTGCTCTCAGCGGCGCTGGTCGCGGGTGCGCACGCCGGTCACGATGGGCCGAGCGCGGTCCTTGCGGCCGCGCGCAAGGTGCTTTCCGAAGAGCCCCTGATAGAGCTCGATTACCTGGAACTGCGCAGTTCTGATCTCGGTGCGGTGCCGCCCGAAGGCGGACCCTCACGACTACTCATCGCTGCCCGGCTGGGGACGACCCGGCTGATCGACAACGTAGGTCTCGTCGTCTCCCCAGCAGCGCCCGCCCGCCCAGCCAGCTCAAAAGGCTGAAATCCGTCAAGGGCACCATTCACAAGGAGGACCGCCCGATGTTTCGCACCATGCTCAAGTCGAAGATCCACCGCGCGACTGTCACCCAAGCCGACCTGCACTACGTGGGGTCTGTAACGGTAGATGGCGACCTGCTCGAAGCCGCTGACCTGATCGAAGGCGAGAAGGTCACCATCGTCGACATCAACAACGGCGCGCGGCTCGAGACGTACGTGATCGAAGGTGAACGCGGGAGCGGCGTCATCGGCATCAACGGCGCTGCCGCGCACCTCGTACATCCAGGTGACCTCGTCATCCTCATCGCTTACGGCGTGATGGACAACGCCGAGGCCAAGGAGTACAAGCCGCGGATCGTTTTCGTCAACGACGAGAACAAGCAGATTGAGCTCGGTGAGGACCCAGCGCACGCACCCGCGGGTTCCGGGCTGAAGTCGCCACGGCAGCCAGTACGCCCGTTGGCCTCTAGCATCGTCTGAAACCGTGCTGCTCACAGTCGACGTCGGTAACACCAACGTTGTCCTCGGTCTTTTCGAGGGCACCGGCCAGCAGGCGCGGCTAGTTGCTGATTGGCGCGTCCGGACAGACCCCCATACCACCGCTGACGAGATGGCCTTGACCTTCAGGGGGCTGCTCGGCCCACTGGCCGCGCAGGTCACGGGCGTTTCAGCGCTGTCCACAGTGCCGGCCGTTCTGGGGCAGCTCCGAATCATGCTGGATAGGTACTGGCCGTCGGTGCCGCAGATTCTGGTCGAGCCCGGCGTCAAGACGGGTGTGCCGTTGCTCGTCGATAATCCTAAGGAAGTGGGCACGGACCGGGTCGTAAACGCGCTCGCGGCCCATAGCCTTTATCCGGGTCCGTGCATTGTCGTCGATTTCGGTACGTCGACCAGCGTCGATGTCACCTCGCCGCGCGGTGAGTTTCTTGGCGGCGCGATAGCACCAGGAATCGATATCTCTGTCGATGCACTTGCGGGCCGGGCGGCAGCACTGCGTAAAGTCGAGATCGTGCGACCGCGCTCGGTAATCGGTAAGAACACGGTCGAGTGCTTACAGTCTGGTTTCGTCTTCGGCTTCGCGGGCCAGGTAGATGGCCTAGTTCGGCGAATACTGCGCGAACTCCCGGAATTCACCGAGACGGACGTCGCTGTGATCGCCACGGGGGGTCTCGCTCCGCTGGTCATTGACGAATGCGAAACAATCAAGCATCACGAGCCTGATCTTACGATCAACGGTTTGCGGCTTGTGTTCGAGCGCAACCTAGAGTCTCCTCGGGGTTTTCGCAGGCCAGCTGGCCCCCCGAGCCATCCGCGCCCGCGGCTGTCCCGAGCGCGTTCGCCGCGCTAGGCGCGCCCCTCGCCCGTGCAACACCTCGCGTGGTGGAGTTCGGGGTACCGATCGCCGCGTGATTATGGCAGAATATTGCCTCGTGACACACGAACTCATCACCAATGCGGGCCCAATCGGGTCTGTTTCCGTGTGTCGTGCCCAGAAGTGTTGTCTGCGCTGACTTACGCGTAAATCCACTTCGTTTTTCACTTCTGGGAGAATTCCGTGCTTACGTCCACACTTCATCACCGGCGCACGACCTTGTCGCCGCGAGGCAGCCATCGAACCTCGCGGGCTCGCGTCCGTCAGGGTGCTCGATCCAGTGCTTCGCCGCGAAACCACTCGACCGCCGAGCTTTTGTCGCTGGCCGACACATATGCAGCTCGGGTGCTCGATGGGGATCTGCCGCTCGGCGCGCAGGACGCCAGTGGTCGCTGGAAACTAGCTGAGGTCGGTCAGATGACCGTGTGGCTGGTCCAGTGGACACCAGGTGCGACGACGCGGCGGGCGTCCGCAGAGGCGGTGACCGTCCTCTCAGGCGAGTTACGTGTCGAACGCTGGACTGATAAGAGTCACACCCAGCGCGCAGTGCTGGCGGGCGGGCAGGCCAGCTTTACTCAGGGCAGCAAGCATGCGATAACCGCGAGCGCCCCAGAAGGCTCACCCGTCTTCGCTGTTCACGTATTGCCAACTGAGGTCGCACCAGTACTGCTTCTCCCGAGCGAACTCGCACCACGGATTGCGGAGGGTGCGAAAGTCGTCGATATCCGTTCGCAGTCAGAGCGGAGTGCGCAGGGGCCGCTCCTGGGCGCCGTCGCAGTCGATCAGGAACTCCTCGAGCACCGGCTGGACCCTGCTGGCGCGCTCCGCCTCAGCGCAGCGGTGGACACCGATGTCGAGTGGATCATTGTCTGCGGGTCAGGAGATACTGCGCCGGCAGCTGTCACGCAGCTGCGCACTCGCGGGTTTCGGAACGCTAAGGCAATTGCGGGCGGGTTTGAGGCGCTGCGGTCCAGCGGTAGCTTGGACGCCGTCCTCGGAGGTGTTCATAACCACCGGGATGCGGCCGTAATGGCCGCCCATTAGTCGTTGGCGTCGGGGGTGACGTCTCCGAAATGGAGGGTAATCGTCGCGCGCGGGGGTGCGAGGTCACCAAGAATTTCAGTGAGCACACTGTGGGCAGCCGTACGGACCTCTTTGGCTGCCTGGCGCAGATCGGTCAGGTAAAGGGCGCTCAGTTCGATATTGAGCCCCGTGCATCTCGCCTCGTCTACGCCGACATCGATGCGCAGCGGGGCCGTGCCACCGAGCCCTTCGAGCGCGTCGCGGAGGGTGTGCCGAACAACGAGATCGGTGACGTACAACGCGCCGCGCATCGACTCCGCTCTGATTGGAATGCCGTGCCGTGTCGTTGCCCTGACCCGGGCAATCACTCGATCCGTGATTTCAAGCCACTGAGAGTCGATATCAGTGTCGCTTTCGCGAAGTTCCCGTGCAGCACGTAGCACCACGTCGTTTCCGGGGTCGTTCCCGTCCTCATATGGCAGGGTTTCTAACGCCATGGCTGCAGCCTCCTCCCGAGTGTCACTCGAGCTCTGGAGAGATTCCCCCGAACGACGTCATAGGGCATGCTGAGGGCATCTCCGATCTCTCGATACGACAGGTCCTCCACCTCGCGGAGCAGCCAGACGGAACGCTGCTGGGCAGGCAAGCTCTGGAGTGCAGCATCGAGCGCGGTGCGGAGGTCGCGATAGCGGGCCGCGCCTTCCGGGTCGGCGAGGGGGCTCGCATCGATGTCGTCGAATATTTCCTCCACCGGGGTGGGTCTTTTCTTGCGAAGTTTGTCCGCAGCTTTGTGAGCGACGATCGAAAACAACCAGGTGCGCAGGGCTGACCTCCCATGCCAGTCTGGCAGCCCCTGCCACGCAGCGACAAATGTATCTTGTACGGCTTCCTCGGCATCGCCCACGTCGCGGAGCATTCGCCGCGCATAACGGAAGAGCGCCCCACCGTGCCGACGGACGATCTCTTCGAATTCTCGCCGCGAGCCCAGGGCGGCGCGGCGGGCAAGGACGTGGTCCGGCACTGATGTGAGCGCCCCCACCTCAGATGCGCTCTGCCGCGCATCGTTGCCGCTCGGTTCCGCCAATCCCGTCATCCGCACAGTCTCTGTTCGTCGTTGAATGCTGGTGCGATCTACGATTTCTACCTCGATAACGTGCCCGGCTGCGCGCGAGTTCCGTTTCGAACCATTTCAGGTGTTATGCCGGATTCGCTAACTAGTGGCAGCTGCCACAGAACTTGCTCATGCAATTTCCGCCTGCCGCTGCGACTCACTATATGTAAGCGTTTCGCAGGAATGCACTGAAAGGTATGACATGGGCGCAACGGAGCAGTCTGCACAGGAGACCAAGACAGTAGTGCAGCGCGGAGACGGTACTTCCTTGAGCGGTGGGGGCCTTCTCGAATCGTCGCACGGCCGGACCACCATCGCGGACACAGTTGTCGCGAAGATTGCTGGTATCGCGACCCGCGAAGTCAACGGCGTGCATGGGCTGGGGGGATCGGCCTCCCGCGCGCTCGGCGTCCTTCGTGAGCGGATTCCAGGCGGGTCGACAAATCTCTCGCAGGGGATTTCCGTCGAGGTCGGTGAGCGGCAGGCCGCCATTGATGTCGACATTGTGGCGGAATATGGCGTCTCGATTCCCGAACTCGCCAAAGGTATTCGCCGGAATGTCATCGCGGCAATTGAGCAGATGACGGGTCTTGAAGTCATCGAAGTCAACGTGAGTGTGCACGACGTATACATTCCTTCCGACGATGACGAGGAAGAACCCACCAGCGCCGGATCTCGCGTGCAATGACGTCGACAGAAACACGGGTCCGCAACATCGCTGACGTCGTACTCGGAGTCAGGGGAGTCGCCGAATTACACGGCGGGAGGTTTGGGAGTCTCGGCACCTACCTCGCGGGCGAACGGATTACCGGCGTACGAATCGACGACGACGGGACCGTCGAAGTTCATGTGTCGCTGAACATCGATGCACCGATCCGGAAAACCGCGGAAAACATTAGGGCCGCCGTGGCCCAGCTTGAACACGGCCCGATCAACATCACGATCGAAGACCTCACCTGAAGTGGAGCTCCCTCTTCATGGGCAGTCAGGCGGCGAGACAGTCGGCCGTGCGTCACCTTCACATACGGGAGAAATTAGATGTCGAATGCTCAGATAGGTTTGCTGGCCGGTCTGCTCCTCGCGATCGCGGCGATTATTGGCGGACTTGGCGGCTTTTTGCTGGCCGTGGTGTTCGCTGCGGCGGCGACAGCCCTGGGCGCCCATCGAGATGGCTCGATTGACCTAGGTGCTTTGCTGCGAGGACGGATCCATGGCTGAGCAGGAGTCAGAACTGCGTGATCCGGAGGACCGCGGGCGGCTCGACCTCGATGACCGCGTCGTTGAATCGGTCGTCAGACAAGTCACCGCGTCGCTTCCGGGAGCAGTCGCTACTTCAACAAAACTCAGCAAACTGCTCGGACGGTCTTATCCACGGGTCGAAGTCCGGATGGCTGGGGGCCAGGTACGGGTTGCCGTAGAAACCGCCGTTGCCTGGCCTCGGCCCGCGGGTGAGGTTTGCCGACAGCTGAAGCGCGATGTTGTGGACCGTCTCCACGACATCACTGGACTCGCAGCGGCACGTGTCGATGTCACTGCCCACTACCTGCCTCGTGTGCACGAGGATCACCCTGGCGCCAAGTCGCTCTCGACTGCGGCGGATCGAGTCCGCGACCGTACGTTAGGAGGCGGTGCCGATGCGCAAGCAGAGCAATAAGACGCCGCGTCCGCTCGGCGCGTCAGGAAGCGTGTTTGGCGCCTTGCTTGTAGTTTTCCTGCTCGTCGGCGCCGGTGCGTTGATGGTCTGGGATTTTCTCGTGACGCGTGAGCTCGTGACGGGGACGGCCTGGATACCCTGGGCTGCGCAGCAGCTTGATGGGCTGAGTGCCGCCCCGTGGATGGTGCCGCTTGGCGTCGTTCTCGGCCTTGTGGGCATTTGGCTGCTGTGGCTGTCGGTAAAGCCGCGGCCGGCGCTGGCTGTACCGGCCGATGGCGAAACCGTTTGGGTGTCACCGAAAGTGATGGCCGCGCTTGCGAAAGCGGCTGTGCAGGATGTGCCGGGCATCGTCGGAGTAAAAACAAGCGCAACGCCGAAGCTCATCAAGGTGACCGCAGCTGTGTGGGGCGCGGCGCCAGACGACCTGGAAGCGCAACTGCGGCGCGACGTCGAACAGCGGTTGGCAGGACTTGAGCGAATCCCACCGGTGAAAGTGAACGTGCGTCGCGAAGGAGCGCCCCAATGAGTCGTGGACTGACCGCCGCTGACCGGATCGCCACCTTTGTGCTCGGGGCGCTGCTGCTCGCGACAGGCAGCGCGATCGTGGCCTGGCAACTTGGCTATCTAGACCGCTTTGTGACTAGCGGTCTTGACACCACATGGGTGCAACAGACGATCGCGTCGGAGTGGTACCCATGGGGATCGGCATCGCTGGGCTTAGTCGTGGCCCTGGCTGCCCTTTGGTGGCTGAGCGCTCATCTGAAAACACACAGGATGGGTGAACGCACACTCGACGGCAGCGACATGAGTGGGCGCTTCACGGTACAACCGGATTCGGTTGCGGCTGCTGCAGCAGCCTCGCTTACGGATTCTCCCGGAATCGTCTCGGCTAAAGGCAAGGCGGTCATTGAACGGGGCGCGCCAGTTGTGGCAATTAGCACGGTGGTCGCTCCCGGCTTCACAGTGGCTGACGCCCTTCCCGCTGCGGCCGAGCTACGCGACCACATCCGATCCGCAATGGACGCACCGGATTTGCCGGTCCGGGTGGAGCTCAACAGGGTGGCCGCCGAAGGCGATCGAGTACGGGTGAAGTGAGGCTCAGGCGGGGTGCGCGGATTTTCGATTCCGGAAACTGGCCTATGTGCAACTATCCTGGTCTGCTGTGAGTACTGCGTCTGAATCTGTGAACCCCGCGCACGAGCATGTCTCCGCGCGAGATGCCTCTTTCTCCGAAGAATTCGAGCAGTTGCGGATTCGTCGCGAAAAACGTGACCGCATCATAGAAACCGGGGGCGACGCTTACCCCGTCACCGTCCGGCGGACGCATACTCTCACCGAAATCAGGGAAAAATACACAGATCTCTCCGCGGGTGACTCAACCGGCGACATCGTCGGTGTCGCCGGTCGGGTCATGTTCATCAGAAATACTGGCAAGCTCTGCTTTGCTGTATTGCAGGAGGGCGCTGGCGCGCAGCTGCAGGTAATGCTGAGCCAGGCTGAAGTGGGTCCGGAATTACTCGCGGCATGGAAGTCCGATGTTGATCTCGGTGACTTCGTGTTCGTCCATGGTGAAGTGATTAGCTCACGGCGCGGCGAACTGAGTGTCCTTGCGGACACGTGGGAAATGGCGGCGAAAGCGCTACGCCCGTTACCCGTTGCGCACAAGGAACTGAGTGAAGAGGCGCGAATCCGGCAGCGGTATGTCGACCTCATCGTTCGTCCTGAAGCTCGCGATACCGCCCGTAAGAGGGTCGCGGTAGTTCGAGAACTCCGCAATGCGCTTGAACGCCGCGGTTTTCTCGAGGTCGAAACGCCAATGCTCCAAACGCTGCACGGTGGCGCTGCCGCACGTCCTTTTGTCACGCACTCGAATGCACTCGATATAGACCTCTACTTGAGGATCGCACCAGAGTTGTTCTTGAAGCGCTGTGTCGTCGGCGGTATCGAGAAGGTGTTTGAGATTAACCGGAACTTCCGCAACGAGGGTGCGGATTCTTCGCATTCGCCCGAGTTCGCGATGCTCGAGACGTATGAGGCTTACGGCACATATGACGACTCCGCGCGGATGACCCGCGAGATCGTTCAGGAGGTCGCAGACGCCGCATTTGGTACGCGACAACTCGTCCTGGCTGATGGTTCGCCGTATGACATCGACGGCGAGTGGCAGGTGCTGGAAATGTATCCGTCGCTGTCAGAAGCACTCGGTGAGGACGTGACACCTGACACAAATATTGAGCAGTTACGTTCATTCGCGGCGCGCACCGGACTTGAGATCCCGGAAGGCAAAGGCTACGGCCACGGAAAACTTGTCGAAGAATTATGGGAGCATCTGGTAGGGAACGATCTCGCCAGGCCTACATTCGTTCGCGACTTCCCTGTCGAGACATCACCTCTGACCAGGCAGCATCGCACGAAGTCCGGCGTAACTGAAAAATGGGATCTCTACGTGCGGGGTTTCGAGTTGGCTACCGGTTACTCGGAGCTTGTTGACCCGGTAATTCAGCGGGAGCGCTTTGTAGATCAGGCACGGCTTGCCGCCGCCGGAGATGACGAAGCGATGGCGCTCGATGAAGATTTTCTTGCTGCTATGGAGCACGGTATGCCGCCCACTACCGGAACGGGTATGGGAATCGATAGGTTGTTAATGGCGCTCACTGGGCTCGGAATCCGTGAAACTATCCTGTTCCCGATAGTTCGTCCGCTTGGAAAACGCCCGTAATTAGTTCTATGATCGGCATTGGCGGGGAAATGCGACAAGGTTGCGATTGGTAAAGCATTGCGATCCCACGCAGGACTCAAGGGCGTGTAGTGGCACGTGAGAAAGGGATTACTTCATGGCGCAGAAGGTAACTGTAACTCTGATCGACGATCTTGATCAGGATGCACCCGCAGATGAGACTGTTGAATTTGGTCTTGATGGCGTTACCTATGAGATTGATCTGTCTTCGGAGAATGCGGCTAAACTGCGCTCCGAGATGGAGGTCTGGGTTGCCCACGCGCGTCGCCTGGCGGGTCGGAAGACACGGCGAACAGCAACTGGTGGCGCACGACCGCGCGCGACACTCGATCGCGAGCAGAGCGCGGCCATCCGGGAGTGGGCTCGTAAGAACGGGTACAAGGTTTCTGCGCGCGGCCGCATCTCGGCAGAGATCACTGAGGCGTATAACAAAGCCAACTGACGGGCGGGAGCCCTGGGCACGCGCGCACTGCACACAAGCCTCCGGAACGAATCCGGAGGCTTGCTGCGTCCCGGGAAGGATGTTCTCTGTGGGCGTAGCGCATTGTGAAACGAATTGCCGTACGGCACCGTTACCTCAATACATGGTTATCGCAGGATGGACTGCGGGAGCCGAGTACTACCGTGATCGCGGTGGTGCAGCGGCGGCGTTCACATTCGCCCACTAGAGTGGGGAGTGCGCGGCTGGCACTCAACGAGCCCGGAGCGCCGGAGGGAGCGAGGCGAGAAATCTTCGCCCACCAGCTTCCGGACCGACCAGAAGTGTGAGGGAGAGCGATGTTCGAGAGGTTCACCGATCGCGCACGGCGCGTTGTTGTCCTGGCTCAAGAAGAAGCCAGGATGCTCAACCATAATTACATCGGCACGGAGCACATCCTGCTCGGCCTCATCCACGAGGGCGAGGGGGTGGCGGCCAAGTCCCTCGAATCGCTCGGCATCTCGCTCGAAGCGGTCCGCAACCAGGTCGAAGAGATCATCGGCCAGGGGCAGCAGGCGCCGTCCGGTCACATTCCATTTACGCCCCGAGCCAAGAAGGTGCTCGAGCTAAGCCTCCGCGAGGCTCTGCAGCTCGGTCACAATTACATCGGCACGGAGCACATCCTGCTTGGCCTTATCCGCGAGGGTGAAGGTGTCGCGGCTCAGGTTCTTGTCAAACTCGGCGCGGACCTCACCCGCGTACGCCAGCAGGTGATTCAGCTTCTTTCCGGATACCAGGGCAAGGAGCCCGCTGAAGCGGGAGTGGGGCGCGGTGAGGCTGGAACGCCGTCGACGTCGCTCGTGCTCGATCAGTTTGGCCGTAACCTGACTCAAGCTGCGATGGAAGGCAAGCTTGATCCCGTTATCGGCCGCCAGAAAGAGATCGAACGGGTCATGCAGGTCCTTTCGCGGCGCACCAAGAACAATCCTGTGCTCATCGGTGAGCCTGGTGTCGGTAAGACCGCTGTGGTCGAGGGTCTCGCGCAATCGATCGTCAACGGTGAAGTGCCCGAGACCCTGAAGGACAAGCAGCTGTACACGCTTGACCTGGGCTCTCTTGTCGCGGGCAGCCGCTACCGTGGTGATTTCGAGGAGCGCCTGAAGAAGGTGCTGAAGGAAATCAATACTCGCGGCGACATCATCCTTTTCATCGATGAGCTGCACACGCTCGTTGGTGCAGGCGCTGCTGAGGGTGCGATCGATGCGGCGTCGATCCTGAAGCCAAAACTGGCGCGCGGTGAACTGCAGACAATTGGTGCCACCACACTCGACGAGTACCGCAAGTACATCGAGAAGGACGCGGCGCTCGAACGTCGTTTCCAGCCGGTCCAGGTGGGTGAGCCCTCTGTCGAGCACACCATCGAAATCCTCAAGGGCCTGCGCGACCGCTATGAGGCGCACCACCGTGTCTCGATCACCGATGGCGCGCTCGTGGCTGCAGCGACCCTCGCGGATCGATACATCAACGACCGGTTCCTCCCTGACAAGGCCATCGATCTCATCGACGAGGCGGGTGCACGTATGCGCATCCGCAGGATGACGGCTCCGCCCGACCTGCGTGAGTTTGATGAGCGGATCGCGGAGGCGCGCCGTGAGAAAGAATCGGCCATAGACGCCCAGGACTTCGAGAAAGCCGCGAAGCTGCGTGACAAGGAAAAGCAGCTTGTGGCGCAGCGTGCTGAGCGGGAGAAGCAGTGGCGCTCCGGCGACCTCGATGTAGTCGCTCAGGTCGACGATGAGCAGATCGCCGAAGTGCTTTCCAACTGGACTGGCATCCCGGTCTTCAAGCTCACCGAAGAAGAGACCAGCCGCCTGCTCCGCATGGAGGACGAGCTCCACAAGCGCATCATCGGCCAGGAAGATGCTGTCAGAGCTGTCGCCAAGGCGATCAGGCGTACGCGCGCGGGCCTCAAGGATCCGCGCCGGCCCTCGGGCTCATTCATCTTCGCCGGCCCGTCGGGTGTCGGTAAGACGGAGCTCTCTAAGGCGCTCGCGAACTTCCTGTTCGGTGACGATGATGCGCTCATTCAGATCGATATGGGTGAGTTCCACGATCGCTTCACCGCCTCCAGGCTCTTCGGTGCGCCCCCCGGCTACGTCGGCTATGAAGAAGGCGGGCAGCTGACCGAGAAAGTCCGTCGCAAGCCGTTCTCCGTAGTTCTCTTCGACGAGATCGAGAAGGCCCACCAGGAGATCTACAACACGCTGTTGCAGGTCCTCGAAGACGGCCGCCTGACGGATGGCCAGGGACGAACGGTTGACTTCAAGAACACGGTGCTGATCTTCACCTCGAACCTCGGCACCGCGGACATCTCGAAGGCAGTGGGGCTGGGCTTCACCGCAGGCACCAGCGAGGCCTCGAACTACGAGCGCATGAAGCTCAAGGTCAATGACGAGCTGAAGAAACACTTCCGTCCGGAGTTCCTCAACCGCATCGATGACGTCATCGTGTTCCACCAGCTGACGCAGGAACAGATCATCGAGATGGTGGACCTGATGACCAACCGTGTCGAGACACAGCTCAAGCACAAGGACATGGCGCTCGAGCTGACCGAGCAAGCGAAGTCACTTCTCGCGAAGCGGGGCTTCGATCCGGTGCTCGGTGCCAGGCCATTGCGCCGCACCGTGCAGCGCGAAATCGAAGACCAGCTGTCAGAGAAGATCCTGTTCGGCGAAATCGAGCCAGGTCAGATCATCGTTGTCGATGTTGAGAACTGGGATGGGACTGGGGCAGGCGAGAACGCCAAGTTCACGTTCCAGGGCACCAAGAAACCAGTTCCCGTGCCCGATGCGCCAGAAGACGCGCTTGCGGGTGCTGGCGAGAGCGGGCCGTCGCCGGAGTCCGCAGCCGAGTGATGTGACACGACTTATGGCCGGGAGATGTTCTCCCGGCCATTTGTCATTTCCCGAGTCTTTTCCGGGCAATCGTGAAGGTTTTCCCCGTACGGAGGGAAAAGCTTCACGAAATTAGAGTGCGCGCAGTTGGGCCAGCACGTCGAGTGCGAGATCGGCGATGCGCCACAGTTCATGGATTCGGCCCTCCGCCTCGGCACGAGTCGCGTCGCTCTGAAGTGCCATTCCGTGTGCGAGCGTGAAGGTGTTGTAGCCCGCATCGGCCGCGCGGAGCATCATGCCGCTCGCGACGCCCTCACCGGCGAGCAAGTCGAGACCTTCACCCACGAAATAGAAGCGCCACAGCGGCCCGAGGTCAGCGCCGTACACCTGGCGCGTGCGGTCGATGAGCTCACCGCCATGCTGAGCGATCGTGTCCACGATCAGGTAGTAGTCCGCTACATGCTGGCTCTGCGTTCCGGTTTCGGCGACCGCGTAAGCGAGATCCACCGTCAGATGCGCGTTGTAGCCGGCCATCGCGGCCCGGGCGCCCGATTCATTGCAATCACTCGCCAGGCTAAAGTAGTGCGCCCAGTGTGGCTCTACAGGCTCAGCAGTGAGGTGTCCGTGCAGATTCGCCAGATACCGCTCCAAGAGATCGAAGCTGATGTCATGTGCCCAGTCACGGTCTGTGAATGCGTCAGGAGAGCGCTGAAGCGGCATAACGGCGGCTTCCTCTACGGCGTCGAGCCCCACCGAGAACAATCCACGACGATCGCCGTGGCGCTCGAAGACCCGCGCGATCTGACTGTGCCGGCTGACGGCGCTCTCGAGGCGTTCGAGTCGGCTCGTCCCAGTTATGCCAGCGGGGTCCGCGAGCGCAGCGATCTCTTGCTCCACGGCAGGTGGTGCGAGGCTGCAAGCAGTAGCGACGTTTACCTCAGCGTGCGCGTAAGTGGCAGTCAGCGGAAGGGCGAAGGCGGCGACGCTCAGGGTGAGTGCTGAGCGCCGTAGTGACAGGAGAGATCGGTGTTGAACATGGGGCACGGGCGCAGTCTAAGAGAGAACCGCGAAATAGTCCTTGCTCTCGACGGTAATTACGGAAGACTGTTCTACGGCGGCATGCTTGCGACAGCAGGACCCGCCTATGCAGGATTTGCCGAATTTGGGCATTTACAGGCCAACGAAAGGAATCTCCTATGCCAACTCGCTCCGCACGCACCGCCTGGAATGGCTCTCTGAATGAGGGCGGCGGCACTGTTGAGTTCACGAGTTCGGGGACCGGCACGTTCGACGTGTCCTTCCCGAAGCGTGCGGCCGACAATGCGGATGGAACGACAAGCCCCGAGGAGTTGATCGCGGCGGCGCATTCGTCCTGCTACGCAATGGCGCTTTCGGGACAGATCGGTGAAGCTGGCGGCACTCCGCAGAACCTCGACGTTCGCGCAGACGTCACGCTGGGCCCGGACCCTGCAGGCGGGTTCCGCGTCACTACGAGCAAGATCACTGTGCGCGCTGAAGTTGACGGACTCGATGAGGAAGCGTTCCTGAAGGCAGCTTCAGCGGCCAAGGAAGGCTGCCCGATCAGCAAGGCGCTGGCTGGTGTCGAGATCAGCCTCGACGCCGCGCTCCTCTAGTTTCACCTAGCAGAAGACTGTGCCCCGTTCGTCGATCTGAACGGGGCACAGCGGGTTTTAGGGGGCGCGTTAAACGAGGAGGCGTTGTTTGCGCGCCGCACGTTCGGAGAGGACCGCGAAGGCGACTCCGAGACTTGCCCACAAGACGGCGGTCGAGACGAATGACGCGACCCGGAAGTCCCACAGCAGCGTTGCGGGGAAGTCACCGGGAACGTCGTCGAACGTCGGAAGCGCCAGGTAACCGAGCCCGACGATCGCTGCGAATAGAGCGGTCGAAGACGCCACCCGAAGGCTCTGCCACGCCGTCTCGAGTAGCCGGTTCACCGCCGCTGCCGCGACGCATGCAAGGATCCCGAGTCCCACCGCCGCAAGCCAGAGCAGCGTGCGCTGGTTGATCGTGTCAGGGTCGCCGACCGCGGGCGGATTGGCGGGATAGATCCCGAAGGGGACCACCGCTATCGCGAGCCAGCCGAGCAGCGTCAGTAGCAGAATGAACGGCGTCGTGGACAGTGAAGCCACGCGCCGCGCGTAGTGCGCAACTGTGCCAAAGATCGCCCCGAGGGCCATTCCAGTGAGGCTTGTCGCGAGGAAGAGGCCTACTTTTTGCCCAGTCCGGCTGACGAGCTCGTCGTCCCCGTGTGAATGAGCACCATGAGCACCATGAGCGTGCGCCTCTTCTATCGCGATCGCCGCGTCGATATGCGGTTCACCCAAAATGAACGCCACGGAGCCGGCGAGCACCCCGGCGGCGATTCCCGCAAGGGCTCCACGCCCAATGAGGGCACCTAAACTTCCCGGCACTGGCGGTGAAGTGCGAAGGTCGCCGCCAGGCATCCCGTGCGATTTCACCGGGAAACTCAATGGCATGGGACCCCCATCAGGTGGCGTCCGTCGTGCATCAGTTCATGCAAGTACATCCCGGTCTGGGAGACGGCGCCCTGGTCGAAGCCGGTGAGGTAGAGGACCAGTATTGCGGCCGAAACAACAACGACACCGAGAAGATGAGTGCTGAGGTTGCCAGCGGATTGGGCGGGAGCATGCGCAGTGACCATCTGTTTCCTCCTGGGAATTCGCGTCCCGTAAGGTCTATGCGACGTGAAGAGCGAGTCCTGGCTCCCAGGCATGCCTGGTTACAGTGGCGCGACCGCCCCGGGATTTCACCGGATTCCCACATCTGCAGTCGGGTTGACCAAAGGTAGTGCCGAGAATATTAGTCGCATTCGTGGACACGTGAACACTAGTTGATCTGCAAAACTGCCGCGTCATTGCGTCCCATGATCTTGCCCGCGAGCTCGAATGTGTAAAGGTTTTCCGCAAGGCCGATCGCGCCCGCAGCGGACTGCTGAATTCCGAAATACCAATCCTGCCCCGAATTGTCGGTAAGCAGCCACGTGGTCGCCAGGACGCCGGGCATCGAACCACCCTTGAAGCCGGTGTAGGACCAGTCATGGCTGCTCAGCGTCAGTCCCGGGTTGATCGCGAGGATATCGGTGACGGTGGTGGCTTTATCCATCAGATGGGCGTACGCGGCGCAGATATCGTGCTGGCTGGCGAACCACCCCACGCCGTCCGGGTAGGCGGGCCGGTAGATTATCGCGTTTTCGTCAACATCAAGGGGCTCGCCGTCGAGCGCGTCGAGTATCGCGATGCGATCCGCTTGGCTGGCTTCCCGCCACGTCTCACGCAATTCCGGGTTTCCAGAGTTCCCAAACCCGAGGAGGAAGGTCTCGCGCGTGGTGGGGAAGGGCGTCAGAAGGTCGGGGTCGTGGTGTCCCATAGCGGCAACTTGCGCCTCGATCGCATCACGTCCCAGGCGATCGATGAGGAGGTCCGTTGCGGTGTTGTCACTGACGGAAATCATCTTCTCCGCAGCTTCACGGACGGTTACGGTGCTCCCGTCTGCGAGATCTTGCATCTCTCCAGTGGGGAGACTCTTGAGCGCATCCGTGACTGTCAAGCGCTCGTTCCAGCGAAGATCGCCGTTCTCGATCGCGTCGGCTACCGCGCCCAGAACGTACAGCTTCGACAAGGATGCCATGGGCATCGCCCGATCACCGTTCGTGTCATGGACAGCCACGCACTCACCCGCATCGACTCGGGCAGCGAATATCGAGTAGTCGGTGCCGATGATGTCGAGAGCGGAGCTGAGATCGTCGAACGCGCTTATATCTGGTGTGTGGGGACGAACGAGCAGGCCATTTACGGTGTTGTCCGCGCTCACGTAGATGCGCAGTTCAACTGGCAGGCCAGTGCGTGTCTTCAGGGTGACCGTCGCGGCGGCGTTCGTTCCCGAGTAATCGACGAATTCGTAGGGGCCGGTCGTGCGCAACTGTTCAAGGGGCGCGGCGAGGCCGTCAGGCCCGAGCGCAGCAGCCACACTGGGGTCGGTCCACTCGCGCACCGCTCCGGGCGAGATGGGATCGTCGCCGTTGATCAGGTCAAGGATGTGAGCCGAGTGAGACCCCGCAGGGGTGTCCGCGGGGATCGCTGAGAGTGCCGCGGCACTCGATGCCTCCGGTGGCGTGTCACCTGGCTCGGCTAGGGCAGGGCCTGCTGACGCCGCCAACACGAAACTGATCAGCGCGGATGCCGATGCTGCGACCGCGACTCGGCGAAGATTCCGGAGCTCACGCCGGCCTGTTCGGCTCCCTAGGCTCCCTGGGATCTGCACAACGCCCCCTCTGGGACTGCGCGGGGCCATTTGACCCCGGTTCGGTATGTCCTCTTTGAGCCTAGGGTGCCGATGGGGCTTGTGGTGTGACCGTTACCAGGTGGTGTCGCTGTTAAGAACGAGTTGTTATGAACTTGCCCAGAACTGACCGTAAAGTGCTCTGATTATCCAGAGTTGCCCGCGGGGCTCACGTCAAGGACCACGTCGAACTCGAGGAGCGAGGCGCCGCTCGCGACGGGTTTGCGCTCGCCCTCTCCGGCGTGAGCTGCTCGTGCTGGACCCTCCGCCCACGCGCGGAAGGCATCCTCTGACTCCCACTGCGTCACGACGAAGTAGCGTGACTCGCCCTTGACAGGCCGAAGCAACTGGAAACCTAGGAAACCAGGGGAGTTCTCGACTGTGCCCGCGCGCGCGGCGAAACGCTTTTCGAGTTCGGCACCGGCGCCCTCCGGCACCTCGATTGCATTGATCTTTACGACTGCCATGAGCGTGATCGTACTCGCGTAAAGTGTCCTGCCGTGGTACCAGATCTGGGGCTTGACGATCTTGGCGGAGTCGGCGATCCAATCGTGCTGATGCACGGCCTCATGGGCCGACGGACAACCTGGCGCCACCATGTCCCGTGGCTGCGCAGCTACGGGCACGTTTATGCCTATGACGCCCGGTTTCACCGGGGACGTGACGCCGATGATCCCAGCGCGGTGAGTGAATCGGAGATCCGGACCGAAGCCTTTGTTGCTGAACTCGCTTCGATCTTGCGGCACGTGAGTCTTGTCGAAGGCCCGGCAACGCTTGTGGGCCATTCCATGGGCAGCCTGCATGCCTGGTGCGCTGCGGCAGCTTTCCCCGAACTGATACGCGCAGTCGTCGTCGAGGACATGGCGCCTGATTTTCGCGGTAGGACGACACAACCGTGGGATAGCTGGTTCGACTCCTGGCCAGTCGACTTCACCGATCCGCGTGATGTGTTCACCATGTTCGGGCCAGTCGCGGGCCAGTATTTTCTCGACTCTTTTGACCGCACCACTTCAGGCTGGCGACTGCACGGACACATTCCCGTGTGGCGCGCGATCGCTGCGCACTGGGGTACCCGCGACTACTGGGCACAGTGGAAGAGCGTTCAAGCCCCCGCACTCCTTCTGGAAGGGGAGTGGAGCCTCACCCCACCAGGTCAGATGCGCGAGATGTACATGGTCTCCCGGCCGGCGCCCTCCAGGTACCTCAAGGTCCCGGGTACAGCGCACCTCATCCACGATGAAGCGCCGCAGACGTATCGCGGCGCGGTCGAAGCGTTCCTCGCGGGTCTCTAGCCGGCTTCACCAGCAAGCGCGAACAGTCCCTGTGCGGTCTGTTCGACCAGACCGTCTTCGAGGAGCGAGCCCAGCGCGCGATCGCGTTGCGTCGGGTCGTTCAGCCACACGGCGTCGATGCGACCTCGATCAACGGGGCCATTTGCGCCACGGAGCACATCGAGTATGCGTCCGCGCACTTGGCGGTCCGTGCCCGCGTATCGCTGGGTACGGCGACGGGGACCGTCATGGGCCGGACGGCCAGCCTGGAGCCATGCGCACGCCGTGACGGGGCAGACCGCGCATTGGGGTGAGCGTGCGGTGCAGACGGTGGCACCGAGCTCCATCAACGCGGCCGAGAAAGCCGCACCATTGCGGACGGGCAGGAGCGCGCTCGCGTCATTGAGGTCTCTTTTAGCAGCGGGGCTACCAGGTTCCGCTCGCCCGTGTACGGCGCGCGCGATAACTCGCCGTACGTTGGTGTCCACGACCGGCACCGACTGGCCGTACGCGAAGCAGGCAACCGCTCGCGCGGTGTAGTCGCCCACCCCTGGCAATGTCAGGAGGATCTCGACGTCTGCGGGGACCTCATCGTCGTACTGCTGAGCGAGGTGGGAGGCACATTCATGCAGGCGCAGCGCGCGGCGCGGATAGCCGAGTTTGCCCCAGGCGCGCACCACTTCAGCGGGCGACACAGCGGCGAGCGATGAGGGGCGGGGCCAGCGCTTCACCCATTCCTCCCACACTGGTGCGACCCGGGCAACGGGTGTCTGCTGCAGCATGATTTCGCTCATCAGGATCTGCCACCCAGTCACGCCGGGGCGGCGCCACGGGAGATCGCGTGCTGATTCGCGAAACCATGTTACGAGAACCTCAGCATCAATATTCATGCACGAATAGCTATTCTTCATCAAGTCTTTACACCTTGCCCGAACGCGGGGATTTCGGCCTGTCAACCGGGTGCTTCCCAGCTAGATTGTGAGATTTCTGTAGTTCAGGAGGGGTCACCCCAGCCCGATTAACAGTGCAGAATAGAAGCATGCCGTCATCCAATCCGGTCTCTGCCTGGAAAGCCCTTAAAGAGGGTAACGAGCGTTTCGTCAGTGGTAAGCCCCTGCACCCCAGTCAGGGGATTGACGACCGCGCAAAGCTAGTGGACGCCCAGCACCCCACCGCGATCATCTTCGGCTGCGCAGACTCGCGCGTCGCCGCAGAAATCATATTTGACCAGGGCCTCGGGCAAATGTTCGTGATTCGCACCGCAGGCCACGTCGTGGATAGCGCGGTCCTCGGATCAATCGAATACGGCGTCGCGGTTCTCAACGTTCCCCTAATAGTGGTGCTCGGCCACGATAAGTGTGGTGCGGTAGCGGCAGCGCTGTCAGCGCTTGATGGTGGGGACATGCCAGACGGTTTCGTCCGCGACATCGTCGAGCGTGTCACGCCGTCGCTGCTTCGCGCGCGCCAGGCCGGGATGACCACGGTTGACGAATTTGAGGCGCAGCATGTCCGGGAGACCTCAAAACTGCTGACTGGCCGATCCCTAGTGCTTGCAGAGCGGATCGCGGATGGTCGCTGCGCGATCGTTGGTGCCACCTACAATCTGGCTGAAGGGCAGATCAGGCTCCGCACCGTAGTCGGTGACGTTGGCGACGCCGGCGAAGTTGACTGACGGCTCGGCTGTCGATCCGTCCGGGGACTTCCCGAAACTGAGAGTTCAGCCTCACTGCAGCGACACGCGTCGCCCCTAGCGGGCGAGATCGCCTCCCGCGCTTACCGTTAGTGACGTGCACGATCCTCGTTACCCTGCTACCCGGTCTAGGCGCTTGCCGCACCCTCCTGAGGTTTATCGGCGTCGCAGGATCGCCGCTGCCGCCATTTTGCTGGTACTCCTCGGTGGGATCATCGCAGGGGTCCTCGTCGGCGTCAGGGCGTTTGCCGGCTCCGGGGCAGAGGACACGTCTGATGTCCAGGCCTCAGGCACGGAAACGTCAGCCCAGGAAAAACCTGATGAAACAGCCTCTGAGGTGCCGAAACGCGATCCAGACGCCCGGGGTGACGATGACGAAGATCTCGACGACGACCTCGATGACGAAGAGGAGGAAGTCAAAGTAGCAGAGGGCCCCTGTGCTGATTCGTCGCTTTCAGTGCGGGCGACAATCGACCGCGCGGAGTATCCGATAGGGGACCAGCCGAGGTTTGGTGTGGTCGTGACAAACATCGGTGACACGACATGTGCGCGAGATCTGGGGCCAGCGGTTCAGCAGATCTCGGTGCGTGCTGTGGAAAACGATCGCAGAGTGTGGGTCAACACGGACTGCGCACCGACCACTGGTCGCGACGTGTGGACACTCGCCCCTGGTGATCAGGCGGCTTTCGCCATCACCTGGTCCGGCACCGGCTCGGCTCCCGGATGTTTCGGGCCGCGGGACGCGGTCGATTCAGGTGTCTACCGGGTGCTCGCCCAAGTGGGTGAAATTTCCGCTGAACCCGTCGAGTTCGCGATTGTCGATCCAGAGGCCACCGAGCCTGAACCCGAAGCCGAATCAGCGCCCTCAACGCCGGAGAGCGGACCGTAACCGATCAGAACTGGTTTTCCAGTGTGGAACCAGCGAGCCGGGAGAGGCCTTCCGAGATGTGGCGGGCCCGGAAGCCGCTGATGCCATCCACGGTCTGAAACTCCGTTGAACTCGCGGCCAGTAGTTTTTGCAGGCTGCCGAAGTTCTCGATGAGTCGTTCGATTTGGCTGAATGGCAGTCGTGGAAGCTGGCTCAGGAGCCGGTAGCCACGAGGCTCGACTGCCGTATCGAGCGTTTCCACTGCGCGGGAGTAGCCGAGTGCGTGTGCGATTTCCGTCAGATCGAGCAGCGCTCCGTCGGACAGGCTTTCAAGTGCCGCAAGCACACGATCGACCTGCTGATCACTGGGCTGCCCGCCGCTGCGCACGTAGTCGAGAAGAATGAGGCGGCGAGCGACCTCATTGTCGCCAAGCAACTCTTCGAGTTGCAGCGCGACTTGCCGCCCGCCCGTGCCCAGTTCAATGACGGAGCGGTCGATCTCGCTCGAGATTCGCCGCACCATTTCGAGCCGCTGAATAACAGTCAGCGCGTCACGAAGGCTGACGAAATCGTCTATTTCTGCAACGCCCAGCGCTCGAGTGACCTGGTCGAGTCGCATTCTGTAGCGTTCGAGCGTGGCGATGGCCTGGTTTGCACGGGAGAGAATCGTCGCGGTGTCCTCCAGGACGTGACGTGTTCCCGCGACGTAAACGCTAGCGATGCTCATCGACTGACTTACCGAAATGACGGGGAAGCCGGTCTGGATCGCGGTGCGCTCAGCCGTCCGATGGCGAGTGCCGGACTCTTCGGTCGGGATCGTCGAATCCGGAACAAGCTGAACGTTGGCTCGTACGATCCGGGAACCGTCGGTCGAGAGAACAACCGCACCGTCCATCTTTGCGAGTTCACGAAGCCTCGTGGGCGCGAATTGGATGTCAAGGACGAAACCGCCGTCACATAGGCGTTCGATCGCGTCGTCGTAGCCCAGGACGATCAGCGCTCCGGTACGTCCGCGGAGAATGCGTTCCAGTGCATCTCTCAGGCCAGTTCCAGGCGCCAGTCGGGCGATTGTGTCGACAAGTACCGGCGAGGGATCGAGGGTCACGGCAACTTCCTGTGCTTCGACAGTTTGTATCACTGCGTGTATCAGCCAATGTGTCACTGGCGAATGAATACGAACGAGCTTTCCGGCCAGATTACTGGACGACTCCCTGACCCCTCGCCTTCTCAGGCCCGGCTGCCCACGAAGCTGAGCTGTGGCCCGGCGCGCGGACTCTCCGGCGGGGCGGGCTTACCGAGCAGCGTGAGGGCCTCACTGACCGTACTTACCTCGGCCACCGCAACGCCTACTGGGAGTGTGCCGGACCCCGCCGGAACGATTGCGTTCGTGAAGCCCAGACGCGCGGCTTCCTGGATTCGGCGTGCGACACCTGGCACCGGGCGGATCTCTCCGGCCAGGCCGACTTCACCGAGAACAACTGTTCGCGGAGGCAGCACCCGATCGCGTGATCCAGACGCCACGGCTAGTGCGATGGCGAGATCGGCTGCCGGCTCTGTGACTCGCATGCCGCCCACTGTCGCCGCGTAAACCTCGGAGCCGGCAAGCGACAGCGCACAACGGCGTTCGAGGACGGCGAGGATCATGGCGACTCGAGCGGAATCGAGGCCGCTGACAGCGCGCCGCGGTGAGGGGATGCCGTTGCCCGCCACCAGTGCTTGAACTTCTCCGAGCAAAGGCCGTTTACCGTCCATCGCTACAGTGATGGAAGTGCCTGGCACCGTGTCGTTGTGGTGATGGAGGAACAATCCCGACGGGTCGCTGACTTCGGCTATCCCGTTTTCTCGCAGTTCGAAGCAGCCAACTTCGTCAGTTGCTCCGAAACGGTTCTTCACGCCCCGAACCATTCGGAGCGTCGAGTTCTTGTCACCTTCGAAATGAAGGACCACGTCGACTAGGTGCTCGAGTGCGCGGGGACCGGCGATGGATCCGTCCTTGGTGACGTGTCCGATGAGCAGCACCGCGATTCCTGAAGTCTTCGCGAGATGCGTCAGCGCGCTCGTAACGGCGCGCACTTGCGTGACACCTCCGGTGATGCCTTCAACGTCAGCGGCGCGCATCGTCTGCACCGAATCGACGATCAGCAGACCGGGCCGCACCTGCTCGACATGCCCGAGGATTGTCGCAAGGTCTGATTCCGCCGCGATCATCACGCGTTCGTGCAGCGCATCGGTGCGTTCCGCGCGCAGACGGACCTGTCCTGCGGATTCTTCACCGGTCACGTACAAGGCCACATCGCGGGCCGCCCATTGCCGCACCACCTCGAGGAGCAGCGTCGACTTGCCCACCCCAGGTTCACCGGCAAGAAGAATGACCGCGCCAGGTACGACGCCACCCCCAAGTACGCGATCGAGTTCCGAGATTCCGGTCGGCTGAGCTTTAGCCTCCGTTCCCTCAACATCCACGATCCGGACCGCAGGCGTCGAGGGCAGCAATCCGCCGGTGCTCGAGGCGACGCGCGCCTCCGGCAGCGCTGACCGTTGCAGCGCCGATCTCTGGAGCGACGACAACGCGGGAGCTTCTTCGATCGACCCCCAGGCGCCACACTCGGGGCATCGCCCGGCCCACTTGACCAGGACGTGCTGACATGCCGAACACCGGAAGTTCGTCTTGGGTCTCACCACGGCGATGAGCCTAGGCGAGTGGTCTGACAGAAGCGCGTGTCAGCGCCGCAGGCCCCAGGATCGATAGGAAACCGTAGTCACGTGCAGACCAGCAATAACTAGTGATCGTCACTGGGTACGTAGGTGCGCTTTGCGGCGGGGCCTGGCTCGATCGGCACGTCCACCACAATGTCGCCAGCTTCTTCGAACGTGAAGGTGAACGGCGTGGCGATCCCGGGCCGTACCGCAGAACTCATGTTCGTTACTTCCACCGTGATCTGGCTAGCCGCTGGCCCGAACGTCGCAGCTTCATCATCTTCAGCGGAAAGTTGCAGAGCTGGTGTGCCAGAGCGCAGCACGCCGCCCGCAGGGATCGTGGTGTCATCACCCTCAATTGACACCTGCGCGTCGAACGACTCGATGCTCGCGAGTGTGTCCGACCCCGAAGGGCTGAGGTTGACGATCGTGAACACCAATTGGCCCGAGGTCGCGGGATCGATCGGGTACTGCTCGGCGTCCTCGTACGCGATGTAAACGTTGCGGAGGAGCAGGGAACCGAAGTCAACGTTGTTGCCCGTGATTGTCGGCGTCGTCACGCCTGTCTGCGTCACCTGGCCAGCGCCGCAGCCCGTCAGTGCGAGGGCGGCACCAGCGCCCAGTGCAGCCAGCGCGGCGGTAAGCCGCGTGACTCGGGTGCGGGAACGCAGGCGAGGCGCGCCGAAAGCAGCATTGTGCTGGGCGGTAGACGACGTCACGTTTCAGTCCTCCCGGGCTTCAGGTATCGATGGAGTCGCCTCCGCGCGCAGCACAATTCTCGGCGCGGCAGAAGCTACTTCACTAGGCAGCGTAGTAGGCGCCCTCAGCTGCCGCGCACGGAGGGTCCCTAACTTGAGGGTCCCTAACTGGGCAGGGCCCGAATGCGTCCGCGGGCGGGGCACGCCGCCAGTTGTCCTGGTGGCTGCCGTGCTGCAGCCCGTGCGTTCATTTCCGGCGTTTCCGGCGTAACGGAACGTTTCCGTAGCTGCGAGAGCGCTACCGATCGGTAGGTGACGTTTGCAGCTGCTTGCGGGAATGACTGCAGGTCAGGGACATGGAAGTCCCTGACCTGCAACGACGCCATCCGTAACGGGCCAGCTCGTGTTAGCATAGACACATCGAAAGGGGTACGGGACATATGAATTTCAGGGTCGGAGACACCGTTGTTTATCCCCATCACGGTGCAGCCACGATCGACGCTATTGAAACCCGAACCATTCGGGGTGAGCAAAAGGAGTATCTCGTACTGAAGGTCGCTCAAGGCGATCTCACGGTGCGCGTTCCCGCCGCTAACGCTGAGTATGTTGGCGTCCGCGACGTAGTTGGCCAAGAGGGGCTTGACAAGGTTTTCCAGGTCCTGCGCGCGCCGCACACGGAGGAACCGACGAACTGGTCACGCCGGTACAAGGCCAATCTCGAGAAGCTCGCGTCCGGTGACGTTAACAAGGTCGCAGAAGTCGTGCGCGATTTGTGGCGCCGCGACCAGGACCGCGGTCTTTCCGCTGGCGAGAAGCGAATGCTGGCAAAGGCGCGGCAGATTCTCGTTGGTGAGCTCGCGCTCGCGGAGGGTACCGACGACGTGAAGGCGGAAACGCTTCTCGACGAGGTTCTCGTCGCCTCCTGACCTGTCTGAACTGACAAGTTTTCCAGGGCGCTCCCCAAGGCTATTCCTTGGTGGGGCGCCCGTTTCTGTTCCAGGTGGCAAGCCCACAGGCCCTAGGGGCGTGCATTCAGGTGAGCACGCCACAGCATCTGTGCCACGCTAGGGTAGGCCGATGATGCGTGTGGGAATCGGAACTGACGTCCATCCCATCGAGCCAGGGAGACCGTGCTGGGTGGCCGGTCTGTTGTTCGAGGGTGAGTCCGGTTGTGCTGGTCATTCAGATGGCGATGTAGCCGCGCATGCTTTGTGCGATGCGGTGCTTTCGGCTGCTGGCCTGGGTGACCTTGGATCAGTTTTCGGCACGGGCCGCCCGGAATGGTCGGGCGCAAGCGGTGCGCAACTTCTCACCGAAGTGCGCCGGCTCGTGGGTGTCGCCGGTATGACGGTGGGTAACGCTGCAGTGCAGATCATTGGTAACCGACCGCGGGTCGGTCCACGCCGTGCCGAAGCAGAAAGGGTCCTGTCCGGCATCTTGGGTGCACCAGTTTCAGTCTCGGCGACGACGACCGACGGCCTGGGTCTCACAGGGCGCGGGGAAGGCATGGCCGCCGTTGCGACCGCACTGGTGGAGACCGAAGCATAGCTCGCGCCGCCTGTCAGATTCGGATGTGCGTCACTACACCAAGTAGGATTCCGCCGTGACCTCGCCGACCTTGCGCCTTTTCGACACCGAGTCGCGGACCCTGCGCGACTTCACGCCCCTCACGCCGGGGAAGGTGTCGGTGTACCTGTGCGGTGCCACGGTGCAGGGTGAACCACACATCGGTCATGTGCGCAGCGGAGTTGCCTTTGATGTGCTGCGACGCTGGCTTAGCGCGCAGGGATACGACGTGACATTCGTGCGCAATGTCACCGATATCGACGACAAAATCCTTACCAAGGCGGCCGAGGCTGGCCGTCCCTGGTGGGAATGGGCGACGACTTACGAGCGTGCCTTCGAGAGGGCATACGATCAGCTCGGGGTGTTGCCCCCGTCCGTGGCGCCGCGCGCCACGGGACACATCACCCAGATGATCGAGATGATCGAGCGTCTCATCGAGCGTGGTCATGCCTACGCCGCTGGCGGTGACGTGTACTTCGACGTGCGTAGCTTCGCTGAGTACGGAGCGCTGTCAGGTCACAGGCTCGATGACGTCCACCAAGGTGAGGGCGCGGGACTCCATAAGCGGGATCCACGTGACTTCACGTTGTGGAAGGCTGCGAAGCCGGGCGAACCATCGTGGCCGACCCCATGGGGTCCGGGCCGCCCCGGCTGGCATCTGGAATGTTCGGCCATGGCCTCCGCCTATTTGGGACCAGAGTTCGATATCCACTGCGGAGGCCTCGACTTGGTTTTCCCGCACCACGAGAATGAGATCGCACAGAGCCGGGCAGCGGGGGATCGCTTTGCGCAGCACTGGCTGCACAATGGGTGGGTCACCCTCGGCGGTGAAAAAATGTCAAAGTCGCTGGGCAATACTCTGTCTATCCCCGCGGTGCTAGAGCGGGTCCGGCCGCAGGAGCTTCGCTACTACCTTGGAAGCGCGCATTACCGGTCGATGCTCGAGTATTCCGAGCATGCGCTGCAGGAATCGGCCTCAGCGTACCGGCGAATTGAGGCATTCTTCAGCCGGGTAGAGCGGCGGGCCGGTGCGGTTTCAGTGGGCCCTTGGACGGACGCATTCGAGGCCGCACTTAACGACGATCTGGGAGTGCCCGCGGCGTTGGCTGAAATCCACCACACGGTAGGTAACGCCAACACCGCACTCGAATCCGGAGATGGCGAGAAGGCGCGTGTACTCGCGAGCCAGGCGCGGGGAATGCTCGGCATTCTCGGCGTCGACCCACTCGACGAACACTGGCACGAGATCGGTGACGCTGGCGACGGAGCGGCGCTCGCTGCCCTCGACGTACTAGTGAGGGCGGAACTCGAGCGCAGACAGCAAGCTCGCGTCGATAAAGACTGGGCATTGGCCGACGACATCAGGGACCGGCTATTCGCCGTCGGTATTGAAATCACGGACACTCCAGCAGGGCCAGAATGGGCATTGAAGACTGACCGCTGACGGTCAGTGAGAAACGGGGACATCATGGCGGGTAATTCACGCCGGCAAGGCGCAGTGCGCAAAGCAGGGTCGAAGAAAGGCGCGACCAAAGGTTCGGGCGGCAAGCGGAAACGCGGGCTGTCCGGTCGGGGCGCCACCCCGCCCGCCGAGATGCGCGTCGGCCACCCGGCAGCCCGGCGTGCGGCGGCAGCGGCGCGGCTGAAGCAGAGCAAGTCACACACCGAGGCGGCGCGCAAGCGTGCGGCTGAGGGCCCCGAACTCGTGCTCGGACGTAACCCGGTGGTCGAGTGCCTTCGCGCGGGCGTGCCTGCCACAGCGTTGTTCCTCGCTGTTGGCAGCGAGCCCGACGAGCGGGTCACCGAGGCGGTTCACTACGCGGGCGAGCGTGGAATCTCCATCCTCGAGGTGCCGCGCGGCGACCTCGACAAGATGACGACGAACGGCCTGCATCAGGGCATTGCGCTCCAGGTGCCGCCCTATCAGTATGCGCATCCCGAGGAGCTGATCGACGCCAGCCGTAGTAGCGACGAACCTGGTCTAGTGGTGGCGCTCGACAACATCACGGACCCACGGAACCTGGGCGCGGTGATTCGCTCAACTGGCGCATTCGGCGGGAACGGTGTCCTGATTCCTGAGCGACGCTCGGCAAGCGTCACTGCGGTCGCATGGCGGACGAGCGCGGGCGCTGCGGCCCGTGTGCCGGTCGCGCGGGCAACGAACCTGACGCGCGCCCTGAAAGCATTCGCTGAAAGCGGATACTTCATCGCGGGGCTCGACTCCGAGGGAGCTGTATCCCTAGATGAGTTCACGAGCACAGATATGCCGCTTGTGGTGGTCGTGGGTTCCGAGGGTAAGGGGCTTTCCCGGCTCGTGAAGGAAACGTGCGACGTCATCGTGAGCGTGCCCATGGCTGGTGATGTGGAATCACTCAATGCGTCAGTCGCTGCGGGTGTGGTCCTCGCTGACATTGCACGGCAGCGCCGCCAGTCGCAGTAAGCGTCGGCTTCTGCTCTGGCGGCGCCACTGTGCACCGGGCCTATTCGCGTTCGTACACGCTCGCGTCATTCAGCATTTCGGCACGCAGCATAGCGTCGGGGATGCCAAACGCATCGACGAGTGTTCGTGCATGAGGCCGAAGCTTTTCGACGAGTTCATTGACTCCGCGACGGACCGCTTTGGCACGCTCCACAGACAGGAACCGGTGCATGATGAACCAGTCGCGATGCTGTTCGAGGGTTGTGAAGACGAACAGGTCGCATAAAAGTTCTGCAATAGCGCGCGCCTCGTCGTCGTGGACGAGGTCGAGGCCTTCGATAAACGACTCAAGTACGAGGCGATCGATGTGCGCGGAACCGGCTGACAGGATGTGCTCCTGTGCATTGTTGAAGGCCTTGAACGGTGTTCCGAGTTCTTTGGTCCCGTTTCGCAGGCGCTGCGCTGCCGTTCGGACGAGGTAGTCTTCCCGGTCCGCGAGAAGCTGGAGCTGCACAGCACGTTTGGAGAGGTCTCCCTCCTCGACCGTCTCGTTGCTGCTGTCGAACAGGGTCTGGATCAACTGTCGCACACCAGACCTCTCGCGGACGACATCGCGTGCCATCGTTGCCGCGAACTTGACCCAGTCGAGCGCGTCGTAGTCGCGTACCTCGTCGGAGTACGCGGTGAGCAGTTCCTTGGCGACGAGCTGCGTGAGGACGACGTTGTCACCCTCGAAGGTGGTGAAAACATCGGTATCAGCCTTGAGTGTTGTGAGTCGATTCTCGGCGAGGTAGCCCGCCCCGCCGCATGCCTCGCGGCACTCCTGGATAGCGCGGGTCGCGTGCCAGGTTTGTGCGGCTTTGAGGCCCGCGGCGCGCTTCTCCAGTGCTCGCTGACCCTGCGGGTCCTTGTTCTGGCCGGTCTGGATGAGATGCATCTTGCGCACAAGATCGTTTTGTGCGAATGCGTATGCGTACGACTTGGCGATCAGCGGCAGGAGCCGCCGCTGGTGCATCCGGTAGTCGAGCAGAACAGTTTCCGGCTCGCCCTGTGCGGGCCGGAACTGGCGCCTCTTGAGCGCGTACCGGGTCGCGATGGTCAGCGCGAGACGAGCGGCTGACGCAGCGCCGCCTCCGACGCTGACGCGGCCGCGAACGAGTGTGCCCAGAGTCGTGAAGAAGCGTCGGCTGTCGTTTTCGATCTCCGATCTGTAGGTCCCGTCAGGTGCCACGTCCGCGTAGCGGTTCAGAAGATTTTCCCTTGGGATACGAACATTGTCGAAGACGATTCGACCGTTGTCGACGCCGGGCAGTCCGCCCTTGATGCCGCAATCCGATGTGGTCACGCCGGGCAGGTCACCGCCGTTTTCGTCGCGGATCGGAACAACGAAGCAGTGCACTCCGTGCGATTCACCCTCCGTGATCAGCTGCGCGAACACGGCAGCAACCGTTGCGTCTTGCGCAGCCCCACCGATGTAGTCCTTTCGTGATGACGGTGTTGGGGAGTTGATGATGAATTCTTGGGTGTCCACGTCGTAGGTGGCGGTGGTCTCAAGGTGCTGTACGTCGCTGCCATGGCCTGACTCCGTCATCGCATAACACCCGAGCAGGTCGAGTTTCATCAGGGGACGAATGTATTTCTCATGGTGGTGTTCAGTACCGAGATTCTCGATGGCGCCACCAAAGAGACCCCACTGGACTCCAGCTTTGACGGTCAGTGAGAGGTCGGCCTGCGCGAGCATCTCGAATCCGGCCACAGCGGCCCCGGCGTCACCGGTTCCGCCGTTCTCCCGCCGGAACCCGTGGTCAGGGTAGCCAGTGTCGACGAGTGCCTGCATTTGTTCCAGAGCGCGCGCTCTCGCAGCCTTTATGTCCAGCGCCGGATCAGTCGTGAACGTGTCTGAAGCCAGGTATTCACGGCACTGATTGCGCATGTCCTTCCATGGCCCGTCGAGTGCGTCGCGCAGATATTCCCCGGTCGTCTTCGTCATGAGTCCGACGATAGCTGTCACAGATGATGTTGGCAGGTCGTTCGCTGGGGGCCATCATGGAGGCATGTTGACGTTGCTGCTGGGCATCGTGGCTGTGGCCGCCCTCGTGATGATTCTCGTGATCATCGCGCGAGTGCTGGAGGCCGCACCGCCCCGTCAGGAGCTGCCCCCGGCGCCGCCACAGCTCAAGCAGCGCAGCCCAGCCGAGGAGGAATTACGTCGCCGCTTCGCCGCGGGGGAAATCGATGAAATCGAGTTCATCGAGAAACAGGCGATCCTGCGGATGGATGAGGAAGACGAACGTTAGAACGCTTACTACACCCCGTCGTCGACGGATTCGCGGCGGGCTGGAACACTGGAAGCCGTGAAATCTCCCGACGAGCATTCAGGTATGCAGCAGTCGGCCCGGCTGTTCGAAAGGGCATCGGCAGTAATTCCCGGCGGCGTCAACTCGCCAGTTCGCGCGTTCGGCGCTGTGGGAGGGGTGCCGCGCTTCATTCGTGAGGCCCGGGGGTGCTGGCTCTTCGACGCGGACGGCAACCGTTACGTCGACTTGGTGTGTTCGTGGGGCCCGATGATTCTGGGGCACGCACATCCCGCTGTTGTTGAAGCCGTGCGGGAAGCCGCGGTCAAGGGTCTGTCGTTCGGTGCGCCCACTGAGGCTGAGGTCGAACTCGCCGAAGAGATCGTCCAGCGTGTCGCTCCCGTCGATCGCGTCCGTCTCGTCAACTCTGGGACCGAAGCGACAATGAGTGCCGTCCGGCTGGCTCGCGGCTACACCGGCAGGGCGAAAATCATAAAGTTCGCCGGTTGTTACCACGGTCATGTCGATTCGCTTCTCGCTCACGCCGGTTCGGGTGTTGCCACATTCGCGCTGCCGACCTCTCCAGGAGTCACAGGCGCCCAGGCGGGCGACACGATCGTGCTGCCTTACAACGACCTGGAGGCCGTGCATCAGGCGTTCGCCGCGCACCCGGGCGAAATTGCAGCGGTGATCACTGAAGCCGCTGTCGGAAACATGGGCGCCGTCGCCCCACTCCCTGGCTTCAACGACGGACTGCAACGTGCGTGCAGCGAAAATGGTGCGCTGCTCATCATGGATGAGGTGATGACGGGTTTCCGGGTGAGCGAGGCAGGCTGGTACGGCCTAGAAGGCGTTGCAGGAGATCTGTACACGTTTGGGAAGGTCATGAGCGGCGGCCTTCCGGCTGCGGCGTTCGGCGGGCGCGCCGACGTGATGGAGCATCTGGCGCCGTCGGGTTCTGTGTATCAGGCCGGCACGCTGTCAGGTAACCCCGTCGCCGTTGCCGCCGGGCTGGCTACTCTGCGGCACGCGACACCAGAGGTGTACGCCGCGCTGCGGAAGAATCACGCCGCGTTGCGGGATCTCCTTGCTGAGGCGCTGCGAACGATCGGGATTTCCCATCGCGTGCAATCAGCGGGCACCATGGTGAGCGTGTTCTTCACTGGCGAGCCCGTGCAAAACTATGCACAGGTCAAGACCAGCGAGACATGGCGGTACCCGGCGTTCTTCCACGCACTGCTTGAGCGCGGGGTGTATGCGCCACCGAGTGCTTTCGAGGCGTGGTTCGTCTCGGCAGCCCTCGACGACGAGGCGTTCGCGGTGATCGCGGATGCGATGCCAGCGGCTGCGCGTGCGGCGGCAGACGCATCACCACCCGAGCCAGTCAGAGCGTGAACCCGCCTGACCGAAGTAAAGATCCTTACCAGGAGCGTGAGACGTGACGGACCTCAATGAGCAGCCAGGCCCGCAGCGGGCGGAGTCCACCCGCACGATCGTGCATTTGCTGCGCCATGGTGAGGTGCATAACCCGACCGGGATCTTGTACGGGCGGCTGCCTGGATTTCGTCTCTCCGAGACGGGGCAGGCGCAAGCAAGAACTGTCGCGAAGTCGCTCGCTGAGCATGACATCACTCACGTCGTGGCATCGCCACTGCTGCGGGCACAGCAAACAGCCACACCAATCGCGGACATCCACGGCCTGAACATCCACACCGACGAAGACCTACTCGAGGCTGAGAACGAGTTCGAGGGTCTTCGCGTCTCCGTGGGTGATGGGGCGCTACGGCGGCCACGTCACTGGTGGAAGCTGCGGGATCCCTTCACCCCGTCCTGGGGCGAGCCCTACCTGCAAATCGCGCATCGTATGCTCGCTGCGGTCAACAACGCCCGTGCCGCGGCAGCAGGGCACGAAGCGGTGTGCGTGAGCCACCAGTTGCCGGTGTGGTCGCTGCGCAGATTCCTGCATGGCCAGCGGTTGTGGCACGACCCGCGCAAACGGCAGTGCTCGCTCGCGTCCCTGACGTCCCTCGTCTATGAAGGCGACGAACTGATAGACATCGTGTACTCGGAACCGGCGGGCAAGTCGGATCCTTCGGTGACTGGGGCATGAGGTCGCGGCGGCGGATCAGGCTCGCCGCCGTCGCAGTTGCGTCGGCAGCGGCTCTTACCCTCAGTGCCTGCGCGACCGCCGGTACTGACGCCGTCGTCCAGGGCGGAACGTTCAACTTCGTGTCACCAGGTGGCCAGACGGAGATTCTTTATGATCCTCCCGAGTCACGTGGAACGATTGGGATGCTCATGGGCCCCTCCCTGGCGGATCCTGACGAAACAATAGAACTTGAAGGCTTCGCGGGCCAGGTCGTCGTACTCAATGTCTGGGGTCAGTGGTGCGCTCCCTGCCGGACCGAGATGCCCGAGTTGCAGGAGGTCTACGACGAGACAAAGGAGCTTGGCGTCCAGTTCCTTGGCATCAACGTGCGCGACCCGCAAATTGATAAAGCGCAGGACTTCGTGACGGACTTCGGTCTAACCTTCCCTTCGATCTATGACCCATCCATGCGGACACTCATCGCGATGCGCGGTATTCCGACGAGTGTTGTGCCCATGACCTTCGTGCTCGACCGGGAACACCGCGTTGCCGCCGTATTCTTGCGCGATCTCCTCGTTGAAGACCTGCAGCCGGTAGTCGAGCGGGTGGCGCAAGAAGAATGAACTCGATGGTGCTTGCCTCCTCACTCGGGGAAACATTTCAGAACACGGCCGTCGATGGCCCACTGCTGCTCGCGCTCGCGGTGTGCATGCTCGCCGGGCTTGTTTCGTTTGCTTCGCCGTGTGTGGTGCCGCTAGTCCCCGGCTATCTGTCGTACCTGGCGGGCCTCGTCGGGGTTGACGCTCCAGAAGTGACTCCGCGCGAGGCATCGCGAACTGCCACGCTCACGAAACTGCGGGACCGAACGCGTTGGCGAGTCGCCGGCGCGGCCGCGTTGTTCGTTAGCGGATTCACCGTCGTTTTCGTGCTGGCGACTGCATCGATCTTCGGCATGATCAGTGTGCTGAGCCTCAACCGCGAACTTCTGCAGCGGGTGGGCGGCGTTGTGACAATTCTGATGGGTCTCGTATTCATCGGATTCATCCCTCTCCTCCAGCGAGACGCCCGCTTTTCGCCCCGTCACTTCAGCTCTCTGGCCGGCGCTCCGGTGCTGGGAGGCGTGTTCGGCCTGGGCTGGACGCCGTGCTTGGGACCGACGCTCGCTGGGGTGATCTCCCTCGCCGCGGGGACCGAAGGGTCGACTGCGGCCCGTGGCATCGTGCTGATCGTCGCCTACTGTCTCGGTCTTGGCCTGCCATTTATCGTGCTCGCGTTCGGCTCGGTGTCTGCGCTGCGAGGCGTGGGCTGGCTGCGCCGGCATGGGCGCGAAGTGAAAGTCTTCGGCGGGATCATGCTGATCCTCGTCGGTATCGCGCTGGTCACCGGCGCATGGGAAGTTTTTGTGAGCTGGGTGAGAGAGGCGTTCATCAGCGACGTGGTACTGCCGATATGACCAAAACGGACGGCACAGTGCAACCAGCTCGTCACCGCGTGATCGCATCGCTGAGAAACGCGTGGCGAAACCTGACGAGCATGGGTACGGCGCTGGTGCTGCTTTTCCTGCTCGCTCTCGGGGCGATACCCGGGGCCTTGTTGCCGCAAAACAGTCTGAACGCTCAGGCTGTCCGTGAGTACATCGCGGAGCGGCCCACTCTCGGGCCGATCCTAGACCGGTTCGGGATGTTCGATGTGTTCAGCAGCTTCTGGTTCACCGCAATCTACGCCCTGCTGTTTGTCTCGCTCGTCGGCTGCATCATTCCCCGCGCTATCGATCACTGGCATGCGATGCGTGCTTCCGTTGTGCGCGTGCCCCGCAATCTCGGCCGGTTACCCCACCACTCAACGCTCACCCTGCCCGGAACCGCGGACGAGGCTGAAGCCAAAGTCCTCCCGGTGTTCCGCAGGTGGCGTCGAACGGTGCGCAGGGATGGCGACGTCATCGAAGTCTCTGCCGAGAAGGGACACCTCCGTGAGGCGGGCAACCTGGTCTTCCACATTGCGCTGCTGGGTGTGCTCGCCTCAGTCGCGCTGGGCCGGATCTTCGGGTACGAAGGGTCAGTCATTGTGGTTGCGAACGGTGGGCCTGGAATTTGCACGGGCAGCCCCGCAGTCTACGACTCGTTTCGGGCTGGATTGAGCGTAGATGGCACTGATCTGACGCCGTTCTGTGTGCGGGTCAACGATTTCAGGGCTGACTATCTGGCGACAGGACAGGCCGAGATGTTCACGTCGAACATCGAATACCAGGCGGGCGATGACTTACTGACCAACGAGTGGAATCCGTACACCCTGCGAGTCAACGATCCGTTGCGGGTTGAAGGCGACCGCTTGTACCTCATTGGGCATGGCTTCGCGCCGAGGTTCACAGTCACGTTCCCGAACGGTGAATCGCGCAGCGAAACACTCCAGTTCGCGCCGGAGGACGCCACTACCTTCTTAAGTAGCGGGGCGATGCGTTTCGACCCACCGGCTGGTTTGTATCCGGATCAGTCGGAGCGCCGGCAGAATCAAATCGCTATCGAGGGACTCTTCGCGCCGACCGCCTTCTTTGAGGGAGATCTGCTGACCTCTGTTTTCCCCGCAATGAACGACCCGGCTGTCGCGATCGACATCTACAAGGGTGACATTGGGCTCGATGCGGGGCGGCCCCAGAACATCTTCGCTCTCGATCAGTCGATGATCGAGCAGGAACGATTGGTTCGGCAGGCACGAGTCAATCTCATGGCGGGGGAAAGCACCACCCTCGATGATGGAACCGAAGTTCGCTTCGACGGCGCGGAAGAGTGGGTGTCGCTCCAGGTGTCGCACGACCCTGCACAGGGCTGGGTCCTGGCTTCCGCAATCGCGATGACGCTGGGACTGGTGGTCTCGCTACTGGTGACGCGGCGACGTGTCTGGGTTCGGATCTCACCCGACCTGCATGCCCCAACCGCGGGTGAACGACGTACTGTAGTTGAAATTGGCGGTCTGGCCAGAACGGATCAGGCTGGCTGGGGCAGCGAATTCGAGCGGGTATGCACGCGCATCTCGGCCCCTCGCTCCTCGGATACGTAGGAAAGGCACGAAGATCTATGGACATCGACCCGAACCTCGCGCGGTACAGCGACCTGACATTCCAGACCGCGTTCGCTGTGTATGTCCTCGCCATGCTCATGTTCGCGGGTCAATACGGATCGGCGCGAGTGAAGAAGGCGCATGAGCGCGAACTCGTTGGTGCCCCGGCGGCGCCACACGGTTCGCCAGGCCCGCGCGTCGGTCCCGTAGTGCAGCGTTCGTGGCGCGACAAGTTCGGCGGGATGGGTTACGCCTTGATCGTTGTGGCCGCGGTCAGTCACTTCGCGTCGCTGGTGCTGCGAGGTCTTGCGACCGACCGGTTCCCGCTGGGCAACATGTACGAGTTCACATCGGCGATGGTTCTCGTCGCGGTTGTGTCAGGGCTGGTCTTCATTCGCAAACCCGACCAGCGACCGTTGTGGATCTTCGTGCTGGTGCCGGTTGTTCTGCTGGTATTCCTCTGCGGCACCGTGCTGTACGCGGACGCTGCTCCCGTTGTGCCCGCTCTGCAGTCATTCTGGCTCCCTATTCACGTGTCGCTAGCGGTTATCGGAAGCGGGCTCTTCCTCGTTGCCGGTGTCGCGAGTTTGATGTTCCTGCTTCGTATCCGGCGGCCTGAAGGTGCAGAGGGCGGCGGCTTTGTCGGCCGGATCGCCGAACATCTGCCGAGCGGGCAGTCACTTGACCGTATCGCGTACCGGACGACTGTCATCGCGTTCCCGATCTTCGGCGTCGGTGTCATCCTGGGCGCTGTCTGGGCCGAGGCGGCATGGGGACGATTCTGGGGCTGGGATCCGAAGGAAACTATGTCCTTCGTGACCTGGATTGTTTACGCCGCATACTTGCACGCGCGCGCCACAGCCGGATGGCGTGACGTGAAAGCAGCATGGATCAACGTCACGGGCTTCGCGATGGTGGTCTTCAACCTGTTCTTCATCAACATGGTTGTTTCTGGCTTGCACTCGTACGCAGGACTGAACTGACCCAGCCTCGCGAATCGTGAAGGATTTTCCCTCCCTGCGAGGGAAAATACTTCACGATTCCGCGCAACGCTCGGTTGGTGTCTCACATTTTGAGAACCCGCATAACGCCAGTTTGCGTTCAGGTGAGGTAATCGCCCTACTCTTCATGTGGCTAATCGGGGGATGGCCACTTATTGGGAACCTGCGCAGCCACTGCGCAGGGCGCTACAGGGGGAGGGGTGGCGATGCCTGCATCAGCCGACAGTCAAACGATATTCGGTCAGGACACTGACCGTTCAGCCGAGTTTTTTGCCACTGACCAGTTCAGTTATCCGTCCGAGAACAGGGCTGAGCTTGTGGTACCCCAGGAATTGGGGCTCCGGAAACCAACGCAACCGCGTGGAGCAGAAGCTGGAGCCTGTGAGCCCTCGTCTTCCTGGGACCTGTCCAGCTCAGTTCTGCTCAAGCCAGTGAAGGCCGCGCCACGGCGCGGGTGGCGTAAAGCCGTGTACTCCTGCACAGGCGGAGCGGTGAATCTCGGGGATGGCAGGCGGGAGGCTTACCTCGCTGACCTCACGAAGCAGCTCAACGCTCCGCTCTACGGATGCCACAAGATCGCAGTGCTGTCCCTCAAAGGTGGCGTGGGGAAAACGACGGTCACCGCCGCTTTAGGCTCGACTTTCGCCTCCCTGCGAGGTGATCGGGTAATCGCGGTCGACGCGAACCCGGACCGCGGCACGCTGTGCAACAAACTTCCGCTCGACACTGACGCGACAGTGCGCGACTTGCTGCAGCAAGACCCGGATATTCAGCGTTACAGCGACGTCCGGGCGTATACGTCACAGGCGAACAGCCGTCTTGAGGTTCTTGCTTCGGATACAGACCCAGCCGTATCCGAGGCGTTCAGTGCGGAGGATTACGGCCGCGTCCTCGACGTCCTCGAGCGTTTCTACAATCTGGTCCTCACGGATTGCGGAACAGGCCTCATGCACTCCGCGATGTCTGGGGTGCTCAAGAACGCGGATGCGCTGATCATCATCAGCTCTGGCTCGGTCGATGGTGCGCGCAGTGCGTCGGCAACGATGGACTGGCTGGAAGCCCACGGTTATGCCGACCTGGTGACACGGTCGGTGACAGTGATCAATGCGGCGCGGCCGAAGGCGGGAAAAGTAGACCTCGGTCAGGTGATCGAGCATTTTGCTCGTCGCAGCCGTACCGTGCGGTTGCTGCCATTTGATGCGCATCTCGAAGAGGGCGCTGAGATCGATATGGAGCGACTGCGGCCTGCGACAAGGATCGCCTTGATGGAACTCGCGGCAACGATGGCCGAAGGATTCGGTCAGCGGTAGTCAGCTTCCCGGTGAAACGCGTGTGAGCACCACCACGTGCGCGGGGTGACCCGCGACGGTGGCTGGTGCTCACACGCGTTTCACTACTAGCGTCCTACCCGGAACTCAATGCTCCGGGTTGGGTGACTCGTTCCCGTCACTATGGGGCCCTGACTTATCGCGACGGACGTCTCTGCCAAGCCTCCACAGGAAATCCGGATCGTCATCGGGGCCCATTGAGCGCGGAACATTGTCGGTACGCCCGAGGAGTGAGGGGCCGAAGGCCCGCCACATCAGAATTGCGAGCGTTATCAGCCCGATCAACGCCAAAATGTAAATCACGACGCACCTCCTCTACTACGAGAGTAGCTGCCTTAGCGCATTGCGTGCTAGGAGGCGTGGTGGGAGGCGTGCTCCGGCGCAGTTTGGGTGTGGCCGGTACTAGTGGTGTGCCTCAGAGGTCAGGCGAGCATGGAGCTCGCGTACCTCGGATTCGCGGAAGCGGCGATGCCCGCCGGGCGTGCGCAGCGAACCGAGGCGTCCCGCCAGTGCCCAGCGAGAGACCGTCTTCGGGTCAACGCTGAAGAGGGACGCGACCTGGCCGGGGGTGAGGAGGCGTTCAGTGTTATCGAATCCAATGGCTGTCATCTATGTGCTCCTTCGGTTTGTGACCGCGTGGACAAAGCCATATTGACACCAAAACCCCCAGGTACTCGAACAGTCTGTCGTTGGTAAAGGGGAGGTAAGCGACCAAGCGGGCAATTCACCCCGCGAGAAACTAGGTAGCCTAAGGGGGTGAGTGAATCGACACAGGACGCCCACCAGACTCCTGAATCTGCAGTAACGCCTGAACAACCCGTGTATACGCGCCGCGGGCTCGCGCGTGACGTCTTGCTCTTTACCCTCGCCAGAATCGTCCTGGCTGCCGCGCTGACTGCCGCGATAGTCGGGATCGGCATGCTTTTCGGCGTCGAGGTTTACCTACTCGTTGCACTGCTTTTCGCGGTGATCATCGCGATGCCGCTGTCGATTGTGTTGTTCCGGCCGCTGAGGTTCCGGATTACGAGCGCGATCGCCGCGATCGACGAGCAGCGCCGCCGCGACCGTGCGGAACTGGAAGCCAAGCTCCGTTCCGGACGCGCCAGTGACAGTCGGTGAACCAGGGCTTTGTGCCGGTGACCTGATTGTCGACCGTTCCCCGGCGCGCTCCTGGGCTGACGATGCGGTCCGGCTGATCGAGGCGGACGCGCAGCGAAGCGCGGACACGCACCTGCTGCGTTACCCGTTGCCCGAGCAGTGGCCTGGCTCGCCGGCGCGAATTCAGGTGTATCTCAAAGATGAGTCGACGCACATCACGGGGAGCCTGAAGCACCGGCTGGCGCGGTCGCTGTTTCTCTATGGGCTCTGCAATGGCTGGATCAGCGCCGACACAACTGTCATTGAGGCATCGTCCGGCTCGACGGCAGTCTCCGAGGCGTACTTTGCACGGTTGCTGGGCCTCGATTTTGTCGCCGTAATGCCGTCCGGCACCAGTCCCGCGAAGATTGCCTTGATCGAGGCGCACGGCGGCCGGTGCCATCTGGTGGACGACTCCGCAATGATCTACGCCGAGGCGCAGCGCCTCGCTAGTGAGACGGGCGGTCACTACCTCGATCAGTTTACGAATGCAGAGCGTGCGACGGACTGGCGTGGCAACAACAACATCGCTGAATCGATGTTCACCCAGCTCCAGCATGAAGAACACCCGATTCCGGACTGGATCGTCGTCGGTGCTGGTACCGGCGGAACAAGCGCGACTATCGGCCGATACATCCGATATCGCCGCCACCACACGCGCCTCTGTGTTGTGGACCCAGAGAATTCGGTGTTCTTCGAATCGTGGCGTACCGGTGATCCGACCCTCACGTCCCCTTGCAGCTCACGGATAGAAGGGATCGGACGGCCCCGTGCTGAACCGTCGTTCATTCCTGAAGTGGTCGATCGGATGGTTAAGGTTCCAGATGCGGCCTCGATCGCCGCAGCGCGCTACGCAAGCGGTCAGCTTGGGCGCCGGGTGGGTGGGTCAACTGGAACCAACTTGTGGGGGGTTTTCAGCATTGTCGCGCAAATGGCCGCGCAGGGCCGGAGTGGGAGCGTGGTGACGCTGCTCTGTGACGCGGGTGACCGGTACTCCGGAACCTATTTCGACGATGAGTGGGTCGATCAGGAAGGCTTGGACCTCTCAGGTGCTGAAGCCGTGCTCGCGGAGTTCAGCGCCACTGGCAGATGGGCCACACATGGGTGAGGCGGTGCGCTTCGCGAACGTCGTTCGGGAATACCAGGTGGGCGGCCAAATGGTGCGCGCACTCGATGGGGTAGATCTCAGCCTTGAGGGCGGTCAGTTCGTCTCTATCGTGGGCCCGTCAGGCGCAGGCAAGAGCACGCTGCTGCATCTCATGGGTGGCCTCGACCAGCCCACGGAGGGAACGGTGGCGGTTGGTGGCGCTGATATCGGCGCCCTGTCCGATGAGGGTCTCGCCGAATTTCGGCGGCACCGGATCGGCTTCGTTTTCCAGTTCTTCAATCTTCTGCCCACTCTCACAGCATGGGAGAACGTAGCGGTGCCGCGGCTGCTGGACGGGCGGACACTGAGTTCAGCGCGCGCAGACGCGATAGCGCTGCTCGAACGCGTGGGGCTGGGGGAGCGCGTCAATCACAAGCCCGCAGAGCTCTCGGGAGGACAGATGCAGCGGGTCGCCGTGGCGCGTGCGCTCGTCAACAACCCTCCGCTCATCCTGGCTGACGAGCCGACTGGAAATCTCGACTCGAAAACCGGGCGTGGAATACTCGCGCTTCTGTCGGAGGTGGCGCACGGTGGTGCTGACCGTCTCGTCGTGATGGTGACCCACGACAGCAGTGCCGCCGCCGTGACGGACCGAACAATCACGATGCGTGACGGGCGGCTCGACGGCTCCCACAGCGGAACGCAGTAGCGGTGAGAGCAGGGGGAAGCCCGTGAGCAGAGCGGCGCTGGGGAGATGGTGGCTCCTCCACCTGCGTGAACTTATCGCCCGCCCAATTCGTTCGGCGATCTCGATCGGCGTCATTGCTGTTTCCTCTGCCCTGCTCGTCGCGGTCCTTTCAACTTATGGCTCGCTGACAGGGTCCGTGGATCGCCTCTCTCAGGCCGTCGCGGGGGATGCTGCCCTCGAAGTCACCGCCATCGCCGATACCGGTTTTGACGACCGGGTCCTGCCGCTGGTGCGGCGTGTGCCGGGGGTTGAGACAGCTGCGCCGTTGCTCTGGGCGCCGGTCGCGTATGGGGGCCGGGGGACGCTGATTTTCGGTGCGGATCAATCTGCGGGCGCGCTTGGCAGTGATCTTGTTGGTGCGGTCGATGGCGATCTCCAGCAGTTGGCGCCGGAGTTGCTGGGTGGCGGTGTGATCGCCGGTCCAGGAGCCGGTGTCCAGGTCGGCGACGTGCTCCGGCTCCCGGGGGGTGAAGCCGAGGTGATCCAGGTCTCCAGCGATCCCGCTGCCAGACCGATCAACAGCGGGAATTTCCTCGTCACCGCGTTGCCGGTCGCGCAGCGGCTGGCGGGGCGTGAGGGCACGCTGGACTCGATCTTCATCATTCCCGAACCTGGGGTTCCAGTGAGTTCGCTGCAGGAACGGGTCACTGCGGCGATCGACGGCAGAGCGCTGGTCGCCGAGCCGGAGTTCCGCGCTGCGCAGGCAGGAACCTCCATCGCGCTGACTCGTGACTCCACCTTGCTCGTCGCCCTAATCGGGCTAGTTGTCGCTGGCTTTCTTGTTTTCAACTCGATGAACATGACAGTTGCCCAGCGGCGTCCCGCGATCGCGACGCTCCGGGCGCTCGGAGCTCAACGGGCGGTAATTGTTCGCGGACTTGTTGGCGAGGCCGCGTTGATAGGCCTCATCGGGGGTGTCGCCGGAATCCCGCTGGGTGCGGTGATGGGGGAACTCGCCGTCGGCCGGGTACCGCCGGTCCTCGTGCAATCCTTCAGCGGGGAAGTGGCTTTCGCAGTTCAGTGGTATGCGCCCATCGTCGCGCTGATTCTCTGTGTCGGGGCGAGCGTTGTCGCGTCCGCGGTCGCGGCACGCCAAGTCTTTTCGGTCGCCCCGGTCGAAGCGCTGCAACCAGCGGATGTGGTGACAGCCGAGGTTCACTCGGACTCGTGGACTATCCCCGCGCTCATCGCTGGCGCCGTGACGATGGCTGTAGCCGTCGCGATGGCGTTCAGTTTCAATGACCGTAAGGCCCTGCTCGCGGGCGCCCTTTTCGCGGTCGGGATTCTCGGGCTCTGCTACGGGCTGATCAAATTGATCGGGTCTTTGACATCGCATGTGGCTGGCGCGTGCGGTCCGGCAGGCCGCCTGGGTGCAGAATCGGCATCCCGGGCACCGCGCCGCGTGTGGGCCACCGCGATGACCGTGATGATCGCGGTGGCGGTCGCGGTCTCGACAACGGGCTCGATGCGTAATCTGGTCGAGTCTGCTGGCGGGCTCGTCTCGTCCCTCGCAGATGCCGACTTCTACTTGACGACAGCGCCTGTCGATAACGTACCCGCTGGTCCGGTGGTTCCAGATGGAGTGTTCGACGACGTCGCAGCAATTCCTGGTATATCCCGGGCTACTCCCGGCCAATGGGCGTATGCCAATCTCGGGGCGCCCGACAGCGCACCCCTGAAGGTGATGGTGCTTGGTGCCAGCGAAGGGTCGACGGCTCCAGCACTGACCGCGATGTCTCCAGAAATGCGGCAACAAGTTCTCGGCGGCGACGGAATTGCACTTTCACGGCAGCTAGCCCGATCGCTGGACGTCGATGTGGGCGACTCCATTGATGTCGCCACCCCGTCGGGGCTGCAGCGAGGCGACGTCGTCGGGGTGGTCGATTATCTAGCTGTGGGAGCTGGCATGATCGCGATGGATCTGCCGCGGATGCAGCAGTGGTACGAGCGTGACGGCGCGACGTTTATCGAAGCCGCAGTGGCGGCTGACGCTGACCCTGCCGAGGTGCTCAGCGCTGTCGAATCAGTGCTGCCTGAAGGGGTTTACCTTCAAACGGGTCAGGAAGCCTTTCTTTCAGCGCGCCAGGCAACAGAACAGGCGGGAGCGCTGGCAGTCGGTGTGCAGTGGATCGTCGCACTGGTCGCGGCCGTGGCACTCCTCAACACGCTTATGCTGTCGGTCCTGGATAGGCGCAGGGAACTCGGAGTTCTTCGCGCGATGGGTGCCAGCCGTAAGTTCATTTCCCGGACCGTGCTGTACGAGGCGCTTGCGGTCGGGGTGGTTGGCGGCGCGATGGGGCTCCTGTTCGGCACAGCGCTTCACTACATCGCGACGGTTGCGCTTTCCGCGACAACTGCGGTGCAGATCAACTTTGCGCTTGTGCCGGTGGCCGGACTCTACGCGGCGGCGGCACTGCTGCTCGCGCTCGGCGGTGCGCTCGTGCCAGCGTGGCGAGCGGGACGAATGGACATCATCAGCGCAGTGAGCGCGGATTAGCGATCAGCGTGTCACGATAGACGCATGCTGTTCATTGCAAGCTTGGTGATTAACTCATTCGCCATTTGGCTCGCCGCAGAGTGGATTACAGGGATCTCACTCCGGCTGCCCGGAGATTCTATCGGTGCTGACGCGATCGTGATCGTGCTGATCGGTCTCGTCTTCACGCTCGTCAACATGGTGGTCAAGCCGGTCGTGAAGCTCTTGTCACTACCGCTTGTGATCCTCACGCTTGGCTTGTTCCTGCTGGTCATCAACGCCTTGATGTTGCTGCTCACGGAATGGGTGACCAGCTACTTCGACTACGGCATCGACATCGCTGGATTCTGGGCTGCGTTCTGGGGTGCCCTGCTGATCGCGATCGTCAACTTCGTACTCGGAATGGTCGTGCCAGGTAAGCGCTGATCAAGGCGAACCGTCCGACGCCTACGCCTGCAGGGAAACGCACGGTGTAACCGACTCGGATTCAGGGGGTCCTTGCAACACCTGGATTTTCTGGTTGTTCGTTTGAGAGTAGTTGCTGGAGTTTCTCTGCGGGTGTTGCGTAGCCGTGACGTTTGCGGGGGCGATCGTTTAGTTCGGTGGCAACAAGGTCGAGGATCCCAGGGCCGTGAAGGGACAGATCCGTTCCCTTTGGAAAGTACTGGCGCAGCAGGCCATTGGTGTTCTCGTTGGATCCGCGTTGCCAGGGACTGTGCGGATCGCAGAAGTAAACTTTGAGTCCGGTCGCGGCTGCGATCTGCACATGTCGTGTTAGTTCTTTGCCCTGGTCCCATGTGAGAGACCTGCGCAGTAGCTCTGGCAGCTGCCCCATTTTCTCGACGATCGCGTCCTGTACCTGCATCGCGCTATGACCATCGGGCAGGTGCAGCAGCATGACGAACCCACTGGCGCGTTCTACCAGGGTGCCGATGGCGGTGGCGCCGTCTTTCCCCATGATTAAATCGCCTTCCCAGTGGCCGGGAACCTTCCGGGTATCGGCCTCGGGCGGGCGCTCACTGACATTGACCATGCCAGGTATACGACCGCGCCGCTTATCGGCTGTGCGGTTGGGTTTACGCAGGCTGCGGCCGGTTCTCAAGTGTCTGGCGAGTTCCCGTTTCAGGCTGCCTCGAGTCTGGACGTACAGCGACCGGTAGATCGATTCATGTGACACCCGCATCTCCTCATCATCGGGGAAGTCCACTTTCAGTCTTCCCGCGATCTGTTGAGGACTCAGGTTCCTTTTCAGCTGGTCCTGCACATAGGAGCGCAACCGCTCATTCGTTGCGAGCTTACTGTCCTTAGGACGTTGAGCACGCTCTTCCGCCTTCGCCTGGGCGTAGGTCGGGGTGTAGTAGCGGCGATTGCCGGAAGTTTTGCTGTATCCCCGATCGATCTCGCGCTTCACCGTCGACGGGGCACGATCCAGCTGCCGCGCTATCTCACGTATCGAGCATTTCGCTGCGTATCGCATCCCGATCATTTCGCGTTCCTCGAACGACAGATACCGCCCGGAAGGCGGCTTGACTAATGACGGCGTCACCCCGCCAGTTTTGCGGAACCAGCGCGTCACCGTCTGACGATGGAACCCCATCGAAGCCGCCGCGTCAGTAATCGATTCACCCGATCGAATTCGTAACCAAAACTCGCGCTGAATGTCGGCTCGCTTCCGCGGACGCGTCATGACCATCTACAACACCCCTGTTCAACAGGGGTGTTGCAAGGACCATATGAATTCGCCCGAAGATCCGTGTGCATTTCCCAGCAGGCGCGGGGCGTGGGAGTAGGCCTCAGTCGGCAGGCAAGATGCGCAGGCTCGCGACGGCGTGTACAGCGAGTAGTGCTGCGACGAAAATGCCTGCCCACATCGGTGAAGCCAGACTCCAGACGGAATAGGCCGCGACCGCGAACACGACGACTTTGACGACGAGTCGCGCGGGCGGATGATCGAAGTACGGTCGTTCAGCGGCGAAGAGAAACCATGCAATCCCAGCGACCGATACAGCTAGTACGCCGAACGCAATCCCGGCGGCTGTTCCGGAGAGTGCAGCGCCGGCTGACCACGCCAGCACGCCGATCGCGGCGAGCGCTATGAGTTCCAGGACAAAAAGCACGGCGAGAACCGTGCCCACAGCAAGTGTGAGCAGCATCATCGATCCTTAACTGAGATTCAGGCCAACCGCGGCAAGAACCGACCACGCCAGCATCGCCAGGCCGGTGTCGCGAAGTACCGGGATGAGTTCCAGACCCTTTCGCCCGGTCCGCACCGGCAGGTGCGCCCGAACGGCCATCGGTGCGGCAGCGAGCGCGATCAACGCAGCCGCGCTGTCAAACGCCAGGGCGAGCGTAAGCAGGAAGGGGACCGCGAGTAACACGACATGCAGTGTCCGCGTGCGGGCGTCACCAAGCCGGACCGCAAGCGTGTTCTTCCCGGCAGCGGCGTCTGTTTCGATGTCTCGAAGATTGTTGGCTACGAGCACGGCGCTAGAGAAGCAACCGACGCTGATCGCACAGAGCAACCCGACCCAGCTGACAGTTCCAGCTTGCACAAACTGGGTACCGAGTACTGCGACCAAGCCGAAGAAGACGAATACTGCGACTTCGCCGAACCCCAGATAGCCATAGGGTTTGCGCCCACCTGTGTAGAACCACGCACCGGCGACGCACGCCGCACCCACAAGGATCAGCCACCACGCTGACGTTAGGGCAAGGACTACACCTGCAACGGCAGCGATTCCGAAAGCAGCGAACGCCGCGTTCTTGACCGCGGTGGGGGTGGCGGCTCCGGATCCCACCAGCCGCATCGGGCCCACCCGGACATCGTCGGTACCCCGGACTCCGTCCGAGTAGTCGTTGGCATAGTTCACCGCCACAATCAGCGCGAGCGAAACTACGAGGGCGAGCAGGGCTTTCCACCACACTGCCGCACCCAGCGCCCCGGCTGCGCCCGTCCCGGCGATCACCGGTGCTATCGCATTGGGCAATGTGCGGGGGCGAGCCCCTTCGATCCATTCCGCTGTGGACGCCATGGTGTCATTTTCTCAGTTCTGCAGCATATTTCGCAGAGCGGCGCGGTCTACCTTGCCGGAACTAAGGAGAGGCAGGTCACTCATGAGGAAGATCTGCCGTGGCGCGGCGGTCGAATCAAGCTGATCGGTGACAGCGCGGCGAGCCTCAGCAAGACTCACAGTGGCCCCCGGTACGGCGATTATGGCCGCAACTACCCGCTCACCCAGACGAGGATCGCGAAGGCCCACGACCGCGCACTCCCGGACCGAGGGGAGCTTGGCTAGGGCCGACTCGACGACCTGAGGAACTATTGTCAGACCACCAGTCGAGATCGCTTCGTCGAGCCGCCCGTGCACCGTCAGGATGCCCCTCGACAACGATCCGGCGTCGTCGGTGCGAAACCATCCCGCTTCACCAAAAGCGGGATGGCCGGGGAGATTCCGGTAACCGACTGCAAGCATCGTCCCGCCAAGGACGACGCGACCGTTGTCGATCCGGACACGAGCGCCCTCGAGGGGGACGCCGTCGTACACGCACCCGCCGCACGTTTCACTCATCCCGTAGGTTCGGATAACCGGAATGCTGTGCTCGTGCGCCTGAGCACTGACGTTCGGCGGAAGCGCTGCTCCGCCGATGAGGACTGCACTGCATTCGCGAAGTGCCGCAACGGCTGCTGGGTATTCGATCGCCTTGATGAGCTGTCCGGGAACCAGGGAGACGTAAAGCGGTCCAGGCTCGCGTGCCGCTCGCTGAACGGTAGTGGCGAATCCGGCCGGGTCGAACCCGTTGCGCACGTCGATGACCACGGGAGTGGTCCCGGAGATGATCGCGCGCAACAAGACCTGCAGACCCGCGATGTGGTGGGGAGGAAGCGCAAGCACCCAGCGTCCCGGCCCACCAATCCGATGATGAGAGGCATCGATACTCGCGCGCAGCGCCGATGCTGTAACCATCGCACCTTTCGGTGTCCCGGTGGTTCCTGAGGTCGCCACGACCAGACTGATGCCGGGGTCGATCGGCTCCCCGGCTTTCAGTGCGACTGTCAAGCGGCGGGCTTCGCGTTCGTCGTATTCGGGCACGGGCAGCCACGACGCCTGACCGTTCAGCGCTTTCTCAAGATGTGGCAGCAGCCCCAACACTGATTTTCCTGCTGGAATGGGAAGCGTGCGCAGAATGGTCACGCCACGATGCTCCCACGCCGCGTGTAAGTCGATACAGTGGCGACGTGGACGAGACCGTAGAAGCAGCACTCAGTGCCCTCGATGCGGAGGACCCTGCGATCGCTGCTGACGCCATCCACGCCTGGGAGAAGCTGGCTGAAATATCTCCCCCCGAGGGGCCAACACAGGCGAGTGTGCAGCATCTCTGCTGGGCCGCGCTTCGTGAGCAGGATGAGCGTGACCCGCAACGAGCATGGGCGCAGAGTTGCGCGCTCGCCGCGCTCCTGCAGCGTCTCGGCCGGATGCGCTACGCGGCTATCGCGCGCGGCGAAACCACGCGGCGGCTGCTGTTCCTAATGGATCCCGACGAGTGGTCTGAGGCGTATCGGCTCGCCCTCGAGACCTCGGGGGTGGAGCCGCCCGACACTGATCAAGTGACATGGCAGCACATGTGCACGTCTGAGGAACTCGCGATAGTCGAACAGATCTCCTCGACCCTCGAAGTTGCCGCGGTGACGGGCGAGTTCGGAACTGGGGAGCGCAAGAACGAAACGGCCGAGCGCCGCGCCAAATTGACCCATGCGGTGCTCGCCACGGAGCGTAAGGGCCGCCCGCTTCTCGAAGATGTTGTCGATTGCCGGATCGATCTGTGGTCAAGCCTGTCCGAGACGCGTGCCGCGATGTATGAGGGCCTACTCGATGGCCTACATTCGGCCGCGGTTGTTCCGCATACAGTCGCCCGTCGCGTTCATCGTTTCCTGACTCTTCTCGGCGAAGGGAAGCCGGTCTCGGCTAACGGTGCTTTGCCCGCTGAACTGGATCAGGTGATCCTCGAGGAGGAACCCGAGGCGCATCCCTGGTGGAGCGACCTACAGACTCCGGCCGCGCATCAACTAAGCGAACTGTGGAAGCTCCTGCAGCGGATGCGGGTGGTGCGGCGTGTTCGCGGACGCATCGTGCCAACACCGCGCGCTCGTGATGCGGGGATTGACGACGCGCTGGGGTTCTTGTTGCGTGACTGGCTGGGGCCGTCCTACACGACGGAAACGATCGCGGCAGAGGCGCTGATGGCGGTGATAGGCCGTGGCCAGGGGATCACGCTCGATCCGGCTGGGCCGGCGCTCGGCGACGATGATGTAGACCCCACGATTCTCGCCGCGACGCTGCTCGCTGATGAAGGTTGGACGGCCAGCGGTGACGAGATCGAACCGTATTCGGTCGCGCCATTCGTGGACCGGGCCATCGGTGAGCTGCGAACCCTCGGTGTGGTCACACGGCCCGGACTGGCACCGCACGTCCTCAAAGACGAGGTGGTGACGTTCGCGCTTGGCGTGCTCCGCCAGCGCCTGCTGCACGCGCGTTTCCCCGTGCATACACGCTTCCGGCAGTGGTAATCAGGTGAATTGATCGATCAGGCGCAAGAGCATGGTCAGCACATCGGCGAGCGGCATCGAGGAGATACGTTCGCGAACGCGGTCAGTCACACCGTGCAGGATCAGCTCCTCGGGGCCTGTCTCGATGCTGGTCAGCTGGAGTCCGTGCGGCAAATCGGGGACTGCGATCGCGAAGGGCTTCATCCGGTGCGCTACAGGGAGGCTGCGCTGCCAGATCTGCAGACCCGTCGGGTCGAGATAGATAACGGAGTCGCCCGCGGTAGGCCGCAACTCAATGTGACCGAGCATGGGCGCCCGCGCCCAGCTGGCCTGGACCTTGCCCTCTTTGGTGATGTCGACGTGAATGTCAGGCGCGACCTGCTTGACCCAATGGTGAACTTCAGTGCTGGTGACAGTGATGCGCACCGTCACCAGTCCGACCACGAGATACGGTGCCGGGAGGGAGCGTAAGCGGGTGTCGGTGAACGTGACTTCGACCCGCTGAAGTGTCGTTCGTTCCCAGCGCACATGGTTCGCGACGAATCGAATTGCTGCTATCTGGCCGGTTGCGAGACCGAGAGTGTGAAAATCACTGTCGATCTCAACTGGCGTGAACGACACGTCCGTATCGCCTGTCTGGATAGTGATGCGGCGGCCGAGTAGCCGGTCCGATGCGACGCGAAGAATGAGCTGGACGAGCCCCGCCGGGCTCGTCGGCACGGTCGGGCGGAGCGACTTGCCCAGCGCAAGCAAACGGTCGACCTCCCGCCAGGGAAGCCAATCGCCGAACAGACGCTGGCTATTCATCGACTAAGTATCGCGCGCCGGGCGCTGGTCACCACGCAATGGGTGATCGGCGGGTATCTCGACAAGCACAATAGGAATCCCATCAGGGTCCTCGATCCACATTTCGATCAGGCCCCAAGGCTCCTGGATTGCTTCACGGCGAATCGTAATGCCTTTGGTTTCGAGTTCTGCTTCTGCCGCTGCGATATCGCGGGTTTGCAGCCACAGCGCTCCAGTGAATGCTCCCCGCTCGGAAGCTCTGCCGTGGGAGGCAACTTCGATGAGCCCCTGACCAGCGAAGAACACCGTCCCACCGGGGTACTCGCGGTAGATCGCGAGACCGAGCACGTCGCGGTAGAAGTTGAGTGTCCGCTCGTAGTCACTGGGCCGGAGGATTATCCGGCTGCTGAGTATCTGCACCGCGCCCGCCTCTCGTTGAGCATTAGTGATTGCTAGTAATCCCCGCTAGTAGTGCCCGCTAGTAATACCAGGGGTAGCCCGACCAGTCCGGCTTGCGCTTCTCCAGGAACGAGTCGCGGCCTTCCACGGCTTCGTCAGTCATGTAGGCCAGCCGCGTGGTTTCGCCAGCGAAGATCTGCTGACCGACAAGTCCGTCATCAATCGCGTTGAATGCGTACTTCAGCATCCGGATCGCCTGCGGTGACTTCCCGAGAATTTCCTCAGCCCATTCCAGTGCGGTGTTCTCGAGTTCGGCGTGCTTGATTACCGCATTGACGGCACCCATGTGGTGCATCTCGTCTGCTGTATATGGCCGGCCGAGGAAGAAGATCTCACGAGCGAATTTCTGACCTACCTGCCGGGCAAGATAGGCCGAACCATAACCGGCGTCGAAGCTGCCGACGTCGGCATCTGTCTGTTTGAACCGGGCGTGTTCCCGACTTGCCAGCGTCATATCGCAGACGGCATGCAGGCTATGCCCGCCGCCGGCGGCCCACCCATTGACGAGGCACATCACAACTTTCGGCATAAAGCGGATCAGCCGCTGCACTTCAAGAATGTGCAGCCGCCCCGCACGGGCAGGATCGACAGTCTCGGCAGTTTCACCAGACGCGTACTGGTAACCGCTCCGCCCTCTGATGCGCTGATCGCCGCCCGAACAGAACGCCCAGCCACCGTCCTTCGCGCTGGGTCCGTTGCCCGTGAGGAGCACGACACCCACATCTGAGGTCATACGCGCGTGCTCAAGGGTGCGATAGAGCTCATCGACCGTGTGCGGCCGGAAAGCATTGCGGATCTCGGGCCGGTCGAATGCGATTCTGACTATTCCCCGCTTGTGTCCGTCACGCACGTGGCGGTGATAGGTGATATCGGTGAGGTCGTCGAATCCAGCGACGGGTTCCCAGAGGTCTGGACTGAAAGGCGCAGCGTCGGAAGTCACGAGGTGAGCATATCTAGCAGCGCGTTGCGGCGAGTTGCGGCGCCGCGGGAGGTGAAGCCGCGATTTCGCAAACCTGTGTTGTGATTGCCGATTACACCGGGGCCAGATTTCGGCTCCATCGTGGAGCTGTTCTCCTGACACACGCCTGATGCCCGGTGGCGAAGTGCGAATCCCCGCCGGGCAGGAGGCGTACTGTCGGGTGCATGGCCTACGTCATCACCCAGGCATGCTGCAACGACGCTTCCTGTGTGCCGGTCTGCCCGGTCAACTGTATTCACCCGACACCGGACGAGCCGCAGTTCGCCACCACCGAGATGCTGTACATCGAGCCGGACGTCTGCATCGACTGTGGTGCCTGCCTGGACGAGTGCCCGGTGAGCGCAATCTTCCCCGATGATGCGCTGCCCGCCCAGCTTGGCCGGTACGCGGAGATCAACGAGAACTACTACCGCAAGTATCCGCTTGATCCCACATTGCCGCCGTATGTTCCGGAAGTCCCACTGCGTACCGACCTGGGAACGTTACGTGTCGCGATTGTGGGTTCTGGGCCTGCCGCGATGTACGCCGCCCGAGACTTGCTGAGTCATTCCAACGTGGAAGTCGAGGTGTTCGACCGTCTTCCCACCCCGTACGGGCTGGTGCGCGCGGGTGTTGCACCGGATCATCCGGGGACCAAGATGGTCGCCGACATGTTCAGGTGGACGGTCGCTAAACCCGCATTCCGTTTCCACCTGAATGTTGAGATAGGGAACCACCTCTCGCACGAGGACCTGATGGAATACCATCACGCCGTTATCTATGCGGTGGGTGCGTCAGCGGACCGTCATTTGAACATTCCAGGCGAGGAACTTCCAGGTAGTCACGCTGCCACTGAATTCGTCGCCTGGTACAACGGTCATCCCGATTACGCCGACCGCACTTTTGACCTCTCATCCGAGCGAGTCGTGATCGTTGGCAACGGCAACGTCGCCCTGGACGTCGCGCGGATTCTCACTCTCGATCCTGAACTACTCGCCCGGACCGACATCGCCGACTACGCGCTGGATGCTCTGAAGGAAAGCAAGGTGCGAGAAGTTGTCCTGCTCGGTCGGCGTGGGCCGGCCCAGGCAGCGTACAGCGTGCCGGAATTCCTCGCGCTGGGCAGTCTTCCCGGTGTTGACGTCGTCATTGATCCTGATGAGGCCAGACTCGACGAATTGAGCCAGAAGGCGGTTGAAGAATCTCCCCAACCCTTGGCGCAGTACAAGGTTCAGCTCGCTTACGAATTCGCGGACGCCTCTGCGAAACACCCACCGGATGAGTCTCGTCGCAAGATTGTATTCCGCTATCGAGTGTCACCCCAGGAGATTCTCGGAAATGATCGGGTCACTGGACTGCGTGCGGTGCGGAATGAACTGGTGAGCGGACCTAATGGCCTGCACGCACAGCCGACAGACGAGACGGAGGACATCGAAACGTCGCTCGTGCTGCGTTCAGTCGGATACCGCGGCACCGCCCTGCCGGGGTTGCCGTTTGATGAAAAGGGCGGAACTATTCCGAATGATCGCGGCAGAATACTGGATGCGCCAGGCGGACAGCAGATCCCCGGTGTGTACGTCGCCGGATGGATCAAACGCGGTCCCACCGGAGTCATCGGAACCAACAAAACCGACGCGGAGGAGACGGTTCAGCAGATAATCGACGACTTCAACAGCGAAAAGCTGCAGCGCCCCGTCCACACGCGCGATGAACTAGCGCGTCTCGTCAGTGAACGTCAGCCTGCGGCTGTGGATTTGCGCGGCTGGCGGTCGATTGACGATAAGGAGACGTCGGCTGGGCGCAAAGCGGGCCGACCGCGGGTCAAGCTTGTCGCTGTCAGCGAAATGCTGGAGGCAGGCCGCAAACGGGGAGTGTTCGAACGGAAGTGAAGCTGCCTCCACTTTCCGCTATTTTGGCTGATGCGCACGTCGTCAGTATCCCGCTGCGCGTGCGCTTCCGAGGGATCACGACGCGTGAGGCGACGCTCTTCCGTGGTCCAGCGGGCTGGGCCGAGTTTGCGCCCTTCCCCGAATACGAGGATGCGGAGGCGTCGGCTTGGCTGGCCTCCGCGGTGGAAGCCGCATGGAACGGGCCGCCGCCCGCGCGCCGCGACGTCATCGCGGTTAACGCCACCGTTCCAGCAGTGTCCGCCGCTCGGGTGCCGGACATTCTCGCGCGATTCGCAGGGGCGAGAACTGCCAAGGTGAAGGTCGCGGAAAAAGGACAGTCACTGGCCGAGGACGTAGCTCGCGTGAATGCGGTCCGCGAACAGATTCCGAATGTCCGCGTCGACGCCAATGGTGCCTGGACCGTCAGTGATGCGCTGCGAGCGCTGGATGCGCTGCTGCAGCATGGACCGCTTGAGTACGTGGAGCAGCCCTGCCACACCGTTGAAGAACTCGCTGAACTGCGGCAGCGGCTCGACGGTGCCGTGCGGGTGGCGGCAGATGAAAGCATCCGCCGCGCCGATGACCCTTTTCGGGTGGTCGAGGCCGGCGGCGCTGATGTGGCAGTCCTCAAGGTCGCACCACTTGGAGGCGCGCGCCGTGTGGTCACAATCGCTGAGCGTTTAGGCGAAGCTGGAATCCCCGTGGTCGTTTCGAGCGCCCTTGATACCGTCGTCGGTATTTCTCTCGGCGCAGCAACGGCTGCGGCGCTCCCGGTGCTCGAGCTGGCCTGCGGGCTCGGTACGACGCAACTGCTCGCCGATGATGTGGGGCCGCCCATGGAATGGGCGGAAGGCGGCCTCCGGATAGGGTCGGCGACGGTAGACGAACTGGCTTTGAGACGGCTCGCGGCGTCAGAGGAGTGCACGAAATGGTGGCGGGAGCGGCTGACGCGGTGTTACACGGTGCTGGCTACTCAGGCGTGATTGGCCGTGCGACCTGACGGGTTTCCGGTGTGAGACCCCATTCGGTGCGGCCGAACCGGCTGAGCGGTGCGATCGCTTGCGTCGCAGGGAGCCCGTCGTCGTCGAGGGTGCTGCTGTTGGCGGTGACGAAGACGACGCGGCCGAGAATCAGATGTGAGTTACCGATGCTGATGACTTGTTCGCGGACACATTCGAAACTGACAGGTGCCGCTTTGACTCGGAGCGGCCGAACCTTGACGCTCGGAGCTGAGACGACCTTGAGGGCCTCGAATTCGCTCACTCCGGCGTCATACGCAGCTGAACTTCCGTTGACCTGGTCAATGAGCAGCTCAGATGTGAGATTGACGACGAACTCGCCGGTCGCCTCGATGTTCGCGAGACTGTCCTTCCGGCCAACCGAGGTGAACTGGACGATTGGCGGGTGCACGCTCGCGATGGTGAAAAAGCTGTACGGTGCGAGGTTGTCCACACCCTCGGCGGACTGGGTGGAAACCCAGGCAATCGGCCTCGGAATCACACTCGACGTGAGCAGCTGATAGACGCGATCAGGGTCCATGAGCGTGGGGTCGAAATGGGTTCGCACGGAGGACATCGTTTCACCCTCGCGTTGACTTTTCCTAGTCGGACAGGGCTCGCTGCACGCGGGTGCGCGGAATCTGCCACTCTGGTGAGGTGAACCCGTCCACAGCTCAGGCCCGCGCAGTCGTTGATGAACTGATTCGCGGTGGCGTTCGTGACGTCGTGCTCTGCCCCGGTTCGCGTAACGCCCCACTGGCTTTTGCCCTGCATACGGCCGAAACGGCGGGCCGTATCCGGCTTCACGTCCGGATTGATGAGCGCACCGCGGGCTTCCTGGCCATTGGGCTGGCGCTCGGCTCGAAGCAGCCGGTACCTGTCGTCATGACTTCCGGCACCGCTGTGGCGAACCTCACTCCGGCCGTCTTCGAGGCGAACTATGCGCGCGTTCCCATGATCGTGCTGAGCGCAAACAGGCCGTACGAGTTGCTCGGCACTGGTGCCAACCAGACGGTCGAGCAGTTGGGAATGTTTGGGAACCAGGTCCGCGCGTGCATCAGCCTGGGGATCGCGGAAGCTGATCGCGATCAGAACAGTCAGTGGCGTTCGGCCGTGTGCCGGGTGCTCGCTGCTGCGCGCGGTGACCGGACGGGCAATGCAGGCCCCGTGCAGTTTGACTTACCTCTGCGTGAACCGCTCGTCCCCAGCCCTGGTGAGGGAGACGAACCTCCGGGCCGGGAGGGCGGCCAGCCCTGGACGGAGACCCCGCACACCCTGTTCGACATTCCGCTGCCGATTGACCTATCGCGCGACACGATCGTTATCTCAGGGCACGGTTCGGGTGCCCACCCTGAACTTGACGGCATGCCGACGGTCGCCGAGCCCACGGCCCCAGTCCATGGTTTTCCGGTGCATCCGTACGCGCTGGCCGAACTTAGACCGCAGCAGGCGATTATCACCGGCCGTCCCACCCTGCATCGCGCCGTTTCGTCAGTCCTCGCTGACCCTAAAGTCGCGGTCTATGCACTCACAACGGGTCCGCGGTGGCCCGATGTTTCGGGCAACCTCACCGCGGCGGGAACGCGTGCGGTCATCTCGGGTACACCGCGTGACGAGTGGCTTGAGCAGGCCAGGGTGCTCTCGGCTGCCGCGTTCGAAGTAATGGATGACGAGCTTGCGCATCACCCGAAGAGCACTGGTCTGCATGTGGCGAGCGAGGTGGTCCGGCGAGTTCATCCGGGGGATCTGCTCATTCTCGGAGCATCAAACCCAGTGCGTGATGCTGCGCTGGCTGGGACAGTCCCGCCGGGCGCCTCCGTTGTCTCGAATCGCGGTGTTGCGGGCATCGACGGAACGGTGTCGACAGCGATCGGAGCGGCCTCGGCGCATGGGGGACGCGCAATTGCTTTGATAGGTGACCTGACGTTCCTTCATGACAGTTCAGGATTGCTACTGGGTCCGCAGGAGCCGAGACCTCAGGACCTTACGGTCGTCGTGGCTAACGACGACGGCGGCGGGATCTTCGAACTGTTAGAACAGGGTGACCCTGTGTATGCGGGTGCGTTCGAGCGGATCTTCGGGACGCCGCATGGTGTGAATGTATCTGCGGTATGTCAGGCGTACGGAGTCCCCTACATTCAGACAGATGCCGACGGACTCGGTGCCGTCCTTGATCGTGGTGCGGCTGACACCGGTGGATTACGCGTCGTGGAAGTGCGTACCGACCGCTCGGGCTTGCGTGAGCTGCACGCTGCAGTGCGCAATGGCATATCGGAGCGTGCTCAGCGGATGCACTGAACCCCTCAGATACGCTCTGAGTCGTGAGGTTCCGGATGCTGAGGCGCGCGAAGGTAGCGGTGTACCTTGTCGCGGGCGGGATCTCCATGCTGGCGGTGATTCTCGTGATCGGCTGCTGGCGCAACGACATGATCATCGAAGCCGACATGGGTACGGCTACCGCGGAGGTGCTGGCTGCTGGAGTACGCAGGTCAGCGATTCTGTTCAGTACTCCAGACGGAATTCTGCACAACCCGCGGCTGGGTGTGCTCTACCCGACCGACCTGACTGCGGGGCAGCGAATCGAGGTCGAATACGCGAACCGCGATCCCGATCTGGTTCGTGTCGCGGGACGTGACGCCAAAGTCGCGGTCGTGCCCGCCCTCTCCGTCATTGTGGTGACGTGGGCGGCCGCCGCGCCGTTCCTGGTATATGTCCGCCGGGAGTTGCGGCATGCACAACCCAGCTGAGCGGGCGGTCCGGGTGTAAACAAGAGATTCAGCTGCGGTTCGCCTGACCGTCACGTGCCGATTTCTCCGATTTCCCTGAAATGCGCGACGCTGAGAGCATGCGAGTAGCGGTCGTGACCGAATCCTTCCTGCCGAATGTCAACGGTGTGACTAATTCCGTTCTCCGAGTACTCGAGCATCTCAAGCGTGGCGGTCATGAAGCGATCGTGATCGCACCGGATGCGGTGGGCGGCGAGATTGCGGTACCGGAGTATGAAGGCTTCCCTGTCTATCGGGTTCCTGCGGTCATGGTGCCGATGGTGACATCGCTGCCAGTCGGGCTGCCGCAGCCGTGGATGACCGATGTGATGCGCACGTTTGATCCCGACGTTGTGCACCTGGCCTCGCCATTCTTGCTGGGGGCGGGTGGATTGGGTGCCGCGCGTCGTCTCGATGTGCCGACTGTCGCGGTTTTTCAGACGGACGTCGCGGGTTTCGCGTGCAGCTACGGGCTAGGCCTGACGGCGCGGGCCGCGTGGCGGTGGACTCGCAAGCTGCACCGCGGCGCAACGCGCACCCTCGCTCCGTCCACAGCATCCGTTGCCGATCTTGAGCGCCACGGCGTTCCGCGCGTTCATCGCTGGGGCCGTGGCGTCGATATTGATCGGTTCACTCCGACTCGTCGCAGCGCCGAGTTGCGCGAACGGTGGAGTCCTGAAGGAAAACTGATCGTCGGATTCGTCGGTCGGCTTGCTCCTGAAAAGCACGTGGAGCGCCTCGCTGCGCTCAACCACTGTGAGGATGTCCAGGTCGTTGCCGTCGGTGACGGCCCCGATCGCCTGAAGCTGCAGGCGCGCATGCCGAAGGCAATTTTTACGGGCCACCTTGGTGGAATCGAGCTTGCGCAGGCATACGCCAGCTTCGATGTCTTCGTCCACCCGGGGGAGTATGAAACGTTTTGTCAGGCGGTGCAGGAGGCTCTCGCGAGCGGCATCCCAGTCATCGGGCCCGATGCTGGCGGCCCGAAAGATCTGATCGCGCACGCGCGGACGGGGTTTTTGCTTCCAGTTCCGCACTTCGAGGAGTTGCTCCCCGACGCGGTCGGCGCTTTTGCGCATCCGGTCGCACGGTCGCAGTTTGGGCGCGCGGCGCGCCGGTCAGTGATGCGGCGGACCTGGCCGGCGATCTGTGACGAGCTTTTGGGCCACTATTCCGAGGTGACGGGTCATGACCGTGCTCCGCTTGCCGTATCCGCCTGAGTCCGGTTACTGCCAGGGAAAGATGCACCGGGTAGTTTCGATCTCGTGACGAGTGTTGAGCCCCCGGAGCTTTTGCGTGCAACTCTGGATAAGAACCCCCATGACGTCGCGTCGATGTTCGATGGAGTGGCGCGGCGGTACGACGTAACCAACACGGTCCTCTCGTTCGGTCGTGATCGAGTGTGGCGTAAGGCGACGCGCCGCGCGCTCAGGCTGCAGCCGGGTGAGTCGGTTCTCGATCTTGCGGCGGGGACCGGAGTGTCCACCGTTGAGCTCACGCGGTCCGGTGCCTGGGTGGTGGCTGCGGATTTCTCTAAAGGAATGTTGCAGGCGGGCCGGTTCCGGCGAGTTCCAATGGTCGCGGGCGATGCGCTGCACCTGCCGTTTGCGGACGAGTCGTTCGATGCCGCAACGATCTCGTTCGGTTTGCGCAATGTCATTGATATCGATGCCGCGCTTGCCGAGTTGCGCCGGGTGACGAAGCGTGGCGGCCGTTTGGTCGTGTGTGAGTTCTCGACGCCGGTTGTTCCAGTTTTCAGCACTGCCTACATGGAGTACCTGATGCGAGCTCTGCCTGCGGTTGCGCGAGCTGTGAGTTCGAATCCGGATGCGTACGTTTACCTCGCCGAGTCGATCAGGGCGTGGCCGGATCAGGCGGGTCTCGCGCGCCGAATCGTGGCGAGCGGCTGGTCGGACGTGCAGTGGCGGAACCTCACCGGTGGCGTTGTCGCATTGCATCGCGCCGTGCGGCGGTGAGGCTGGCCGCGGATACCCGGCAGGCAGTAGATGTGACAAACTGTCACACGTACTAGCTCGCGTTGATCGAAAAGGAGACAGCCCTATGCCTGGACCGCTTCATGGTGTGCGCGTGGTTGAAATGGCAGGACTGGCACCGGGGCCATTTGGCTGCATGTTGCTCGCCGATCTCGGCGCTGAAGTCCTCCGCGTGGAACGTGCCGGTGGGGGCGGGGGCCTCGTGCCACCACAAGGCCCGATGGACCGTGGCAAGAACACGATCGCAGTGGACCTCAAATCCGACTCCGGACGTGCGGTCGTACGCGAACTGGCCGGGAATGCGGATGTCTTCGTGGAGGGCTACCGTCCAGGCGTAGCGGAGCGCTTGGGCATCGGACCCGATGACTTACTGGGAATCAACCCGCGCCTCATCTACGGCCGAATCACCGGATGGGGACAAGACGGGCCGCTCGCGCCCCGCGCTGGGCACGACATCAACTACGCAGCGATCTCTGGAGGGCTCGACCTGCTTGGCAGGGCGGGTGATCCCCCCACGCCGCCAGCCAACATTCTGGCCGATTTCGCGGGCGGTGGCATGCTTCTCGCGCTGGGCGTGCTCGCTGCACTGCATGAGCGGCAGAACTCGGGCAAGGGCCAGGTAGTGGATGCAGCGATGGTCGACGGCGCGGCGCTGCTGACCACGTTCATGCACGGCATGCACGCGAACGGACTGTGGAATGGGCCGCGCGGCACAAACCTCCTCGACGGTGGTGCAGCGTGCTACGGCACCTACGAAACATCGGACGGCGGCTACATGGCAGTAGGCGCTCTGGAGCCCCAGTTTTACGCGGAGCTTGTCGCGAAGCTCGAACTGGAGAATACCGATGAACTGCCCTTCCACTTGGACCTGAGTCAAGCTGAGCGCCTGCGCGAGGTCCTCGCCGAAACGTTCCGGAAGCGGACACTCGCTGAGTGGGCCGAAGTGTTCGCGGACTCTGATGCGTGCGCGACCCCTGTCGTCTCAGCATGGGAAGCGCATAAGCACCCGCACAATCAGGCGCGTCAGGCATACATCGAGGTCGGAGGTCTCGTCCAGCCCGCTCCCGCCCCCCGTTTCAGCCGCACGCCTGCAGCCGTGCCGTCGCCAGCTGGCGACAATGGCGGCGCAGAGGCGTCCGGCGAGATCCTGAAGAACTGGGGTCTTAGTGACAGCGCCGTCGCCGCCGCCCGCGAGGGTGGGGGCCTCGGCTAGCGATTGGCGTACCTGACCGCGCGAGGAACTTACTGGGCGATAAGCAAGGGTCTGATATCGCCCGTAAGTTCTGACAGAGGAGTGTCCGGGTCGATCTCTATCCCGAGATCGCTCAGGCTGCCGTGAATCACATGCCACGCACTACGGCTCACTAGCTCAGCCAGTTTGTCCTTCGAGATCGATCGCGTTCGGCTGCTTAGCCAGCGGTTGACCGCTGCGTCGACAAGGCCGATCACGCCGAACGCGATCGTCTCAGCACCAGACTCGTCAGCGCCGGCCCGGCGCAGCGCCGTGGCGAACACGTCCGTGACGTATAGCCCGATCGCGGTCTTCGTCCCGGAGACGACTTTGGAAACGGTTGCTGGTCTGCGCTTCGAACCGCTGCCGAGGAAATGGTGCAGATTAGGGTGTTCCGCAATCCACGACACGTAGGTGTTGATCGCGCGAACGATCGCAGTTTCAGCTTTGCCTTCGGGGGCAAGTGCGGGCGCGAGCGACACCATCAGCGTCGACACGATGTGGCCGCGCACCTGCTCGTCGAGGTCACCTCGTTCACGGAAGAGGCGATAGACAACTGACCGGGGGAGTCCCGCGCGCGCGGCGATCTGCTGAACGCCCACCCCGGCGCCTTCCGCGTCGATCGCGCTCATCGCCGCGTCGAGTACCTGGTTCCGCCGCGCGGCTTTGTGGTCTTCCCAGCGCAGACTGCGGCCGTCCACCGGCGCTTCCGGCCCTGAACTGCGATCGCTCTCATCTCCCGACACATCCTGAAGCTTACTTAGTGTCTGAGACATTCGAGTTACGGCGATGCCGGGCACTCAGTGAAAGAGTGGTGTTGGGCCCAATCCGCGCAGTCAGCGAGGTGCGCAAGCCCGGCATTCGCTACGGTGTTTCCGTGGCGGGGAGACAACAAGTATTCGAAGTCTTCCGCGGGATGCCACTGTGAGAGGGTCTAGAGACAACCGAGCCGCGGATAAGTTCCGGCGCTCTGACAGGACGGGTGCGCACATCGTGAATCGCGACGACTCAGTGCACGAGGCGGGGGGCAGTTTGTCGGGCAGCACGGTTGCCGGTATCGATATCGGAGATCCGGAAATGGCTTCGCGCGTCCAGGCGTCGCTGAGCGAAGTCGAGGCGCTCCTCATCGAAGAGCTTTCGGCGGGAGAAGAGTTTCTGACCGAGACAGCGCTCTACCTCGCGAAAGCCGGCGGTAAGCGGTTCCGGCCGCTGTTCACTGTGCTCTGCGGCAAACTCGGTCCGGAACCTGAGAGTTCATCAATCGTGACAGCGGCAGCGGTCGTTGAGATGGTGCACCTCGCGACGCTGTACCACGACGACGTCATGGATGAAGCGACAATGCGCCGGGGCGCGGTGAGCGCGAACGAACGGTGGAGCAATAGCGTCGCGATCCTCGCTGGTGACTATCTCTTCGCACACGCATCGCGACTTCTGTCGACGCTTGGGCCAGAAGCGGTCCGCGTCATTGCTGAGACATTCGCTGAGCTGGTCACCGGACAGATGCGGGAAACTATCGGTGCAAAGTCATCGGAAGATCCTGTCGCGCATTATCTGACCGTCATCCGGGAGAAGACCGCTTCACTGATTGCCGCTTGCGGGAAGTTCGGCGGCACTTTCTCCGGGGCGGACGCCGCGCAAGTCGATCGTCTAGACCGTCTCGGAGACGCGGTCGGGATGGCCTTCCAGATTTGCGACGACATCATCGACATTTCGTCGGTCTCGGAGAAATCAGGCAAGACACCAGGCACCGACCTCCGCGAAGGCGTGCGCACGCTGCCGATGCTTTATGCCCTTCAAGACACAGGGCCAGCCGCTGAGCGCTTGCACGAACTGTTGAGCGGACCTATCACCAGTGATCCGGAGGTCGATGAAGCGCTCGGCCTACTGAGGCAGTCAGAAGGCTTGCGGCGTGCCCGCGCCACCCTCCACGGCTATGCAGAGCGTGCGCGCGCGGAACTCCGTGTCCTGCCACAAGGACCTGCCAACGAGGCGCTGAACAGGCTGATCGAGTACACGATCGCGCGGGTCGGGTGAGCCTTACTGCGTGATCCCTGCAACCGCTGGAACCTCTTGTACCACCCTGCTCGTTTACAAAGCGGTGGTTCAGCTTGGCGCTGGTGAGCAGCGGTATTGGCAGTTACTCAAGGGCAGGCAGAGATCGGAGAACGGCGATGGCCGGTCATGCGAATGGTCTGAAGACTGCGTTACTTCTCGGTGTGATGTCGGCGCTGATCGTATTTGCCGGTTCGCTTTTCGGCAGCCCCACGATGCTGTGGCTAGCCATCTTTTTCGCGCTGGGAATGAACGGATACGCGTACTTTTTCAGCGACAAACTTGCGTTGCGCGCGATGCGTGCACGGCCAGTCTCCGAGTTAGAGGCGCCCGTGATGTATCGGATCGTCCGGGAGCTTGCGACAACCTCCCATAAGCCGATGCCCCGGCTGTACATCAGTCCCACAAATGCCCCGAACGCGTTCGCGACTGGCCGGAATCCACGCAACGCTGCGGTGTGCTGCACGGCGGGGATTCTGCAACTCCTCTCCGAACGTGAACTCAGAGCCGTCCTGGGCCACGAACTGGCGCATGTATACAACCGGGACATACTGATTTCTTCCGTAGCTGGCGCCATGGCCTCAGCGGTGGCAGGGCTCGCAAATATCGCACTTTTCACGTCGATCTTCAGTGGCCGGGACGACGACCGAAACCCCCTGGTGATGCTGATGGTTGCAATGCTCGGGCCGATCGCCGCTGCGCTCGTGCAGATGGCGGTGTCGAGATCACGTGAATTCCAGGCCGACGAGTCAGGCGCTCGCCTCACTGGCGACCCACTCGCTCTCGCTGCAGCGCTGAGAAAGATTGAACGCGGCGTAGCGCAGGCTCCGCTGCCCCCAGAGCCGCGCCTTGCCGCTGAGTCCCACTTGATGATCGCGAACCCGTTCCGGCCGGGGGAGCGGTTCGCGGGAATGTTCGCGTCTCATCCGCCGATGCACGAGCGAATCGCTCGCCTCGAACGTATGGCCAGGGATTACCGGTAGTTCACGAACTGCAGCGCGACGTCGAAGTCCGATGACTTCAGCAGCTGGATTACGGTCTGCAGATCGTCTCGCTTCTTACTCGAAACGCGCAGTTCATCGCCCTGAATCTGTACCTTCACGCCCTTCGGCCCGTCGTCGCGGACTTTCTTCGAGATCTTCTTGGCTTCATCTTGCCCAATGCCCTGGACGATTGAACCGGTGATCTTGTAGGACTTTCCGGACGGGACGGGGTCGCCCGGCTTGAAGGCCTTCATTGAAATGTCACGCCGTACCAACTTCTCGCGGAAGACGTCGAGCGCTGCCTTCACCCGGTCCTCACTTTCGGCGCTGAGCACGATGTTCTCGGTACCAGACCACTCGATATGCGCGTTCGTGCCGCGGAAGTCGTACCTGGTTGAGATCTCCTTCGCGGCTTGGTTCAGAGCATTGTCGACCTCCTGCCGATCGACTTTGCTGACGATGTCGAAGGATGAATCTGCCACTGTCTCCTCGTTCCCAATGTCGGCTTTTCCGAACTTGACCATGTAGCGCCGTGGTTGCAGATCACTGCACCTCCGCTCCGGTGCGGCTTTGGGCAGGCGATTTGCATCTGGGGGCACCTAACGTTGTATTGTGCCTTCACGCCCTTGTTCAGCCAACGCGGGACACGGTTGGTCAAGACAGGCGTAACGGCAGGTTGCCCGAGCGGCCAAAGGGAGCGGACTGTAAATCCGTCGGCATCGCCTACGTAGGTTCGAATCCTACACCTGCCACAACGAACCCCCGGTAGCTGACGAAGCTCCCGGGGGTTCTTGTTTGAATGAGGCTTATCCGCGAGCGGTGCGCTGACCTGGCGGTTTGTCAGCCGGTGTTGTTCCTGTGTAACCTCTTGAAGGCTTGAGCGCACATTCTGCTGTCCGACTCCCCGGAGTCTGTCAGCGGCGTGTGTGAAGGCTGTGCCCCCTTAGCTCAGTCGGTAGAGCGTTTCCATGGTAAGGAAAAGGTCAACGGTTCGATTCCGTTAGGGGGCTCGCTTCAAAGTAGCGAGCACAACTGGAAACTCGGTTGCGGGGGTCCGGTCGAGGCGGTGTAGCTCAGTCGGTAGAGCAAGCGGCTCATAATCGCTGTGTCGCCGGTTCAAGTCCGGCCACCGCTACTTATTTTGTCAAGAAAGACATCTGAAGGGTCCGACGGACCCCTCAGCAGATATCGAAGGAAGGCAACCCGTGGCCGCCACTGACGTTCGCCCGAAGATCACGCTGGCCTGCGAGGAGTGCAAGCACCGGAACTACATCACTCGCAAGAACCGGCGCAACGATCCAGATCGGCTTGAGATTAAGAAGTTCTGCCCCAACTGTGGCACCCACCGTGCGCATCGCGAAACCCGCTGACTTAAAGTTCATTAAGTCACCGCGAGTGTGACGGCTCGGCGACAGTGAGGTGGTGAGAGCCGGTGGGGTTTACCGCTGACAGCGTAGGAGTGCGCTTCCGGATGGCCGACTTCTATGAAGTCGGTCGCGAGAAGGTTCGTGAGTTCGCGACGGCGGTCAAGGATTCCCACCCGGCTCATTACTCTGAGGAAGCTGCGCTGAGGCTGGGCCATAAGACGCTTCTTGCCCCGCTTACCTTTGTCTCGATCATCGGGATTCTCACCACGAAGCAGATGTTCGAGGCGAATGGCTGGGCGTCTGATCTGCGCAACATCATGCAGACTGATCAGCGATTCATCTTCCACCGCCCGATCGTCGCGGGCGACCGTTTGACTGGCGAGCTGTGCGTCGAGTCGTTCAGGCATAGCGCTGGGACCGACATCATCGTGACTCGCAATTCGGTGCTGGACGATAAGGGCGAGGTGGTGCTCACCGCGTACACCACTCTCATCCGCCGCGATGACATCGAGATCGAGGGGATCGGCTGATGACCGCACGCGCCTTCGCGGGAGTGCATGAAGGTCTTGAGATCCCTACTGCTGAGTACACTCTGACCCGATCGGATCTCGTTCACTACGCCGGTGTCTCCGGTGACCTGAATCCAATTCACTGGAGTGACGCAGTAGTGCGGGCCGTCGGGCTCAAAGATGTAGTCGCTCATGGAATGCTCTCGATGGGGCTCGGAGCGACCTATGTGACGTCCTGGCTGGGTGATCCCAGCTCAGTTCTCGAGTACAGCGTCAGATTCACCAGCCCGGTGTATGTCCCCGATGACGGAGTCGGCGGTCGTGTCGAGTTCTCTGGAAAGATCAAGTCGGTGAACCCCGAGGACAAGACTGCGGTTATCGCGCTTGTCGCCAAATCTGAGGGCAAAAGGATCTTTGGTCGCGCAGTCGCGATCGTTCAGCTCACGTAGATTTGCTCCCGTGATGACTATCGCGGAGAAAATACGCGCCTCGCGCCAGAAGGTTCCAACGTGGGCGCTCTGACAATTGTCGCTCTAGCTGCGGGTTTCGTATTGCTCATCGCGGGTGGTGAGGCGCTGGTGCGTGGCGCGAGCCAGTTGGCGCGAATCCTTGGAATGTCGCCAATCGTCGTTGGACTCACCGTGGTGGCTTTCGCCACTTCGACGCCGGAACTCGCCGTTAGTGCTGGGGCCGCGCTCAGTGGCCACCCCGGACTGGCGGTCGGCAACGTGGTGGGTAGCAACATCGCGAATATCCTGCTCATCATCGGGCTCACAGCGCTGTTTGCCCCGCTGCTCGTGAAGTCCCGGATTGTCCGCACTGATATCCCGGTCATGGTGGGGTTTTCGGTGGTTTTGCTGGTTGTCGCCATCGACGGGACGATCAGCCGACTCAATGGTGTGCTGCTGGTCGGAGGACTGCTGATCTATGTGGTCGTGACGGTAGTGACATCGAGAAGACGCGCTCCGGAGTCTGCGGTTGCACCGACCTCTGCAAGCCGGGAGGGGAGTGGTACGGGCGCGGCGGGGGGCGGCTCGCGGAAGCAATCGGTTCTCATCAGTGTCGGACTGGTGGCACTCGGTGTACTTCTGCTGGTAGTCGGGGCACGCTTGCTCGTCAGCGCTGCGAGTGACGTCGCCGCGGTACTCGGCGTAAGCGACCTGATTGTCGGGCTGACCGTTGTGGCAATCGGAACGTCCCTCCCAGAACTCGCCACGAGCCTGATCGCGGCATTCAGGGGTGAGCGCGACCTTGCTGTAGGGAACATTGTGGGCAGCAACGTGTTCAACATTGGCGCCGTTCTCGGGAGCACAGCCCTCATCACCCCTATTGAGGTCGCCCCGTCAGCTATCCGTTTCGACCTGCCAATTATGCTGGCGGTTGCATTGGTGCTGCTCCCCGTCGCCTTCACAGGCATGGTCGTCAAACGTTGGGAAGGCACCCTCTTTGCCGGGTTCTATGGTGCCTACATCGGCTACCTAGTTCTCCAGGCGTCCGGCCACGAAGCGCTTGAACCGTATAGTGCTGCGATGCTCTGGTTCGTCATCCCGATCACTGCTCTGTCGCTCATTCTGCTGGCCACATATGAGTTGGGCGTGTTGCGAGGGCGCCGTGAGGCGCGTCGGCTGAGTAGGTAAGTCGGCAGCGGATTGGACAGCTACGTCGATCGAAGGCCAGCGGTGGGCCGGGGGATTGTGACTGCGCGGCGATCGTGAAGTACACTGAGGGACCTGTGACTAGAGTCTGCGCGCCGCCCGTAGGGTGGCGCGTGATTTATGGTCACACTTGGCAGCGCCGCTACTAGAGTGGTCTGGTAGTGCCGCTAGCGAAGGGGCGTAGCTCAACTGGCAGAGCAGCGGTCTCCAAAACCGCAGGTTGCAGGTTCAAGTCCTGTCGCCCCTGCTGCGAAAGTCAGCGACGGAAGGATCCTTTGGGTGAGTGAGCAGCGAGGCCGCAGCGCCGGCGAGGGCGGGGATCCCCCCGACTCCGGTGATTCGGCTGCCGGTGGCGCGACGCCTCGGCCGTCGGGCAAGCGCGCCAGCCGTCCGAGCCCAGTGCCCGCAGGCTCACCAGCCGCGGCAGCGCATGCGGGGAGAGACGTCGCCACCCTGGGCAGACGCGAGAATCCGATTCAGGCTATGGTGCGATTCCTTCGCGAGGTGATTTCGGAGCTTCGCAAGGTCATCTGGCCGAACCGGAAGCAGATGGTCACCTACACGATCGTGGTGTTTGTTTTCCTCATCTTCATGGTTTCGCTGATCTTCGGGCTGGATCAAGTCTTCGCCCGCGGCGTACTTTGGCTTTATGGGTGATCTTCACCGAAACCGGGACGCTATGCGTCGATACTCGGTAGTGGTGAAAGAGAACGCTTGAACGAGCCCCACATGATTCAGGGGATCCGAGATGCATGACAGAGAGGAAGCGAGTAGTCCAGTGAGCGCCCCGGAGAACGATGCAGTGGACCTCACCGAGGAGGACGCGGTGAACGCCGAAGGGGCCGCCGTGGTCGAGGCGGATGTCGAGGCTGCAGCAGCCGACGACATCGAGGTTGACCCCGTGGAGGAGCTGAAAGCGAAGCTTCGCCGTGCTGAGGGCGACTGGTACGTCGTTCACTCGTACGCGGGGTACGAGAACAAGGTCAAGACGAACCTTGAGACGCGTATTCAGAACCTCGACGCGGGGGACTACATCTTCCAGATCGAAGTACCGACCGAAGAGGTCACGGAAATCAAGAACGGGCAGCGAAAGCTGGTTAACCGGAAAGTCCTTCCTGGTTACATCCTCGTTCGCATGATCCTGAATGACGAATCATGGGGTGTCGTCCGGAACACACCGGGCGTTACCGGCTTCGTTGGCGCAACGTCACGGCCCTCTCCGATCACGATTAACGAGGTCGTGAAGTTCTTGCTGCCGCCGCAGGCACGTAAGAAGGCCCCGGCAGGTACCGCTGCCGGCGGCGCCCCGCAGGAAAGCGGAGTCGCGGCCAAGCCCGCGATCGAAGTAGACTTCGAGGTTGGCGAATCGGTGACCGTCATGGACGGCCCGTTCGCTACCCTGCCGGCCAGCATTTCGGAGGTCAATGCCGAACAGCAGAAGCTGAAGGTACTGGTCTCGATCTTTGGTCGGGAGACCCCGGTGGAACTCGGTTTCAACCAGGTCTCGAAGCTATAGCTTCACATCCACATCTGGCCTGCATAATTGTGGGCAGGATTGGGCGGCACAGGACCTCACAGGGCCGGTGCCGCCCAAGGTGTGAAAAACAGGAAACACTGAACAGTTCAGGGAAGTTGAGATGCCCCCCAAGAAGAAGAAAAAGCTCTCTGGAGTTATCAAACTCCAGATCCAGGCAGGCCAGGCGAATCCTGCCCCGCCAATCGGCCCCGCGCTCGGTCAGCACGGCGTCAACATCATGGAGTTCTGCAAGGCCTACAATGCGGCGACGGAAGCCCAGCGCGGAAACGTCATCCCCGTTGAGATCTTCGTCTACGAAGATCGGTCTTTCGACTTCAAGCTGAAGACGCCTCCAGCTGCGAAGCTCCTGCTCAAGGCTGCAGGTGTGCAGAAGGGTTCGCCGACTCCACACAAGGACAAGGTCGCGAAGATCTCGTGGGATCAGGTTCGCGAAATCGCCAAGACCAAGCAAGAAGATCTCAACGCTAACGACGTCGATCAGGCTGCGAAGATCATTGCTGGTACCGCTCGTTCGATGGGAATCGTTGTCGAGTGACATGGCGCGCAAGCGTCATCCCGGAGTTGAACCCGGGGTCTGAACGTACTCGTGGAAGGGCCTAGCGCTGGTCCGCACCACAACTGACCGTGCCACTCGTGGCGAAAGATTGGACAGAAATGCCAAAGCGCAGCAAGTATTACCGCTCGGCTTCCGAGCTCATTGATCATTCGAAGCTTTACGGACCCCTCGACGCGATCCGCCTGGCGCGTGAAACGTCGTCGAAGAACTTCGATGCGACAGTCGAGGTAGCACTCCGGCTTGGCGTCGACCCTCGCAAGGCAGACCAGATGGTGCGCGGCACTGTCAGCCTGCCGCACGGAACCGGTAAGACGGTCCGCGTTATCGTATTCGCCGCTGGCGAGAAGGCGAATGAAGCCGAGGCTGCGGGCGCCGACGCTGTCGGTGCTGAGGATCTCATCGAGCGTATCCAGGGTGGATGGCTCGACTTCGATGCCGCGATCGCTACCCCGGACCAGATGGCGAAGGTCGGTCGTATTGCTCGTATCCTCGGTCCTCGTGGCTTGATGCCGAACCCCAAGACGGGCACAGTCACGATGGATGTCGCGAAGGCCGTCAGCGACATCAAGGGCGGCAAGATCAACTTCCGTGTTGACAAGCAGGCCAACCTGCATCTGATCATTGGCAAGGCGTCATTCGATGAGCGCAAGCTGGTCGAAAACTACACCGCTGCACTTGATGAGATCCTGCGTGCCAAGCCTTCCGCAGCGAAAGGTCGCTACGTCAAGAAGGTGACGATGACGACGACCACCGGACCGGGCATCCCGGTGGACCCGAACCGTACCCGGAACCTTCTCGAAGACGGCGAGTAAGTTCGAGCCACGCGCAAATCCGCGCCCTTAACGTGCAATCCGCACCGGTTATTCCCAGTTAGTCAGGATGGTGGTGAGACACCGTCCTGACTAACTGGGCGGGGATTGGATTTCCCGTTATGCCTGTTGATCTTGAGGTTGGCCGTTCACCTGGTGGAGTGCGGATGTTCCCGCTCGCGTTCCGGATCGAGTTTGTCCGCCGCTGGCACACCTGTACTGAGCGGGGCGCAAAGGCGCGGCTGCTGCGCGAACTCAACCTGGATTACGGGACGATCAACCGCTGGCTTAAGGCATATGATCAGGGGGAATACACCAGTCAGATGGTGGCCGCGTCGGAGAAGTCAAGGAATCGTGTGAGTAACCGTGAACGGGCTGAGCTAGCGCGGTTGCGCAGCGAGAACGACGCCCTGAAGAAGAAGGTCGCCCAGGCCGAGGCCGTTCAGGAGATCCTGGGAAAAGCCTACGAGCTCTTGCACGGGATCAACGAGAGCTCCAGCGACCCCGACGAACAGATCCCGCCTGCCCTGATGAGCGCGGACGAGTACGCGCAGTGGCTGCAGCGCAAGAACCTGTCCTGATCGGTGTGGTCCTCGCGCTGACCGCGGCCGGGATGACAGCGATCAGCGCCTGTACGCTAGCCGGAGTAGCTCGCGCGACGTTCTACCGCGTCACTCGTGGGTACCGCCATTATCATCCGGTCACCGACCCGGTCCCGCACTCGCAGCGCAGCCAGCCAGCCGCCCTGACCCAGGCTGAGCAAGACTCAATCATTGAACTGCTCGGCCGTGCGGAATACGCGGATCTGTCGGTCATCCAGACCTATTGGCAGGCATTCGATCGCGGGGCAATCGCCTGCTCATCGAGCACGTTCTACCGAGTGGCACGCAAAGCGCAGCTGACCGGGGACCGGCGCCGGACCCGCCGCGGCGCGAGCAGCAGTGCCCGCGTGAAACCTATCGTGCCAGCGTCAAAACCCAACCAGCTATGGACCTGGGACACCACCGAACTGCGCGGGCCGCGTAACCAGGACCGCTACCGGCTCGCGCTGATCCTCGACGTGTACTCGCGCTACCCCGTGGGCTGGCACATCGGCTACAGCGAAAACGCTGCAGACGCGAAAACCATGTTCACCGCCGCGCTCACCGCGCACGGCGCGCCCGCAGTCGTGCACTCCGATAACGGCTCCGCCATGCGCGCCAGCGAGCTGACCAGCCTGCTCGAAAACACCCACCACGCCACCATGTCGTACTCACGGCCCCGGGTCAGCGACGATAACCCGTTCTCCGAATCGATGTTCAAAACCTTCAAATACGACCTGAACTGCCCGGACCATTTCGACAGCATCGAACACGCCCGCGAATGGACTGAGCAGTACCTGCACGCCTACGCCCACCAGCACCGTCACAGCGGCCTGAACTGGCACACCCCCGCCAGCGTCTACCACAGCACCGCCCACCACGTGCAGCAAAAGCGGCAACAGCACCTCAACCAGTACTACGCCGCCCACCCCAAACGATTCCGGCAACCCCCACAAGCACCCAAGCTCCCCGAAGCCACCGGAATCAACACCAAACCACCCCACCTGTCTCAGACAGGTTGACAACTACCGTATTTCCGGTGCGGATGTGCCGGAAGGGGTGCGGATTTACGCGTTTTCAGCCGACCTGGCGGTGTTTTGAAGAATCTCGGATGCCAGTCGCGGTGTCACAGCAGCGGGCAGGTCGTGTCCCATGCCCTCGATCATGCGTAGCTGGGCGCCGGGTATCGCGCGAGCGACGGCACGTCCGCACGCTGGTCGCAGCAGCGGATCTGCTGTGCCATGGATGACGGTGGTCGGCGCCTTGATGCGTTGTGCGTACGGCCGGAGACTGCCAGTGCCGAGCACTGCAGCTAGCTGCCGCACCATGCCTTGGGGGTAGTAGCTCCGTTCAATCTGCGTGCGGGAGAGTTCGCGTAATTCGTCGCGGTCACGCGGAAAAGCGGGGCCGCCAAGAACCTGGAAATTCCGTGCGGAATGCTCGACCATCTCGTCTACGGTCGCGTTCTTTGGCGGCGCCGTCAGGAGCGCCTTGAGTGCCGTAGGTGCAGGTGGCGGCAGGAAGCGTTCATTTGTGCTCGAGAAAACAATGGATGCGGAAGCAACACGCGCAGGGTAAGTGGCAGCGACGAGTTGAGTGATCATTCCGCCCATGGAGGCGCCCACTAGGTGCGCTTGTTCGATTCCGAGTGCATCGAGGAAGTTGCGCGTGTCAGCCGCCATGTCGTGCAGCGTGTATGGCACGGAGCTGGGTATGCCCAGTTGACTACGCACCATCCGCGCAAGAAATGAGCCATCGACCCGCATGCCATCGAACTTCGTCGAGAGACCGATGTCGCGGTTGTCGAAGCGGATGACACGGAATCCCTCGCGGGCAAGGCTCTCGCAAAGTTCAGTCGGCCAAAGGGTCAACTGTGCACCGAACCCCATAATCAGCACGATCGGAGGTGCATCGGCTGCCCCGAACTCCTCGTACGCGATGCGAATGGATCGCGTTGTCGCGGTGCCAGCCTTGTGCGGAACATTGTCGGTCTCTGTAGAGCGGTTCGACACCGCGCCTCCTCAAGGTCTACGCGGACACGGGATACTCCCTAGTCTGCCTGATCTTTCAGACTTACCCGATTTGGGATCCGGCCGCCTGCGCGCTATCCTTCTCTCGGACTTATGTCTGGTCTGCTCACGCTCGCGTGGGCTGATCTACCCAAATGTAAAGTTCACCGAAGACCGTTGGTCATTGCATGCGCTTCTGTGTATGCAAGCGAAGGACCGGAGCAATCCGGCGGCCCACGCAGGAGGACGAGGCTAGGGTGTGTGCCGCATCTATGCGCCACACACGTACATCAACCTGCCCCGGCTTTCTGCGCCGGGGTTTTGCTGTATCTGGGGCTTGTGCGCAGGCCTTGTATGCATGTGAGCCCTCTGACTGGTCAGCGAATTCGGCTGAGTGAGGAGAGGAGGCGAAGCATGGCAAAGGCTGAAAAGGTCGCCGCGGTAGCGGAGATCAGCGAGCGGTTTAAGAACTCGACCGCAACCGTCGTTACTGAATACCGTGGCCTCAGTGTTGCCGGCCTGACCGAACTGCGCCGGGCACTCGGCGCGGGGTCCTCGTACTCCGTCGCCAAGAACACCCTCGTGAAGATTGCGGCACGCGATGCCGGAGTTGAGGGACTCGACGAGCTTTTCTCGGGACCGACCGCGATCGCGTTCATTACGGGTGAGCCCGTTGACGCCGCGAAGGCTCTCAAGAAGTTCTCGAAGGACAACAAAGCCCTCGTCATTAAGGGCGGCTACATGGATGGCCGCCCCCTGTCGGTGGACGAAGTTGACAAGATCGCGGACCTTGAGTCTCGTGAGGTCTTGTTGGCCAAGCTCGCTGGCGCGATGAAGGGCAACTTGGCGAAGGCTGCGGGCCTGTTCAACGCACCTGCTTCGCAGGTCGCGCGTCTGGCTGCTGCATTGCAGGAAAAGAAGGGTGCCGAAGGCTCAGAGAGCGCCCCAGCGGAAAGCTGAACGCACCCTGCGTTCTTCACCGCGCACACGATTACCCACACTCGGTCATGTCATGGGATGTGGCTGGGAACAACGTAAGGAAGGACCGCCACCATGGCGAAGCTCACCACCGACGAGCTGATCGACGCTTTCAAGGAAATGACCCTTCTCGAGCTCTCGGAGTTCGTCAAGGTCTTCGAAGACACCTTCGAGGTTACCGCTGCCGCTCCCGTCGCTGTTGCGGCTGCTGGTGCACCGGCCGCTGGTGCAGCCGAGGCTGTCGAAGAGAAGGACGAGTTCGACGTCGTTCTCGAGGCTGCTGGTGAAAAGAAGATCGGCGTCATCAAGGTTGTCCGTGAGATCATCCCGAGCCTCGGACTGAAGGAAGCCAAGGAACTCGTCGAGAGTGCTCCGAAGGCCATCCTCGAGCACGTCGCCAAGGACCAGGCTGACGCTGCCAAGGACAAGCTCGAGGCTGCTGGCGCGAAGGTTTCCGTCAAGTAAGCTGACTATCGCTTAGTCGTGCTGTCGCTGATCATGGGCCGGAAGGTCCAATGATCAGCGAGTGCACTGCTCATCGTGGGGTCATCCAGCGCATTTCTTGTGCTGGGTGGCCCCACAATGCGTTGTGCACGCACTCTTCGGGAACGTCACGTGACTAAGAGCTGCGGACGTCCAGGGTTGACAAAGATGTCCGTGTTGTCTTTTATAAGCAGGGCGCGCAGTTCATGCCAACAGTGTGAATTTGTGCGACACAATCCTGTATGCGTCCGTGGTACACCGCCGGACTTTCAGATCGGTTTCTGTCGCAGGTGCAAAACGACACCAACACGGGCCGTTTTAAGTCACATTCTGTTGCCGTTTTCTCCGTTGTGGAATTCCTCGCATTCGTAGCATTCCTGGCAACAACACCATCACCGTTACGTTACAGTGACGCGGACCACATCAAGAAGCGGTGTGGGCCTAGCTGGGAGGTTCAGTGGGTGTCGAGGTCGCTGTCGAGGGTCTGACGAAGACCTTTGGTTCGCAGAACATCTGGTCTGATGTCACGTTTACGCTTCCTGTTGGGGAGGTGAGTGCGCTGCTGGGCCCGTCGGGTACGGGTAAGTCGGTGTTTTTGAAGTCGCTGATTGGTTTGATCCGCCCGGAGCGGGGTTCGATCGTGATTGATGGGACCGATATTTTGCAGTGCACGCAGCGGGAGCTGTATGAGGTGCGGAAGATGTTCGGTGTGCTGTTTCAGGATGGTGCGCTGTTCGGGTCGATGGATTTGTATGACAATGTGGCGTTTCCGTTGCGGGAGCATACGAAGAAGTCGGAGTCTGAGGTCCGTCAGATCGTGATGGAGAAGATGGAGCTTGTGGGTCTGCTGGGTGCGGAGAACAAGCTTCCGGGTGAGATTTCGGGCGGGATGCGTAAGCGTGCGGGTCTGGCGCGGTCGCTGGTGCTGAATCCGGAGATTTTGTTGTGTGATGAGCCGGATTCGGGTCTGGATCCGGTGCGTACGGCGTATTTGTCGCAGCTGATTCTGGATATCAATTCGCAGATTGACTGCACGGTGCTGATCGTGACGCACAACATCAATATGGCGCGGACGGTGCCGGATAACTTGGGGATGCTGTTTAGGAAGCATCTGGTGATGTTTGGTCCGCGTGAGGTGCTGCTGACCAGTGATGAGCCGGTGGTGGGGCAGTTCCTGAATGGTCGTCGTCTGGGTCCGATCGGGATGTCGGAGGAGAAGGACGAGGCGACGATGGCGGCTGAGGCGGCGATGGCGGAGGCGGGTCATAGTGATGGGTCGCCGGATGAGGATGTGCGTGGTGTGATTCCGCAGATCCGTCCGACGCCGGGGATGCCGCAGCGTCAGGGTGAGTTGCGCCGCCGGGAGCGGGTCCGGCATCTGATGGATGATCTGCCCGAGCCTGCCCGCCGCGCGATCCTTGAAGAACTCCGCGAATACGAAGCATCGCAGGCAGGGTAGTCGCGCCCGTAATTCACTGGCCCGTAATTCACTGACGTCTCCAGACACTTTAAGATGAGGCAAGGCGTTGACTGTTCAAGTCGAATCGAACAAAAAGGGGCTCATCCCCGATGCAATTAATGAAATCGGGGGGCTCGTCACTTTCGCGGCCCAGACATTCCTGACTGGCCTCGCGGCTATTCTCAAGCGGCGTTTTCCGCTAGCCGAATTCGTAAGCCAGACAACGTTTCTCGTGAAAGTCTGCTTCTGGCCTTCATTACTGCTCATGCTTCCCATCGGCGTGGTTATTGCCGTCATGATGGGCGGACTGGCTGGCCGGGTAGGCGCCGCGCAGTATTCGGGCGCGGTCGTCTCGTTTGTGATTATCGGGCAGGCGGCCGCACTCGTAACGGCGCTGATCGCCGCGGGTGTGGGTGGCGCCGCTATCTGCTCTGACCTCGGCGCTCGCACCATCCGCGAGGAAATCGACGCGTTGCAGGTCATGAGCGTGGACGTGGTGGAGCGCGTCGTCGTACCGCGAGTCTTCGCCCTGGTCTTCGTGGCCTTATCGATGTGCACGATCGTGTCGTTCGCCGGAATCTTCTTCACGTACACCTACCAAGTCGTGGGAGTTGGTGAGTCGCAAGGCGGGTTCTTGCTGACACTGCAGGCGTACGGTCGAACATCCGACTTTGTGATGGCGCTGTTCAAGTCGTTCTGTTTCGGTGTCGCGTGCTCAATCGTCGCTGCCTATAAGGGAACACAAACTCGTGGCGGATCAGCCGGGGTGGCGAACTCGGTGAACGACGCCGTGGTCATGATGTTCATTGCTGTCTTCGTGATCAACGTCGTTCTGACCCAGATGTACATCGTGGTCGTGCCAGCAGTCGGAGATTACATATGATCTTGTCGCAGACAGCCACGCAGAGGCTGAAGAACGCCACCTCGGGGACTGCTGGGAGGGTGAAGAGCAGCTTTGCGGCGCTTGATGGTCATGTCATGTTCGGTGTGAAAATGTTTGCGGGCATTCCCATGGCGATCACGCGATACCGAACCCACGTGCTTCGCGAGGTTGGGAACATCAGCTTCGGAAAAGCGTCGCTGCTCTCCGGCGGGGGCACGATCGGCGTCGTCGCGGGGATGGCGATCGTCGCCGCCGTCATGGTGTCGATTGAGATCCACCGTGCGCTGGGACTTCTCGGATTCACGGCACTTTCGGGTCTCGCAGCCTCGATTGCGAACACCCAGGCCCTTGCACCGTTGATCGCTGCCTTGGCGATCGCGGCAAAAGTGGGGACGGGTTTCACGGCTCAGCTTGGTTCTATGCGAATCTCGGAAGAGATCGACGCGCTCGACACTCTCGGCGTCCCGTCGGTGACCTTCCTTGCGACGGTTCGGCTGATCGCGATGCTCATCGTGATCACCCCTGTGTACATGGTGGGACTGCTCGGTGCGTATCTCGCTTCTCGATTTGTCGTGGTTGGCATGCTCGGAGAATCCTCCGGCACCTATGACTATTACTTCCGACAATCGATAACGCCGCAGGCCTTCGGCTATTCGATCCTCATGACAGTGATCTTCTCCGTCATCATCGCTGTCATCGCTTGCTCATATGGATATAACGCGTCGGGCGGACCGGAAGGCGTCGGTCGTGCAGCAGGCACGGCCGTCCGGACAACGATCCTCACGGTGGCCATTGCGGCCATGGTTCTGATCTTTGGTCTCTACGGTCTGACACCGACGATTCCAGGGATGGGACTCGAATGATCAAATCAATTCGCGGTGTCATCATCGCTGTCTTGCTCTTCGTGATCTCCGCACTGTTGATAGCACGCGGCGCGGGTGCGCTGGACCGGTCCCCTAAGGTTTACGTCGATGTGCCAGCCGCAATTGAGGTGGCAGGCGAGGAAAGGCCACGCGAATCGGGCTTGCTCTTGGGTTCTGACAATGCAGTGCGCTACGAGGGTGTCATCGTGGGGCGGGTCAGCAACATTGAGGTCGGGGTGGTCGATGAGGCTGGCCGCGAGATTTCTCGGCTGGAGATGCAGGTCGCGCCGGGAGTGCTCGAAGAGATCCCGAATGACGCGCTAGCCAGGATCGTTCCGAGGACAGTATTCGGCGACAACGAGGTTCACCTTGTCGCGCCGTACGGAGTGGAGCTCACCGATCGGTCGACAGTGAATCTTACTGCGGGGGACACGCTGATCCTGGACACCGGGCCCGAGGCGCGCGAACTTTACGACGTATACGAGAAAGTCATGCGTGCGGTGTATGACCTGAATATCGAGGGGTCGCTTGAAGGTCTGCGGGAACTGCGGATCGGTGTGGAAGGGCGCGGCGAGGATCTGGGACTTCTCATCGGTCAGGGCGCAGATCTGCTCGAGTCCCTCTCGCCGCTCATCGAGGGCGAGGTCATTCCAGATCTGCGAAGAACGCTCGAAAATATCGACGTCTCGCTGCCCGACATTGTGGCGACGATGGAAAACTCAACGGATCTCGCAGATCTCTTGACTCGCCGTAGTGAGGGGATCCGCGAGGTACTCATTGCAGGCGCAGCCTTCGGCCGTGATGCAGAGAATTTCTTCGGAGCGATTGCCAACGACACCGTCGTCTTCTTGGACGGGGGAACGGTCGCAGTTACCGCGATCAACACAGGCCAGGGAGCTGACGGCACGCTGAGAAGCTTGCGCAACGCCGGGGCGTCACTGGGACCCGTATTTCGAACGGGCAGACTCAACATTCAGGCTCTCGCGACGTTCGAGGATCCGCTTCCGTATTCTGCCGCTGACTGTCCGCAGTACCCCGGTCTTTCGTCGCCGACATGCGGTCCCGCTGACGCGCGCACGGTGACTGAGCTTTCACCGGAAGACCTGGTCCCTGGCCTACGGGGCCTGTTTCCTGCGGGGGCTCCCGCTGAAGGAGAAATGACGGAAATGCGGGCGGATCCGCTTGCTGTCCTCGAGAGGGAACTTATGCGTGGCCTCCGCGGTGCGGCGGCGCCTGCCGCCGGGCAGCCCGCATCTGACCGGCCGAGTGTTTCTGACCGGCCCAGCGCAGCCACAGCGATGCTGCTCGGGCCGATCGTCCGCGGGACGGCGGTGGAAGTTTCATGAAGCTGAGTAAGGGTGCACTGGCGGGCCTCGTTGTCTTTCTTGTGCTGGTGTTGTTCACCTCGGTGAGCGTGTGGCAGACACTGAGTCCTCCGGTCGATGGACGCTCGGCCACCTATACGGCGGAGTTCGACGACGCGACGAGCCTCAAGCGTGGAGACGACGTCACTTTGGCGGGTGTGCGCGTGGGTAAGGTCGGCGGTACTGCCTGGGAACGCCAGTCCGACGGCTCAGTTCGTGCGGTGGTGAGTTTCGCGATCGAACGCGACGTCGAGCTGACCGAGAACGCCCGGGCCGAAGTCAAGTTCGCTGACATGCTCGGCGTTCGCTACCTGGGGCTGATCGACCCAGGCGGGGCGGCAGCCCTTCAACGGGGAGACAGACTCCCGACTCTAGGTAAACCACCGACGGACGTAACGGAGCTGTTTAACGGCTTCCGCCCCGTCTTCCGGTTGCTGGATCCCCCGAGACTCAACCAGATGTCGGCATCGCTGATCGGAGCGCTTGAAGGCAATACGGATGTGTTCGAAGCCATGCTGATCGGGATGCTCGACGTGGCGAATGTGATGCTCGCCCGTCAAGCCGAGATCGAACGGATAGCCAATACTCTCCCCGACGCTTTCGACGTCGTAATTGAGCGGCGGGACGATGTCGAAGCCGCAATCGAAGGACTCACTGCCCTCACGGAAAACCTGGCGTCGCGCAACGACGACATCATTGCGCTCCTCGACCAGGGCGGATCAACAATGGATAAGTTCGCCACCCTGCTCGACACCACGATGCCTGACCTGCGCCGCTCAGTCGCTGCGGGAATCGATGTGAGTGAGGAGTGGAGCCAAAACACTGAAGAGTACAGAGGACTGCTGGAATCGCTGCTGCGGACTGGCGAAGCAGTCAACCACTACGGGGACTACGGGTCCTGGCTCACGCTTTATATCTGCACCCTGAGCGTCCAGGTCGATGACTTCGAGGCAGACCTGTTCAACCTCATCGGGGGAACACATTCGGAGGTGTGCCGATGATCCGCTGGATTAGAGATCTCAACCAGCAACTCGTTGGTTCAGGCATCTCCAAGGTATATGTCACTCGACCTGGGCTAATCGGCGCAGTTGCCACGGTCATCGTCGTTGCGGTGCTCGCATTTGCCGCCGTGTTTCCCACGGCTGTCTACCACTTGCGGACTGCGGGATACAGCGTTGTTTTGCCCTCTGCGGGAGGGCTGTCAGCCGGTGACCCCGTCTATGTGGCGGGTCTCCCCGCTGGTCGAGTCGAGAGTGTCCAGATTGAGGGGGATGAGGTTGTCGCGGGCTTCCGCGTAGACCGATCACAAGAACTCGGCGACCAGACCGAGGCGGAAGTCAAGCTACGGACCATCCTTGGCGCCTACTACTTGGACATACGTCCGCAGGGTGTGGGGTCCCTCGAGGGGGTGTCATTCCATTGGAGCGCGCTGCGGTCCCCTTCCACTTCGACGAGATCGCCCGCGCCGCATACGACGTGACGCGAACCGACGAGCCGGACCGGGAGGCCATTGACTACGAGCAGATTGCGTACCTCACCGACCTCGCATACGAATCAATTCCCAGCCGGGCGCTCGCTGACGAAGCGGTGACCGCTCTCGCGGACGCCGCCGCGATCATCAATGACAACGGTGACCAGATCCAGCGACTGCTCGAGACTGGGCGAGAGCTCGCCGAGATTGTCGATGCTCAGCAAGACACACTGGAGCGACTCTTCGACCAGGGTGCCATCGTCTTCGGCACGCTCGGTGTGCGGGCGCAGTTGATCAGCGGGCTCATACGGGACCTCGAAACAGTTTCCGTACGGATGACTGAGCTGCTTGATTCAGAATCCGGTGAATGGGACCGCCTGATGGTGGGTCTGCAGGACGTTACCGCGATGCTCTCGGCTGAATCAGATCTGATCGAGCGAAATCTCGCCGAGGTTGCCCCCGCGTTCCGCCATGTTGCTGATGCCAGCGGTAACGGACCCTGGCTCGACGTCAACGCTCCAGCTGCCGTCTTACCGGACAACATGCTCTGCTTGCTTGGCGTGATGGAGGGGTGCCGGTAAATGACCGATACAGCGAGCGTTAGTGGGAAAGTCGGCCGGATCATCGCGATTGTGCTGATAGTCGTGCTGGTTGCGTTGACAGTCTGGGTGGTGTTCCTCAGGGAGACGAGCAAGACAATTGTGGCCGAGTTCCAGGTCGCGACGGGTCTTTATGTCGACAACGAAGTGCGGCTACTCGGTGTCGATGTGGGTAACATCGCTGAGCTCGAACCCACCGAGCGTGGTGTGCTAGTCACGATGAAGGTCCATCCGGACGTGGACCTCCCGGAAAACATCGGTGCATTCATCACGAACCGAACCTTGGTGGCGGACCGATACGTCGAGATCGTGCTGCCACCGAGGGGTGAAAGGGTTGGTGAATTCCCAGACGGGGGTGTCATCCCGCTCGAGCGAACTGACGTGCCCATCGACTACGACATGCTTCTGACCTCTGCCAAGGATCTTGCGGAACGCCTCAGCGACCAAGAGGAACTAGGTGGCGTCCGGGAAACGGTCGAAAGGATGGGGCAGGCTTTCGAGGGGATTGGACCGGAGGCGAACCGCGCCATCGAGCAATTCGCGGGAGCGACGAGAGTGCTCGGAGACAACGCGGACGAGATCGACGAGCTCCTCGAAGTCTTCGGCAACATCGCGAGGATGATCTCATCGCGTGATGCTGAGATCCGCGAGTTCACGACATCGCTCACCGCGCTAGCGGCAGAGGCGGGCCGTCAAGACATCGATCTTGGGTCGATGATCAGCCGGATCCGGGTGATGTTCGACGAGGCGGACAGAGTGGTGACCGAACGTGGAGGTGAGTTGAGCGACATCATCGCCTCGACTGACGTGCTCGCCAATACGCTCGCTAACAGTCCGTCTGACCTCGCGGAAATCCTCGACGTGTTGCCACTGATCGGGCAGAACGTCGATCGCGCAATCGTCGATAACCACATGCGAATCCGCCTCAACATTTCCACAGATCTCCAGCAACTCCCGGGTCTCGCACCGCTGTGTGGAGACCTTGGCGCGGCACTCTGCACAGGAGCAGGGCTGACGAATCCGATATCCATCCCGCCGAGCGCGTCTGATCCGTTTGGTCTCGGTGCGATCCTGCAGAACTCAGTGAGGGGAGGACGCTGATGAGGCTCATAAAGAGCGGGGTCCTCTCCGCGCTCATCGCCATTCCGATCGCGATTGCCGGGACGGGATGCTCTATGGGAATGCAGAACATTTCCTTCGATCTGGTGGAAGGCAGAGCTACCTACCCGATTGAGGTCGAGTTGGAAACTGCAGACCTGGTCATGGTCGGTAGTGAGGTGCGCCTAGGTCAGCGGCTACTTGGCCGGGTCGCAGACCTGCGGACCGATGTGGCTCCAGATGGTCGTCGAATCGCGGTAGCGACCGTAAGCCTGGACAGCGACGCTGAACTTCCGCGGGACGCGACAATCACCGTTGAATTGCCAAACACGCTCGGCAACCCGTATTTGCGTGTGCGGCTGCCTGATGAGCCTTCGTCTGAGATGTTTCAGCCGGGCGACCGCATGACTGAGGAACAGACGTTCAGAGGTCCCGACCTCGAAAATGCTCTCGCAAGCCTTTCTCTGGTACTCAGCGAAGGCGGAGTGGGCAGTCTCGAAGTCATCGCCAATGAAATGGAACTCGCAGTGGGAGATCGCGGCGAGGAAATAAACCGGCTTGTTACTTCGCTGCGTAGTACCGCACAGTTGCTGAGCGCACAGTCTGGCAATATCGATCGCGCCCTCACCGCGGCAGCGGGAGCGTCTGAACAGTTGGCGGCGCAGCGAGATGCGTTCGAGCGTGGGCTCGACGCCGCGATTCCTGTGTTTGATCAGCTGAACGATCAATGGCCGGAAATAGCAGACCTCATGGCAAGTGTGGGTGGGCTGTCCGGTGAGCTCGACGTGATAATGACGGCGGCCGAGGACGACTTACTTGCACTTCCAGCGGAACTTGCTGATTTGCTCGAGGCCCTGCGGAGTGTCGAGATTCGCAGCGTACTGCTTCCCATGACGGACTTCCTGACCGGGGTTGCGAATGCCCAGCGTGGTGATTATCTGGCCTTCGACGGGACTCTGAACATTCCAGATGCGCTTTCATATTTGCTGATCGGTGAGCGCGTCGCACAAACTGGGGGCATCCGATGAGGCGCAGCACGAAGGTTCAGTTGGCCCTCTTTATCGCTCTGGCCCTATTCATCATTCCTGCCGGTACCCGGTACGCGCTGGGAGCTCAGTTTCTGAGTCTTTCCACGATTGGCCTTGGGGAACGGCCGGTTTCTGGGACGGCGTACTTCGATAATGGGCGCGGTCTGGGGCCTGGAACTGTGGTGACGTATCAGGGCGTCGTCGTCGGCGAGATCCGGGAAATTAGGCCGGTGCCACCGTCGGAAACACGTTCAGTCGACACCGATCAAGGGCCTGTCGAGTTGCCGATTCAAGTCGACTTCCAGCTGGACCCCGGCGTACAGGTCTCCAACGCCGTAACACCTGTGTCCACCACGTTGAATGTGGCAGGTCTCGTCAACCTCGAGTTGCGTCCCGAGCCGGATGCGCAGCCGGGCGTCTACTTGGAGGACGGGGCCGTGCTCGTTGCTGATCCAGCTCTGCAGCGCGCGGACTTCCGAGAAGTACTGGTGGCGCTCAACGATGTGATTGAGACCGTGGACGTGGATTCTGTCAGTGCACTTCTCACGACACTGGGGGATACTTTTCAGGGCCGCGGCGAGGATATTGGCGACATTATCGACAACGTAGGCATTCTGGCGGACGTATTCGACAAGCACGCAGAGACGGTCGAATGGCTCGGGCTCGAAGGGCCCGCAACGATGGCGCTGATAGCGGACGCGTCTGACGCGCTACCGTCGTCATTCACCACGTTTCGCACGTGGACGCGCCAGTTAGTCGAGAGCACGCCCGATTTAGAGAGCCTGATCGATACCGGTCCGGGAGGGATGAGGCGGATTTCCGACATTCTCGTCAGCAATCAAAACAACGCGGAAAGCATGATGGCTGGCCTCGCCGATATCGCGCCAATTCTCGGTAACCGTGACGCTGCGATTCGGGCGCTCGTAGACGATTTCCCCCGAGGTCTTGACGCAGCGGCGGGTATCAGCCGGGGGAGCATCGCTGACTTCCACCTTGTCGTGACGCAAGGGCCGGTGTGCTTTTACGACACACCGAGGCGCGTTGTCGGCGATCAGAGTCCGCGCGAACCAAACCGGGGCGTATTCTGTCCGCCCGGAGACGGTCTCGCGCAACGCGGTGCGGTGACGGCCCCTCGGCCAGATGGGCTCGGTCTGGTGAAGTACACGTCACCAGGAATTCAGACCGGTCCACCCATTGTCAGCGATCCGCTGATCCTGGCTCCCGCGACCCGCGCCGCTCTCCGCGCGGCAGACGCGGCCGCTCGTGATGCAGGACTGCCGGGTGCGGGTGGCGACCGGTGACGCCAGACGCGCGAACATTCGAGTTGCACGACGAACAGGAGACAGCCAAGGTGTCATCGGTCGACGAGCCGGGAACGGGGCCAGCGGAGTCCCCGCCAGCCGCCCAGGCTCACGAGGAGAAGGCGGAAGAGCGGAGCAGGGCAAAACCCCTCCTGGCGCTCGCCTTCACGGGCCTGATTGCACTCTCCGGCGTTCTGGGCTACTTATATTGGGACACTTCGCGTGGCGAGCGGGCACTTGCACAGGCAGAGACCCTGCGGATTCAAGCTGTCAGCGACGCTTCAACCTATGCCGAACTCATGGGCAGCTACACCTACACGGATCTTGAGCAGAGTTTTTCGGACGTAATTGCGGTATCTACCCCCGAATTCGCTGAAGAATATGAGACCGTCGCAAATGAGTTGCGAGACGCTGTTACGGAAAGCCGCGGCGTTTCGCAGGGCAGCGCGATCCATGCTGCCGTGCAGTCGGTCGATGAAAACCAGGCGACGGTTCTGGTTTTCCTTAACCAGGAAGTGACCAACGTCCTGAGGCCAGAAGGCGGGATCGAAGCCAGCCGCCTCGTGGTCTCGCTGGAGCGAGATGGAGATCGCTGGCTGCTATCCGACGTGCAGCCGATGTAGCGAACAGAACCTGAGTTATCGCTGAGATTTGCTTGATTTGTCCCGAAGGTACGTGTTCGTCAAGAGTGAAAGTTATTGTGCACCAACGAGTTACCTGACACGACCCCAGAGGTGACTCGCCATCCATCGAATCCGCAGCCCACAGGGGGAGGGGCGGTGTAAAGCGGAATTCGAACCTGAAGTAACGTTCGGGGTCATACGCGTCCCATTGGTGGGTTAAAGTGACGCAACCCACACTGTGCAGGGATGTGGGCCTAGCTGGGAGGTTCAGTGGGAGTCGAGGTCGCTGTCGAGGGTCTGACGAAGACCTTTGGTTCGCAGAACATCTGGTCTGATGTCACGTTCACGCTTCCTGTTGGGGAGGTGAGTGCGCTGCTGGGCCCGTCGGGTACGGGTAAGTCGGTGTTTTTGAAGTCGCTGATTGGTTTGATCCGCCCGGAGCGGGGTTCGATCGTGATTGATGGGACCGATATTTTGCAGTGCACGCAGCGGGAGCTGTATGAGGTGCGGAAGATGTTCGGTGTGCTGTTTCAGGATGGTGCGCTGTTCGGGTCGATGGATTTGTATGACAATGTGGCGTTTCCGTTGCGGGAGCATACGCGCAAGTCGGAGTCTGAGGTCCGTCAGATCGTGATGGAGAAGATGGAGCTTGTGGGTCTGCTGGGTGCGGAGAACAAGCTTCCGGGTGAGATTTCGGGCGGGATGCGTAAGCGTGCGGGTCTGGCGCGGTCGCTGGTGCTGAATCCGGAGATTTTGTTGTGTGATGAGCCGGATTCGGGTCTGGATCCGGTGCGTACGGCGTATTTGTCGCAGCTGATTCTGGATATCAATTCGCAGATTGACTGCACGGTGCTGATCGTGACGCACAACATCAATATGGCGCGGACGGTGCCGGATAACTTGGGGATGCTGTTTAGGAAGCATCTGGTGATGTTTGGTCCGCGTGAGGTGCTGCTGACCAGTGATGAGCCGGTGGTGGGGCAGTTCCTCAATGGTCGTCGTCTGGGTCCGATCGGGATGTCGGAGGAGAAGGACGAGGCGACGATGGCGGCTGAGGCGGCGATGGCGGAGGCGGGTCATAGTGATGGGTCCCCAGATGAGGATGTGCGTGGTGTGATTCCGCAGATCCGTCCGACGCCGGGGATGCCGCAGCGTCAGGGTGAGTTGCGCCGCCGGGAGCGGGTCCGGCATCTGATGGATGATCTGCCCGAGCCTGCCCGCCGCGCGATCCTTGAAGAACTCCGCGAATACGAAGCATCGCAGGCAGGAAGCAACTGATGGCTATCTCGGCTGGTGCGCTGCGAAACAACAAGGTTGGCCAAGCAGCTGAAGGGATGCTGACCCAGGCGGGTCTCATCCTTCAGCTGCTAGTAGACGTCGTCCGGAACACTTTCAGGAAGCCGTTCCAGACGCGAGAGTTCATCCAGCAGGCTTGGTTTATCGCCAGCGTGACGATCCTGCCCACGGCACTCGTCGCGATCCCGTTCGGCGCAGTTGTGTCCATGATGACGGGCGCGATTATCCGGCAGCTAGGTGCCGAGGGCTTCACCGGTTCTGCCAGCTCGCTCGCCGTGGTGCAGCAGATCAGCCCCATGGTTACCGCGCTACTTGTCGCTGGGGCTGCCGGTTCCGCAGTGACAGCGGACCTCGGTTCGCGCACTATCCGCGAGGAAATCGATGCGATGGAGGTCCTCGGGATCAACCCGGTCCAGCGCCTCGTCGTTCCTCGCGTGCTCGCGATGATTCTCATCGCAGCCCTGCTCAACGGCCTGGTCGCGGTTATCGGTGTGGCCGGTGGTTACGTCTTCAACGTCATGCTCCAAGACGGCACGCCAGGTACGTACGTGGCGGCCTTCTCGGCGCTGGCGCAACTTCCCGACCTGTGGATCGGTGAGATCAAAGGCATGATCTTCGGTGTCATCGCGGGTGTGGTCGCGGCCTATAAGGGTCTCCATCCGAAGGGCGGTCCGAAGGGTGTGGGCGATGCGGTGAACGAGGGTGTGGTCATCACATTCCTCCTCCTGTTCTTCGCAAACTTCATCCTCACCGCGGTGTACATCCAGATCGTTCCTCCAAGGGGGGCATGAGGTTATGACTGCTACGAGAGGCCGACTCGACGTGATGAGTCGCCGGGCGAAAACAGTCGTCCGGAAACCCGTCGGCGCGCTGGACTCGCTGGGCGAGCAGATGGCCTTCTATGCCCGGGCCATCGGCTGGATTCCGGCGACGATCAAGAAGTACCCGAAAGAAGTAAGTCGTCTGCTTGCAGAGGTCACCTTCGGAACCGGTGGTCTGGCAGTGATCGCGGGCACCTTTGGTGTCATCATCGCGATGTCGATGTTCACCGGCGTCGTCGTCGGTATGCAGGGCTTCGCGTCACTGGATCAGATCGGCGCTTCGGTGCTCACGGGCATGCTGTCCGCGTACATCAACACCCGCGAAATTGCGCCTGTGATTGCCGCGCTTGCCCTGTCGTCGACGGTCGGTTGCGGCTTCACCGCGCAGCTCGGTGCTATGCGCATCTCAGAGGAGATCGACGCGGTCGAGGTTATGGCCGTTCCAAGTCTTCCGTTCCTCGTCACTACACGCATCGTGGCCGGCTTCATCGCCGTTATCCCGCTCTACGTCGTCGGATTGTTGTCTGCTTACTTTGCCTCCAGAGCGATCAACATCTACCTCAATGGGCAATCGACAGGCGCGTACGACCATTATTTCAACCTGTTCTTGCCGCCTGAAGACGTCTTATGGTCGTTCGGCAAGGTGCTGGTGTTTGCCTTCGTGCTGATCATGGTGCATTGCTTCTACGGCTATACCGCGAGCGGCGGTCCCGCAGGCGTGGGAGTCGCGGTGGGCTCGTCAGTGCGGACAGTAATTGTGACGATCGCGATTCTAGACTTCTTCCTCAGTCTCGCGATCTGGGGTACATCGACGACGGTGAGGGTTGCGGGATGAGTGCGCCGGGTAAAGCGAGAGTTCGCATCTATGGGCTGACCTTCATCGTGCTCATCATCGCGTTCGTCCTGTTCACGACCATGACATTCGCGAAGGTGTTCAAGCCCGTAACCAAGGCTGTGGTGAATGTAGAGACGCTTGGAAACTCACTGCAGAGAGAAGCCGACGTCAAGATCTCCGGCGTCATCATTGGCGAGGTCCGAGGCACCCGATCGACACCGGACGGACGTGCTGAGATCGACATCGCGATCGACCGAGACCAAGCCGACTTCGTGCCCGCCAATGTCACTGCGCAGATCTTGCCGAAGACACTCTTCGGTGAGCGGTATGTCGAACTCGTCATGCCAGACGACCCGGGACCTCCCATCGCCGCCGGAGCGATCATCCCCGAGGATGATGCGGGAAGCGCGATCGACGCCTCCCGCATGTATGACGTCTTCTATGACCTCCTTACCGCAGTGCCGCCACAAGATCTCGCGGTAACCCTCGGATCGCTCAACCAGGCATTCAGCGGACGCGGCGAACGCCTCGGCGTGATGGTCGAGCGCTTCCAGGAAATGGCCGAGGGCATCAACAGGGAACTCCCGAACCTCGAGGCCACAATCCAGGATTTCGCGACCTTCGCGGATACATATAGTGACGCGCTACCCGACATAGTCGACGCACTCGACACATTCCGGACGACCAACACCACAATCGTGGAGCAACGGTCGTCAGTAGATCTGATGCTCGAGACGCTCACCCTGGCTGCCGGAGACCTCCGTGGATTCCTTGACGTCAACGGGGACCGGATCATCAACATCGCAGCGGACTCACGCGAGGCGCTGGAACTGCTCGCGCGATACTCGCCATCGTATGGCTGCGCGATCGGCTACTTTGCTGACCTGGTGCCACGGTTCGAGCGGCTCTTCGGAGTGGGTGTCGAGGAACGCGGACGGGGCCTGAACGTCACAGTGCAGCTTGCGAATCCGCGAGGAAAGTACCTACCAAATCAGGATGAGCCACGCATGTTCGATACGCGCGGACCGATCTGCTACCAGCCGGTGCCACCGACTGAAGGCAAGTTCGGCCAATATCCGGGCGGCGCCATCAACGACGGCGCCTACGCACCGCCATCACGCAACCCAGGCCCGCAGAATCTCCAGCAATTGCCGGACCCGTTGGCATCCGTAGCGCCGTTGGGCGGTAGCGGAAACGCGTCCGACATCGCGGGAAGCCCGGCGGAACGCGACGCACTGTCCGTGGTCTACGGCCAGGCGACAGGCCTCGAGCCAGAGGATGTACCCGGCTGGACGACGCTGATTGGTGCACCAGTACTCCGGGGAGCAGAGGTGAGCTTCGAATGAGAGGCCTAGCAGCACCACTGATCAAGCTCGGCATTTTCATCGTTACCACCGTGCTCGCCGTCAGCGTGCTCGCCGTTGCGATCGCCAACTACCTTCCCACCGGCGGCAATACCTACAAGGCGCGATTCACAGATGTCACCTCCATGAATGTGGGAGACGAGGTTCGAATCGCGGGCGTGCGCGTTGGAAGTGTCACCGGTCTCAAGGTTGTTGACCGAAGCGAGGCCGAAGTCGAGTTCCGGTTGCGACCGGGAATTGAACTGCCGGCCGACGTACAAGCAGCGATCCGCTACCGCCACCTGGCAGGCCAGCGTTACCTCCTGCTCAACCAAGGCGATGAACAAAATGGTCAGCTACTTGAGCCGGACGCCACGATCCCGAACACGAGTACGAAAGATGCAGTAAACCTCACGGTTCTGTTTAACGGCTTCCGGCCGCTGTTCGAAACCTTGCAACCGGAAGATGTGAACAGGCTTGCGGACCAGATCATCCAGATCTTCCAGGGTGAAGCGGCGACGATCACCCAGTTGGTCGCGAACGTCGGCACGCTTACGAACGCGATTGCTGACCGGGACGCCGTGATCGGTGCTGTGGTTAACAACCTGAACTCGGTACTCGAGCGGGTGAACGAACACGACGACGACATTCGGGACATGGTGTCCTCATTGGACGTCTTGGTCTCGGGGCTCTCCGATGACCGTGAAACGGTGGGCAGCGCATTCGCTTCGCTCGCGTCGATGTCTGAGGAACTGAACGCGTTGCTCGAGCCGTCCCGCCCGTCGATTCAAGGGAACATTTCGGCAATTGATCAGCTCGCGGGCAACCTCAATACGGGACGGCCCGCGGTCGAATCAGCGATTCAGAACCTGCCGGTCAAGCTCGAACGTTTTGGCAAGACTGCGTCCTACGGCTCGTGGTTCTCGATGTATCTGTGTGGAATCGATCTCACGCTCGGGCCGGGATCCCCTCCAACCCGGCTTAACCTGCCGACAGGCCTGCCGCAGATTAACCAGCCGATCTACACCAATGCGGCAACGCGCTGCCAGCCAGGGGGTATCCAGTGACGACCCACCGCAGCCCGGTCATTACCGGCTTCATCGGTTTATTGGTCCTTCTCTTCGCCACACTGTCCGCCTTCTACCTTTCCGACGTCCCTATTTACGGTGCGTCTAACCGCTATTCGGCTGAATTCAGCGAGTCGAGCGGCCTGGAAAGCGGCGACGAGGTCCGAGTAGCGGGTGTCAAAGTTGGTGACGTCACCGACGTCAAGCTCGAAGGTGACAGGGTCGTCGTGGACATGCTCGTCCAGGACACCTGGATAGGTGACCGAACGAGTGCCTCGATTCAGATCAAGACTCTGCTCGGGCAGAAGTACGTCGAACTCGAACCACGCGGTACTGAGGGGCTGGATCCTTCGGTGCGAATTCCATTGGACCGCACCGTCGCTCCATACGACGTCGTGCCTGCGTTCCAGGAAGCTGGACGCACACTCGGCGAGGTGGATATGCCGCAGGCAGCTGAGGCCTTCGAAACGCTGTCTGATGCATTCCGCGACACACCTGAGCATATGCAGAACGCCATCGACGGAGTCACCAGACTGTCGGAGACGATCTCTAGCCGCGATCAGGAACTGATCGAGCTTCTCGACAGGACACGCGATACAACGCAGATTTTCGCGGACCGCAACCAGGAGTTCCAGCGGCTGATCTCCAACGCCGGGCTGCTGCTTCAAGAGCTGAACATCCGGCGTGAAGCGATTTCGCTCCTACTGACATCAACTCAGGACTTGTCGAACGAGCTCACCGGCCTGGTCGCGGATAACGAGCAGCAGATCGGCCCCGCGCTCGCGCAACTGCAGGGCGTCACCGACATGCTTGTCGCGAACCAGGAAAGTCTTGGCCGAGCAGTGAATCTGATGGCCCCGTTCTACCGCGTCTTCGCCGACACGCTGGGTAATGGCCGCTGGTTCGACATTGCGATCCTCAACATCACTCCGCCAGGGCTCCCGGATGTGCCTGGAATCCGTGAACCGATCCGCACTGTGGGAGGCAACTGATGACGCGGCAAAAGACGTTCGGGGTGATTGCCGCCGGCCTGGTGCTCGTCCTGTTGGCCGGAATAGTTGTCTGGTACTTCTTCTTCCGGCCGGGCATGAAGATCACGACCTACTTCCCGACGACGGTAGGCATCTACAGCGGCACAAACATTCGCGTGCTCGGAATCGATGTCGGCAAGGTATCGAGCGTGACCCCCGTCGGTGACGAGGTTCGCGTCGAGATGAACATCAATCGCGGCGTGGACCTTCCTGCTGAAGTCCACGCGATGCAGATGACTCCGTCACTTGTTTCAGACCGTTTCATCCAGCTCGCCCCGGCGTACTCAGAAGGTCCGAAACTCGAAGGGCCAGACGCAGAGATCCCCCGTGAGCGCACAGCGACTCCCGTGGAGGTGGATGAGATCTATCAGGCACTCGCTGACTTCACAGAAGCAATGGGTGCCGACGGAGCGAATGCCGACGGTGCCCTAAGTGAGTTCATCGACGTCACCCACGAGAATCTCGTCGGAAACGGGGAGGCTCTAGGCCGCTCCATCACCGAACTAGCTGAGGCCTCACGCGTGTTTGCCGACGGCCGTGAAGACTTCTTTGGTACGGTCCGCAACCTGCAGGAACTATCGACAGCACTAGCTGAGAACGACGCGCAGGTGCGCAACTTCAACACCCAGATGGCAACGTTCTCAGACTTCCTCGCGGGAGAGCGGGACAATCTTGGTGCGGCAATCAATCAGCTTTCGTTTGCGCTCGACGACGTTGCACGTTTCGTCAATGACAACCGAGAAGCACTGTCGAGCAACATCGATGGTCTCGCACAGGTGACGGGCCGTGTATCGCAGGAGACCGACGCGATGCGAGAGATCATCGTGGCCATCCCCATCGCGATCAGCAACCTTGCCAACGCGTACAACGCAGAGGCTGGGGCGCTATCGGCACGCGTGAACCTGCTTGAGTTGCAGGATCTCGGTGGCACAATCTGTGGTCTTGTCGATCTGCAACGTCTCTACCCCGGTGACTCGCGTTTCGCCGAACTCGGGCGACAGATGGCGCCGATCATCAGACAGTGCGAAGGTTTGGCAGAGCAGGTCAACGCCGGAGTTCAGAGCCCCGGAGTGGTCTTGCCACTGGGGATCATGAGCAACGATCTAGTCCAGCGTTCCGGGCCGGTACCAGGCACGGTACCGGGCCAGTTCTCGCCGATTCCGCAGACGCAAAACGAGCAATCATTTACTGCGCCGCACGGGGGAGGTGGACAGTGAGCAAGACATCCGCTGTTCGTAAAAGGCTACTTAGAGGGGCTGTCGCCACGACGGGGCTGGGAGCGCTGGCAATGACCGCCTCTGGCTGCTTCGTGATGAGCGACGGCATCTACACGTTTCCCCTTCCAGGCGGCCCGAGCCTGGGCCCCGATCCCATCTCCGTGACCGCCGAATTCGACCAGGTGCCTGAGGTCTTTCCGGAAACCATGGTCAAGGTCAATGGCGTCAATGTGGGCAAGATCGACAGGGTGGACCTGAGTGATGATGGATGGAACGCCGTCGTCTCCATGACGCTTCAAAACGATCTTCAGCTTCCCGCGAACTCACGGATCTCGATTCAGCAGACCGCACTGCTGGGTGAGAAGTTCCTCGCCATCGAGCCGCCACCCCAAGCAGACCGTGTGCCGGAGGTGATCGAGGAGGGCGATGTCATCCCAATCGACAACAGTCGGGTCCAGATCGAGATCGAGGACATCTTCGGTGCGCTCTCGCTACTGCTGAACGGCGGCGGCGTGGCCCAAATCCAGCCGATTATCGAGGAACTCGACCGGGCTTTCGGCGGTCGTGAACCACAGGTGAAGGCTCTGCTAAATGATACGAACCAGCTAGTGGCGAGCCTGAACAACCAGCGCGCGGAGATTCAGCGCGCGTTTGACAACGTCGAGGTTATGTCTGGACGCCTGGACAACCAGCGCGAGCAGATCAGCCGGGTTGTGGAGGAAATTCCCCGCGGAACCCAGATCCTCAGCGAACAAACGCCCCAAATCATCGAGATGCTCCGGCAGCTCGACGGGATGAGCCAGGTGGGAACCCAGGTGATCGGGCAGGCCCGCGACGATCTCGTTCAAGACTTGCGCGCGCTTCGCCCGACGCTCCAGGCGCTGGCGAACACCGGGCCGGATCTCCCGAACTCGATTCAGCTGCTCCCGACCTATCCGTTCCCGGACGCTGCCATCGATTCAACCTTCGGTGGAGCGATTAACCTCTGGCTGGCGGTCGATCTGTCGATTGCCGACACTTTGGAGAACCTCGGCGTGGGCCAGGGCACACCGCAGTATGTGGCTCCGTACGGTTCGCCACAACCGGCAGTTGACCCGTCGAACCCGTACATCGGGGGCAACGGCCCGCGGCCGGGCCCGGGGACACAGCCTCTACTGCCACTAGGAAATCTCGTCCAAGTCGGACTCCCGAATGGTGACGAGATGCCAGGTCCGATCCAGGACCTCCTGAATATGTTGGGAGATCGGCAGCCATGATTTCACGATTCGTAAAGATCCAGCTCATCCTCTTCGTGATCGTGGCTGTGGTGGGCGTGATTTTCGTGAGCGCCAAGTACGCGCGTCTCCATACGCTGCTCGGCTTCGGTGAGTTCCCGGTATATGTCGAGATGGAAGACAACGGAGGAATCTTCCCGTACGCCGAAGTCACATACCGGGGTATTCCAGCGGGACTAGTTGGCGAGGTAGTGCCGATACCAGGTGGTACTCGGGTGGAACTCCTCATTCGCAACGATGCGCCGGACATCCCAGCTGACTCACGAGCGAAAGTCAACAACCGCTCGGCTGCGGGCGAGCAGTTCGTCGACCTCCAGGCTGACACCGACGAAGGGCCGTACCTCGAATCAGGCTCCGTGATCGAATTCGAGAACAGTTCCGCGCCGGTACGTGTGGAGTCTTTGCTCAACGGCCTGTATGACCTGTCGCAGTCGATCCCGCTAGATAAGTTCAGGGAAGTTGTGGCCGAGACGGCGGAGATTTTCCACGGCCGCGGCGAGGATCTGGGCACGATCATCGACTCATTCGATGCCTTCTCCGAGGAAGCCAATGAATCGATGGATCAGACCTTACAATTCCTCCGTGACGGCAGCGTGGTGCTACGCACTCAAGCTGAGCAGGCAAACGAGATTCGGTCGTTTTCTCGCGATCTGACCCTGATCACGGACCAGTTGCAGCAGAGCGATCAAGATATTCGACGCATAATCAACACGTCGACAGATGCGGGTGCGGCCGTGTCCGCTCTGCTCGAACGAGGGGGGCCAGGTCTTACTGAGTTCCTACGGACCACGGAGCCTATAGCCGAGGTTCTCGGTGAGCGTGGTCAGTTCCTCCGTCCTGTCCTGCAGGCACTGCCAGCGCTTGGCGCGGCGGCGTACACTGCTGCGCCTGGTGACGGCACGGCCCGCTTTGGTCTCATTTTCGAGTTGAACAACCCGCCGGCTTGTACTGTCGGCTACGAAGGTACCTATCAGCGGCTCCCCGGAGGCCCCACCGGAAATCCCATGATCAACGGTGCGATGAGCGACTGGGAGTGGGATACGTCGGTTGGCTGCCGGACGCCGCAGGGCAGTCCCGTCGGCGTCCGAAGCTCGAACAAGGCGATCTTCGCTGATCCCAGCGTTCCTCAGCCTTGGGACAACAACCCGAAGCGTGCCGGTGACCACACAGACCTCGCACCCTTCGGTCGGCAGGCATTTGAACTACTTGAGCTTGTCGGCTGGAACTGACAGCTCAGGTAACCGAATTGGGGTCTCGCGCGACGCGATCGTGAAGGATTCACCCTCTGTGTAAGGGTGAATCCTTCACGATTGTGGGCTGCTGGGCCCCAATTCGCATGCGCACAGATCTGTCTGTTGGCTGAGAAATCTTCTTGGAAAATCGCGGGAAGGCAATGTGATTACTTCGCAAAGGTACGGTGTACGCGTGAGTGACAAGACTGTCGAAACTGATCCAGCTCCGGCCAAAACTCAAAAGTCAGGGGGGAAGCTGGGTGCGGTAGTGATTGCGCTTTTCGTACTGGCAGTCGTTGCCCTCGGGTGGGTCGGCTTCGCGTGGTGGAAGGCTCTCGATCAGGCAGGCACCTCAAGCGAGCGGGACAGGCTGCTCGGTGAGGCCAGGCAAGCTGCCGTGTACCTCAACTCATTCGATACCAATGATCTTGATGCGACTTTCGGAAATATTGAGTCGGTGATCACCGGTGAGCAGTTGCGCGCGGAGATGGAAGAAGCGCGCAATCAGCTCGAGTCCGATGCCCCGTCCGGGGGCCGTATCAATGCTGACGTGACCGATATCGCCATAGTGAACTTCGATCCCGACTCCGATGAGGCGCTGGCTATCGCTGTCGTTCTGAGGACGACGGCCGGGCCCACAGGGCAATCCGTGACGCAGCGGGTCATGATGGAAATGCAGCTGGCGCGCGTCGATGGTTCGTGGAAGGTCTCGGCGTCAACTCAGGTTGGGACGCCGGCATTGGTCGCTGAATCGCCGGGTGCGGACGGCGAGTTGCCGCCAGAACTGATGCCTGAGGGTGCGGAGCTTCCCCTCGAAGAGCTGCCCACCGACGAAACTCCCGGTGAAGGTGCCCCAGAAGATGAACCTCAGCCTGGGCAACCTGGTGAATAGGCCGGTTTCGCGGATCTAGAAGTATTAGGAGTCCCTATCTATGTCTCGTCCTCGTCGCACTACACCTGGCCCCGGAGGGAAGAACCGCCGGCCCAAGCTGGCTGGCCACGGGAGCAGCCGTGACCCACAAGTACAGGGCACGGCAAGTGATGCTTCAACCGGCCCGAAGCGCCGCTCAGACAAGCGGGCCGGGGGCGGTTCTGGCCGCCATGCCGCTGGGCGCGGCGCCCTAGCTGGCGTCAATACTCGATTGCTGTCCGCAACGATCATCGTGGGCGCAATCGCCATCGCTAGCGCGATCGTTCTTGCGGTGGTGCATGGCCCTTCGGCGTTGCGTGGACAGCCGGAGAGCGACGGTATCGCGTTCGTCGATCAAGCGGCGACCACGGAAGTGGAGAACCGCACGAAGGAAGCTCTCGCAGCGGTCTTCAGCTACGACTACAGAACCCTCGACGACGACTTTGACCGTGCGCTGTCGTTCCTCACCGAGGATATGCAGGATGAATACCGGCAGACCATTGACGCAACGCGCCAGGCAGCCGAACAGCGCCAGGCCACAGTCGAGATGGCGATCCGGCATGCCGGTGTGCACGCGTTGTCAAACGATGAAGCTGAACTGCTCGCGCTGTCACTTGTGAGCACCGAATACGACGACGTGCCGGGGGAGATGTACTCCGGCCCGCTGCGTGTGGTCCTCAAGAAGGTGGATGGCGACTGGCTTATCGACTCGATCGACGAGCGATAAACGACACATCTTGGTGTTTCAGCGTCGCGGCCCCGGTGACACGAGGAGCAAGTAGGATTATGCTTCCGATGGGATGACAGTAACCGCGCATGGTTGCTAGGAGGCAGCTGCGGTCGTTTCGTCCCACCGGAAGCGTTCTATAGTCATGCGCGCAGGCGGGCGAGCGGTACGATTCTGCTGCCACGCCAGATGCTCTATTCGACATCTGACTAATGTTCGTCTATTGTTGGACGTTGCGCTGGCTGCCTCCTGTCCATACCTCGTTGTTCGTCTTGGCGCTATTCGTGCCCAGTCGAGTGGGGAGGGTTCGTTCGGGGTGCCACCAGCGGACTCAAACACTCAGCAAAGCAGACGACAGCGATTGCCGTTCGTAGTTCAGAGCGGCGCGCGTGAGGTGCTGGAAGGACGCATCTTGGCAGTCTCCCGCCAGACCAGTTCAGTGGCCGGTATCCCCGGGGCTCCTAACAGGGTATCTTTTGCGAAGATTCGCGAACCCCTTGAAGTACCCGGGTTGCTAGACCTTCAGTTGGATTCGTTCGAATGGTTGATCGGTGCTGAGAGGTGGCGCAAGCGTGCCGCAGCCCGCGGGCAGGAGATCCTGACGAGCGGTCTTGAAGACGTTCTCGAAGAGATCTCACCGATCGAGGATTTCGCCTCCTCAATGTCACTTTCGTTCTCCGACCCTCGGTTCGAAGAGGTTAAGGCCTCCGTCGACGAGTGCAAAGAGAAAGACATGACGTACGCCGCTCCGCTCTTCGTGACGGCGGAGTTCATCAACAACGAAACCGGCGAAATTAAGAGCCAGACGGTCTTCATGGGTGATTTCCCGATGATGACCGACAAGGGCACTTTCGTCATCAATGGCACGGAGCGGGTTGTGGTTTCGCAGCTCGTCCGGTCGCCTGGCGTTTATTTCGATAAGACACGCGACAAGTCCACGGAAAAGGACCTGTACAGCGTCAAGGTCATCCCGAGCCGGGGAGCCTGGCTTGAGTTCGACATCGACAAGCGCGACACGGTTGGCGTGCGTATTGACCGGAAGCGGCGTCAGCCCGTCACTGTGCTACTCAAGGCGCGTGGCTGGACCAATGAGCAGATCGCGGAGCGCTTCGGCTTCTCCGAGATCATGATGTCGACGCTGGAGAAGGACAACACCGCTGGCACCGACGACGCACTGCTCGACATCTACCGCAAGCTTCGTCCGGGCGAGCCGCCGACGAAGGAAGGTGCGGAAAACCTCCTCGAAGGGCTGTTCTTCAAGGAGAAGCGCTACGACCTGGCGCGTGTCGGCCGCTACAAGGTGAACAAGAAGCTCGGCCTGACGGTCGATCCCACCTCCACGGTGCTCACCGACGAGGACATTGTCACCACGATTGAGTACCTCGTTCGCCTGCAAGCTGGCGAACGGAGGATGGCTGCTGCCAACGGCGACGAGATTCGCGTCAATGTCGATGACATTGACCACTTCGGAAACCGCCGACTGCGCACCGTTGGTGAGCTGATTCAGAATCAGATCCGCGTGGGCCTGTCCCGCATGGAGCGTGTTGTTCGTGAGCGGATGACGACCCAGGATGTCGAGGCGATTACGCCGCAGACACTGATCAACATCCGGCCAGTTGTCGCTGCGATTAAGGAGTTCTTCGGAACTTCGCAGCTCAGCCAGTTCATGGATCAGAACAACCCGCTTTCGGGGCTTACCCACAAGCGGCGCCTATCAGCGCTGGGACCAGGTGGTCTGTCCCGCGAACGTGCAGGTCTCGAAGTGCGCGACGTACACCAGTCGCACTATGGCCGCATGTGCCCGATTGAGACGCCGGAAGGCCCGAACATTGGTTTGATCGGTTCACTTTCGGTGTATGCGCGGGTCAACCCCTTCGGCTTCATCGAAACTCCATACCGCAAGGTCATCGATGGTCAGGTGACGGATGACATCTTCTACCTGACAGCTGACGAGGAAGACCGGTATGTCATCGCGCAGGCGAACTCGCCGCTCGATGCCGAAGGCCGCTTCGTTGAGGATCACATCCTCGTCCGGGTCCGGCGTGAAGCCGAGTCCGAGGTGGAGTTCGTATCACCGAGCCAGATCGACTTCATGGACGTCTCACCACGTCAGATGGTTTCGGCTGCGACCGCGATGATCCCATTCCTCGAGCATGACGACGCTAACCGTGCCCTCATGGGCGCGAACATGCAGCGTCAGGCTGTGCCGCTGCTCCGCAGCGAGGCACCACTCGTTGGTACTGGCATGGAACTGCGCGCCGCATATGACTCGGGTGATGTCATCGTCAGCGAAAAAGCTGGCGTCGTCGAGGAAGTTTCCGCCGACTACATCACGATCATGGCTGATGACGGCACCCGCCGTACCTACCAGTTGCGCAAGTTCAGCCGCTCGAACCAGGGCACATGCATCAACCAGCGCCCGATCGTCGACGAAAGCCAGCGCGTTGAGGTCGGACAGGTTATCGCCGACGGTCCTTGCACCGACGAAGGCGAGATGGCCCTCGGTAAGAACCTGCTCGTGGCGATCATGCCGTGGGAAGGCCACAACTACGAGGACGCGATCATCATTTCGCAGCGTCTCGTAGAAGAGGACGTCTTCACCTCGATCCAGATCGAGGAGCATGAGCTCGATGCCCGCGACACCAAGCTCGGTGCCGAGGAAATCACCCGCGACATCCCGAACGTTGCTGACGAGGTGCTCGCTGACCTCGATGAGCGGGGGATCGTCCGCATCGGTGCGGAAGTGCGGGACGGCGACATCCTCGTTGGCAAGGTCACGCCGAAGGGTGAAACCGAACTGACGCCGGAGGAGCGCTTGCTCCGCGCGATCTTCGGTGAGAAGGCACGTGAGGTGCGCGACACCTCGCTGCGTGTTCCCCACGGTGAAACCGGCAAGGTCATCGGTGTTCGCGTGTTCTCACGTGAGGATAATGACGACCTTCCTCCAGGTGTCAACGAACTTGTGCGCGTGTACGTGGCGCAGAAGCGGAAGATCCAGGACGGTGACAAGCTTGCTGGCCGCCACGGCAACAAGGGCGTTATCGGCAAGATCCTCCCGCACGAGGACATGCCGTTCCTCCCGGACGGCACGCCGGTCGACATCATCCTGAACACCCACGGTGTTCCGCGTCGTATGAACATCGGCCAGATTCTCGAGTCGCATCTTGGCTGGATCGCAAAATCGGGCTGGAAGATCGACACGGTCAACGGGACTCCTGACTGGGCGGCAAACCTCCCTGAGGATGTCCTCGAAGCGCCAGAGAACACGCGGACCGCGACACCCGTCTTCGACGGTGCCAAGGAAGACGAACTCGCGGGTCTGCTCGGTTCGACTCTGCCGAACCGTGACGGCGACCAGATGGTCGGCGCAAATGGTAAGGCACAGTTGTTCGACGGCCGTTCCGGCGAGCCCTTCCCGTACCCGGTCGCGGTCGGTTACATGTACATCTTGAAGCTGCACCACATGGTCGACGACAAGATCCACGCCCGTTCGACCGGTCCTTACTCGATGATCACCCAGCAGCCGCTAGGTGGTAAGGCCCAGTTCGGTGGTCAGCGGTTCGGTGAAATGGAGTGCTGGGCCATGCAGGCCTATGGCGCCGCGTACACCCTGCAGGAACTTCTGACGATCAAGTCGGACGACGTCGTTGGTCGCGTCAAGGTGTATGAAGCGATCGTCAAGGGGGAGAACATCCCTGAGCCCGGTATCCCTGAGTCGTTCAAGGTTCTGCTCAAGGAACTGCAGTCGCTGTGCCTCAACGTCGAAGTCCTTTCTTCGGACGGCGCCGCAATTGAGATGCGTGACACCGATGACGACGATGTGGAACGTGCCGCTGCAAGTCTTGGGATGAACAGCCGGGCGATCTGACACAGGTTCTGGTACGGCGCGGCCGCCACGCTGGTTTCCGCGCCGGGGCTTATTAGGTGAAGAAGGAATTGCAGTCCGGTACCACAGATCGGCAACCCACACCCGATCTGTGGCGCCATAACCCTTACGGGGAAAGGAAGTTACGTGCTAGACGTCAACTTCTTCGATGAACTCCGCATCAGTCTCGCCACTGCGGAGGACATCCGGGCCTGGTCGCACGGCGAGGTCAAGAAGCCGGAGACGATCAACTACCGCACCCTCAAGCCCGAGAAAGACGGTCTTTTCTGCGAGAAGATCTTCGGCCCAACTCGTGACTGGGAATGCTACTGCGGTAAGTACAAGCGTGTCCGCTTCAAAGGCATCATCTGCGAGCGATGCGGTGTCGAGGTCACTCGCGCCAAGGTTCGTCGTGAACGCATGGGGCACATCGCTCTCGCCGCGCCAGTAACCCATATCTGGTACTTCAAGGGCGTGCCGAGTCGACTCGGCTACCTGCTTGACCTCGCGCCGAAGGATCTGGAAAAGATCATCTACTTCGCCGCTTACGTGATCACGCATGTCGATAACGAACTGCGTCACAACGAGCTGTCGACTCTCGAAGCGCAAATGAACGTCGAGAAAAAGGGTGTCGCCGATCAGCGCGATGCTGACCTCGAGGCGCGTGCCCAGAAGCTCGAAACCGACCTCGCACTCCTCGAGACCGAGGGCGCGAAGGCGGATGCGCTTGACAAGGTCAAGAAGGGCGCCGAGCGCGAGATGCGTCAGATTCGCGATCGCGCGCAGCGGGAGATCGATCGTCTCGAAGAGATCTGGAACGTCTTCACCAAGCTCGCCCCCAAGCAGCTTGTGCTTGATGAACTGATCTACCGTGAGCTCGTCGACCGCTACGGCGAATACTTCGAAGGCGGCATGGGTGCTGAGGCGATCCAGAAGCTCCTCGAGATCTTCGACGTGCACGCCGAAGCGGAAATCCTCCGCGAAACCATCCGCAGTGGCAAAGGCCAGAAGAAGCTTCGCGCACTGAAGCGTCTCAAGGTCGTTGCAGCGTTCCAGCACACCGGGAACTCGCCGCTGGGCATGGTGCTTGATGCTGTGCCAGTGATTCCGCCGGAACTGCGCCCGATGGTGCAGCTCGATGGTGGCCGCTTCGCGACGTCCGACCTGAACGACCTGTACCGCCGCGTCATCAACCGCAACAACCGCCTGAAGCGCCTCATCGATCTCGGAGCTCCCGAGATCATCGTGAACAACGAGAAGCGCATGCTGCAGGAGTCTGTTGACGCGCTGTTCGACAACGGCCGTCGTGGCCGCCCTGTGACCGGCCCGGGCAACCGTCCGCTGAAGTCGCTGTCTGATCTGCTCAAGGGCAAGCAGGGCCGCTTCCGTCAGAACCTTCTCGGTAAGCGTGTCGACTACTCAGGCCGTTCGGTCATCGTTGTTGGTCCGCAGCTCAAGCTGCACCAGTGCGGTCTGCCGAAGCTGATGGCGCTCGAACTGTTCAAGCCGTTCGTCATGAAGCGTCTCGTCGACCTCAACCACGCGCAGAACATCAAGTCTGCGAAGCGCATGGTGGAACGTCAGCGCACACAGGTGTGGGAGGTCCTCGAAGAGGTCATCACCGAGCACCCAGTGATGCTCAACCGCGCACCCACGCTGCACCGCCTGGGAATCCAGGCCTTCGAGCCGATCCTCGTCGAGGGTAAGGCGATCCAGCTGCACCCGCTCGTCTGTGAGGCGTTCAACGCTGACTTCGACGGTGACCAGATGGCTGTGCACTTGCCGCTGTCGGCCGAGGCTCAGGCAGAGGCACGTGTGCTGATGCTGTCGTCGAACAACATCCTGTCGCCGGCATCGGGGCGTCCGCTCGCGATGCCGCGTCTAGACATGGTGACCGGCCTCTACCACCTGACCCGCAAGGTCGACGGTGCCAAGGGTGAATACCAGCCGGCCAACGGTGACAGCCCTGAGCGTGGTGTGTATGCGACACCGGCAGAAGCCATCATGGCGTTCGATCGTGGCGAGCTGGCACTGCAGGCGCGGATCAAGGTGCGTATCACGAACCGTCGCCCTACTCGCGAACAAGAGAACGAATTGTTCCCGGAGGGCTGGAAGCCCGGCGACGCATGGCTTGCTGATTCGACCCTGGGTCGCGTGCATTTCAACGACCTGCTGCCCGCGGACTATGCATTCGTCAACGACGTGATGCCGAAGAAGCGCCAGTCGGTCATCATCAACGATCTCGCCGAGCGATACCCGATGATCGTCGTCGCGCAGACAGTGGACAAGCTCAAGGATTCAGGCTTCTACTGGGCCACCCGGTCCGGTGTGACAGTCGCCATGTCCGACGTGCTGGTTCCGCCGGAGAAGCAGCAGATTCTCGCGGAATACGAAGACAAGGCCGAAAAGCTGGAGAAGAAGTACCAGCGTGGCCAGGTCTCGACTGACGAGCGTCGTGACGGTCTGGTGGAAATCTGGAAGGAAGCGACAGAGAAGGTCGGTAAGGCCCTCGAAGATCACTATCCAGATGACAACCCGATCCCGATGATCGTGAAGTCGGGTGCTGCGGGCAACATGACCCAGATTCGCTCGCTCGCGGGCATGAAGGGTCTGGTGACCAACCCGAAGGGTGAGTTCATCCCGCGTCCGATCAAGTCCTCCTTCCGTGAGGGCCTGACCGTGCTCGAGTACTTCATCAACACGCACGGCGCGCGTAAAGGTCTGGCTGACACCGCCCTTCGTACCGCCGACTCGGGTTACCTCACCCGTCGTCTCGTCGATGTTTCGCAGGACGTCATCGTCCGCGAAACGGACTGTGGAACTTCTCGCGGTCTCGAGATGCCGATCGCCGAGATTGGCTTCGATGGGCAACTGCACCCTGTTGAGCACGTCGAGACGAGTGTTTACGCCCGGACCCTGGCGTCGGATGCGATCGATAAGGACGGCAACGTCGTTGTCGAGCGTGGCCACGACCTCGGTGACCCTGCGATCGAGAAGCTGATCGACGCAGGAATCACGGGTGTGAAGGTCCGCTCGGTGCTGACCTGCACCACCGCGACGGGCGTGTGTGCGACTTGCTACGGTCGCTCGATGGCGACCGGTCAGCTCGTCGATATCGGTGAAGCTGTCGGTATCGTCGCCGCCCAGTCGATCGGTGAGCCTGGTACGCAGCTGACAATGCGTACGTTCCACCAGGGCGGTGTCGGTGAAGACATCACCGGCGGTCTCCCACGTGTCCAGGAACTGTTCGAAGCGCGTGTGCCGAAGAACAAGGCGCCCATCGCTGAGGTTTCGGGTCGTGTCCGTATCGACGACGATGACCGCTTCTACAAGGTCATCATCGTTCCGGATGACGGCAGTGACGAAGTCACCATCGACAAGCTGCCGAAGCGTCAGGGCCTTGCCCGCTTCAAGCATGACGATGGCGTTGAGCGAATCCTGGCCGAGAACGACCACGTCGAGGTGGGACAGGAGCTTCTCGAAGGCTCCGCGGATCCGCACGAAGTGCTGCGTGTTCGCGGCCCGCGTGAGGTTCAGATCCACCTCGTAAACGAGGTCCAGAAGGTCTACCGTTCACAGGGTGTGTCGATCCACGACAAGCACATCGAAGTGATCATTCGCCAGATGCTGCGTCGCGTGACGATCATCGATTCGGGCTCCACCGAGTTCCTGCCCGGCTCGCTCGTTGAGCGCGCCGACTTCGAGGCGGAAAACCGTCGCGTCGTCGCGGAGGGTGGCGAGCCCGCAGCAGGTCGTGCAGTGCTCATGGGTATCACCAAGGCATCGCTCGCGACCGATTCGTGGCTGTCCGCGGCCTCCTTCCAGGAGACCACTCGAGTGCTCACCGATGCGGCCATCAACCGCCGCAGCGACCGACTCATCGGTCTCAAGGAGAACGTGATCATCGGTAAGCTGATCCCGGCCGGTACCGGCATCAACCAGTACCGGAACATCCAGGTTCAGCCGACCGAAGAGGCCCGCGAGGCCGCATACTCTGTCGCTTCGTACGAGGACCAGTACTACGGTCCCGACACGTTCGGCATGAGCACCGGTGCCGCAGTTCCGCTCGACGACTTCGGTGGGTACACCGACTACCGGTAGTCAGTAGCAGATCCACAACAAAGCCCGCCCTGGAATTCCAGGGCGGGCTTTTGTGATTTCTGGTCATGAGTGGTCAGTTATGCGCGAGATACAGCGCAGATTTCTATACATAACCGCCCACTTGCGAGGGGGCCTAGGTGCGAACCGGTATGGCCAGCCGGGCGGTAAGCCCGGTGTCGGCGGCCCCGCTCAGTTCGGCCATCTGAGTCCCCCACCCGTCACGGAAGACCATGTCGCCGGAGAGACTTAGCTGCGCGAAATTGCGGTCACTGCCGGGATAGTCCGCCGCCGAGTACACCGACGCGGACACGTCTTCTGGCAAAGCGATCTGTGAGGTCAGAAGCGGAGTGCCCGCGCTGCTCGCACTGTCCAGGCTGGAGAACACCTCGAAATGAATATGTGGCCACCTGCCGGGGTAGCAGCCCGGGAAGATGCTGGTGAACGTCACTCTGCCCGATGAGTCGGAGACACCTACGCCGCGCAGGTAGTTCTCCGTTGCGGCGCCTGGTGAGTAGAGGGAGTAGTCGCCGTTCCGGTCACATTGCCACACGTAAATCGCAGCACCAGCGAGCGGTGCGCACCCGGCTGTCCAGTCCTGCAGAGTGAGGTTCAAGGACAGGTCCACACCATCAGCCACCGCGGACGAGTCCCCGAAGCTGCGACGGATATCCGTGCGAACCACCCCGTCGCGCACCAGCACGTTCGGACCGTTCGATCCGTCGCCGGGAAACGGCCCAGCGGTCTCCTCAGGAACGGCGACACAACTCTCAGGATCGCCGAGCCCTGCCTCCGACGCTGGAGAAGTGCGGCTAGCCTCGCCAGATCCCGCGCGGGGCGCTGTGCCGCCGCACGCCGCGGCGAAAGCCCCGGCGCTGGTTATCCCTAGGATTGCGAGCAGACTCCGGCGGCTGAGCAGGCGGGGCATGTCGTATGCCAGGCCACGATCAAGGTCGTCAGCGTGATTATCGGGCATGTTCACGATCTTTACCTTTGATTATGTCAGCACGCTGTCATAAGCCTAGGAAGAAGCTGGCAATCGCGCTCTAGTGCAGCGGCAGAACCATTGCCTGTGCATGAACTTTTCCGCCCACGGTGAACCATATTGTGAGGTCCTTCTCGCCGTGGCGTGTGCGGAGCAGAACCTCGTCGTCGGGGGCTATGGGAACGAGATACTCAATGACGGTGCGGGTGGGCACCTCGTGCAGTTCGGGTCGCGTGCGAAGCGCCGCATCGACAGCCTGCAGGTACATGGCATTGTTGACGTGCGCCATCACGTCGATGTCGGTACTCCGCAAGGGGAAGGGTGTGACAGCGTCGTCAGGGTCGGGGGAGTCGCTAATCCACTGTTGCCACCTGAGGCGTGAGGTCAGCGCCGTATCGCTGAGGAACTTCTCGAACCGGTCCGTGATGCGGGCGGGCCTGAGGGTTTCTGCGTTGAAGTTGATCCAGAACCCCTCGGTCTCGACGAGTCCGCCATCGTCAGTGGTCATCCGCACTCGCATGGAGCACCAGCGGCTGGAAAGTCCGGAGCACCACCGGTTGATGTGGACAAGGCTGGGGAACTCAGGCGGCTGGATGACATCGATGACAGATCTCCGCACGACCCAGGCGGGGTGCTCTGCGCGCGCGTCGACGGCATCGAGGTGGTCGAACCCGGCGTCCTGAAGGTACCGTGCGATCCCGTCGAGCCGAAGACGCCGATTCCTGTCAACGTCACCGGCCCGCATAGGCCAGTTGGTCATGAAGACATGGCCGTCGTGGGGGAGCGGCATCAAAGGAGTGTCGAGCATGGTGGCTCCTGGGTGACTAGCGCGGAACATGGAACTTGTCGAGCCGGGCGGCGCCGCGATCGAGTTGATCCCAGCGCCGGGTGGTTGTCAGCACAGCGATCGCCGAGGTGTGGAACTTGCTGCGCATCTGGTCGGCCTCGTCACTGTCATCGTTATCGGCCAGCCACAGAGCGGTCTCCGGGATGCCGGGCCAGTGGGCAATGACGAGGAGCGTCTGGCTGTCCTCGCCGATGAGTCCAACCTCTTCAGCGATTATCTCAGGATCTGCGCCATAGAGACTCTCAAGGTACTCCACGGGCGCGTCGATCCCCGATGCCGCGAACGTCTCCCGGGTGCGTACCGCCGACGAGCACAGCACATGGTCGACTGGAGCGGTTGCTTGCTGGAGCCACGAGCCCCCCAATGCGGCTTCCCGTTGACCGCGCGGCGCGAGGGGCCGGTCGTGGTCTGGAACACCATCCGGATAGGCCGACTTGCCGTGACGCATGAGGATGAGGGTGCGGCGAGATTCCATGACTTTCCAGCGTAGCGGCAGCGGGGTGGCAGAGGTCACGCGAAGCCTCCGTGTGTCGGGACTTACGAGGCGAGGGCGAAGGCCGGGGCATGGAGCGCCCGGCGCAAAAGATGAGCGAGCGCGTGCGCCACGACCTCAGCTCGTTCAAGGATGACCGAATGGCCCGCACCCTCAACACGTACCAGGTCCGCGGCGGGAAGCGCGGAGGCTAGGGCTGCTGAGTGATGGAAGGGCGTCATATGGTCAGCAGTGCCGCACAGCACCAACGCTGGGATCTCCCGTAATGCGGGGAGGGCCAACGATTCGTTGAGATGGAGCAAAGACCGCAGAAAACCGATCTTGGTGGCGAGCGTGGTCTCGTTCACCATGGCCGTGACCAGCGAGGTCACGTGCGGGCTGACGCGCCCCTCTCCGAACGCAGTGGCGCGGATGATGTGCCTGGCGATGCGACGGCTGAGCCGGTGCGGAATCTCCATGAGAGCGGGCGCGCGGTCGACTGCACGGTGCAGGAGGTGCGCCAGCGGATGGCGGAGCAACTGGCCGACACCCGCGTCGGTGAGGCCATGGGATGCTGTGGCGATCAGGCCAACGCCGATAATGCGTTTCCCGATCGTATGGGGGAACTGGCGCGCATAGGACATCGCCGTCATCCCGCCCATCGAGTGCCCGACGAGAACTACGGGGCCATGCGGCGCCACCGCGCGGAGTACAGCATCGAGGTCGCGGCCGAGTTGGTCGATGGTGTACGTCCCGGCCGGCGCGGAGCCCGACTCACCGTGGCCACGGTGGTCGTACGACACCATCCGGATGCCGTACCCGAGCGTCCCGGAGAGGTGTTCGCGGAGCGCGGACCATGAGTCTGCCCGCAAGCAGTGACCGTGAATGAAAACGAGGGTGAGGTGCGCGGAGCGGTCACCACATTCGGTGACAGCGAGCGGCACGCCGTCGTCGCTCAGAACCATACTGCGCTCAATGCGGGGATCGGCCCGAAACATCGCCGTTGACGTGCTCATGGTCCCCTCCGTCCGCGCCGCTGATAATGCGTGTGCCGTCTTCAGGCACCTTTCAACTATCGGTGTTGCGGAGGGTTCACGGCACCATCCCTGGGGGTGGAGTCAACGCACCCTTCGGGTAGATCTCAGAAGTTCGGCCGACTCACCGGCCAGACCATCGAGGGGCGCGTTTCTCGTCGAAGGCGCAGATACCCTCAGCAGCGTCATCGGAGAACGAAGCGGCAGAGGCGATCTCACTTTGCCTGCCGAATGCCTCCGGCACTGGCCACCCAGGCGACTCGTCGACGATTCGCTTGCTGAGCTCTACGGAGAGGGGTGCGCTCTCGGCGATGACGTTAGCCAGGTTCCTGGCCACTTGCGCCGCATCACCGGGCGCGCACAGCCGATTGATCAGCCCGAGTTCGTACGCACGCTGTGCGGAGATAGGGGCGCCGGTGTACGCGAGTTCCAGCGCGATCGCGCGGGGCAGACGTTGCGCCAGTCGCAGTACTCCGCCCGCAGCCGCGACGAGGCCGCGGCGAGCTTCGGGCAGCCCAAACAAGGCGTCCTCAGCTGCGACGACAAGGTCACAGGCCAGGGCGAGCTCGAAACCGCCGGCCAATGCGTTTCCCTCCACGGCGGCGATCACTGGTTTGACCGGTGGTGTGCCGGTGAGGCCGAGCAGTCCTCGCCGTGGTGTCACTGGGAACTGTCCTTTTGCCGCAGCTTTCAGATCCATGCCGGTGCAGAAATCAGTGCCGGCGCCGCGCAGGATGGCAACGCGCGCATCGGGGTCGGCCTCAAACGTATCGATCGCCCGCTCGATTTCTAGAGCGAGGGCCAGATCGATGGCGTTGCGCACCTGGGGACGGTTGAGGGTGATCACGCATAGTGGGCCGTCCCACTCGACCGTCAGGGAGGGAACGTGCGCCGCTGCCGTGGAGAGAAGGCGGTCCCGTGCCGTCCCGGTGCTGGTGTTGCGGTGTGCGCCCAGGCTGGAGACTGCACCATCGGTCAACGTGAATGTGGTGTCAAGAAGGTCTGTCGCTTCACCGAGCGCGACGTATTCAGCTTCGGTTGTGCGCGCGAGTACTCGGTCGCCGTCCACGGCGATACCGCTGACGATCAGTGCCTCTGGACTGCCGTTGCTCTGATACGTGACCGTGTAGCCCTCGACTAGCGCTTCGCCGCTGTAGCTCGTGCAGACTCGGCGTTTCGGTGGGCGGCGCATACGCAGCCCCGCGTCGATCTGCCGGAACGGTTCTCGCGGCGGCTGGGCCGAGTAGATTCCAATCGCATGTTTGGTGGCGTACCAGCCGAGCGCGGTTGCGAGGCCGTAGGCGGCGGGTTCGTTGCGCAGCTGTGTGGCGAGCGCAGCGATCCCGTGGGTGCTGTAGTTGTTGAGCGGCCCGCCCGCGAAGGTCAGCCCACCTGTCTGGGTGAGCGGCCGCGCAGGATCGTCGAGAGGCAGGGAAAGCTGCTGCGCGGCAGCTTCGACCGCGAACGGGAAGCACGAGTAGAGATCGAGGTGCGTGACGTCATCGATTGTCAGCCCCGCGTGGGCGAGTGCAGCGCGGGCCGCCGCTCCGATCGCGGGAACCTCGGCGATGCTGTGGCGCTCGGATACGTACCATTCTTCTTCCGCATGCGCGGCTGCGTGAATGAAAACCCAGTGCTGTGGCGGTATTCCCGCCGCCGCGGCGGAGTCAGCGCTGCACAGTACGAGCGCGGCCCCCTGGTCGACGGTGAGGTTCGCCGTCATCAGTTTGGTGTAGGGACTCGCAATGGGACGGTTGTCTGCAGCGTGGTCAGCGATCCGTTCGGGCGAATGGTATTCGGGCAGCCAGGCGAACCGGTTCTTGGTGGCAGCGGCCGAGAAACGCGACCACAACGAACTTATGGCGGTGACATGTTCTCGGATGTCCCGTTTGAGGGCACCTCGAAGCGCGGATTCCATGAGTGCGTACATGGGTGCGGGCGTGAGTAGTCCGGCCGCGTTCTCCGCCTCGTTGTTCCCGGGCCGGTCGGATCCCACCCGCCGGGGCGCTCCCGCCCCGCTGTGCGGGCGATCCCATTTGGGCGCGGCCCCGGACTTCTGCGCGATCGCGAGTGAGGCGAAAGCTTCGGCACCTGCGATGATGGCGACGTCGAGTTGTCCCTCGCTGATCGACTGGGCCGCATCGCTGACCAGCCGTTGGGGTGCGTCACCGCCAAGCGGTGCGGACTGGACCAGCTCAGCGTCATCGATTCCAAGCTGCCGGGCAAGAAGGGCCGCCTGATCGTCACCGTATGCCCACGACACTGTCGAGACGGCACTGACGCGCACCCTGCTATCGAGTAAGCGAGCATTACCGGCATCTTTGATTGCGATTCTGGCTGCATGCGCTGCCAGTTCGAGCGGCGACTGAATTGTGTCGGCGCTATCCGGACGGTGGACCGTCTGACCGATTCCGACGAGGACTGGCGCCCACGGGTCGACCAGTTTTCCGGAGGGCGCGTGGAGTACAGGCTTGGGGCGGGGGCCGGAGGGCGGAGGAATCTGACGGGTGACAGCCCGGGATTGTCCGGTGCTGGAGGGTTCAGGTGGCGCGCCGGTAACGAGGCTAGTGAGGTTTCCCAGCGCTTCCTTGGTAGCTGACTGGAGTGTGCTGGCAACCAATGAACCCATAGGTCCTTTGAGCGCATCGCTGTGAAACCCGCCGGTCACTGAGAGTTCTGTCCCTGCTGGGGTTTCTTTTGCACCGAACCAGATGCCGACGGAGGTGCCCATCGGCCCGGTACCTTCGATCGCGAAAGCGGCGGGCGGCGCGTAATGGGTCACTGTCCACTGCACGCGAGCGGGGGTTCCAAGGACTCGAACGTCTTCAGTGTATTGCGAGCCACTCGTGACCTGCGCGGGCGCTCCGTTGGGCCAGTCAGCATGGAGCGTGAACCACTTCCCGAAGCTCTTGAAGTCGAGCACGCGCTCCATGATCTCGTCGGGCTGTGCCGTGACCAGCGCGGTTTCGCCAAAGGTGTGTGCGAAGTCGCGGGAGAAATGAGCCTCGGTGGGTGCAGCGCTGTGGGGTGCAGCTTCGCGCTGCAGCAGGGACCGAACTGACGCCTCCCCGATGATTCGTGCAGTGCGCATCGGCATCAGTGGGTCCTGCCTGACCATGCGCAGAGCGTGCGCGACATTCCTGCGGACGCGTTGAGTAACCAAGGTGCGTTCCTTCCAGCGGTAGTCAGAACCAGCCTAATCCAAAAAGAAGCAAGCATGCTTGATTCTTTTGCGATTCGGTGTCACTCTTGTCTCATATACCTATGGCAAACCGAAGGTGGATTGGATGTCTGATCCTGGCCGGCTAGTGGCCGAAGTTGTCGATGATCTTGACGCCGAAAGTGATGCGCTTGACGCATTGGTCGCTGACCTCCCGGAAAGCGCCTGGAGCACACCGACACCAGCGGAAGGATGGACTATCGCGCACCAGATCGGCCACCTTGCGTGGACCGATGATGCGTCGATCGCCGCCGCTACCGACCCGGAGCGCTTTCAGGAGATAGTCACACTCGCATGGTCGAATCCAGCGGGTTTCGTGGACGAAGCGGCAGCGGAATGGGCAGCTGCTCCACCCGGCGAGCTGCTCGCGAGGTGGCGCAGCGGTCGAGCGCAGCTGTCCAAAGCGCTGCGCAACACTGAGCCAGGCACGAAGCTTCCGTGGTTCGGGCCGCCAATGAGTCCGGTGTCCATGGCAAGCGCCCGGATGATGGAAACCTGGGCCCACGGCCTCGACGTCGCGGACTCGCTGGACGTGGATGTGCAGCCGACCAGCCGTCTCAAGCATGTCGCACATATCGGTGTGCGTGCACGGGACTTCGCGTTTGCGCTCAACCAGCTAGAGGCGCCCAAAGAGCCGTTCCGGGTAGAGCTGACAGCCCCGGACGGCACCATCTGGAGCTGGGGCCCAGAGGACGCCAGCCAGCGCGTCACAGGCACCGCACTCGACTTCTGCTGCCTCGTCACGCAGCGTCGCAATATCACCGAACTCGACGTCGGCGCCACTGGTCCAGATGCCGAGAAGTGGCTCACCATCGCGCAGGCCTTCGCAGGCCCGCCCGGAAAAGGTCGCGAACCGCAAGCGACAACGAACTCGTAACGGAGCGAAGGAACACATGGCTGCATCTCCCTTACCACCTCCCATGATCCGGGTCGGCAACTGTTCCGGCTTTTACGGTGACCGCATCTCCGCTATGCGCGAAATGCTCGACGGCGGAGACCTCGACTACTTGACCGGCGACTACCTGGCCGAGCTCACGATGCTCATCCTTGGCCGCGACCGCATGAAAGACGCCAGCCTCGGGTACGCGAAAACGTTCGTGCGGCAAATGGAAGAGTGCATGTCGCTCGCCCTCGAACAAGGCGTGAAGATAGTTGCTAACGCCGGTGGGCTGAACCCTGCAGGTCTGGCCGCGAAGCTCTCCGGCATCGCGGAGAACCAGGGCCTGAAAGCAAAAATCGCGTACGTCGAGGGAGACGACCTCCGGGAACGTGCGCAAGAACTCGGCCTCGGCAGCCCCTTGACCGCGAACGCCTATCTTGGTGCCTTCGGAATTGCGGAGTGCCTCAGAAACGGCGCCGACATTGTGGTTACGGGCCGGGTAACTGACGCCTCAGTGATCGTCGCGCCTGCGATCGCAGAGTTTGGCTGGTCGCGCACCGACTTCGATCAGCTCGCAGGTGCCGTCGCAGCTGGCCACGTCATCGAATGCGGCACCCAGGCGACCGGTGGCAACTACTCCTTCTTCAGGGAAATTTCCGACATGAGCCGCCCCGGCTTCCCTATCGCGGAAATCTTCCCGGACGGTTCCAGCGTGATCACCAAGCATGATCACACCGGCGGCGAAGTCAGCATTGGCACCGTCACCGCTCAGCTCCTCTACGAGATCAGCGGCGGGCGATACGCCGGACCCGACGTCACCACGCGAATGGACACCATCAAATTAAGCGATGACGGTCCTCATCGCGTCCGCCTTTCCGGCGTGAAGGGTGAAGCTCCGCCACCAGACTTGAAGGTCTCCCTGAACACGCTCGGTGGATTCCGCAACCAGGCCGACTTCATTGTCACTGGCCTCGACATCGACGCCAAGATCAAACTCGCGAAGCAGCAGCTCGAGGCGTGGCTGACCAAGCCTCCCGCTGAACTGCGGTGGGAGGTGTCAGGCACGGCGCGCGAGAACGCGCCCACCGAAGAGCAAGCGAGTTCGATCCTCCGCTGCATCGTGAAGGATATGGACCCGAAGATTGTCGGGCGCTCCTTCACCAGCGTCGCTGTCGAACTTGCGCTCGCGAGCTACCCGGGCTTCGCGCTGACCGCTCCTCCGGCTGATGCGCAGCCCTACGGGCTGTTCACGCCGGGCTACGTGCCCCAGGAGAGCGTCCCGCACGTGGCTGTTCTCGCGGACGGACAGCGAGTCGATATCGCACCTGCGCCGGAAACACGTCCACTCGAGGACGCCCCCGAATCCAGCTTGCCCGCCAAACCAGCAGTGACTGAAACGCGCCAGGCGCCGCTCGGTGCCATCGCTGGGGCACGCAGCGGTGACAAGGGCGGTGACGCCAACGTTGGAGTATGGGTGCGCACCGACGAGGAGTTCGAGTGGCTCGCCCACACCCTCACCGTCGACGCCCTCAAAAAGCTTCTTCCAGAAGCTGATGGGATGACCGTCCGCCGCTACCCCCTTCCGCACCTGAAAGCCATCAACTTCGTCATCGAAGGCATTCTCGGCCAGGGCGTGGCCTCGCAGGCGCGTTTTGATCCACAAGCCAAGGGACTCGGTGAGTGGCTGCGGTCCCGTCATCTCGATATCCCCGTTGCCCTCCTCGACGCCGAAGGAAACGAATGACATCCACCGCAAGTACGGCAGCCTGGCCCTCGCGAGCGTTGTGGGACAGCCCCGAACGCCAGGAACTCCGCAAGACCGTGCGCCGCTTCACCGAACAGCACATCCTTCCCCACCAGGATGAATGGGAACGCGCTGGCGAACTGCCACGGTCGCTGCACAAGAAGGCCGGTGACCTCGGGCTCCTCGGTGCTGGGTTCCCCGAATTCGCCGGTGGCGGTGACGGCAATCTGATCGACGCCATGATCGTCGCGGAGGAACTTTGCTATTCCGGAGCTGCGGGGGGCCTTCTCGCGTCGCTCTTCACCCACGGGATCGCATTGCCGCACATGATCACTGCAGGAAACCCGGACCACATCGAGAAATGGGCCAGGCCGACCCTGGACGGTGAGCTGATCGGTTCACTCGCAATCACCGAACCAGGCGGTGGTTCGGACGTCGCGAACATGCGCACGACGGCGCGGCGCGACGGCGATGAGTTCGTCATCAACGGCTCGAAAACCTTCATCACCTCCGCGGTACGCGCCGATTTCGTGGTCACCGTGTGCCGCACCGGGGACAAGGGACAGCTGTCGCTGATCGTCGTGGAAAAAGGCACTCCCGGCTTCACCGTCGCCCGCAAGCTCGAGAAAATGGGCTGGCTGTGTTCGGACACCGCGGAACTGCATTATGACGATGTTCGTGTGCCGGCAGCGAACCTGATCGGTGAAGAACACAGTGGATTCACCCAGCTTGCTCAGGGGTTCGTCACTGAACGCGCGGCACTTGCCGTGCAGGCTTACGCGAGCGCCCAGCGCTGCCTGGATCTGACACTGCAGTGGTGCCGCGACCGCGAGACTTTCGGGCGGCCCCTCATCAGCCGGCAGGCTGTGCAGGCGACGCTATCGGAGATGGCCCGCAAGATCGACATCGCACGGGTGTACACCCATCAGCTGATCGAGCGTTTCACGTTCGGTGACGGTGACCTCATCGCGGAAATGTGCTTTGCGAAGAACACCGCCGTGGAATCAGGGGAGTGGGTCGCTCACCAGGCTGTGCAGCTTTTCGGCGGCATGGGATACATGCGTGAAAGCGAAGTCGAGCGGCAGTACCGCGACATGCGCCTCCTCGGGATCGGCGGCGGCACGAACGAGATTCTCACAGGACTTGCAGCTAAGCGATTGGGGTTTAAAGCATGACAGCTCTGCAATCAGCCCTCGACACCGCTTCAGAGGAGTTCGCCGTCGCGAAAGAGGCGATGATCACGAAGCTCGGTGAGGTCGAGGCAGAGTACGACAAAGCCATCGGAGGCGGCGGGCCCGACAAGGTGGAACGGCACCGCAAGCGGGGGAAGATGACCGCCCGGGAACGCATCGAACTGCTCATCGACGAGGATTCCGCCTTCCTCGAGTTGTGTCCACTCGCCGCATGGGGCAGTGACTTTCAGGTCGGTGCCAGCCTCGTGATTGGCATAGGCGTCGTCAGCGGCGTGGAATGCTTGATCGTTGCCAACGACCCCACAGTCAAGGGCGGCACCAGCAACCCGTGGACGCTGAAGAAGTCCTTCCGCGCGAACGAAGTCGCCTTCCAGAACCGGCTTCCCGTGATCTCACTCGTCGAGTCCGGGGGCGCGGATCTTCCCACCCAGAAAGAAGTGTTCATTCCCGGCGGCCAGATGTTCCGGGACCTCACTCGTGCTTCCGCGCTCGGCATCCCCACCATCTCGCTGGTATTCGGCAACTCCACCGCCGGCGGTGCATACATCCCGGGCATGTCCGACCACGTCGTGATGATCAAGGAACAGTCCAAGGTGTTCCTCGGCGGCCCGCCGCTGGTCAAAATGGCGACTGGTGAGGAATCCGATGATGAGTCGCTGGGTGGCGCGGATATGCATGCGCGTACATCAGGACTCGCGGACTACTACGCGCTCGACGAGCAGGACGCCATCCGGATCGGACGTGACATTGTGTCGCGCCTCAACTGGAAGAAGAAGGGCCCGGAACCGAAAACGGAATACGCGGAGCCGCTCTACGAGACGGAGGATCTGCTCGGCGTCGTTCCCAGTGATCTGAAAATTCCATTCGACCCCCGTGAGGTCATTGCACGGCTTGTCGATGGCTCTGAATTCGACGAATTCAAGCCACTCTACGGCTCATCGCTGGTAACGGGATGGGCGCAGTTGCATGGCTACCCGGTGGGGATTCTCGCGAACGCGCGCGGAATCCTGTTCAGTGAGGAATCACAGAAGGCTACGCAGTTCATCCAGCTCGCTAACCGTTCGAATACACCGCTCCTGTTCCTGCACAACACCACCGGATACATGGTCGGCCGAGAGTACGAACAGAACGGCATCATCAAGCACGGTTCGATGATGATCAACGCGGTCTCCAATTCGAAGGTCCCCCACATCTCGCTGCTGATGGGTGCCTCATACGGTGCTGGTCACTACGGCATGTGCGGGCGGGCCTACGAGCCGCGATTCCTATTCGCCTGGCCCAGTGCGAAGTCCGCCGTTATGGGGCCACAGCAGCTTGCTGGAGTCATTTCGCTGGTCATGCGCGCCGCTGCTGAAGCCAAAGGCCGCCCGTTCGACGAGGAAGCCGACAAAGGGATGCGCGCCATGGTAGAGGCGCAGATCGAAGCGGAGTCGCTGCCGATGTTCCTGTCGGGACGTCTCTTCGACGATGGTGTCATCGACCCGCGCGATACACGCACCATCCTTGGTTTATGCCTGTCTGCTATCCACACGAACGAAGTTGAAGGCACAGCCAACTTCGGCGTATTCCGGATGTGAGCGCGATGAATGGAACTGACGAAATGATCGACGTAAAAGACATCAGTCGCGTGCTCGTCGCGAACCGTGGTGAGATCGCTCGCCGGGTTTTCGCGACGTGCCGTCGTGCAGGTATCGGCACTGTCGCCGTGTTCTCAGACGCAGACGCGGATGCGCCGCACGTGAAGGAAGCAGACTCGGCCGTGCGGCTGCCGGGAAACACTCCCGGCGAAACATACCTTCAGTCGGACAAGCTCATCGCGGCGGCGAAAGCATCCGGCGCGGATGCGATTCACCCCGGGTATGGCTTCCTTTCTGAGAACGCCGAATTCGCCCGGGCCGTCATCGACGCCGGCCTGACCTGGATCGGTCCTCCGGTGAAAGCCATAGAGCTGATGGGGTCGAAGGTCGAGTCCAAGAAGATGATGGACGCCGCAGGGGTGCCCGTCCTCAACAAACTTGACCCGGACACCGTCACGGAAGGGGAACTGCCTGTCCTCATCAAGGCATCCGCCGGTGGCGGCGGCCGCGGTATGCGGGTTGTGCGGTCACTCCCCGAACTTCCTGGTGCAATCGAAGCGGCGCGCTCTGAGGCGGGTTCCGCGTTCGGTGACCCGACTGTGTTCTGTGAGCGTTACCTAGAAACAGGACGGCACATCGAAGTCCAGGTCATGGCTGACCAGCACGGAACTGTCTGGGCCGTCGGTGAGCGTGAATGCTCCATCCAGCGCCGGCACCAGAAGGTCGTGGAAGAAGCTCCTTCGCCGCTGGTGGAACGGCTCAAGAGCGAAGGCATGCGTGATCGCCTGTTCGAGGCTGCACAGCTCGCGGCGAAAGCCATCGACTACGTCGGGGCTGGCACTATCGAGTTCCTGGCTGATGAGACCGGCCATTTCTACTTCCTCGAAATGAACACCAGGCTCCAGGTCGAGCATCCTGTCACGGAGTGCACCACTGGACTGGATCTCGTTCAGCTGCAACTTGACGTCGCAGCCGGGGCGGTTCTCGACGCCGAACCTCCCGCTATGCGCGGGCACTCGATCGAGGTCCGCCTCTACGCGGAAGATCCGGCACAGGACTGGCAGCCACAGAGCGGCACGGTGCACCACCTTGACGTGCCGGGCCTGCGCAGGGAGTTCGAGGTTCTCACGGAACTGGGCGTACGGCTCGATTCCGGCGTCGTCGACGGGTCAGTTGTGAGCGTTTTCTATGACCCGATGCTCGCGAAAGTGATCTCCTTCGCGCCCACCCGCAGGCAGGCCGCGCAAGTCCTTGCCTCGGCGCTCGCCGGAATGCAGCTGCATGGTCTGGTCACTAACCGGGACCTACTCGTGAACATTCTCCGCCATCCGGCTTTCCTCGCGGGTGACACCGACACTGCGTTCTTCACGACCCATGGTCTTGACGTTCTGTCCGCGCCGATCACCTCTGAAGACGCTGTGGGGTGGGCAGCCGCGGCGGCAGCGCTCGCCGACTCGGAAAACACCCGGGCGGACGCGACAGTGCAGCGCCGGATTCCCAGTGGCTGGCGCAACCTGCCCGCGCAGCACCAGCGGCGCGTCTACACGACACCTCAGGGGGACCACGAGGTGAAGTACCGCTTCACCAGGAACGGCCTCTCCGTAGAAGGACACGACGAACTGACGCTTGTGGCCGCCGCGCCCCACGAGGTCATCTTCGAGATCAACGGTGTTCGCAGGCGTTTCAGTGTTGCCCGGTACGGCGCAATGCGCTGCATCGATTCGCCGCTCGGCCACGCGACGTTCACCGCCGCCCCGCGTTTCGTCGACCCCTCCGCCGAGGTCGCGGCGGGCTCGCTGCTCGCGCCAATGCCGGGCTCAGTCATTCGTCTCGCTGCCGCTGTAGGGGACCGTCTGACCGCGGGACAGCCCATCCTGTGGCTCGAGGCGATGAAAATGGAACACACAATCTCCGCCCCGACCGACGGGATTTTGACTGAACTGCCTGTTCAAGCAGGCCAGCAGGTTGATGTTGGCACGGTGCTTGCCGTTGTCGGCGACGAAGACAACGCGGAATCTATCCAGGAAACCTCCGGAGAAGAGGGACAGAAATGAGCTTCGTAGAAACCGAAGAGCAGCGCGAACTCCGCAAGGCGGTAGCGGACCTCGGCGAGAAGTACGGCTGGCAATACATGCTCGAAAAGTCGCAGAAGGGTGAGAAGACTACCGAACTGTGGGACGAAGCAGGAAAGCTCGGCTTCCTCGGGGTCAACCTTCCTGAAGAGTACGGCGGCGGCGGTGCAGGAATGTACGAGCTGTCACTCGTGCTCGAGGAGCTTGCCGCAGCGGGAACGGGCCTGTTGATGATGGTTGTGTCACCCGCGATCTGCGGCACGATCATTGCTCGGTATGGCACTGAAGAGCAAAAGCAGAAGTGGCTTCCTGGAATTGCGGATGGCTCGATCACGATGGCATTCGGGATCACCGAACCCGATGCTGGCTCGAACTCGCACAAGATCATCACTACCGCTCGGCCGGATGGTGATGAGTGGCTGCTGACGGGCCGGAAAACCTACATTTCAGGGATCGACCAGTCGCAGGCTGTGCTTGTGGTTTCCCGCACCGAGGATGCCAAGACCGGCAAACTGAAGCCCGCGCTCTTCATCGTGCCGACTGATGCCGAGAACTTTGAGTACCAACCCATCGAGATGGGCATCATGAGTCCCGAGAAGCAGTTCACCCTGTTTTTCGATGACGTCCGCCTTCCGGCCGACGCGCTGGTGGGTTCCGAGGACGCAGGTCTGATGCAGCTGTTCGCTGGGCTCAATCCAGAGCGCATCATGGCGTCGGCTATGGCGATCGGGATGGCCCGGTATGCGCTGAACAAGGCGACGAACTATGCGAAGGAACGTCAGGTTTTCAAGACCCCAATTGGTGCGCACCAGGCGATCGCCCATCCGCTCGCGCAATGCCACATCGAGATCGAACTCGCGAAACTGATGATGCAGAAAGCAGCGGTGCTGTACGACTCAGGTGACGACTGGGGTGCGGCGTCGGCGGCGAACATGGCAAAATACGCCGCCGGTGAAGTGGGAACCAAGACGGTCGACCAGGCGGTACAGACTCACGGTGGAAACGGTCTCGCGATGGAATACGGCCTTGTGCCCCTGATCGCGGCGTCTCGCCTGACGAAGATCGCGCCAGTCAGCCGCGAAATGATCCTGAACTTCATCGCGCAGGCCAACCTCGGTCTGCCGAAGTCGTACTGATCGGGAGAGGGTATGAGCGAACAACTCGTGCAATATGCCGTTGACGGCGGGATCGCGACGATCACACTCGACTCGCCGAAAAACCGCAACGCGCTCTCAACGCGACTGGTTCAGGGTGTGTCGGAAAGCTTGCAGTCGGCCGCGCAGGACGATGACGTGCGCGCGGTCGTCCTCACCCACACGGGTGGCACGTTCTGCGCGGGTGCTGATTTGCAGGAAGCTGCAGAGTCCGGCGGCGAGCAGTTGGATCCGCTCGAGGTCGCCAAGCTCAGGACCAGCCAGATGCGTGATCTGCTGCGTGCGATCGTGGCGCACCCGAAACCCGTGATCGGTCAGATCAACGGTCATGTGCGGGCAGGCGGTATGGGTCTCGTCGGCGCCTGCGACCTTGTCGCGGCAGGCCCCGACAGTACGTTCGCGCTGACGGAGGCGCGCCTCGGACTGGCGGCGTCGATCATCTCACTGACGCTGCTCCCCAAAATCGATTCCCGCGCCGCTTCTCGGTACTTCCTGACCGGGGAGAAATTCGATTCGGAGACCGCTCAGCAGATCGGCCTGGTCACGCAGGCCAGTGCGGATCCAGCTGCGACGGCAACCCATTGGTCGGCGGAGCTGGTCAAAGCGTCACCGCAGGGTTTGCGAGAGTCGAAAGGTCTCACGACGGCGGAGGTTCTTGCTGGGATTGACCAGCGAGGTGACGAACTTGCGGCCCTTTCGGCACGGCTATTCGCCTCCGAGGAGGCACGCGAAGGGATGATCGCATTCCTGCAGCGCCGTCCGCCCCGGTGGGCTGAGAAGTACGAGACGGTGGGCCGCTAACGGTGACCATCCGCGAACCCCAGCAGGAGCGCAGTCGCGCGACTCATCAGCGCCTGCTCGAAACCACCATTGAGTGCCTCGCCCAGCACGGCTGGGCGGGTACGACAGTGGGGGTAGTGGCGCAGCGGGCTGGCGTATCGCGCGGTGCCATTCAGCACCATTTCCCGACCAGGGAAGATCTGATCACCTCCGCGCTCGAGTTCATTTTCGACCAGCGAATGGCGGAAGTCCGGGCCGCCGCCGCAGATCTGCCGGAGGGCGCCGAGAGAGTTGAAGCAGTGGTCATCCGGTTGGTCGACTACTTCACGGGTGTTCTCTTCAAGGCTGCTCTGCAAGTGTGGACGGCGGCCGCGGCAGACCCTGCACTGAAGGAACGGGTGGTTCCGCTGGAACTGCGCTTTGGACGGACCGTTCACACGATCGCGATCGAACTGCTCGGCGCCGACGACTCGGATCCTGATACGCACCGTCTGGTGCAGGCCACTCTCGACATGGCGCGTGGCTTGGGCCTCGCGGATGTGCTGACAGACGACTCCCGTCGGCGATCGCAAATCGTTGCCACGTGGGCGCAGCACCTCAGTACTGCGCTCACGCGGGTACGGGCACCCTCGGCCGCGGGGGCGCCGCAGTAACTCACGAAATGACAGTTCTCAAAGGAAGGCGTACATCCTCAAAAGAAACTTCCTTTGAGGGTGTACGCCTGGTTGTGAGAATTAGCGCGCCGCGGGGCGAGGGCACTCCAGGTAGCATCCGGTACGTGGAGACTCGTGGGCTGAGACGCGTTGGCGCCGGACTCGCGGCTGCGCTGTGCGTGCTGTTAACAGCCTGCTCAGATGGCCCAGAAACTGAGTCCGAGCCGCATCAGAACGAGCAGAACGAGCCTGGCCAGGTGGATGCTGCGGGATTGTTCTTCGGGGAATGCGGCGGGGTGTCAGCTGATGAACTGATGCAAACCACAGGAATCAGTAACGTTCGGCTCATTGAGCGAAACTCAGTCGGCTGTCGCTGGGAGGACCCGAACTTTTTCGGCGCGCGCGCCTCATTCTCCTGGTACCGGGGTAGTCCGATCGGGCGAGAACGGGCGCTGGTGGAGCTCTCGGGCCGGGACGTATTTGACGTATCTATGCAAGGCCCCAATGGCGAACTGCATGGTTTCGCAGGGCGCGGTGTGGGCATCTGTGAGGTATCGATCGAGTCGGAATCGGATTTCTTTGTCTGGTCCGTCGTGTTCGATCAGCTTTCGCCGCCGCGCGATATGTGTGAGCGGGTTGAGGCGCTGGCAGAAATGACGGTGACACGTGCCGAATAGATGCGGTTTCAAATGGCGGCGTGCCCTGGCGTGCGGCGCGGCCGCCGCCCTCCTCGGAGCCGGCCTCGTCGGCTGCACCAGGGAAATCGAGGGCACCGCGCGCGCTGACGGCTCCGTGGGCCAGGTGGACAGTCAAGAGTTCCTGAACCTGCTCGATGAGTGCGAGTTCCTGCCGGCTGAAGACATTGCAGAGGTGTTCGATGCCGATGGGGTGAGTAATACGTTCTTCGGAGCCATCTGCCGGTACGACGTCTATGGGCCCCTAGGCACGGTGGGGGTGACGCTGGCGTGGTTCGAAGACGGATCCTTGTGGCGCGAGCGCAGGGCCACTGAGCAGCTCGGTTACGAGGTAAATAACGTCTCGGTTGCGGGGCAGGGCGGGTTTGAGGTCCGCATTCCCGACGATCCGATGGCGTGCGGGGTCGCGACACGATCTGGCGACGGCGGGTCCCTGACTTGGTGGGTGCATCCGCAAGGATCGCGTGCGGGAGTGAACAGCTGTGACGCCGCTTTGGAACTGGCGGAGATGAGTGTCAGGATGAACTTCTGACGCGACGGAGTACGGCTGCAGGCTTCAGGCAGAGCCCACCGATGGGTGGGGATGCACTGACTTTGACCTGGACGGTGATATAGAGGTATTGTTGCCGGTCGTGCCCGATGCATTCGGGTCGAATCGCAAGCCTGAATTCAGTGACTCCGGCGGCAGAGAACTGTCCGCCGGTGTTGGTGCGGGTGCTGTAGCGAGCGCTTCGCAAGTATTTTCGCTGGTCAGGGGTGCGACACTCCCGACCTCGGGATGACGGGCCTGGGCTTGTACTGTTGAGCCCGGTTAACCCAGAAAACTTTGAATACGTTCCGCTCTTGAACAAGAGAGTGAAGAAGCACCAGAGGAAAGCCGGTCTATGCCCACCATTCAGCAGCTGGTCCGTAAAGGGCGCCAGGACAAGGTCGCCAAGACCAAGACCGCGGCCCTGAAGGGGAGCCCCCAGCGTCGCGGTGTGTGCACACGCGTGTACACCACCACCCCCAAGAAGCCGAACTCTGCGCTGCGGAAGGTGGCCCGTGTACGCCTGACCAGCCAGATTGAAGTTACGGCATACATCCCCGGCGAGGGGCACAACCTTCAGGAGCACTCCATGGTGCTCGTGCGTGGCGGTCGTGTGAAGGACCTTCCGGGTGTTCGCTACAAGATCATCCGCGGTTCGCTTGACACGCAGGGTGTCAAGAACCGCAAGCAGGCACGCAGCCGTTATGGCGCGAAGAAGGAGAAGAGCTAATGCCTCGCAAGGGCCCAGCACCCAAGCGTCCGCTCATCGCTGATCCTGTGTACGGGTCGCCGCTCGTTACGCAGTTGGTGAACAAGGTTCTGCTCGATGGTAAGAAGTCGACTGCGGAGCGCATCGTTTACAGCGCTCTCGAGCAGGCTCGCGAAAAAACCGGTACCGACCCGGTTGTCACTCTGAAGCGCGCTCTCGACAATGTGCGTCCCGCCCTTGAGGTCCGCAGCCGCCGCGTTGGTGGCGCGACCTACCAGGTGCCGGTTGACGTTCGTCCCGCCCGGGCTACCACCCTGGCCATGCGCTGGCTCGTGACATTCTCACGTGCACGACGTGAGAAGACAATGGTCGAGCGGCTCGCCAATGAGCTGCTCGATGCGAGCAACGGTCTTGGTGCATCGGTGAAGCGGCGTGAAGACACGCACAAGATGGCTGAGGCTAACCGGGCGTTCGCGCACTACCGCTGGTGACGACCCTTCGCAGCTGTCCGTTTCTGCCGGCCAGCTGCATCGGGAAGTGCCCGGCTCGATACAGTTACGGTGAATACCGTGCAACGCCTGTCACCCGACTGAGCCTGGCGAGAAGATCGTGATGACAGCGATAACAGCGATAACAAGGCAACCGCACACAACGACAAGAACGAGCGGGGAAGATTCCAGTGGCACTTGACGTGCTGACCGACCTGAACCGGGTCCGCAACATCGGCATCATGGCGCACATCGACGCCGGCAAGACAACAACCACCGAGCGGATCCTGTTCTACACCGGGATCAACTACAAGATCGGTGAAGTTCACGATGGCGCGGCCACCATGGACTGGATGGAGCAGGAGCAGGAGCGGGGTATCACCATTACCTCCGCAGCCACTACGTGCTTCTGGAAAGACAACCAGATCAACATCATCGACACCCCTGGTCACGTCGACTTCACGGTCGAGGTGGAGCGTTCGCTCCGTGTCCTCGATGGTGCGGTTGCTGTCTTCGACGGCAAGGAAGGCGTTGAGCCGCAGTCCGAGCAGGTCTGGCGGCAGGCGGATAAGTACAACGTCCCCCGTATCTGCTTCGTCAACAAGATGGACAAGCTCGGGGCCGACTTCTACTTCACCGTGCAGACGATCAAGGACCGTCTTGGCGCGAAGCCGCTGGTTCTCCAGCTCCCCATCGGTTCCGAGAACGATTTCATCGGCGTTGTGGACCTGATTGAGAACAATGCGATCATCTGGCACGAGAAAGATGAGCAGGGCAACCCTGGCCGCGGGCAGGTTTTCGAGGTCATCGACATCCCGGAGGATCTTGCTGAGCGGGCGGAGCAGTACCGCCAGGAACTGATCGAGACTGTCGCGGAATCCGATGAGGAACTGCTTGAGAAGTTCTTCGGTGGCGAGGAGCTGTCGAAGGACGAGATCAAGGGCGCTATCCGCAAGCTCACCATCTCCGGTGAAATGTATCCCGTGATCTGTGGCTCCGCTTTCAAGAACAAGGGCGTTCAGCCCATGCTGGATGCGGTCATTGCTTACCTTCCGTCGCCGCTCGACGTGCCGTCGATCGAGGGTCATGTTCCCGGGGACGAGTCTGCGGTTCTGACCCGCACGCCCAACTCGGACGAGCCCTTCTCTGCGCTCGCGTTCAAGGTTGCTACGCACCCGTTCTTCGGAAAGCTCACCTACGTCCGCGTTTACTCGGGCAAGGTCGACACGGGTTCGCAGATCACGAACTCGACCAAGGGCAAAAAAGAGCGTGTTGGCAAGCTCTTCCAGATGCACTCGAACAAGGAAAACCCTGTTCCGTTTGCATCCGCGGGCCACATTTACGCGTTCATCGGTCTCAAGGACACCACCACGGGCGACACGCTGTGTGACGCGTCGAACCCCATCATCCTCGAGTCGATGACCTTCCCGGACCCGGTCATCGAGGTAGCGATCGAGCCGAAGACGAAGTCGGACCAGGAAAAGCTCTCCACGGCTATCCAGAAGCTCGCCGAGGAAGACCCGACCTTCAAGGTCCACCTCGACGACGAGACCGGTCAGACCGTGATCGGCGGTATGGGTGAACTCCACCTCGATATTCTCGTCGACCGCATGAAGCGTGAGTTCAAGGTCGAGGCGAACGTCGGTAAGCCGCAGGTTGCTTACCGTGAGACGATTCGCGGGACCGTGGACAAGCACGAATTCACCCACAAAAAGCAAACCGGTGGCTCCGGACAGTTCGCTCGCGTCATCATCAAGCTCGAGCCTTTCAAGGGCGAGGATGGCGAGCACTACGAGTTCAAGAGCGCTGTCACCGGTGGGCGTGTGCCGAGGGAGTACATTCCTTCGGTGGACGCTGGCGCACAGGACGCCATGCAGTACGGCGTGCTGGCTGGCTACCCGCTGACCGACGTTAGGGTCACGCTCCTCGACGGTGCGTACCACGAGGTCGACTCGTCGGAAATGGCCTTCAAGATCGCCGGTTCCCAGGCCCTCAAGGAAGCTGCCCGCAAGGCACATCCGGTGATTCTCGAGCCGCTCATGGCGGTCGAGGTCATCACTCCTGAGGACTACATGGGAGATGTCATCGGTGACCTGAACTCCCGCCGTGGTCAGATTCAGGCCATGGAGGAGCGCAGCGGTGCCCGTGTCGTGAAGGCACTCGTTCCGCTGTCGGAGATGTTCGGCTACGTCGGCGACCTCCGGTCGAAGACTCAGGGCCGGGCGAACTACTCAATGGTGTTCAACTCCTACGCTGAAGTTCCCGCGAACGTGGCGAAGGAGATCATCGCGAAGGCCACCGGCGAGTAAGTTCACCAACCGCCGCCCATAGGTAGTATCTCCGGGTAGCCTTCCTAGGAGCCGCTTCTCTGGGAACCCCTCACCATCTGGGGTAACGGCAAGACCACCACGTTAGAACAACCGCACTGCTGCAAACTGCAAGCACTAATTAGTCCAGGAGGACACAAAGTGGCGAAGGCGAAGTTCGAGCGGACCAAGCCGCACGTCAACATCGGCACCATCGGTCACGTTGACCACGGCAAGACCACGCTCACCGCTGCTATCACGAAGGTTCTGCACGATACCTTCCCCGACCTCAACAAGAGCTTTGCGTTCGATGAGATCGACAAGGCTCCTGAAGAGAAGCAGCGCGGTATCACCATCAACATCTCGCACGTCGAGTACCAGACGGATAAGCGTCACTACGCTCACGTCGACGCACCCGGCCACGCCGACTACATCAAGAACATGATTACCGGCGCCGCGCAGATGGATGGTGCAATCCTCGTGGTTGCTGCTACCGATGGACCTATGCCGCAGACTCGCGAGCACGTTCTCCTCGCTCGCCAGGTTGGCGTTCCGTACATCCTCGTTGCGCTTAACAAGGCTGACATGGTCGACGACGAGGAAATCCTCGAACTCGTCGAGATGGAGGTCCGCGAGCTCCTGTCTTCACAGGAGTTCGATGGCGACAACGCACCTGTCGTTCAGGTTTCTGCACTCAAGGCGCTTGAGGGCGACGCGAAGTGGGCCGAGAAGATCGTCGAGCTCATGCAGGCTGTCGACGACTCGATCCCGGATCCTGTCCGTGAGACCGAGAAGCCGTTCCTCATGCCGATCGAGGACGTTTTCACGATCACCGGTCGCGGTACCGTCGTCACCGGCCGTATCGAGCGCGGCAAGGTCAACGTGAACGAGGAAGTCGAGATCGTCGGCATCCGCGAGAAGTCCACGAAGACCACCGTCACGGGCATCGAAATGTTCCGCAAGCTTCTTGACTACGGCGAGGCTGGCGACAACGTCGGTCTGCTTCTCCGTGGCATCAAGCGCGAAGACGTTGAGCGTGGCCAGGTTGTTGTCAAGCCGGGCTCGACCACTCCGCACACGGACTTCGAGGGTCAGGCATACATCCTTGCCAAGGATGAAGGCGGCCGCCACACGCCGTTCTTCAACAACTACCGTCCGCAGTTCTACTTCCGTACCACGGACGTGACCGGCGTCGTTACCCTTCCTGAGGGCACCGAAATGGTCATGCCGGGTGACAACACTGAGATGGTCGTCAAGCTCATCCAGCCTGTTGCCATGGACGAGGGTCTGCGTTTCGCCATCCGCGAGGGTGGCCGCACCGTTGGTGCAGGCCGAGTGACCAAGATCATCAAGTGATCTGACGCTCGACCGAATCTTCGTAACGGCACTCACCCCCGCTGGGGTGGGTGCCGTTGCTTTGTGTTGACCGGGATGAGTCAGCAGTGCGCCCTTAACCCTTATCAGGGCGGTGCAGGCGGTAGGCTCACTTGATGCGTTACCACCGAGTAAGGTCGTCTATCGGTCCTTCGGTGGTAACTCCTAGCGGGGCTAAAAGCAATATCATGTGAGATGAGCAACGGGATATTGGAGGTACGTTGATCTGAGGTAACGACGGGCCCGGTTACCGCGATGTAACCGGCAGAGCGCAGGTCAACAATTGATGCGCTCTTTTAGCCTTCTTGACGATTGGCAGATTCTTAGAGCATCAACTAGCGGATTTCGCCAACAGGGCCTAGAAGAAGACCCTGAAGGCGTCTTTGTGGTTGTGCTGGTGCAAATGGAGATGACGCGTGAGTCCTAGTGATGTGCCGGAGATTGACCGTGCGGAGGAGCAGCCCGTTGGCGATAGCTCATTCCCGCTGTCGTCGGCTCAGTACAGCATCTGGATGGCGCAGCAGCTTGATCCAGAGACGCCAGTCACGATCGCGCAGTACGTAGAGATTCACGGTGAAGTTGATCATGAACTTCTGACGCGTGCCGCCATGCAGGCAGGCCGGGAAACCGGTTCTGGGTACATCAGGATCGTCGAGTCCGGCGGTGCGCCAGTCCAAATGGTTGATAGATCTATTGACGACAGCATCACTTTCCTCGACCTCAGTGGCGCCAAGGACGCGGTGTCGCGGGCCCGGAAGTGGATGCGCGATGAGTACTCGTCACCGATAGATATCTCTAGGGATCGCCTGGCAGTATCCAGCCTCATCAAGGTCGGCCGCGGGCGTTACTTCTGGTACCAGCGAATTCACCATGTCGCAGTCGACGGTTTCGGTGCGATGAACGCGCTGACTCGTGTGAGCGAGATCTACTCCGCACTGGTGAATGGCGACGAGCCGCCCGCAGCGCCGGTCGAGGGATTACGCGCAATCTACGAGTCGGAAGTCGCTTACCGCCAGTCCCCGCGATTTGAGCGCGACCGGGAATTCTGGCGTGCATACACAGAAGGACTTCCAGATCGGGTTTCGCTCGCGCAGCGTTCAGCGCCTGCCGGGAAACAGAGCCTCGTTGCCTCATCTTCAGTGGGCGAAGCGACGGAGCGGCTGCTCGAAAAATCAGCGCAGCGGTATAACGGCTCCTGGTCACCTGCCACGATCGCGGCTTTCGGTGCCTATCTGGCACGCGTGACCGGGAACGACGAAGTCGTGCTCAGTCTGCCCGTATCAGCGCGTGTGACGAAAACGATGCGCCGGTCCGGCGGCATGGTCTCCAACGTGGTTCCCTTGCGAATCGCGGCCACGCCTGACCAGACTCCCAAGCAGCTGACTGACCTTGTGCAGAGCCAGATCTTCTCGGCGCTGCGTCATCAGCGTTTCCGATACGAAAACATTCGCCGTGACATGGGCAGCGTGTCGGCGGACCGCGAGTTTTTCGGTCCCACCATCAACATCATGATGTTCCAGCCGGAGTTGCGGTTCGGCGACGTCACCGGCGAAATACACATCCTGAGTACGGGTCCCGTCGAAGACCTGTCCGTCAACCTGTATCCGAGTTCAGGCCCGGAACGGATTCACATCGATTTCGAAGCGAATCCGGGACGCTACTCACGTGTTGAACTCGAGCGGCACCATGCCCGTTTCCGTACCTACCTGCAGCGCTTCCTCGAACTTGGTGAGTCCGAGTCGATCCGCTCTATCTCGATTCTCGGGCAGGATGAGCGGGAGTCTGTACTTGGCTGGGCTCGCGGTCCCCGTACCCCGCTCGTTCCCGAGTTGCGTTCCCTCAGCGGAGCCGTCCGTGCCCGCATTGAAGCTGCGCCCGGCGATATTGCTGTCGTAAGCACTGCGGGCAGCCTGACCTACGGCGAGCTCGGAAAGTCCGCTGATGCCCTCGCGGCAAAGCTATCGGCCAGGGGGGTTGGCCGTGAGAGCGTCGTCGCTCTCGCAGTGCCCCGGTCCCGGGAATGGGTCGTCGGCATGCTAGCGGCTTGGCAGGTGGGTGCGAGCTACGCACCCGTCGATCCCGCATTCCCCGCTGACCGGCTCGAGGCAGTCCTGACGGACACGAACGCGGCAGTGGTCGTGAGCCTCCCAGGCTGGGAGCACGCAGGTTCAGTTCCGCCTGGGGCGTTAATCGAATGTGACCTCGTGAGCCTGTCGCGAGAGAACGCTCAGCCGCCTACCGAACCGGCAGACCCCTGGCTGGAGGCCGGCGCCGGAGCCCGCACTGCGTACGTCATCTCCACGTCAGGCTCGACGGGGCGCCCGAAGCCCACTGTCGTTCCGATGGCCGGCGTCGCAAACACTGTTGCGTGGTACTGCGATGACGTGAAACTCACACCGGGTGAGGGTGTGCTCGTCGCCTCGTCACCAGGTTTCGACCTCACTCAGAAGAACGTGTGGGCGGCACTGGCCAGCGGGGCGCATATCGTTCTCGCTCAGGACGGTTTCGACCCGAGCGAAATACTTCCTGCGATTTCTGAGCACGCGGTCACGCTGACGAATATGTCGCCGAGCGCGTTCGAGGCGCTCGTAGAGTCGGACACCGCAGGTGTCCTCAAGAAAATGCGCACCGTATTCCTCGGTGGGGAGGCCATTCGCCCGCGGCCGCTTGAAAGCCTGCTGCGCGCCGGTGTCCGCATCGTCAACAGTTACGGGCCCACGGAAGCCTCGGACGTGGTGTCCTTCGCGGAGATGTCGCTGAAGGACCTCCAGTCGGTCCCGATCGGCCACGCGATCCCGAATATCGAGCTGTACGTACTCGACCGTAGCCTCGCTCCTGTCCCCGTCGGCGTCGCAGGTGAGCTCTATGTCGGCGGTGTCGGTGTGGGCCGTGGATATGGTGGCCTGCCAGAGCTGACGTCTAACCGGTACGTCGCAAGCCCGTTCGGCGTGCCTGGCGAGCGCATGTACCGCACCGGTGACCTTGTGCGGTGGCGCGATGATGGCGAACTCGAATACATCGGCCGCACCGATTTTCAGGTGAAACTTCGTGGTTTCCGCATCGAACTCGGTGAGGTGGAACTCGCGTTGCTCAGCCACCAGGATGTGGCGCAGGCAGCTGCAGTGGTGCACCGTGGCAACGGAACACCAGACCGGCTCGTCGGTTACGTTGTCGGAGCTGCGAACAACGTCGACGAAACGTCCGTGCTGTCGAGCATCTCGGAGTTCTTGCCGAGCTACATGGTGCCCTCTGCGCTCGTTGTCCTTGACGAATTCCCGTTGACGCCGAGCGGGAAGATTGACCGTAAAGTTCTTCCCGTTCCCGACTTCGGCTCGATGGTGTCTTCGTCGCGTGAACCAGCGAACGAGACGGAGCGCATACTCGCTCAGATTTTCGCCGACACCCTGGGCCTGCCCACCATCGGTCTGGATGATTCCTTTTTCGCCCTCGGTGGCGACAGCATCATGTCGATTCATGTTGTTTCGCAGGCGAAAGCCGCGGGGATAATCATCTCTCCGCGTGACATCTTCGAGAGGCGAACTGTCTCTGCGCTAGCCCTCGTCGCGCGCGCCGCAGACACTGCGGACTCTGCGGCGGTACTCGCGGAACTCGACGGCGGCGGCACCGGCGAAATGGCGCTCACCCCGGTCATGGAGTGGATGGTTGAGCGTGGCGGTGACTACCGCCAGTACTCGCAGGCAGCACTGCTCACCCTGCCTCCAAGGATCACCGAAGACGGTATTGGACGGACCCTCCAAGCCGTCATCGACCACCATGACCTGCTTCGGGCCAGGATCGACGGGCATACGCTGGTCGTCCCCGAGCCAGGCACAGTTGACGCTAATGCACTGCTCACCCGGGTCAAGGTCTCCGAAACCCCGGGCACTGCCGAGTTCCAGGACATCGTCTCGAACCAACTCGTAGCTGCGGCGGATCAGCTTGATCCGGTAAACGGTGTCATGTTGCGGGCGATCTGGTTCGATACCGGGGCCGGTTCGCCCGGGCGGATTCTCCTGGTGATCCACCACGTCGCGATCGACGGCGTGTCTTGGCGGATCATCGTGCCGGACCTTGCATCTGCGTGGGCACAAATCAGCTCCGGACGCGAACCGGAACTCGCGCCGGTTGGCACCTCGTTCCGCCGCTGGTCACACGGACTTGTGGAGGAATCAGGTGCCCGTGAGGACGAGTTCGGTATCTGGGAATCGATGCTCACCGGCACGGAACCCGTGCTTGGCGCCCGCCAGTTCGATCCGGCACGCGACATCAACGCGACCCTGGACCGGCTGACGCTCGAGATAGATCCCGCTATCACCGACGTCTTGCTCACGCGGGTTCCCGAGGTTATTCGCGGTGGCGTCGATGACGGCTTGATTGCCTCGCTTGTACTTGCGCTCGGTAAATGGCGCGACGCGCAAACACCGCTCATTGGCCTGGAAGGGCATGGCAGGGAAGAGGGCGCCGTTCCCGGGGCCGACCTGACCCGCACAATGGGCTGGTTCACCACAGTCGCGCCAATCAGATTCGATACGACCGACTGTGACATCGCTGATGCGATGGCCGGGGGAGCGTCGGCTGGCGTGCTTCTCAAGGCCGTCAAGGAACAGCTGCGGGCGGTGCCGGATCGCGGCATCGGTTACGGCATGCTGCGTTACCTGCACTCTGAGGGTGCGGAGCGTCTCGGTAGCGCGGCGCAGCCGCAGGTGATGTTCAACTATCTCGGGCGCTTCGTCACCAGCGAGATCCCTGAGGAACTCCGCGATCTGGGGTGGATGCCATCAGACGATGCTGACGAACTCATGTTCACCTTCGCGCCGGATATGGCTGCTTCTGGTGTCCTCGACATCACGGCGATGATCGCTCCTACCGCGGCTGGCCAGGTGCTGAAGATCGTGCTTCTGTACCCGTCGGAACTGCTGACAAGCGACGAAGCTGCGGAGTTCGCGGAAATTTGGCGCGATTCGCTGGCCGCGATCGGACGATACGCGGAGGACCCCCAAGCCGGTGGTCTCACACCGTCCGATGTGCCCCTTGTCGCGGTCGACCAGCGGACGATCTCCGCCCTCGAAACCCAGTTCCATCAGGTCACCGATATTTGGCCGCTGTCACCGCTGCAGGCCGGCATGCTGTTTCACGCGGTACTTGCCGAAGACAGTGTCGACGCCTACATGGTTCAGCTGGTGCTCAACGTCAAGGGCACGATCGACCAGGACCGGCTGCGCCGTGCCGTCAACGGGGTACTCGCCCGGTACCCGAACCTGCGTGTCGCGTTCGCGACCAACAATGTGGGCGACCCGATCCAGGTTGTGCTGGGTGAAGCGGAAGCGACCGTCACGCTGCGTGATCTCACGGCAGATGGTGAGCTGCGTGGTTCAGCCATCGATGCTGCGGTCGACCAGGCCCTCGCTGAGGATCGCGCGGCCCGCTTCGACATGGCGCGCGCGCCGCTCGTGCGCGTCACCATTCTCGTGGTCGCGCCGGGCGAGTACCGGCTAGTCCTGACCAACCACCACATCCTGATGGACGGCTGGTCCACTCCGCTGTATCTGCGCGACCTGATCGGGCTGTACCTGTTCGACGGTGACTCGTCGCAACTCCCTGCCGTCCGGTCGTATAAGGACTACCTGGAATGGGTGGGTCAGCAAGACGCGCAGGTGTCGCTGCAGGTATGGCGCGATGCGCTCGCGGGAGTGGAGGAGCCGTCCACGCTCATCCCGCTGGAGCGGGCCCGGCGACACGAGGCACCGCCACAGGAGATCTCACACCAGTTCTCACCCGAGTTCTCCCAGCAGATCTCACACGTTGCCCGCGAACTCGGGGTCACCGTAAACACCGTCATTCAGGCTGCGTGGGGCATCGTCCTCGCCACCGAATCGGCACGCGACGATATTGTCTTCGGTGCGACCGTGTCAGGCCGGCCGCCGCAGCTCGACGGCGTTGAAGACATGATTGGCTTGTTCATCAACACCTTGCCTGTGCGGGTGCGGCTTGAGCCGACTGAAACCTTCGCGGAGCTGCTCACCCGGCTCCAGACCGAGCAGGCTGGTCTGCTCGAGCACCATTACGTCCAGCTTGCCGACATCCAGCGAGCCGCAGGACAAGGCGCCATATTCGACACGCTGACCGTATTCGAGTCCTACCCGGTCGACCGTGCTGGTCTCGGAGAAGACAATGACATCGCGGGTATGCGCATTACGGGCGTCACCGGTCTCGACGCTGCGCACTATCCGGTCACGGTCATCGCGCACGCGGAACCGGCGTTGCAGCTCATCATCAAATACTTCCCGGACTTGCTCGACGGCAGCCGGATGCGGGCAGTCCTTGATCGGCTCGTACGCACCGTGTCGGCGATCGCCGAGGCCCCGGGCAGCCGTTACGGCGGCTATGACGTTCTCACGGCGCAGGAACACTCGCAGCTCGCCCCCGTCGTCGGCCCCGCTGGTATCGAGCCGCGGCCGCTGCCGGAAATTTTCAGTGAAGCCGCTGCCGCAGCGGCCGACAACATCGCGGTTGTGGACCGTGACCGATCGCTGACGTATCGCGAACTTGACGCACGCTCCTCGCAGCTCGCGCGGCTGCTCATCGACCGCGGTGTCAAAGCGGAGGACTTTGTCGCTCTCGGTATGGCGCGCTCGCAGGAGTCGATCCTCAGTGTCTGGGCGGTCGCGAAGTCTGGCGGCGCGTTTGTGCCGATCGACCCCGACTACCCGGTCGAGCGCATTGAGCACATGCTGACGGACTCGGGTGCGCGTGTCGGTCTCACTGTCTCATCACAGGTTAGCCATCTTCCGGACACAGTCGACTGGATTGTGGTCGACGATCCGGCGTTCGGCGCCGAACTCACGCGCTACTCGGCGGAGCCGGTGACAGATGCGCACCGCCTCCAGCCAATCAGGCCGCGGAACACCGCGTACATGATCTACACCTCAGGCTCGACCGGCGTGCCCAAGGGAGTTGTGGTCACCCATACCGGGCTCGCGAACTTCGCGGCTGAACAGCGGGAACGCTACAGCGTGGCGCACGACTCGCGTGTCCTCCACTTCTCGTCACCGAGTTTCGACGCGTCTGTACTCGAGTACCTGCTCGCATTCGGCACCGGTGCGACCATGGTGATCGTCCCGCCGGGCACTTACGGCGGGGAAGAGCTCGCTGCGGTCATCAGCGAGGAGAAAGCGACGCACGCGTTCATCACGCCTGCAGCGCTCGCGTCGGTGGATCCTGAAGGTCTCGACACATTCCAGCACGTCGTCGCAGGTGGCGAGGCGGTGCCAGCTGATCTTGTTGCACGGTGGGCACCCGGCCGCCGTATGTACAACGGCTATGGTCCGACGGAAACCACCATCATGGTGATGATTTCGGACCCGATGTCGCCAGGACAGAAAACGGTGACGATCGGCCCGCCGATCCGCGGAACCGAAGCGCTGGTTCTCGATTCACGACTGCGCCCAGTCCCTCTAGGTGTGCCTGGCGAACTGTATGTCTCCGGTCTCGGTGCGGCACGCGGCTACCACGCGCGGCCTGGCCTCACTTCCGAGCGTTTCGTCGCGAACCCGTTCGGCGTCCCGGGTGACCGGCTTTACCGCACCGGCGACCTCGTGCGCTGGACCACGGACGGGCCGTCCGGTGGCCTGGAGATCGAATACCTGGGCCGCACTGACTTCCAGGTGAAGGTGCGCGGTTTCCGCATCGAACTGGGTGAAATCGACGCGGTGCTCAGCACGTATGCGACTGTGGACTTCGCTGTCACCATCGGTCACACCGGTGCGAACAACATCACTCGGCTCGTTTCCTACGTGAAGCCTGTCGCCGGAGCGACGATCGATACCGCTGCACTGAGTGAACACCTCGCTGAGAGCCTTCCCTCCCATATGGTTCCGTCTGGGATCATTGTTCTCGACGAGATCCCACTGACGGTCAACGGCAAACTCGATCGCAGGCGCCTCCCCGAGCCTGACTTCGCGTCCGCCGAGGAGGCGTACGTCGCCCCGCGGACACCCGCGGAGATTGCGATCTCTGAGGTGTTCGCAGACGTCCTGGGTCTGGATCGGGTCGGTGTCCACGACAGCTTCTTCGACCTCGGCGGCAACTCGCTGACAGCCACCAAGGTCACCGCGCGGACGAACGATGCGATTGGCTGCCGCCTGGGCGTGCGGGAAGTGTTCGAGCGCCCGACAGTTGCGGAACTCGCTGAGCGTGCGGTCGCCCTGCTTGCAGGTGCTGGAGACGCGCAGCGTCCAGCGCTGACTCCAGCGCCGCGCCCAGACCGGATCCCAGTTTCCCTCGCCCAGCAGGGCATGTGGTTCATCAACCAGTTCGACCCAACGTCGGCGGTTTACAATATCGCGTTCGCCCTCGACATGCGGGGCGCGCTCGATGTCGCGGCCCTGCAGTCAGCAATGGGGGATGTGCTCGCCCGTCATGAGGCGCTGCGGACAATTTTCCCGGCTGATACAGAAGGCCCTTACCAACTGATCCTCACTCCGGATCAGGTGGCGGCGGATATCCCGGTGAGGCGAGTGAAGGCCTCCGACGTCGACGCCGCTAGCGCTGACTTCGCTACACGCGGCTTCGATGTGACGAAAGACCTGCCCATCAGGGTCATGCTTTTTGACTTGGACAAGTCCCGGCACGTGCTGGCCGTGGTCATGCATCACATTGCCGCGGACGGTGCGTCGATGGCACCGCTGGCGGCGGACCTCATGGTTGCGTACGCGGCGCACACTGGCGGCAGTGCCCCTGAGTGGGAGTCGCTCGAGATCCAGTACGCGGATTACGCGTTGTGGCAGCGTGCGGTACTCGGTGCGGAGACCGATCCGTCGAGCGTGCTGTCCCGTCAGCTCGCCTACTGGTCGCACACTCTCGCCGGCGCGCCGGGGCTGTTGCCGCTGCCCACTGATCATCCCAGGCCGCCGGAACAATCCCTGCAGGGCGACACGGTTTCGTTCCAGCTGAACGCGGACCTGCACCGACAGATCGAGGAGATCGCGCGGCGCAGCAATGCCACCGTTTTCATGGTGACTCACGCTGCGTTCGCTGCGCTGCTGGCGCGGCTGTCCGGGACGACTGATATAGCGATCGGCACACCGATCGCGGGCCGCGGTGAAGCGTCTCTCGACCAGCTTGCGGGCATGTTCGTCAACACTCTCGTTCTGCGGACGCATGTCGAGCCTGAAGCGACGTTCGCGGAACTCGTTTCCCAATCCCGGGAAACCGACCTTGCTGCGTTCCAGAACGCGGACGTCCCGTTCGAGCGTGTCGTCCGCGAAGTGGGGGCTGAGCGAGCAGCTGACCACTCACCGCTGTTCCAGGTGATGCTCGCGTTCCAGAACACAGACCCGGTGAAGTTCGACATCGCGGGGCTTGAGGTTGTTGCCGACGCGATCGACGTCAACACAGCGAAGTTCGACATCCTCATGACGCTCGAAGAGATTCGCGGTGAAGACGGTTCAGCGGCCGGTATCAAGGCGCTGATCACCTATGCGACGGACCTTTTCAACCGCGCAACGATCGAACAATACGCCGATCGGTACACGCGGTTGCTTGAGTCAGCGTGCTCGGACGTCAGTATCGCAATCGGGGACGTCAACATCCTCAGCGAGCATGAACAGAATCTTTTCACGAACCGGCACGCATCCATGGGCGGGCTGGAACGGCGTTTGGAAACTGCGGCTCACGAGAAGCCTGATGCGGTCGCGTTCACGGTCGAGGATCGCGCGATCACCTATTCAGAAGTGATCACCCGTGCTCACGACATCGGTACCAGGCTGGGGGACCAGCGTGTGCGACGCGAGGGGCACTATGCGCTTGCTCTGCTGACCTATGCGGCAGGTGCCGCCAGCGAACCGGCTGCGATGCAGCTGATGGACCGTTTGCTGCCGGTGCTCGATGCAGTAGCCGGTGACGCGGAGCTAGCACTGGGAACGATCGGCGCGGCTAATCTGCTGCCACAGATCGGGGCGGGCACGCAGGATGCAGCAGGCTGGAATGACACCGCGCACTGGGTGCCTGAAACGACGCTGGTCTCGCTGTTCGAAGAGCAGGCTGCGAAGACTCCGGACTCTATCGCTCTCGTTTACCGCAAACGTGAGGTCACGTACGCGGAACTCGATGGCTGGGCAAATCAGGTCGCGCGCAAGCTGATCGAACGCGGCGTCGGCCCTGAATCGCGCGTTGCGCTCGTCGCCCGCAGGTCGCTCGAGATGGTTGTCGGCATGTACGCCATCGTGAAAGCGGGAGGTGCCTACGTTCCGGTGGATCCGGACCACCCGGCAGACCGCATCGCGTGGGTGCTCGAATCGGCTGACCCGGTATGTGTGGTAACCACGAGCCGTGATCGCGTCGCCATGCAGGGCGCTGTGGAGTCATTGGAGATCGACCGGCTTGACCTCTCGGCGTTCAGCTCCGCTCCGGTCACAGATGAGGACCGTGGGGCGCCTATCCGGACCGATAACACCGCGTACGTCATCTACACGTCGGGGTCAACGGGACGGCCGAAGGGTGTGGCCGTCAGCCACCGGGCGATCGTGAACCGGCTGCTCTGGATGCAGGCTGAGTATCGTCTCACTGAGCGCGATGTAGTCCTGCAGAAAACACCATTCACCTTCGATGTGTCGGTGTGGGAGTTTTTCTGGCCGTTGGAACTCGGCGCTAGGCTCGTCATCGCGCTGCCCGATGGTCACCGCGACCCCGCCTATCTCTGTGATCTGATCGGTGCCCAGGGTGTCACCGTGTTGCACTTCGTGCCGTCGATGCTTGCGGTGTTCGTTGCTTCCGCAGCGGAAGGCGGCCGCAAGGAGCAACTCGAAACGCTGCGGCTGGTCTTCGCCAGTGGTGAAGCACTCGCGCCGCCCGCAGCCGAAGCGCTTACCCGGCTGACTAGTGCTGAACTGCACAATCTTTACGGGCCGACTGAAGCCGCCGTGGATGTGACGTACCACCAGTACACGGCCGAAGACACGGTCACGGTCCCGATCGGCGCACCAGTCTGGAACACGCAGGTGTACGTGCTCGATTCGCGGCTGCGCCTGGTGCCGATCGGTGTCCAGGGCGAGCTGTATCTCGCTGGTATTCAATTGGCACGCGGATATGTCGGGCGACCAGACCTCAGTGCGGATCGTTTCGTGGCGAACCCGTTCGGGGAAGCTGGCGAGCGGATGTACCGCACCGGTGACCTAGTTCGCTGGACAGTCAATGGAGAACTCGAGTACATCGGGCGTACCGACTTCCAGGTGAAACTGCGTGGTCTTCGCATCGAACTCGGCGAGATCGAGGCTGTGCTGCGAGCGAACGAGGGTGTCGATCAGACTGTCGTGACGCTGTACCACGATCCGTCAGGTGGCGAGCAGCTTGTCGGGTATCTCACCACTGAACCGGACGCTTCCGTCGACCTCGATGCCATCAAACGAGAGGCAGCTAAGCAGCTGCCGGACTACATGATTCCGCGCACGCTGATGGTGCTCGATGAGCTTCCGCTCAACATCAACGGCAAACTCGACCGCAAGGCACTGCCAGCGCCGGATCTCGGCGGATCAGCCAAAACCTTTGTGGCGCCGTCTGGCCCGGTCGAAGAAATCGTCGCGGGCATCTTCGCGGAAGTCACCTCGTTCGATCGCATCAGCGTTAACGAGTCGTTCTTCGACCTCGGCGGCAACTCCCTGAGCGCCACCCTGGTCACGGCGCGCATCAATGATGCGCTCGGTGCGGAACTGACGCTGCGTGACTTGTTCGAATCGCCGACAGTCGCGGGACTTTCCGCCATGCTCGAGCACGAGGGGTCACGGATTACGTCCCGGCCGAAACTCGTGCCGGGTGACCGGCCGGACCGGCTTCCGCTCTCGCTGGCGCAGCAGCGGATGTGGTTCCTGAACCGCTTCGACACCGCGTCCGCTGTGTACAACATGCCGCTGGTCCTGCGTCTCACCGGCAAGCTGTACGTGTCAGCCCTGCAAGAAGCGATTTTGGATGTGATTGGCCGCCATGAGTCGCTGCGGACGGTGTTCCCCGCAACCGACGAGGGGCCAGTGCAGGTTGTTCTGCCCGCGTCCAAGGTTGGGATCGACATTTCACCCGTTGATATCGCGGAGACGGAATTGCATCGCGAGCTTTTCGCGCTCGCGTCGGTCGGCTTCGATGTCACAGCCGAGGCGCCGGTGCGCGCCGCGCTGCTGCGTACCGCTCCCGACCAGTACACCCTGCTCCTCGTGGTGCATCACATCGCGGCCGACGGCGCCTCGCTGAAGCCGCTGGCGACCGACCTCGTGGGAGCCTATGTGGCCCGCGCGAACGGTGATGCTCCGGCTTGGGAACCCCTACAGGTCCAATACGCTGACTTCGCACTGTGGCAGCGGGAACTTCTCGGTGACGAGAACGATCCTGAGTCCCTGGCGGGTCGCCAGATCGAATTCTGGAAGGAAACGCTCGCGGGCGTGCCAGAACTGCTGGAACTGCCCACGGACCGGCCACGGCCAGCGCGGCAGTCGCAGCGCGGCGCGACGATGTCGTTCGCCATCGATGCTGAACTGCAGCGCGATCTGCAGCACCTCGCGCGCAGTAATCGCGCCACCCTTTTCATGGTGATGCATGCCGCGTACGCGGTCCTCCTGGCGCGTCTTTCCGGCACAGAGGACGTCACCATCGGCACGCCGATCGCCGGCCGCGGGGAGCGCGCACTCGACCCACTTGTCGGCATGTTCGTCAACACGCTTGTGCTGCGCACGCCGATCGAAGGTTCGGAATCGTTCACCGACCTGCTCAGTTCAGTGCGTGACCGGGACCTGGCAGCCTTTACGCACGCCGATGTCCCATTCGAGCAACTCGTCGACGTCCTGAAGCCGCACCGCTCGACCGCCCACGCACCGCTTTTCCAGGTGGTGCTCGCGTTCCAGAACACCGAACCGATCGCGTTCGAACTGGACGGAATCGCCGCAGAGTTCCAGACAGTAGATGTGCACACCACCAAGTTCGACCTCATGCTCGACTTGGCTGAGAAGTGGGACGATACCGGCGAGCCCGCCGGTATCGAAGGCCACTTCGTCTACGCGACCGACCTGTTCGATGCCGATACCATTGATTCGTTCGCGCGCCGCTTTGTGCAACTTCTTCAGCACTTTGTTGCCGCACCGGACCACTCAGTCGGTGATGCGGTGCTCATCGATTACGCCGAACACGCTGCTCTCGTGCCGGTGGCCGGTGAGTCGGCCGCCGCGCTACAGACTCTGCCAGAGATCTTCAGCGCAGCCGCAGCCGCTGATCCGCAGCGCACCGCGGTGATTTCCGGGAACACCACGCTCACCTATGCGGAGCTCGACGCGCGATCGAGTCAGCTTGCCCGGATGTTGCTGGCGCGCGGCGTCACCGCGGATTCGGTCGTCGCGCTCGCCATGCCTCGTTCCGAAGACCTCGTGATCGCGGTCTGGGCGGCCGCAAAAGCTGGGGCAGCTTTCCTTCCCGTCGACCCCTCGTACCCCGAGGACCGCATCGCCCACATGGTGTCGGATTCGGCGGCCGCTATCGGTGTCGCACACAGCAGCGATGTCAGTCAGCTTCCAGGCAGCATCGAATGGCTGGCCATCGGCAGCGAGGCCCTCTCCGAGAAGCTGGCGGCCTACAGCACAGAGACGCTGACCGACTCGGAGCGGGGCTTCCCGATCAGACCAGACGCCGCCGCATACATGATCTACACCTCAGGCTCGACGGGCTTGCCGAAGGGTGTCGTGGTCACCCACAGCGGACTGTCCTCTGTCGTCCACGAACAGATCGATCGGTTCGCGCTCGACTCACAGTCCCGAGTCCTGCAATTCGCGTCGCCAAGTTTCGATGCTTCGGTGTTTGAGCTTCTGATGGCGTTCGGTTCCGCGGCGACACTTGTTGTGGTGGAGGGCGGTCGTGAGGCCGCTGGGGCCGTGGGTGCAGTGCTTCGCGACCACCATGTCACGCACGCTGTGATCACGCCGTCCGTCCTTGCCTCGCTGGATCGCAGTGATGTGACGGATATCCGTACGCTGCTGGTGGCCGGTGAAGCATGCCCACCTGAGCTGGTCACCGAGTTCGCGCCGGGACGCACGATGCTGAACTTGTACGGTCCCACTGAGGCGACCATCTGGTCGACAAGCAGTGCGCCGATGGCGGCAGGGCAAGCGATCGATATTGGTCGTCCGGTGCGTGGAACCGACGTGGTGGTCCTTGATTCACGGTTGCACCCGGTACCGGTCGGTGTAGCCGGCGAACTGTACCTGTCGGGTGTCGCGCTCGCGCGTGGCTACCACCGCAGGGCGGGCACCACGAGCGACCGGTTCGTCGCGAACCCGTTCAGCGGAAACGGTGAGCGCCTGTACCGCACAGGTGACCTGGTTCGCTGGAACAAGAACGGCGACCTTGAGTACCTCGGGCGTACCGATTTCCAGGTGAAGATCCGTGGTCTGCGAATCGAACTCGGGGAGATCGAAGCGGCGCTCGCGCGGCACGAGTCCATCGATCAGGCGGTGGCAGCAGTCCACCACGATGCGAACACTGGCGATGTCCTCGTCGCCTACATAGTCGGCTCTGCAGGTGCGGTTGACGTCCCCGCAGTCAAAGCCGCACTCGCTGAGCAACTGCCACCGCACATGGTTCCGCAGGTGTTCATGCAGCTCGAGGCGATGCCGCTCACTGCGAACGGAAAGATCGACCGCCAGGCAATGCCTGAGCCGGATGTGGTGGGCGCGGCGCTGGTCGAATTCCGGGCACCCTCAAGCCCGGTCGAAGAAATCATCGCGGGCATCTTCGGTGAGATCACCGGCCGTGACCGGGTGGGTGCCGACGACGACTTCTTTGATATCGGCGGTAACTCGCTCTCGGCGACTCGGGTCGCCGCGCGTGTCAGTGAAGCGACAGGCCGCACGATTGGGGTCCGCGAGCTATTTGAGGCCCCGACAGTTGCTCAGCTCGCGGTCGTCGTCGAGACTTCGGACGAGAGCAAGCATGCCCGTCCTCCGCTGGTTCCGCAGCCGCGCACGGCGCCTGCGCCGCTGTCACTCGCCCAGTCACGGATGTGGTTCATCAACCAGCTCGACACAGAGTCAGCGGCCTACAATATTCCGCTGATGCTGCGGTTGAACGGGACCGTCGATGTCTCGGCGCTGCAGGCTTCGGTGCTCGATGTCATTGCCCGGCATGACGTTCTCCGCACGATGTACCCGGAGACCGCCGACGGGCCTGTCCAGCAGGTTGTCGCGGCTCGCGAGGTGCCGCTCGATTTGACACCGCAGCCGGTCGGCGACGAGACAGGCCTTGCCGAAGCGATCCGTAAGGTCGCGCAGCGCGGCTTCGACGTCACCGCTGCGCCGCCAATCCGTGCGGGGCTGTATCAGCTCACCGACGACGAGTACGTTCTGGTCATCGTCGTGCACCACATCGCAGCCGACGGTGAATCAATGCGTCCGCTCGCACGCGATGTCATGGTTGCGTACAGTGCGCACGCGGATGGCCAGGACGTCAGTTGGGATCCCCTCAAAGTCCAGTACGGCGATTTCGCTATCTGGCAGCGCGAACTGCTCGGGGATGAAAACGATCCCGAATCTCTTGCCTCGCAGCAACTCGAGTACTGGAAGTCGACACTCGCCGGTTTGCCTGAGCTGGTGGAGCTGCCGACGGACCGGCCGCGCCCTGCGGTCGCGAGCATGCGTGGCGCGACCTACGAGTACCGGATCGATGCGGAACTGCACACGAAATTTGTGCAGCTCGCCCGCAATTCCAATGTGACCACCTTTATGGCGGTACACGCGGCGCTTGCGGTCCTCATGTCGCGGATGTCGGGAACAACTGATATTCCCCTCGGAACGCCGGTGGCGGGCCGCGGCGAGCGCGCCCTCGATGACGTTGTCGGCATGTTCGTCAACACCCTCGTGCTGCGCACTGAGGTGGATCCGGGTCTCTCGTTCGCTGAGCTGCTCGCACAGGTCCGGGAAGCTGACCTCGGCGCGTTCACCCATGTGGACGTGCCGTTCGAGCGGCTCGTCGAAATTCTCAACCCGGTGCGCACTCAGGCACACGCGCCGCTCTTCCAGGTGATGCTCTCGCTGCAGGACGATGCCTCCCCGACCGTTGAGCTGCCCGGCATGACAGTGTCGCCCATCGAGATCAGTACCAATAGTTCGAAGTTCGATATCAGCTTTGGTGTCTTGCAAGACTGGGACGACACGGGTGCTCCCGCAGGAATGACGCTCAGCCTCACGTATGCGACGGATCTGTTCGACGAGTCGTCGATCGCACGGTTTGCCCAGCGCTTCGAACGCGTTGTCCAGCGGGTTGTCGAGGGCCCTGACGTCGAGGTTAGCGACATCGGTGTGATGTCTGCTGCTGAGCACACGCAGGTTCTTCTCGAGTGGAACTCGTGGGAAGACGTTCTGCTGGTGCCGATGCGGGATGTCATCACGCAGTTCGAAATGCAGACGGCCCAGACTCCGGGCAGCGTCGCGGTCGTCGCTGGCGACGAAGAGGTGACCTACGCCGAGTTCAACGCTCGCGTGAACCAGCTTGCCCGGTATCTTGTCGAGCAGGGCGTGCAAGCTGAATCACGCGTAGCCGTCATGCTCAATCGATCGGTTGACCTTCTCGCTGCGATCTACGCGATCCTCAAGGCCGGTGGAGCGTACGTTCCTATAGACCCCGAGTACCCGGCTGATCGCATCCAGCACATGCTCAGCACTGCGGATCCGCAGCTGATCATTGTGTCCACCGAAACCGCCGGACCGTCGACAGATGCACGCTGCCCTAAGGTGGTTATCGATTCCCTGGACGTGTCCGCGTACTCCGCACAGTCACTGACAAGCGCGGACGTACACGCGAAGATTCACGGTGGGAACACGGCGTACATTCTGTTCACGTCTGGGTCGACTGGCCGGCCGAAGGGCATCGAAGTCAGCCGTGACTCGCTGGCCTACTCCCTTGCGTGGCACCAGCATGACTTCCCGATTGGGATCGACGATGCGGTACTTCAGAAGACTTCCGTCACGTTCGATCCGTCCGTCGCGGAACTGTTCTGGCCCCTGCAAACCGGAGCACGGCTCGTGTTCGCGAAGCCCGGCGGACATCGCGATCCGGAATACCTCGCTGAAGTAATCGCGGACAAGAAGATCACGGTCACCCACTTCGTCCCATCGATGCTCGAAGCGTATCTGAGCGTGACGGATGGTGCGGGTCTGAGGAATCTGCGGACCGTTTTCAGCGGCGGCGAGGCGCTCTCCGCTGCGCTGGCCCGGCGTTTCAGCCGTGCCTGTGACGGTGGCCTATACAACGCGTACGGCCCGGCTGAGGCGACAATCCGTACGCACACATATTTGTGGAATAACCAGACGAGCGGTGCAAACTCGGTGCCCATCGGTCGCGGAGTGCCAGGAACACAGGTGCTGGTACTCGACCAGAGCCTCAAGGCAGTACCCATCGGTGTGGCTGGCGAGCTGTATGTGGCCGGACCGCTCCTGGCTCGGGGTTATGCGCATCGACCGGATCTGACAGCAGACAGGTTTGTCGCAGACCCATTCGGTGCGCCCGGTGAACGGATGTATCGCACCGGTGACCTAGTCCGCTGGTTGCCGGATGGGTCCCTCGAATATCTTGGCCGGACTGATTTCCAGGTGAAGCTGCGCGGTCAGCGCATTGAGCTCGGCGAGATCGAGGCTGCCTTGCGGGACCACGTGAGCGTGACCGGTGCGGTGGTCGTTCTTCGTAAGGACCCGCGCCTTGGAGATCAACTCATCGGTTACGTGACGGCTCGCCCTGACTCTGAAGTGGATGGCGGCGACATTCGTTCCGCGCTGGCCGATCGCTTGCCGGATTACATGGTCCCGGCAGCTGTGGTGGTTCTGGCGGAGTTCCCGCTCAGCGCCAACGGCAAACTGGACCGGAGGGCGCTGCCGGATCCTGTCTTCGACTTCGGCCCGCGGACGTACATCGCACCGCGAAACCCGATTGAAGAGATCATCGCGGACGTGTACGCGGAGGTACTCGGTGCGGAGCACGTGAGCACGGATATCTCGTTCTTCGACCTCGGTGGCAGCTCGCTTGCCGCGATGAAGGCGATCGCGCGTATCAGCTCTGGACTGGGCGTTCGTGTCCGGGTTCAAGATCTGTTCGACGCACCGTCGGTGGCGGCGCTAGCCGAACGAGTTGAGCATGCGCAATCGCACGCTGGCGCGGTCCGGCCGCTTGCTCCGGCAGACCCGCGTCCGGATTACATTCCGCTTTCGCTAGCGCAGCAACGGATGTGGCTGCTGAACCGGATCGACCCGGGGTCAGCCGCGTACAACATGCCCCTCGTTCTGCGGCTCTCAGGCCAGCTGAATGCTGGCGCGCTGCAGGCGGCAGTCAATGATGTCGTCGCGCGGCATGAGTCGCTGCGCACGATGTTCCCCGATTCAGCGAACGGACCGGGACAGGTCATCCTAGGTGCGAGCGAAGTGACGATTGACCTGACTCCGCGAGCCGTCACCGAGTCAGAGGTCGTTGAACACGTCACGAGCTTCGCTGGCCGAGGCTTCGACGTCACAAGGGAAGTCCCGCTCCGAGGTGCTCTCTTCGAACTGTCCGAGCAAGAACACATCCTCGCGATCATCGTGCACCACATCATCGGTGACGGTGAGTCCATGTCGCCGATGGCGCGCGACGTCATGATCGCGTACACGGCCCGCGCAGCAGGTGAAGTCCCCGCGTGGCCACCGCTCGAGGTGCAGTACGCGGACTTCGCGCTGTGGCAGCGAGAGGTGCTGGGCGACCCTGGCGATCCGGAGTCGCTGGCATCGCGCCAGATTCGCTACTGGCAGGAGGCTCTCGCAGACCTGCCTGAGCTTCTCGACCTTCCGACCGACCGGGCCCGGCCAGCGGTCGCAGGGACAGAAGCAGGCCATGTCACCGTCGAACTCAGCGCGGCTGAACACAGCGGGCTGGTAAGCCTCGCTGATCGGCACAGCGGATCGATGTTCATGGTGTTGCACGCCGCTCTCGCCGTAGTGCTCTCACGCGTGAGTGGCGCGCGAGATATCGCGATCGGCACGCCCGTGGCCGGACGGGGCGAGGCTGCGCTTGACAACCTCATAGGAATGTTCGTCAACACGCTGGTCCTTCGAACACAGGTGGACAGCGCCGCCGCGTTCAGCGAGCTTATGCAGCACGTTCGGCAGGTCGACCTGGGCGCATATGAGCATGCTGACGTGCCTTTCGAGCAACTCGTGGAGGTACTCAAGCCACAGCGGTCGACCGCGCACGCTCCCCTTGTACAGGTCATTTTGTCGCTGCTGAACCCCCAACAGCGCAAGGTTGAACTTTCCGGGCTCACCGTGGAGCCCCTCGAAGGCGACGAGTCGGCAAAGTTCGATTTGCTGCTTGGCGTGGAACAGCATTTCACTGACGACGGCCGGCCCGCAGGCCTGACCGCGCGCTTCGTCTACCGGACGGATATTTTTGACGGTTCGTCGATTGAGCGGCTCGGGCGCCGACTCGAACGGGTCGTGCAGGCGGTGTCAGCCAACCCTGACGCCATCGTTGGCGATATCGACATCGCTGACGAAACCGAGTCTGGATCCATTGTTCGTGGCGGAGCGCAACACGCGGCATCTGGTGGAGCAGCCGAGACTGGTGTCCTCACCGGTGCGGAAGCGCCTCCAGCTGAGACGGTCGCGCAGATACTGTCTGCGGCAGCTGAAGCGAATCCAGGTGGAACGGCCGTTCTGACGGATGCGAAGCCACTTTCGTACATGAATCTGGATAAGCGGTCTTCGCGGCTCGCGCGTCTGCTCATACGACAGGGCGCAGGGCCAGAAGACTCGGTGGCCGTCGTCATGCCGCCATCGATCGAAGCGGTCGTCGCTCAATGGGCTGTGGCGAAAACCGGCGCCGCCCTAGTGCTTCTTGATCCGCGCGGCGTGGAGGATCAGGTGGTGGCTACGGCACTGTCAGCATCTGGGACGCGTATCGGAGTGACGATGAGCGCGTTCAGCGGCAGCCTTCCGTCCGCCGCCACGTGGATGTCCCTCGACGACGACGAAGTCAAGGCACAGCTGAAGACCCTGTCCCCGGCCCCAGTGTCGTTCTACGACAGGCTGGGCCAGGTGCGGCTGGACAACACTGCCTATATCGCGTTCTCGGGCGAAAGTGAGGATCTGCACGCGGTAGCGGTGACTCACCGCGCCATCGCGGGTGCCGTGGCTGCGTTGCGAGACCGGCTCGATGTGACAACCGAGACACCAGTGCGGCTGGCAGACTTCAGTGACGTCCACGAATCGGTGTTGCGACTTGTCCTCGCCGCGACCGAATCGTCTGCCCTTGATATGGGGGAACGGGAAGCCGAAGCGGGCATGCTGTGGCGGCACGCCACCCTGGATGCATCGCTCCCCGCCGCCGATGTGCGCGTAGTGGGTGCTCCGGAGGCGCCTGGAGCTACCATCGCCAACGGCGCGCCAGCACTCGGCGACCCAGTGCCGGGATCGAAGGTGCTGGTACTCGATGACACGCTCCAGCCTGTTGCCGAAGGTGGTGAAGGCGAGCTTTATCTCGCTGGAGATGCTGTTGGCCGCGGTTACGTCCGGGCCACCGCGCTGACCGCTTCTCGTTTTGTCCCCGACCCAACCAACGGCGAGGGCGAACGGATGTACCGGACCGGGATTCGTGTGCGCTGGGGAGCGCAGGGCGCTGTCGAGTATCTGGCAGATGCGAGCGGTCGTTTGTGACCCTGCCTGGTTGATCAGAGTACGAAACGTGCGCCGGTTCAGTGAATACGATGTAACAAACGCTGACGGCGGTCCGGTATCCCTGTGGTGCCGTCTATGTGAGATGGGAAGGTTCGATGAGCGCTGGCCCGAATGTGCGTGTGCAGTTGCTTCCGCAGCTGATGGCGGCGGCGGTAGAGGCCAACCCGACAGGTGCCGCGCTCATCATGGGGGAGAAGACTGTCTCGTACGCGGCGCTGGATAAGCGCTCGTCGCGGCTCGCGAGGTTCCTGATTTCGCGAGGTGTCGGTCCCGAATCCTTCGTTGTCATCGGCTTGCCCCGGTCTATTGAGTCGATCGTCGCGCTGTGGGCGATCGCGAAAAGCGGCGCCGCTTTCGTGCCGGTTGATCCTTCAGCACCCGAGGGCCGTATCGCGCATATCGTTTCCGATTCAGGGGCGCGCTTCGGTATCACAACGACCGAGACACGGCCAGCATTGCCGGGTTCAGTGACATGGATCGAACTCGACGATGAGGCTGTCAAAGCCGAGCTCAAGACGCATCCGCCGACGCCCATCTCTTACCTGGATCGCCTCGGGATGCTGCGTCCGGAGAACCCCGCCTACATGATCTACACGTCGGGCTCGACGGGCCTGCCGAAGGGCGTCGTTGTCACGCATCTCGGGCTATCACTACTCGCGGCAGAACAGCGCGAACGGTTCAGGATCGATGCGCAGTCGCGGTCCCTGCATTTCGCCTCGACGATTTTCGATGCGTCCATTCTCGAACTGCTGCTCGCGATTCCGGCGGGGGCGACGATGGTGATCGCACCCAGCGACGTCTACGGAGGCCAGGAACTCGCGAATTTCATACGTGAGCATGCGCTTACGCATGCTTTCGTGACGCCAGCTGCGCTGGAAACGGTCGATCCGGCTGGGATCACGGAACTCCGGGTGATCATCGTCGGGGGTGAGACGTGCCCGCCAGAACTCGTCGCGCAATGGGCGCCGGGCCGTGAGTTCTACAACGGCTACGGCCCCACCGAAACGACTGTGATCGCTACCTACGCCGGGCCGATGCAGCCAGCGGAGAAAGTCACGATCGGGGCGCCGATCAGGGGCACAACCGCGATGGTGCTTGATTCCAGGCTAAAGCCGGTCCCCTCGGGGACCACCGGCGAGCTCTATATCGCTGGACCTGGTGTGTCCCGCGGTTACCACGCGCGAAACTCGCTGACAGCGGACAGGTTCGTCGCAAATCCGTTCGGGAAGCCCGGCGAAAGAATGTACCGCACAGGCGATCTAGTGCGGTGGACGAGCGATAAGCAGCTCGATTACATTGGCCGCTCCGACTTCCAGGTCAAGGTGCGTGGTTACCGCATCGAACTCGGTGAGATCGATGCATCGCTGCGTTCGCATTCCGATGTGCGGTTTGCGATCACGCTGGCCCACAAATCACCAGCGGGCGAGAACATCCTGGTGGCGTACATCCAGCAGAATGAGGGTGCGACGGCCGACACGGACGAGTTGCTGGGCCACGCGAGCAAGAGCCTTCCGGGCTACATGGTGCCTAGTGTTGTTGTACCGATCGACGAGGTGCCACTCACGCCGCAAGGCAAGGTGGACCGGCGCGCGCTACCGGTCCCTGACCTGTCTGGGGGCGAGCGCGAATACGTCGCGCCGGAGAATGCGGTTGAAGAACAGATCGCCGCGATCTTCGCGGAGGTACTCGGGCTCGAGCGGGTCAGTACGCAGGAGTCGTTCTTCGAACTCGGCGGCAACTCATTGATGGCGACCCGGGTGATCGCGCGCGTGAACGAGTCGATGGGCACGGACATCATTGTTCGCCAGCTCTTCGAAACCCCGACGATCGCGGCGCTCGCCGAACTCATTGACGTTCCTGAACATCAGATCACCCAGCGGGTGCCGCTCACAGCGCGGCCACGACCCGAGACCATCCCTCTCTCCCTCGCGCAGCAACGCATGTGGTTTATCAACCAGTTCGAGCCGGAGTCCGCTGCTTACAACATTCCGCTTGCGCTGCGCCTCACAGGGTCCGTGAACGCTGATGCGATGCGCCAGGCCTTCGCGGATGTGATTGAGCGGCACGAGTCGCTGCGCACTATCTACCCGGGCACTGCTGACGGCCCTGTGCAGCGCATCCTCCCCGCTGCCGAAGCCGATGTCACGCTCAACGTGATCGCAGCGGAGAGTGAAGCAGATGCGACCGCCAAAGCTGCGGCATTCGGTACGCGAGGTTTCGACGTCAGTGTTGAACTGCCTATTCGGGGTGCACTTCTCGCGCTTTCCGGAAATGAGCACATCCTTGTCGTGGTGATGCACCACGTCGCGGCGGACGGCAGCTCGCTCGTTCCGCTGGCCAAGGACGTAATCACGGCGTACGTGGCCCGAATCTCGGGCACCGACCCGGGCTGGGGCCCGCTCGAAATCCAGTACGCAGACTACGCTCTATGGCAGCGTGAGGTTCTGGGCGATGAGGGCGATCCGGCTTCGCTGGCGGCCCGGCAACTGGCGTACTGGCAGAAGCAGCTTGCAGATCAGCCTGACTTGCTGGAACTCCCCACTGACAAGCCTCGTCCAGCCTCGCAAACACTGCACGGCGGCAAGGTGTTGTTTGACATCGGTCCGGACTTGCACGCAAAGCTCGCGCGCGTCGCGAGCCAGAACAGTGCGACCGTCTTCATGGCGCTGCACAGCGCGTTTGCCGTACTTCTTGCGCGTTTGACTGGCACAGGCGATGTTTCAGTGGGCACCCCAATCGCAGGCCGGGGGAGCAGGGCGCTTGACGACCTCATCGGCATGTTCGTCAACACGCTGGTGCTGCGCACTAGGGTGAGCGACGAGGCCACATTTTCCGAGTTGCTGCGCGAAACCCGCGACACCGACCTGGAGGCGTTCGCACACGCGGACGTTCCGTTTGAACAGCTGGTCGAGGTCATCAACCCGACACGGTCCACCGCGTATGCACCGCTCGCGCAAGTCGGCTTCTCCTACCAGAACCTCGAGAAGCCATCGTTCGAACTGCCGGGTCTGACAATCGAGCCGCTTGGTGTGGATACCGAAGTGGCACAGTACGACCTGCACCTGCACGCCAGCGAGAACCTGGACGAGATGGGCCAGCCGGCAGGCCTGAACGCGGGTTTCACCTACGCGCTCGACCTATTCGAGCATGACACGGTGCGTGAGTTCGCGAACCGCCTGCTCAAGGTTGTGGAAGCAATCGTCGACAATCCGGATGTCCCAGTTCTCGAGGTGGACATTCTGTCTGCAGCGGAGCGAAACTATGTGCTTCGTGAACTCACCGCCACGTCGGGCCACGAGCCAGAAGGCGTGCTCACCGACTTTCTCGATGCACGAGTCGCGGAGAGCTCTGACGCAGTTGCACTCGAATTCGCAGGTGCGGCACTCACATACGGTGAGTTCGATGCTCGCGTAAATCAGCTGGCCCGAAAGCTCATCGCCGAGGGTGTCGGACCCGATGTCGTCGTAGGGCTTGCGGCTCGTCGTTCTTTCGAACTGCTCGTGGGCATGTACGCGATCGTCAAGGCTGGCGGGGCATACCTGCCTATCGACCCTGAGCACCCCGCTGATCGCACCGCCTACGTCGTCGAGTCAGGACGGCCGCTGTTCGTGCTGTCAGTCGCAGGCGAAGAGGTGACGCTTCCCGCTGGGGTACGCCGGCTCGACATCGATGCTCTTGATCTGGAGCAGTTCAGTGCATCGCCCATCACCCAGGTAGATCGCCGTGAACCGCTTAGTTCGTCGAACCTCGCGTACGTCATCTACACGTCCGGCTCGACTGGGCGTCCGAAAGGGGTTGCACTGCCGCACAAAGCGGTAGTCAACCAGATTGCCTGGAAGCAGACCGCGTATCCGCTGAGTCGAGACGACGCGCTCGTTCTCAAAACGCCAGCAACATTTGACCTTTCGGTCTGGGAGTTCTGGTGGCCGCTGGCGTCCGGTGCGCGGCTTGTTATTGCTGACCCGGACGGACATCGTGATCCGGCGTATCTCGGTCGGTTGATGAGCGAGCGCAAAGCCACCGTGGCCCATTTCGTGCCCTCTCTGCTGGACACATTTGTTGCAGTGAACGGTGACGAGGGCGTCCGCGCGATCGACTCGCTGCGCTACGTCCTGTGCATCGGCGAGGCGCTGCCAGCTGCGCTGGTCCACAAGTGGACAACGACCGCTGACGTCCCGATTGAGAACCTGTACGGCCCGACGGAAGCTGCGGTTTCGATCACGTCCTATCGCTGTACCGGTGACGAACAGGGTGCGGTGCCGATCGGCGCGCCAGAAACAAACAGCCAGGTGTACGTCCTTGATCGGCGTCTCAGCCCAGTTCCCCCCGGTGTTGCTGGTGAGCTTTATCTTGCGGGCACCCAGCTTGCCCGTGGGTATTACGGTCGGCCCGACCTCACCGCTGAACGATTTATCGCAAACCCCTTCAGCGGGCGTGGAGAGCGTCTCTACCGCACCGGTGACCTCGCCCGATGGAATCGGGAAGGACACCTCGAATATGTTGGGCGCTCCGACTTCCAGGTGAAGGTCCGTGGCTTCCGTATTGAACTCGGTGAGATCGAGAACGCGCTCGCCCGCCTCGAATCGGTGGCCCAGGCGGCCGTCATTGTGCACTCCGATGCGCCGACCGGAGATCAGATCGTTGGCTACGTCGTAGCCCGCGGAGATTTCGACACAGGCAGTGCAAAGGCTCAGCTAGGCCGGGACCTGCCTGCATACATGGTTCCGTCGCTATTCGTGCAACTCGATGAGATGCCGCTGAACGCGAACGGCAAACTCGATCGGAAGGCTCTGCCAGCTCCAGAGATCGGGGCGGCGACAGGCGAGTTCGTGGCACCGCGCGACCCGGTAGAAGAGATCATCGCCGGGGTTTACTGCGAGGTTCTTGGGCTGCCCGAAGCGAGCGTCACCGCGGGATTCTTTGATCTCGGTGGAAACTCATTGCTCGGAACGCGAGTGATCGCGCGCATCAACTCGGCGCTGCAAGTGAACCTCGGGGTGCGCGCCCTGTTCGACTATCCGACGATAGCTGCGCTGGCTCAGCATGCGGAGCAATCCGCAGGTACTGCGCCGCGACCCGCCCTCACACGCCGCGAGCGTCCGGCGGTCGTTCCGCTTTCACTCGCACAGCAGCGCATGTGGTTTATCAACCAGTTCGATACTGCGTCGCCCGCCTACAACATCCCCATGGTGCTTCGGCTTTCAGGTGACCTCGACATGGACGCGCTGTCGGCGGCGTTCCGTGATGTGCTCGACCGACACGAGTCATTGCGCACCGTGTATCCGGGTGGTGATGAGGGTCCCCGCCAAGTGGTCCTGCCAATGAGCGAATTCGCGTCCAGTCTGGTTGTCACAGAAGTGGGCGCTGACGAACTGCGGTCCCGAGTTGTTGACTTCGTCAACCAGGGCTTCGACGTTTCGGTGGCGCCTCCGATTCGGGCTTCATTGTGGCGTGCAGCACCGGGAGAGCACGTGCTCGCGGTGGTCGTTCACCATATCTCCGCCGACGGCGCCTCGATCGCGCCCCTCGCGCGCGACATCATGGTGGCGTACAGCGCTCGCACCGCGGGAGAGGAACCCGGCTGGAAGCCGCTTGACGTGCAATACGCTGACTTCGCGTTATGGCAGCGCGAGGTCCTTGGTGATGAAGCTGACCCGGACAGCATCGCGGCGCAGCAGCTCGAATACTGGACCCGCACGCTCGCGGGATTGCCTGACGTGATCGAACTGCCAACTGACCACCCGCGTCCGCCGGTGCAGTCGATGCGGGGCGCGAACTTTGAGTTCGACATCAGTGACGACCTGGTCAAGGCGCTCACTGTGCTTGCTCAGCAGCAGGGCGTCACGCTCTTCATGGTCGCGCACGGAGCGCTCGCGGTATTGCTGTCCCGCATTTCAAGTAGTGATGACATCGCGATCGGAACCCCGATCGAAGGTCGCGGTGAAGCGGCCCTCGACGACCTCGTTGGCATGTTCGTGAACACGCTTGTTCTCCGCACACTTGTCGAGCCGGGCACCTCTTTTGTCGAACTGCTTGAATCCGTCCGGCAGGCGGACCTCGAAGCGTTCATGCACACCGATGTGCCATTCGAGCGACTCGTGGACGTGCTCAGCCCTGAGCGCGCAACGTCGCATTCACCACTCTTCCAGGTTGTACTCGCGTTCCAGAACATCGCGCAGGCGCACCTCGAACTCGCTGGCCTCCGTATCGACGGAATGGCGGATGACTTAGCAGTCTCGAAATTCGACCTGCAGCTCACACTGGCTGAACGTGGCGGGGAGGGTGCCAAAGGTGGCGGCATGCACGCTGTCTTCACGTATGCCACCGATCTCTTCGACGAGCCGACGGTGAGGGATTTTTCCCAGCGCTTCACGAGAATCCTCGAGGCGATAACGGCAGACCCGTCAATCGCGGTGGGTGACATCGAACTGCTCGGCACTGACGAACTCGCTGGGCTTACGCCCGCTGCGGGAGCGAAACCACCTGCCGCGCTGCGCTTCGCGGAGATCATCGAGCACGCCGTCGCACTGAATCCTTCTGGCACGGCTGTAGTCGACGGTGAAAGGTCGGTCACCTATCGCGAGCTCGATGAATACTCGAACCGAATCGCCAGGGCGCTTCTTACAACTGGTGTTCGTCGCGGCGACGCGATTGGGCTGGCGATCACGCGCTCGCTCGAGTCGATCGCGGCCACGTGGGCAATCGTTAAGACCGGTGCCGCTTTTCTCCCAATCGATCCGAACTACCCGGCCGATCGCATTGAGCATATGGTTGCCGACAGTGGAATCACAGTCGGCCTCACGATGACCGCCCACGTCAGTGCTCTGCCGAGTGGAATCCACTGGGCCGCACTCGACGACACTGCGTTCCGGTCGCAGGTGGAGGCCGCATCGGCGCACCCAGTGCTGGAGATTGAGCACGGTGGGCAGGCTGCTTTGGATCAGCCTGCATACATTATTTACACCTCCGGGTCGACAGGTTTGCCGAAGGGTGTCGTGGTTCCGCACCGCGGTCTCGCGGCCGTGTCACACGAGCAGCGCGACAGGTTTGGCATCGTGCCGACCTCTCGTGTGCTCTTCTTTGCCTCCCCGAGCTTCGATGCGTCGATACTTGAACAGTTGATGGCGCTCGGTGCAGGCGCTACGACGGTCATCGCCCAGCCGGGCATCTTCGGTGGCGACGAACTCGCGGAACTGCTCATCAGCGAACACGTGACGCACGCCTTCGTGACTCCAGCTGCACTCATGTCGGTGAGCCCGGCGGGGATCACCGACCTTGAAATGGTTGCTGTGGGCGGCGAAGCGTGCCCGCCGGAACTGGTCAGCCGCTGGGCCGGCGACCGGATGATGTTCAACCTCTACGGACCGACTGAAGCCACCGTGTGGTGTCTGGGCAGTCGGCTTTCCGCCGGTGAACCGATCGATATCGGTGGGCCAATTCAAGGAACCTCCATCGTCGTTCTGGACGCACGGCTGAAGCCCGTTCCCGTGGGTGTTCCGGGAGAGTTGTACCTGCTTGGCGAAGGTATTGCGCTCGGCTACCACGGCCGCCCTGAACTCACAGCCGACCGTTTCGTGGCCGCGCCGTTCGGCGCGCCCGGAACCCGTATGTATCGCACCGGCGATCTTGTTCGCTGGGCCAAAACGGGAACAATCGAGTTCGTTGGCCGTACCGACTTCCAGGTGAAGGTGCGCGGTTTCCGGATCGAACTGGGCGAGATCGACGCTGCCCTGTCACAGCACGACAATGTTTCCACGTCGGTGACGGTGGGGCACAAGCGCGAATCCGGTCAGACGGTACTCGTCTCCTATGTGATCCCTGACGCAGCGAGCACGGTCGATGAGGCTGCGCTGCGCGAGTTTGTAAGCTCCTCGCTGCCGGAGTACATGGTGCCCTCGGTCATCATGACCATCGGTTCGGTTCCGCTCACACCGGTGGGAAAGCTCGACCGTAAAGCCCTTCCTGAGCCGGTATTCGCGTCGTCGGAGCACGAGTTCGTCGAACCTCAGACGGAACTCGAGGAGAAGCTTGCGCGGATCTTTGCGGACGTGCTTGGGGTGGCGCAGGTCAGCGTCAATGAGTCGTTTTTTGCGCTTGGCGGCGACAGCATCATGTCGATTCAGCTGGTTTCGCGAGCCAAAACTGAAGGAATCGTGATCCGCGCCCGCGACGTATTCGAACAGCGCAGCGTCGCTGGGCTCGCACGCGTTGCCCTCAGTGGTGCCGAAGCTGAGGTGCTCGCTGAAATGCCTGGCGGTGGCGTCGGCGAGGTCGTAGCACTGCCAATCGTTGAGTGGCTGCGCGAGCTTGTCGGGTCGTCCGGCAGTTATGACCGCTTCCAGCAGTCGGTGTTACTCAGGGTGCCCGGCCGCGTGGATCGCGACACTATCCTCACCGTCATTCAGGCAGTCATCGACACCCACGACGCGCTGCGGTCACGGTGTGAAATCACCGCTGATTCGGTCGAATTCGAAGTACTCGAGGCAGGTGACGTTCGCGCGTCCGACATCCTGACTGAGCGTGTGGTGCCCGCGGAAACGCTTGCGGATAACGCTGCACTCGCCGCAGTAGTCGCGGATGCGTTTAGCGCTGCAGTCGAAAGCCTTGATCCGGCGAACGCCCGGATGGCGCAATTCGTGTGGGTACACAGTGATTCACGGGCGGATTCACAGGCCGATTCAGCTGGGGGCGCCGACGGCCGCCTCATCGTTGCGATCAACCATCTTGCTGTTGACGGGGTCTCCTGGCGCGTGCTCGTTCCCGACTTCGCTGTCGCGGGGGCGCAGGCCAGCAGCGGTTCAGCGGTGACGCTGCAGCCGGCCGGTACATCCCTGCGGCGCTGGTCGCACGGGATCGCGGAGCGCGCTGCGGACGCTGCGATCAGCGCAGACCTCCCGTTCTGGCGGGATGTGCTGCAGGGCCCGGATCCTCAGCTTGGTTCGCGGGAGCTGGATCCTCAGCAGGACTTCATGCCCTCAGTACAGCGGGTCTCCGTCGAACTGAATGAACAGTCCACGGAATCGTTGCTGACCACGCTGCCCGCAAAGTACCGCGGTGGCGTCAACGACGGTTTGCTGACTGCGCTCGCTGTTGCGGTACGGCGCTGGCGTCAGCGCCGCGGTATTGACGAGTCGTCGGTGCTGGTGGCACTGGAAGGTCACGGCCGGGAAGAAGAGATTCTGCCGGGCGCGGACCTGAACCGGACGGTCGGCTGGTTCACCAGCATGTATCCGGTGCGGCTGAGCACAGAGCGAATCGATGTCGACGCGGTGGCGGCGAACGCGGAAGCCGCGAGCTCGGCGATCAAAGCGGTGAAGGAGCAACTTCGCGCGCTCCCACACAAGGGCATGAGCTACGGCATGCTCCGCTACCTCAACGCGGAGACACGCGGAGAACTCGCCCAGTTCAATGAGCCGCAGATCGCGTTCAACTACCTAGGTCGCTTCGGCAGCACCGAGGGCATGGAACTTGACGACGTTTCATGGATCCCTGATGGGGACATCGAACTCACCACCGAGCCTGACGCCACGATGCCAGTCACATCTGCATTGAGCATCAGCGCGACTGTCACAGACGGTGCGGCTGGGCCTGCGTTGAAAGCCGCGTTCGCCTACGCATCGGGCGTGCTGAGCGAGCCTGAGGTCGCGGAACTTGCGGACCTGTGGGTCGAGGCGCTCGATGACCTCAGCCGCCACGCCGAATCTGAACATGCGGGAGGACTTACTCCGTCAGATTTGCTCATACCCGGTGTTTCTCAGCCGCAGATCGAGACCATCGAATCCCGGTTTGCCGGTGTCGAGGAAATCTGGCCGCTGACGCCGTTGCAGAGCGGCTTGATGTTCCACGCGCTTCTTGTCGGCGACGGCCGTGATGTTTACACGACACCAACGCGGCTGAAGCTCGGTGGCACGGTTGACCCCGAGCGCATGCGCCGGGCTGGGCAAGCACTAGTGGACCGCCATCCGAACTTGCGTGCCGCGTTCATTCACACCTCGGATGGGGATGCGGTGCAAGTGGTTCCGCAGCGTGCTGAACTGCCCTGGACCTGCACGGACCTCACGACACTCGATCCGGCTGCCCGTGCAGCGGAGCGGGACCGCCTTGTCGCCGTTGATGGCGCAACCGGCTTCGCGATGGAATCGCCGCCATTGCTGCGTATGCACTTGATAGCGGTTGCCGCCGATGAGTACGAGCTGCTAGTGACGAACCATCACATTTTGCTGGATGGCTGGTCGATGCCGCTCTTGCTGAAAGAGTTGCTCACCCTGTACGTACTCGACGGTGACACCACCCATATGCCGGCGGTGCAGGATTACAAGAGATTCCTTGAGTGGCTGAACCGCCAGGACCACGCGCATTCACTGAAGGTGTGGGAGACCGCGCTGCGCGAGACCGATACTCCGACGGTTGTCGCGCCGCAGGTGCAGGAAGGCGACCACGGTGAGCCTGCCGAGGTCACCCGCGGACTTTCCGATGAGCTAACGAGCGCCCTGACTGGGCTCGCGAGCCGTTCGGGCGTCACACTGAACACGACCGTGCAGGGAGCATGGGGCATCTTGCTGGGCCGGCAGCTGGGCCGGCGGGATGTCGTGTTCGGCGCGACGGTGTCTGGTCGCCCGCCGCAGGTCGCTGGGATCGAGCAGATGATCGGATTGTTCATCAACACGTTGCCGGTGCGGGTTCACTTTGATGAAGACGACAGTTTTGAAGCCCTCATCACGAGGTTGCAGCGCGAGCAGAGCGAACTCGTCGACCACCAGTTCATCGGTCTAACCGAGATTCAGAAGGCCGCTGGCGCCGGAGCGGTGTTCGACACGCTGGCGGTCTTTGAATCCTATCCAGTCGACCAGGCAGGGGACTCCGCGACGGATCTCGCGGGGATGCGGCTCCTAGGCGCTGAGGGCAGCGACGCGACGCACTACCCGCTGACGCTACTGGCGTTCACGGAGCCGAATTTGCGGCTGAAGCTGAAGTATTTCCCGTCCCTGTTTGATGCTGAAACAGTCAGTGGACTGATTGACAAACTCGAGCGGCTATTGATAACTGTCGCCGCCGATGCGGCCAAACCCGTGGGTTCAATCGATCTTCTCGATCCCGCGGAGCGGGAGCTGGTACTGCATGGCTGGAACGCTGATGGTCCTGGAGCAGCCGCTGGCTCAACGTTGGTGTCGCTGTTTGAGGCGCAGGCTCGACGAGTGCCGGGCAGTATTGCTGTGCGGTCGGGTGCTGCCAGTCTGTCGTATCGCGAGCTCGATGCCAGGTCGAATGAGCTGGCCCGGTTGCTGGTGTCCCGCGGGGCGGGCCCGGAGTCGTTGGTGGCGGTGGCAACCGCGCGGTCGAATGAGTTGCTGGTCGCGATAATAGGCGTGCTGAAGTCCGGTGCAGCGTATGTTCCGGTGGATGTTTCGTATCCGGCGGAGCGGATCGAGTACACGCTTGCTGATGCGAAGCCCGTTGTTGTGCTGACGACATCGGGGGAGCAGGGTGCGTTGCCCGCGGGGCACGAACTGCTGGTTCTTGACGATGACCGAGTCAGGCTGGAACTGGACAGCTTCGATGATGGCCCGTTATCGGATGCTGAGCGTCGCGGTGAGCTGCGGCCAGACAATGTCGCGTATGTGATTTACACATCGGGTTCTACGGGTAAACCGAAGGGCGTAGCAGTCACGCACTTCACGGTTACGTCGCTGATGGCGAACACGGAAGCGCTGTTCGGTTTCGATGAGTCGGATGTGTGGACGCTGTTCCACTCGTATGCGTTCGATTTCTCGGTGTGGGAGATCTGGGGTGCGTTGTTGTACGGCGGCTCGGTTGTCGTTGTCGACTACCTGACGTCACGTTCGCCAGGGGACTTCCTTGCTCTGCTGGCTGCCGAGGGTGTGACTGTCCTGAACCAGACTCCGACGGCGTTCTACCAGCTTGTTGAGGCTGATCGTGAGGTGGGCGGCGCTGACTTGAGCCTGCGATACGTCATCTTCGGTGGCGAAGCTCTGGATCTGTCGCAGCTGGAGCGGTGGTATGAGCGGCATCCGGAGGATGCTCCGCGGCTGGTGAACATGTATGGCATCACCGAGACGACGGTGCACGTCACTTACCGAGAGCTTGACCGTGAGTTCGCTGCGCGTGCGTCCGCGTCGGTGATTGGCCGCGCGATCCCGGGGCTGAGCGTGTACGTGCTGGATGAGAGACTGCGGCCGATGCCGGTCGGCGCGACAGGCGAGTTGTATGTCGCTGGTCCGCAGCTTTCTCGCGGCTATCTAGGCAGGCCGGATCTGTCGTTCTCCAGGTTTGTGGCAAATCCGTTCGGCGTGCCCGGTGAGCGGATGTATCGCACGGGTGATGTCGGGCGCTGGAACCGTGACGGCGAACTCGAGTATTTCGGGCGGTCAGATTTCCAGGTGCAGCTGCGTGGCTTCCGGATTGAGCTCGGAGAGATCGAGGCGGTGCTGGGCCGGCATCCGGGGGCGGCGCAAGCGGTCGTCCTCGTCAAGGAACATGAGCTGCTGGGGGAGCGGCTGATCGGCTATGTGGTGGCGGAAAGCGGCGCTGAATTAGACGGACCGAGTCTGCTCCATGAGGCCGGTAAGCACCTTCCCGCGCACATGGTGCCTGCTGCGGTCGTCGTCCTCGACGCGCTGCCGCTGACCGCGAACGGCAAGCTCGACCGCGCAGCTCTGCCTGACCCGGAGACCGGCGGCGCAGCAGGCGAATACGTCGCACCGCGGAATCCGATGGAGGAGATTGTCGCAGGCGTAGTTGAGGACGTGCTTGGAATCAAGCACGCGAGCGTCGTCGCGAGCTTCTTTGAGCTCGGCGGTAATTCGCTCCATGCGACGCGTGTGATCGCACGGTTGAATTCTGTACTGGGGTCCAGCCTGGGGGTCCGGGTCCTTTTTGAGAACCCGACGATCGAAGCGCTTGCCGAGTCGGTCGAGCATGCGGCCGGGACTTCGCGGGACGTTCCGTTGGTAGCACGTCAGCGTGAGGGTGCGATCCCGTTGTCGCTGGCCCAGCAGAGAATGTGGTTCCTGAATCAGTTCGACACTTCCTCGCCGGCGTACAACATTCCTCTTGCGTTGCGATTGACGGGTCAGCTTGATGCTGAAGCCTTGCAGATGGCGTTCGCTGACGTGGTGGAACGGCATGAGTCGTTGCGGACGGTGTACCCATCGACACCGGACGGTCCGGAACAACAAATTCTGTCCGCAGACGAAGCGGGACTGTCGCTCGACAGGTTCTCAGTTGGGCCAGAGGAGGACCTGGAGATCAAAGCAGCGGAGTTCGGCACACGGGGTTTTGATGCCGCTCACGAGGTCCCGGTCCGTGCCGCGCTGTTCTCTGTTAGTGAGCGGGAGCATCTTCTGGTTGTCGTGATGCACCATGTGTGTTCCGACGGCAGTTCGATGGCGCCGTTGGCCCGTGACGTCATGGTGGCGTACAACTCGCGGCTGAACAACCAAGGTCCCGGCTGGGAGAAGCTGGAGATCCAGTATGCGGATTACGCGATATGGCAGCGCGAGTTGCTCGGTGATGAGCGGAACCCGGATTCACTTGCCGCGTCGCAGATCGAATTCTGGAAGCGGACGCTCTCCGGTCTTCCTGACGTCCTCGAGTTGCCGACCGACAAGCCAAGGCCACCGGTACAGAGCATGCGAGGGGACGGGTTCCTCTTTGAAGTCAGCCCTGAGTTGCATGAACGGCTGATTGGTCTTGCGCGCGCGTCTGGCGTTACGCCGTTTATGGTCGCGCAAAGCGTTTACGCGGTGCTGCTTTCACGGATTACTGGCAGTGAGGATATCGCGGTGGCGACGCCGATCGCTGGCAGAGGTGATCGCAAACTCGACGATCTGATCGGTATGTTCGTGAATACGCTCGTTCTACGTTCGCGGGTGGAAAGCGGTTCGTCATTCGAGCGAATGCTCGGTCAGGTGCGGACCGCGGACATTGACGCATTCGCACATGCAGATGTGCCCTTCGAACAGCTAGTAGAGTCATTGAACCCGGTGAGGTCAACGGCGTACGCGCCGCTGACGCAGGTGGGATTCTCATTCCAGAATATGGAACGGGCGTCCTTTGAGCTCCCGGGGCTAGAAATTGCCCCATTGATGGTAGATACCAAGGTCGCGCAGTATGATCTGAATTTTATTCTCGCTGAGAAGTTCGGCGATGATGGCAGGCCAGCGGGAATTACTGTCCGGGTTGTGTATGCAACCGATCTGTTTGTTCGCGAAACAGTTGCTGGCATCGCGGACCGGTTTGTCCAGCTCGCGGAGGCCTTTACTGCTGATCCAGGTCTTGTCGTGGGTGACGCCCCCGTTATGGATGACGCGGAGCGCCTGTGGGTTGTAAGGGAACTCAATTCAACGGATCGGCCAAAGCGCCCGGGCGTTCTGACGGACTTCTTTGACCAGTGTGTTGATTCTGCACCCGATGCGCTTGCTGTGCAGTTTGAAGAACAGACGCTCAGTTATGGTGATTTCGCAGCGCGGGTGAACAAACTTGCCAGACACCTGATCTCGGTCGGGGTGGGCCCTGAGGTCAACGTGGGACTCGCGATGAGCCGGTCTGTGGACTTACTTGTTGCGATGTACGCCATAGTGAAGGCAGGCGGTGCCTACGTGCCGATCGATCCCGATCATCCGGTGGAGCGAACTGGTTATGTAGTGGAGTCTTCACGGCCGCGCTGTGTGCTGTCGGTCTCGAAGGAATCCGTCGCGTTGCCGGAGGAAACCTGGCGAATCAATATTGATGAACTGGCTCTGGGCGACGTTAGCTCGGCTCCGATTCTCGAATCTGAGAGGCTTACTCCTCTGCGGCCAGATCACCTGGCTTATGTGATTTACACGTCGGGATCGACGGGCCGCCCGAAGGGCGTGGCGGTGCCGCACTCAGCGATCGTGAATCAGATCGCGTGGAAACAGCACACCTACGGCATAGGCGCTGATGATGCGCTGTTACTCAAGACCGCAGCTACGTTCGATTTGTCGGTATGGGAGTTCTGGTGGCCGCTGGCTTCAGGAGCGCGGCTTGTGATCGCGGGGCCGGAAGGGCATAGAGACCCGGTGTATCTCGCGCGACTGATGCGAGAATCGCGTGCAACGGTTGCACACTTTGTTCCTTCACTTCTAGATGCGTTTATATCGGTGAACGTCAACAAGACCGCATCGAGTATTGAGCTCCCGTTCTTGCGGCGAGTTCTGTGTATTGGTGAGGCGTTGCCGCCAGCCTTACTGGCACGTTTCCGGGAGGTGTCGGATGCGGTGGTCGACAATCTGTACGGCCCTACCGAGGCGGCCGTTTCGGTAACTTCGTACCGTTGCCGCGGGACCGAGATCGGAACAGTGCCAATCGGGGTTCCCGAGACGAACTGCCAGGTGTTCGTTTTGGACGCGAGACTGAACCCTGTGCCTCCGGGGGTTGCTGGAGAACTCTATCTGGCGGGTGCACAGCTGGCGCGCGGCTACTTTGGGCGCGTGGATCTATCGTCTGAACGGTTCATCGCGAACCCATTTGGTGCTCCGGGTGAGCGGATGTATCGCACGGGCGATCTCGTCCGCTGGAGCCGCCAGGGCAACCTCGAGTACATCGGCCGTACGGACTTCCAGGTAAAGGTGCGAGGCTTCCGTATCGAACTCGGAGAGATCGAGGCTGCCCTAACTTCGATCAACGGTGTCGAACAGGCCGCGGTGATCGTGCACCACAGTCCCTTCGCGGGGGAGCAGCTTGTTGGCTATACCGTGGGTGACCACGCAATCGAATCCAGGGAGATACAGAACGAGCTGGCCCGCCTCCTTCCGGGCTACATGGTTCCCGGACACTACGTACAACTGGATGCGCTGCCGTTGAATATCAATGGCAAACTCGACCGGAAAGCACTGCCAGATCCGGAGTTTGGTGCTCATAGTGCGGATTACGTAGCACCTAGAACTGACAAGGAAATAGCCGTCGCGAGGGTATTCGCTGACCTTCTAGGCATAGAAAACGTGAGTGTAACCAGCGATTTCTTTGGGCTTGGCGGCAACTCACTAATGGCCGTCAGGGCAATCGCGCGGCTTTCTGAAGAACTCGGAAGGGAAGTGCCGCTCCGCCAGCTGTTCAGTTCACCCACGGTGGAGTCTCTCGCCGTAGCCCTTGATCGCACTGGCGCCGGGGCGCCGGAGTCGTCGGTCGACGTCATATTCCCGATTAGGCCGGAAGGGGACGGGATCCCAGTTTTCGCCATCCACCCGATCGTCGGACTCGCCTGGTGTTACGCAGGCTTGCAGAGTCGGTTACCTGAGGGTGTTCCCATCTATGGTGTCCAGACCCCAGCAGCTGGGTCGGAAGAGGCGGTACCTGACTCCATCGAAGGCATTGCCGCTCGCTACGTATCGGAGATTCGCATGGTGCAACCGGAAGGGCCGTACCGGCTCCTCGGATGGTCGCTAGGCGGTGTGATCGCGCATGCCATGGCTGTTGAGCTTCAGAAGTCGGATGAAACTGTAGAAATGCTTGTAATGCTCGACAGCGTTGCGGGCGGCACGCGAGATAGCGCGAGTCCGGAGAAGATCTCAGTCAGGGATATTTTGGGCGGCTTTGGTCTGAGTGAGCTGCCTGTCGTGGGTGCTGCGACAACGATTGAACAAGTCATTGAATCATTAGACGGGCTTGTTCCATTGACTCGCGAGGCCATGGAGAGGATGCTGGGCGTCGCCGAGAAATCTGCGCGTGCAATGAAGGATTATCGCCCTGAACTCTTCATAGGCGATCTGCTGTATATCACGGCAGCGAACGATCGAGAGGATGGTGGCGTGGGGGCCGAATCATGGTCAGGCGCGGTGTCCGGCAGAATTCAGAACGTTTCAATACCGCATACGCACTGGGAAATGACCACTCCAAGCGCCCTTGATCGAGTAGCGGTTGCCTTGATCGAACTCGGACTCAGGTGAGCGTCACGCGGGAGGCTTGCGAGCGCAGAGTCGGCCTGGGACAGTCGCGCATCGATTGGTAATCGACCGCACTTGATCAGCCGGTGACATTCTCCGTTAGGATTCGCACCCGCACTGCGGATCAATTCGGTTGGTAGCTTGTCGGATCGGGCCCCGGTCGAGATGTCTTGGTCCTTTGCAGCTAGGTCCAGTCCGTACCATTGATGCCGATGCTGGTGCCTTTAGCCCAGATCTTTCGTGTGGCTGGTGTGGTGGCCTTATGGGGTCCGGATTGGTGTTTGAGCCCGGGTCTTCGGCTATCGGGTCTGTGCGATCGCCTGATCATCGGGTGCCTCCGGGTTCCACGGACCCGGGGGTGTTGTCTTTTCGTGTGTCGGCCTTGCGTGTTTGTGCTGGTTATCCGGGTTGCAGCCGGGTCCGCGCTGCGGTGAGCTATTCTGCCCAAGGTGCGTGCGCGCTGAGTTTGAGTCGTGTACGTCTGGCGTGGCGGGTGATCCGCGCGGCGATGGAGTATGTCAGCGGTCACGTAATTCCCCAGGTTGATGGGGTCGTCCGTCACGTAGTTCCCCACACTGGGGTGTGTCTGCCGGGGTTCGGGTGCGGATGCGATCTTCGCAGCGGGCGCGCTGCCGGTGCCGCAGCTCGAGATCGGCGAGCTGCCCTGTGCTGGTGTTGGTGGCGAACGCGGTCAGCCCGTGCCCGTCACAGCCGGTGAACCGCAACTGCGCACTGGGATGCGGGCGTTTCTTGCGGACCAGCACTCGCATTCCCGCGAGCCAACCGGACAGGTTGTCAGCGGCCACCAACTCAAATCCGAATAGCCGACACGACCTCCTAGGAGCCGTAGCGTCAGATAAATCAGTGAGTGTTCCGAGAGAGGAAATATTGAAAATGCGACTCGTTGATCCTGGGTCGTGGATTGCGCATTGGGCGCCGTTTGCTGACAGCACAACTCTGACGAATCTGATGGTCTTCGAGTACCGAGAAGGGGACGCAGTGCCTCTTCGTACGAGGAGAAGCAAAGTACGTCAAGAATCGACTACAGGGCCTTCTCTACTTTAGGAAGCGGATCTAGAAGACTTTCCTAGGACTCGGAAACTGCGCGCTGCTCCCAGACGAGAACTTTGATCTGTCGAATCACGTTGACCTCTGGCCTGCGCTGGGAGACGGCAATTGGGAGAAGCTATGGGAGTTGGTTGCAGATCTGCGCCAAGCGCAATTGGATCCGAACCGCCCACCTTGGCAGATCACTGTATTGACTGGGCTCAAGGCCGGGCGCTGCAGATGCGGCACCGATAACCGGGCCAGCCCCGGACTCAGTCAGAGCAAGCGAGCGGCCGATTCGGTTATCTGGGACTCAGCTTCGCGCTTGCGGACGTTGAGTCAATCAGGAGCCTGGAAGCAGGTGCAACATTCAATGACGTCTTTATTGCGGCGATCGGCGAAGCGTTGCGCTTTTACCTGAATGATCGGGGTGAAATCCCCGATGCGACCCTTCTGTGCGTGGTTACCGTTGCCACTTCATTTCGTAGCTATCCAGAATTTGGAAACAACTTTACGATGGCGATCGTGCCTTTCTGTACAACCGTTGCAAACTCCCGGGAACGACTTGCGAGAGTAGCTGCCTCCACAAAGCGGATGAAGCAAAGGGTCAGGAACGGCCCCAAGGTCCCCACCGAGCGTGTATTCCAGCCAGTTCGACCGATGTTCATACCCAAGCTACTTGGGAAAGGGCCGGGAGAGGTCCAGCCAATGCCTCGCTGGTAAACACTCCACGTGGAACCGCCCCGATGTACTTCGGGTCGGCTCGGGCCACTGTCTCGTACGGCGTCCCAGTTTCTGGAGGACTTACGCTCGCCCATGAGGTGTCTTCATTCGAAGATTACGTCACTCTTGGTGTGCTGTATGACGCGAACGCACTCAAAACATCGAGGGTTGCGTGGCTGCAATCCGTAGTTAGTTCGACCATCTAGGCGGCTGTGTGTCTCCGTCCGTTGATCACCCGGGTTTGTCTAATAGCTGATTTAGCGCACGGGTTCTGTGGCTCGTGCGCTCATCAGCCGCCCGAACTCGTTGCTAAGACACTGAATATAGAAGTCGGGAGCATCCAGTTGGTCCGAATTGGCCAGAACTGAAATGCTTACCAGATCTCCAAGGGACGAGATCTCGTGCTTCAATCCGATACCAGGGTTCAGGGAGATCAGCCCGCACGTTCTGAGAACTCGTGACGTTGCAAAGTAACGTACGTGACGGCTCCTCGGGATATTCGTCACGACAGTGTTGGCCCCTGTCACGCGCTCTCCCTTGACAGCTGCTGCTTCCTCACCCTTGAGGATCAAATCAAGGATAAACGGGGGAAGTTTCAAAGCCAGTGCGCCTGAGCCTATTACCGCGCCGAATTCACGTACGCGCTGCTTCTCCCAATAGCTTGAGCCGCTGATTCGGTGGAGGCGGTCGATGGGATCAGCGACGTTGGTGTGCAAATCGACGCACAGGCCTGTGAGCGTATTGCCGAGAACGGGTTCCTCGCTGTTCCTCAGCGACATCGGTACACCGCACAATAAGGCCTCGTCAGGAAGCGTGCCCTTGGAGCTGAGATATTCACGTATGGCGCCAGCTATGACAGTCAACGCAACATCGTTCAGCGTCGCTCCGGGTGCTAGTGTCCGCAGTGCTTGAACCTCCTTGAGTGGAAACCAAGCGGCGTTGAATACTCGCCTTCCCTGAGTTGGGCCATTGAACACCGTTCCGGGGGCGGTTTGCCTGATTCCTGGGCGTTCACCGCGGGCGACGCTGGCGTCGTACCGGCGTTTGAGGTTACGCAGGCTCGTCAATTCTCTTGGAAAGCCGAGGAACTGCGCGGCCGCATTCCTTGCTGCGGTCCTCAGCCGGACTCGCGCGTCGATTGGTGGCGCACTGTTGGCCCTGGTCCCATTAACCTTCTGCGGGTGCATCGCGGCCTCTGTGAATAGATGCCCCGCGAACCGCGCGAGCCCAAGACCGTCCATAACACCGTGGTGCACCTTGACCGCGACAATTGTTCGGCCTCCTGGTGCCGCGCTCTCATCTTCGAAACCGGTGAGGACGTGCACCTCCCAGAGTGGACGTGTGGGATCCATGGGAGCTTCGAGGAGCTCAACTAGGTCCGAGCGCAGTGCCTGCCAGTCGCCGCGGCCTGATACTGCGCGGAATCTGATGTGGGTGTCTGCATCAATCGCCGCGAGGGGAGCCCAAAAGGGATGGCCGAACCGCATCGGCACCTTTGCTAATCGAACCGCAAAGGCGGGGTTATCCGCTAGGCAGGAGAGGATATGCGCGCGAATCGATGAGGCTGATTCGGTCATGCCGCCTTCGAGAAAATACACACTGATCAGGTGGGGACGGTACTCGGCACGCTCTCGCAAGAACATCAGACTGCTGATTTCGTCCAACTGCTGCACAGGGGCACTCCCGTTCATTCTGTGTACATCAGGCATTTCGGCTGCGCTTATGTTCCGGTCCCGAACTGGGATACACCGCACGACACGGATTGTGCTGCATTCCAGGAGCTGGCGCACTGTAGCGTTGCTCGTCAAGAAAGTCTCGTGATCGAAGATTGGCCACTTCTTATTGAAATTGCAACCTAACTGCGAATTCGGGATGTGGAGTGCCGCCAGTAGGATTTCGCGCTGCGCCACGCCGGAGTGGCGCAGCGCAGACTCATTAGCAGGCGTAATGTGATTGGACGAACCGCTGGGGCTTCGCGGAGATACTGAAACGAAAACTACCGGGACTGACACGTGAAACTAGATAACGCTGGTACATGGATCGCGCATATTGGCAAGCATGTCGGCAGTACATCGATGATGAACATGACCGCCTTCGATTATTGGTTTCGAGATGACCCACCAGGGGTGGATGAAGTCCAGCGATACGTGGAGTCACGCCTTGCTTCCTTGCCGTACTTTCGGGCAAGGGTCCGGCAGACACCGTTCGGCGTCGGGAACAGTCACTTGGTGCCCGTGGACGACTTCGACCTGTCGAGGCACGTCGAAGTGCGTGTAGCCCCAGGATCTGGCAGTTGGAACGAGTTGCGCGCCTTGCTGGCCGAACTCAGGGAGGAGCCGCTGGATCCTGAGCTGCCGCCATGGCACGTCACTGTAATTACCGGAGTGCAAGAGGTACCTGGCGGAACAGGGCGCATTGTGTGCGTAGTGACACGGCTGGAGCATGCGGTCACCGACGGGGCGGGGAGTGTTGCGCTCGCGCGCCAGCTGTTTCCGGATGCTCCCAGTCTCGGAAGAACTGGCGCGGGTGAGGTGCCTGCAGCCGACCAGACGCAGCCGTCACTTCTGGCGGACGCGCTCCTGCATCTGCCGAAGCGGCTGGGCGCCTTCACCGGAAACGTTCGGGATGCGCTTGCTGCGCGCAAGTCTCAGAAGGTGACCGATGGGGATGTTCCTCCGCACCCCCCACTGCGGGGGCCCGCACCTGAAACCGCCATCGACCGGGCAAATGGGCCACTGAGGTACCGAGCCTTCGCCGTGCGTCTCGCAGAGGTTCAGCGAGCACGTGCTCTTGTGTCAGGCGCGACCATCAACGATGTCTTTATTGCGGCCGTGGGTGGTGCTCTGCGGCGCTACCTGGAGAAGTTTGGCGAATTACCTCAGGAGGACCTCAGGTGTGCCATTACCGTAGCGACGGCCAAACGCGACCTGTCCCCATTCGTCGGAAACGACTTCACTATGGCTGCGGTGCCTTTCTGGATCGCGATCGAAGACCCGGTTGAGCGCCTCCACTGTGTCGTTCAGTCGACGCGCGCCGTAAAGGAGAAGCTTCGATCGGGACCAAAAGTCCCGATCGAACGGGCACTTCAGGCAATGCCCCCCCTGTTCATCCCAAACATTCTGACGAAGCTATCCGGCGGCAAGTCCGCGGTTAACGCGGCGGTGGTCAATGTGCCGCGCGGCAGTCGGCCCATGTACTTCGGTGAAGCGAAGTCCGTTGCGTCGTTTGGCTTCCCCTTTACCGACGGAGTCCCGGTTGCGCACGCTGTGAGCTCGCTCGGTGACATTGCGACCGTGAATGTGCTGTACGACTCCGCCGCTATTCGTGATGGCGACGCCTACCAGGAAATGCTCGAGGCCGAATTGGGCGCGTTTCTCGACTTGTCTGCCTGACCTGCTGAGAGTGGGCTTCCGCCCACATACCGGGGCGCATGTGTAACTCCCCGTACTCGTTTCGTAACCACTTTGTGTGAACAACAGGGGTCTCACGAGCCACATGTGCCAGTAGTCTCGGACCAGTGCTTGACCGTCGCATCTCGGCTTGCGTTTACGACCGCGCTCTGAGATGCGTACGGGGAGCTGCCATGTCGGAACTCGCGAGAAAGCTGGTTGCTGAATTTCGTTGTCGGTCGCACGGTCGAATGAGGTAGGTCTGCAAGTGGATGAAGAAGTGAGGGCTTGGACACTTCACCGCTTGATCTCTACTGCCGCGGCGGTCGCGCCGAAATCAGGGTCAGTGGGCGAACAAGGGGCAGAGGTAACCTTTGCCCAGCTCATTGAAGCGGCTCGCGAAATCTGGTCACGCACCTTCGATGGCGAGATCGACGAAAGCTCAGCTGTGCTGCTCGCTGTTGCTGGCACCGTCTTTGCTGCAGATGGCCAGGATGGGGCTCAACAGCTTGCAGAGAAGCTTGGCAGCATCGTCGCCTCAATCGACGGTTCGAGCGGTGACGATGCGGAAGAGACGCAGGAAACTGTAGGCGAAGAACGTCGCGCGATCGTCCTCAGGCTCTTTGAAGAGCGGTTGTGTTCAGCCGCCGTCCGGAGGCAGCAAACAAACGGCACTGCCTCTGAGCATATCGAGCGTTACACCCGCGCAGTCGCCTCAATGTAGAGCCAGTTCACAGCCAGTTTACTGGCCCTCCAGAAAGTTACTCAGCCTGCGGCGGATCTCCGATAACCCACGATCGCGGGCACCGAGAACAGCACCACCAGGCTGCCTGACCATATCGCGCAGCGAATCAGCGGCGAGCTGAAGTCTTCGCCCAGCGCGATGGCTCGCATCGCTTCCACCGCGTGTGAAAGCGGCTGGTTCTCCACGAATGGCTGCGCCCATGAGGGAAAAGCCTGCAAGGGTACGAAACCAGAGCTGAAAAACATCCCGAACATGATGAACAGTTGCAGCGCCGCGATCAGCGTTTGCTTCGTCGTGATCAGCGCACATGCTGTCGCCACCGTTGCGAATCCGATACCGAACATCAGCGGTACGGAGAGGAATGCGAAAGTTGCTGTGACACTGTTGAGGCGGAACCCCAGTGGAAAAGCAACGATCAGAATCAAAATCGTGGTGAGGACGATCCGGACCGCCTCAGCCATGAGACGGCCCGCTAAATCGGCTCCCCGGTGAATCGGCAGCGACCAGTACCGGCTGAGGACGCCATTTTCGCGTTCCTGGATTACGAGAACGACGCCCGCAATCGACCCCACCATCGCCGCCACCAGTGACATCAAGGGGGCGAAACGGTAGGCAGCCGGCTCGTTCGAGAAGCCTTCCATGGTGATGCCAATGACCATCCACAACATCACAAGCATGATCGCCGGGTACGCGACAGCCTGAACCATCGTCAGCGGGTCACGGCTCCAGATGGTCAACAGGCGCTTCGTCATGAGCAGGCTTTGCCTGACGAAAGTGACTGGCGATGATTCTGACCGCGTGAAGTTCAGCTCAGGGAACTGAGTTGTGGCGGTAGGGCGCGGGTTCGTGTTCATCGCTGTCCTCATCTCCTCCGCGCTGCTGCCCACATGGCTAGACCGCCAAGCGCTATGAACAGGGCAGCACTCCAAACAAGTCCAGGCCCAATCGTGTCCCAGGTTGCGGTTCCGCCTGCGAAGGCCCTCATAGTCTCGGCAAACTGCGATACTGGCTGGTTGCGCACGAACGGCTGCGCGAACTCTGGGAAACCTGTTTCTGGAATCAGTCCTGTCGACATCATCCCGAAGATCAGGATGGGGAGTGTGAGGGCCTGGGTGACTGCACGCGGATTGGCAGTAATGGTTCCCAACGCGTCGGCACCCAGAATCAGACTGAACCCCACGAAGAGAACGAACACGATGAAGAACGCCGCGTTCAGGGCGCCACCTTCGAATCGGAAGTTGATTATGTGCCCGTAGGCGATTGCGGCCGCAAGTGCGACTACCGCGCGCGCGAAGTGTCCCGTCATGCGGGAGAACAAAGGCACGGCACGTGGTATCGGCATTGTGTAGAGCCGTGCAGTCATGCCCTGCTGGGCATCGCGTGCCGCTTTCAATGCGGCCTGCTGCATCGTCAGGGCAACCGCGCCAAACGCAATGAGCGGCACCACGAACTGTCCGTAGTTGCGCACACCCCCGCCACCCATGTAGGTGGGCAGTTCCAGCATCGTCCTCAGGGGCACGTAGTAGGCGAGGGTGAAAATCGCGGGAGTGATCAGCGCGATGATGAAGTCGCCGTTGCGGGCCATCTCGCGCAGCGAGCGTGTGCTGAGCGCAGCCCACTGGCGCAATGCGGTCGACCTAGACGACAGCGTTTCGTTGGCCGTCAGCGACAGCGAAATGACCCCGGACGTCATTTGCCGCCCTTCTGTGCCGTGCCGTGACCGGTGAGGGCGAGGAACACGTCATCGAGTGACGGGCGGCGCAGCGCCACGTCTTCAAGCTCGATTCCCTCGGCGGAAAGCCGGCGCAGCACTTCGCTGAGCGTGGCCGGTCCATCCTCGGCGGGAATGGCGATCCGGTCGGCCTCCTCAGGGAGCTCCCCTGGGACAGCACCGTCAGGGTAAAGATCCGCGACCAGGAGCTGGATTTTGCGCAATTGACTCGGCTCAAGCGGTACAACCTCGCAGAAGGTTCCGCCCGTGCGTTCCTTCAGCTGGTTCGCAGTACCTTCGGCGATGACAGTGCCTTTGTCGATCACGATGATGTTGTCGCTGAGCAGGTCTGCTTCTTCGAGATACTGGGTCGTCAGCAGAACGGTGATGCCTTCGTTCTTCAGTTCACTGACCAGTGACCACACAGCCTGACGGCTGCGCGGGTCGAGACCGGTCGTCGGCTCGTCGAGAAACACCACTTCTGGGCGGGTGACGAGTCCGCACGCGATGTCGATGCGCCGGCGCATACCACCCGAGTAACCGCCTACCCGGCGGTTACCTGCGTGTTCGAGATCGAAAGCGGTGAGGAGCTGATCGGCCCGTGTATGGGCGGACTTGCGGTTCAGTCCCATCAGCCGGCCAAACAGCACCAGGTTCTCGCGACCGGTCAATGTTTCGTCGAGCGCGGCATACTGCCCGGTCAGCATGATAGAGCGGCGCACCTGGGCGGCCTGCTCGACCACGTCGTACCCTGCGACCCATGCTTTGCCGAAGTCGGGACGCTGGAGGGTCGAGAGAATGCTGACAGTGGTGGTCTTGCCGGCGCCGTTAGGACCGAGAACGCCGAGGACGGTCCCCTTAGGGACGGAGAAGCTGATCCCGCTCAGTGCGGTAACGTCACCGAAGGTCTTGACGACGTCGTCGACGAGAACGGCGGTCTCCGGCGATGAACGCATCCAAACTCCTGTTTGCGGTCAGTGTGGCGCAAAACCCCCACACAGTGTGTCCGAATGGAGTGCCATCCGGCATTCTGCTGGGCAGGCGCCTGCGCCCCAATGGTAAGCAGACCCCGCGTTGCTTGACCGGCAGACCTAGTTCAAGGTGTATTGATCGGACAGGCAACGGACTTATCGTAGCCCGCTGAGCCTACGTTACTTGCCGGTCATGAGTTGTCGCTCAATTCACAACAGTGATCTAAGGAGAATTACGAGCCATGCCTACTGTGGAGCTGAATGGGATTCGCCTGAGTTACCGAGTTCACGGTAAAGGTCCGCTCGTTGTTTTCGTTATGGGTACGGGTAGCCCAGGTCGAGTCTGGGAGATGTATCAGGTTCCCGCGCTTGTGAAGGCGGGCTACACAGCCGTCACCTTCGAAAACCGCGGAATCGCGCCATCCGACGAGTGCGCAGCAGGTTTCACGATTGATGACATGGTGGAGGATACGGCGGCGCTGATCGAGCACCTGGCTGCTCAGGGCCACGGACCGGCGTGCGTGGTGGGCACATCACTAGGCTCGCGCATCACCCAGGAACTGTGCCTCGCGCGTCCGGATTTGGTGAAGAAAGCGGTGCTCTTGACCGCGCACGGGCGCATGGATCCGGTGATCCGCTCACTTTCTCAGGGTGAACGGGAGATTTACGACAAAAATGTGTCGTTGCCGCCCTCGTACCAGGCTGCGGTGAACGCAATTATGAATCTCTCTCCAGCTACGCTCCGTGACGATCAGAATGCTCTCGACTGGCTGGCAATTATCGAGTATTCGACCGGTCCGGCATCGGCTGGTGTGCGGGCGCAAATGGGGCTGTCCGATTTTCCGAGCAGAGTCGATGCGTACCGCAGCATCACGGTACCGGTGCTGGCCGTCGGATACCTCGATGACAGGCTGATCCCGCCCCATCTGGCGCGCGAAGTAGCGGACGCGATCCCCGGAGCCCGCTATGCGGAGGTGCGCGACGCCGGACACTACGGTGCCCTCGAACAGCCGGGCCGCGTGAACAGTCTGATTCTCGAATTCCTCAGTGCTTGATCGGAACTGGACGATTCCGGGTGACTTCGAAGAAGACGGGAATCGCGATGGGTGCACCTTCGAGTGCGAGATAAATGTCGGCGATGGAGTCGGCGACCGCGCCGCCCGCCTGACCTAGATCTGCGTTGCCGGGGAGTGTGATCGTGAGGCTGATTGTCGGCACACCCCGGTCAAGGAAGGGGTGCGCGCGAACGTCAGTCGCAGCGGGAATCCGTCCCTTCAGGTCGTGAGCGACAGCGCCTGCGAGTGCGCGGAGATCAACGGTGAGGTGGCCGTCGGCGCTATCCGGGTCGAGAACGACGGGGCCAATGCGATCTGGCCACAACGCGAGCCCCACCACGAGCCCCCCGAGTGCGATCGCCAAGATTGAGATACCGAAAACAGCTCGCGGCCACCATCGTTCATCGGTGAGTTCGAGCAGTGTTTCGGGGTTGATATGCCCTGCCGCCGTCCGCGCCCACCCCCAGCCAGCTTGATAGCCAAGAACGACGAGCGCACCGAGGGCGAGGATAGTGCCGACCATCACGCTGACGACCCGGTTCAGTGCGACGATCAGCGCCGTCATCGGACGCCGTCCGAGGCTATCGCTGACCCAACTTTGACTTCGATGGCGAGAGGGTCCTGCAGCAGCACCAGCCCCGACTGAACCGCCTCATGCACGCGGTCGTGAAGCCCAGGATCGCCCGCATTCGATACATCGATCGTTACGATCGCCCGCTTGCGCGAGACAGTGGTGCGCGCGTTGATGACACCGGGTATTTCTCGCGCAAGCGCAGAGCACCGCCGCGCGATGTCTTTAGGGCGCATCCAGGCAGGATCTTCCGTGGCGAGCCGGAAGTGCGTTTTCCGTCGGGGAAGAACCGCGGCGATAAGCGCATACACTCCAACGACGAGGGCTGCCGCGGCGGGAAAATACATCCAGTTCTGCCACCCAGTTCCGACAAGGGATTCAAGCGTCGGCGGTATCCAGGCAGGCCCTGGGAGAAGCTCGCGAAAAATGAGGAAGTCTCGCACGCCGATGGCGCCGAGCACGATCAGTCCAGCGCCAGCTATCAGCCCGAAATAGAGGGCCGCGGGGGTAGAGAGTGGATCGTGGGGGATCGTCGGCGGATGTGGCGGGTGCTCGGGTTCACCCTCGACAGTCGCGTGATGCGACTCGCGCGCGGCTGCGAAGGCGGAGACCCGGATGTCGATACGTGCGGGATGCTCTCCCGTCAGTGCGGCTATGTCCTTCCCGACGCGTGCACGCAGCTCGTGCGTCACATGGGATAAGCGCGCCGGCCACGCGGTCGCGACATCAAGCGTGATGTGGGCGTCCGCGGGTGTTCGCAAGCCGGTCCTGGCAAACGCTACCGACGCGTTGGGGAGGTCGCGGCGGGCGAAACGGGTGCGGTAGGCGGCTACGTCGGGCAGTGACTTTGCGGCTGCGACCGCGACACGGGTGAGGACGCGCTCACGGATGTCGAGGTGCCCCCGGTCACCCCGGCCGTCGGGAGTTTCCAGCTCAGCCACGACCGCGGCTCCGCAGGAGGGCGCCCAGATCGATATAACCATCGCGATGTGCGCCGAGTGTAAGCCCAATTGCGCCGAATGCGGCAGCGAGGAACAAGCCACTGGAGCCGCCCCAGATGAACGCGAGGGCCAGAAGCAGGCCGGTGAACAGGCCCGCCGCAGTGTTGTTCATTCCGACTCCCTTGTCTGAGGGCATCATCAGGCATCATCAGGCTACGCTCCGCTGATGTCGGAGGAGGAGCCATCCGGCAGCAGCGCCAAGTTAACGCCCGCTAGACCGTGGGGTCCCCGCGGCGTATGCTCACGCCCCGTGAATACGTCAAATCAGTCGTCGCAAAGTAAGGCCGAGCCGAGGGCCCTGGGTCTCTGGCGGCGTTTCGGGGGTAACCGGATCGGCCGACTCGCCTTTTCAGCTGGAGTGTGGGCGAAAGCCCCCTACTTTGTGACGGTTGTGCCAGTGGTGCGAAGCGCGGAACCTGGACGTGTTGTCATGAGCTCGCCTAAGTGGCCTGGCGTACACAACCACATCGGCACGTTCCATGCGATCGCCATGTGCAATATCGCCGAAGCTGCCATGGGTGTCCTCATGGAGGTGACGGTCCAGCCGAGCCATCAGTGGATACCAAAGGGGATGGCGGTTGACTACCTGGCCAAGGCTCCGTCAAGCTTGACCGCTACTGCGACAATTGAGCCGATCGACTTCGGAACCATCAGTGATGGTACTGACGTAGTCGTCACGGTTTCGATCACGGACAAGAACGGCAACGAAGTCGTGAACGCTCGGATCACGACTTGGGTTCGCCCGAAAAATTAGCTGGAACGGCGGTTATACCCCGGATTTGGCTGATCACTCCTTGTAAGGCATACTATTCGGGTTGCCTTGAGTAGCCCAGACTTGTTCTCGGGCCGTCAAGGCAGTGGTCAGTGCTGCGGCCTGCGCATTTGCGAAGGTCAGCTGCGTTTCGCCTGGTCGCGGAGTGCAGTGCAGCTAGTAGCGAGAGACAAACCGAGCGTCCTCAGGGGCGCATCCGGGACACGTTCACGCTGCCCGTCAGGGCAGAAGAATGCGCGGAGAGGCGACACGCCCGACCGCGTGGACCGGAGAACCATGACAGGTGAACAGCGGCAGCGGATCGGATCTGGCACGCGCCCGCGGGCTGTGGTTCGTCTGGAATGGCTGCTCAGCATCCTGACGTAAGGATGCAGGGCATCGAAGGGGTGGTCCCAGGACCACAACATCGAAAGGTGTGACCCGAGGGGGTCACAGCTACAGCGGCAAGGAAAAGGACACAAGCGTGGCGGGACAGAAGATCCGCATCAGGCTCAAGGCCTACGACCATGAGGCGATTGATGCGTCAGCGCGCAAGATCGTCGAGACGGTGACCCGTACGGGCGCTCGGGTCGTCGGCCCGGTGCCGTTGCCGACCGAGAAGAACGTGTACTGCGTCATCCGCTCGCCGCATAAGTACAAGGATTCGCGCGAGCATTTCGAGATGCGCACTCACAAGCGTCTCATCGACATCCTCGACCCGACGCCGAAGACGGTTGATGCGCTCATGCGGATCGATCTACCGGCGAGCGTCGACGTCAACATCCAGTGATCGTGCAAGACGCAGTGGAGACACGCTCAAATGACTAAGCAGAACGAAGCAAAGATCAAGGGCATCCTGGGCAACAAGCTCGGCATGACTCAGGTCTTCGACGATCGCAACCGCGTTGTGCCGGTAACTGTCGTCAAGGCCGGGCCGTGCGTCGTTGTCGGGGTGCGAACCGAAGAGACTGACGGCTACAACGCTGTGCGGCTCGCATTCGGTGCAATCGACCCCCGTAAGGTAACCAAGCCCGTCGCCGGGCAGTACGCGAAGGCTGGTGCGACACCGCGCCGTCACCTCGTTGAGCTCCGTGTAGCAGACCCGTCTCAGTACGAGGTCGGCCAGGAAGTTACAGCAGACGTCTTCGCGGATGGCGCCACGGTGGATGTGACCGGCATCAGCAAGGGCAAGGGCACCGCCGGTGTCATGAAGCGCCACGGTTTTGCCGGGCAGGGCGCTTCACACGGCGCTCAGGCTGTGCACCGTCGTCCAGGCTCAATCGGTGGCTGCGCCACTCCGGGCCGCGTTTTCAAGGGCATGCGCATGGCAGGCCGCATGGGCAACGAGCGTGTCACCACCCAGAACCTGACGGTTTACAAGGTGGACAGCGATGCTGGTCTGCTCCTTATCAAGGGCGCCATCCCCGGTCGTAAGGGCGGCCTTGTTGTCGTCAAGACCGCTGTGAAGGGTGGCGAGTAAATATGACCAGCGTTAAAGACACAGTGGCAGCAACGAAACTGCAGCTGGATGTCCGTACCCCCGAGGGCGGCACCAACGGCACTGTCGATCTGCCCGCCGAAATCTTCGATGCGCCAGTCAACGTCGCACTGATGCACCAGGTGGTGGTGGCTCAGCTTGCAGCCGCACGCCAGGGCACCCACTCGACGAAGACGCGTGCCGAGGTCAGCGGTGGTGGCAAGAAGCCATACCGCCAGAAGGGCACCGGCCGTGCGCGCCAGGGCTCGACCCGCGCGCCGCAGTTCGTCGGTGGTGGCACGGTTCACGGCCCGAAGCCGCGTGACTACAGCCAGCGCACCCCGAAGAAGATGATCGCGGGTGCACTGCGCAGCGCGCTGTCAGACCGTGCGCGCAGCGAGCGTATCCACGTCATCACCGAGGTAGTGGCTGGTCAGGAACCATCCACGAAAGCGGCGAAGACCTTCTTCGCGCAGATCAGCGACCGGAATAAGTTCCTCCTGGTCGTCGGTCGCGAAGATCTGGCTGCGTGGCTGAGCGTGAGCAACCTCGACAACGTTCACCCCATCGCTCCTGACCAGCTCAACACGTATGACGTGCTGGACAGTGACGACCTGGTGTTCACCGTTGAGGCTCTGGATTCGTTCATCGCCGCACGGACCGCCAAGTCGGGTGCAGCATCATCTGAGGAGGAGTCGAAGTGACCACCTCGAAGACCCTCGCAGATCCGCGCGACATCATCCTCGCGCCGGTCATCTCTGAGAAGTCTTACGGGCTGATCGAAGAGGGAACCTACACCTTCCTCGTGCACCCGGACGCGAACAAGACGCAGATCAAGATCGCCATTGAGAAAATCTTCGGCGTGAAGGTCGTGAGCGTGAACACCGCCAACCGGCAGGGCAAGAAGAAACGGACCCGATTCGGGTTCGGCAAGCGCAAGGACACCAAGCGCGCCTTCGTCACCCTGACGGCAGACAGCAAGCCCATCGAGCTCTTCGGAGGTCCGGTCGCCTAGCATCCCAATTCACTTTGGGGCCTAGCTGACTGGGACTGACGAAACAAAGAGGACTGAAGACTCATGGCAATCCGTAAGTACAAGCCAACATCCCCGGGCCGCCGGGGTGCGAGCGTCGCTGACTTCGCGGAGATCACGCGCTCGACTCCGGAAAAGTCACTGGTTCGCCCACTGACCAAGTCCGGTGGCCGTAACGCTCATGGCCGGATCACAACCCGGCACAAGGGCGGTGGACACAAGCGTGCATACCGCGTCATCGACTTCCGCCGCGCGGACAAAGACGGCGTCAACGCGAAGGTCGCTCACATTGAGTACGACCCCAACCGCACTTCGCGGATCGCGTTGCTCCACTACCTCGATGGCGAAAAGCGCTACATCATCGCTCCGGCGAAGCTGAAGCAAGGCGACGTCGTCGAGTCGGGACCCGGTGCAGACATCAAGCCAGGTAACAACCTGCCGCTGCGCAACATCCCGACAGGTACGGTCATCCACGCGATCGAACTCCGCCCAGGTGGCGGCGCCAAGATCGCTCGCAGTGCGGGCACTTCCGTGCAGCTCGTCGCCAAGGATGGTCCATACGCCCAGCTGCGTATGCCGTCCGGCGAAATCCGGAATGTTGACGTCCGCTGCCGTGCCTCGATTGGTGAGGTGGGCAACTCAGAGCACGCCAACATCAACTGGGGCAAAGCTGGCCGCATGCGGTGGAAGGGCAAGCGCCCAACCGTCCGTGGTGTGGTGATGAACCCGATCGACCACCCACATGGTGGTGGTGAAGGTAAGACATCGGGTGGCCGTCACCCGGTGAGCCCGTGGGGCAAGCCGGAGGGTCGCACCCGTCGTCGCAAGGAAAGCGACAGGATGATCGTTCGCCGCCGCCGTACAGGCAAGAAGCGCTAGGAGGGAGTGAAAGATGCCGCGCAGCCTTAAGAAGGGCCCGTTCGTCGATGACCACCTCCTCGCGAAGGTGGACGTCCAGAACGACAAGGGAACCAAGCAGGTCATCAAGACCTGGTCCCGCCGTTCGACGATCATTCCGGACTTCATTGGTCACACGTTTGCGGTCCACGATGGCCGTAAGCATGTCCCGGTGTTCGTTTCCGAGAACATGGTCGGTCACAAGCTCGGTGAGTTCGCGCCGACCCGGGCATTCAGAAGCCACATCAAGGAAGACCGGAAGAGCAAGCGCCGATGAGCAACAACAACACTGCGACCGAGAACCCGACCGCTCGGGCAACGGCTCGCTTCGTGCGCGTGACGCCGATGAAGGCACGACGCGTCGTGGATCTCATCCGCGGGCGCGATGCTGCCGACGCGCTGACCGTCCTCAAGTTCGCGCCGCAAGCGGCGAGCGAGCCGGTCGCCAAGGTGCTCGCTAGTGCCGTTGCGAATGCCGAGAACAACCTGAGTCTCGATCCGCGGACACTGGTGGTGTCGGAGGCCTATGTAGACGAAGGTCCCACGATGAAGCGCTTCCAGCCGCGTGCGCAGGGCCGGGCATTCCGGATCCGTAAGCGCACCAGCCACATCACTGTGGTTGTGGAAAGTGTGGAGTCGAAGTCCACAGGCAACCGTAACCGCCGGAAGGGAGCTCAGTAGTGGGCCAGAAAATCAACCCGCACGGCTTCCGTCTAGGTATCACCACGGACTGGAAGTCCCGTTGGTACGCGGACAAGCAGTACGCGGAGTACGTGAAAGAAGACGTCGAGATCCGCAAGCTTCTCAAGACTGGTCTTGAGCGCGCTGGCATCTCGAAGGTGGAGATCGAGCGCACACGCGACCGCGTGCGTGTCGACATCTTCACGGCACGCCCAGGCATTGTCATCGGACGCCGCGGCACCGAGGCGGACCGTATCCGTGCACAGCTCGAGAAGCTCACTGCCAAGCAGGTGCAGCTGAACATCCTCGAGGTGAAGAACGCCGACAGCGACGCGCAGCTTGTCGCTCAAGGTGTGGCGGAGCAGCTCTCGAACCGTGTGGCGTTCCGCCGCGCGATGCGCAAGGCGATCCAGTCGGCTATGCGCCACCCGCATGTCAAGGGCATCCGAGTGCAGTGCTCAGGCCGTCTTGGTGGTGCCGAAATGTCGCGTTCGGAGTTCTACCGCGAAGGTCGTGTGCCGCTGCACACCCTCCGCGCGGACATCGACTACGGGCTCCACGAGGCAAAAACAACGTTCGGCCGGATCGGCGTGAAGGTCTGGATCTACAAGGGTGACGTTGTTGGTGGCCGCCGTGAGGCAGATGTTGTCGTGCCAGGAGCTGACGATCGTCGGCCACGCCGTGAGCGCCCGTCACGACCCCGTCGCGGTGGCGCTGGTTCCTCAGCGCCTGAAGGCGGACGGAAGACGGCTGACGCTGGTGTCGGGGCTGCTGGCGCAGGTACTGCGCCAAGTGAGAGCAAGGAGGCCTGACGATGCTGATCCCACGCAAGGTGAAGCACCGCAAGCAGCACAAGCCCAAGCGCACGGGTCTCGCCAAGGGCGGCACCCAGGTGGTATTCGGTGACTTCGGTATTCAGGCTCTTGAGCCGGCGTACCTGACCAACCGGCAGATCGAATCCGCGCGTATTGCCATCAACCGGCACATCCGCCGTGGTGGCAAGGTGTGGATCAACGTGTTCCCTGACCGGCCGCTGACGAAGAAGCCAGCCGAAACCCGCATGGGTTCAGGTAAGGGCTCACCCGAGTGGTGGGTCGCGAACATCAAGCCTGGCCGCGTGATGTTCGAGATGTCATACCCCAATGAGGAGGTGGCTCGTGAGGCTCTGCGCCGCGCGATCCACAAACTCCCAATGAAGTGCAGGATCGTGACGAGGGAGGGACAGTTCTGATGGCTACCGGAACAAAAGCCTCAGAGCTCCGTGAACTCAGCAAAGAAGAGCTGGTCGAGCGGCTACGCGAAGCTAAGGAAGAGCTCTTCAACCTGCGTTTCCAGATGGCAACCGGACAGCTCGACAACAACCGTCGTCTGGGCACAGTCCGTAAGGACATCGCACGGATCTACACGGTGCTGCGTGAGCGCGAACTCGGGCTTGCTGCAGGACCGGAAACCGAGACGGCTGGTGACGCAGCATGAGTGAGGACAACAGCGTGAATTCGGCTCAGGCGGAAGGCTCCGCCCAGACCCAGAAGCCCCGGGGCCGGCGCAAGACGCGCATCGGCTACGTGGTTTCCGACAAGATGCAGAAGACGATCGTCGTCGAGCTTGAAGACCGCGTGAAGCACTCGCTTTACGGCAAGGTCATCCGGCGCACCAGCCGGGTCAAGGCTCACGACGAGAATGAGACCGCAGGCATCGGCGACCGCGTGCAGCTGATGGAGACCCGTCCACTGTCGGCCACCAAGCGCTGGCGGCTCGTCGAGGTTCTCGAAAAAGCCAAGTAGTCTTCCTTCTGCCCGCCGCAGCGCGAGCCGCGGTGGGCAGAGCGGGGCAATAAAGACAGATTGGGACCGAGCGTGGTCAGGTCGGAAATCTGCCACGTATAAATCCAGGTTCAGGAGAAGATAGTGATCCAGCAGGAATCGCGACTTCGGGTCGCCGACAACACGGGTGCTAGGGAGATTCTGTGCATCCGCGTTCTCGGTGGATCCGGACGTCGTTACGCCGGTGTGGGTGACATCATCGTTGCGACGGTGAAGGAAGCCATCCCTGGCGGCAACATCAAGCGCGGCGAGGTCGTCAAGGCCGTTATCGTTCGCACCAAGAAGGAACGCCGCCGTCCCGACGGTTCGTACATCCGATTCGATGAGAATGCAGCTGTCATCCTCAAGAACGCTACCGACCCACGTGGCACCCGAATCTTCGGCCCAGTTGGTCGTGAGCTTCGTGACAAGCGCTTCATGAAGATCGTTTCGCTTGCGCCGGAGGTGTTGTGATGAAGGTACGTAAGGGCGACACAGTTCTCGTCGTATCAGGCAAGGACAAGGGCGCTAAGGGCAAGGTCATTCAGGCTTTCCCGAAGACCGAAAAGGTGCTTGTCGAGGGTGTGAACCGTATCAAGAAGCACACGCCCATTTCGGCAAACCAGCGCGGTGCTCAGACCGGTGGAATCGTCACCCAGGAAGCGCCAATCCATGTTTCCAACGTCATGGTGGTCGATGCTGACGGGAATCCAACCCGGGTGGGATACCGCGCCGATGAGGAGTCCGGCAAGCGCGTTCGGATCTCCCGCAAGACCGGGAAGGACATCTGAGCATGACTGCTGTTGAGCACCCAGAAAAGTACCGGAGTGAAGTGCAGCCGCGGCTGAAGTCCCGCTACCGCAGCGAGATCAAAGACGCGCTGAACAACGAGTTCACCTACGCGAACGTCATGCAGATCCCCGGTGTCGTGAAGGTCGTCGTCAACATGGGCGTCGGAGACGCCGCTCGTGACGGCAAGCTGATCAACGGCGCTGTCCGGGATCTCTCGCTGATCACCGGTCAGAAGCCTGAGGTTCGTCGCGCCCGGAAGTCCATCGCGCAGTTCAAGCTGCGCGAAGGAATGCCCATCGGTGCCCGCGCCACCCTGCGCGGTGACCGCATGTGGGAGTTCCTCGACCGCCTGGTCACCATCGCGCTGCCCCGTATCAGGGACTTCCGTGGACTGTCGCCCAAGCAGTTCGACGGAAATGGCAACTACACGTTCGGTCTCAATGAGCAGTCAATGTTCCACGAGATCGACATCGACTCGATCGACCGTCCTCGCGGCATGAACATCACTGTTGTGACTACCGCGACAACTGACGAAGAGGGCCGTGCGCTGCTGAAGCACCTCGGCTTCCCCTTCAAGGAGAGCTGAGCATCCATGGCTAAGAAAGCACTGGTAATCAAGGCCGCTCGCAAGCCGAAGTTCGCCGTCCGCGCGTACACACGGTGCCAGAAGTGCGGTCGCCCGCACTCTGTCTACCGCAAGTTCGGTCTGTGCCGCGTGTGCCTTCGCGAGATGGCGCACAAGGGCGAACTGCCCGGCGTGCACAAGTCGTCCTGGTGAGATTTCAAGAATTATCAATTTGCACTTCGCTGCAGGCCCCTGCGGGGAACCGTGGCGAGAAAGGTGAGTAGGTCACTCCCATGACCATGACCGATCCTGTCGCAGACATGCTGACGCGTCTGCGCAATGCCAACTCGGCATTCCACGACACCGTGGTAATGCCGCACTCAAAGCTGAAGGCGAACATCGCCGAGATCCTGAAGCGCGAGGGATACATCGCCGACTACCGCACTGAGCCTGCTCGGGTCGGTAAGTCTTTGATCGTCGAGCTGAAGTACGGCCCGACCCGTGAGCGCTCGATCGCTGGTCTGCGCCGTGTTTCTAAGCCGGGTCTGCGCGTATACGCAAAGTCCACCAATCTGCCGAAGGTACTGGGTGGCCTTGGCGTGGCGATCATCTCCACGTCGACAGGCTTGCTTACCGACCGTCAGGCTGCGACTCAGAGGGTGGGCGGGGAAGTCCTCGCCTACGTCTGGTGAGGGAGGCCACGACATGTCACGTATTGGAAAGCACCCTGTGCGAGTCCCGTCCGGTGTTGACATCAACATCGACGGCCAGAAAATTGTCGTGAAGGGCCCGAAGGGCACCCTCGATCTCACTATCGCCACACCGATTACGGTCGCTCGTGACGATGATGGAACGATCGCGGTTTCACGTCCCGATGACGAGCGTAAGAGCCGCGCACTGCACGGTCTCTCACGCACGTTGATCAACAACATGGTCGTCGGTGTCACCGAGGGCTACACCACGAACATGGAAATCCATGGCGTGGGCTACCGCGTGCAGCAAAAGGGAAGCAACCTCGAGTTCGCCCTCGGGTTCAGCCACCCTGTGCCGATCGAGGCGCCGGAAGGCATCACCTTCAAGGTGGAATCGCCGACCAAGTTCTCGATCTCTGGCATCGACAAGCAGCAGGTGGGGCAGGTCGCTGCCAACATCCGCCGCCTGCGCCGTCCAGACCCCTATAAGGGCAAGGGCATTCGTTACGCCGGCGAGCAGATCCGTCGCAAGGAAGGAAAGACGGGTAAGTAATCATGAGCCAGGCAACACAAGCAACAGATAAGCCGATCAAGCGCACGCCGGTCGGTACCGACGTCTCGACGCAGCGCCGTATCTCCCGTGCCCGCCGCCACTTCCGTCTGCGGAAGAAGATCGCGGGTACTGCGGAACGTCCCCGTCTCGCAGTGCACCGCTCCTCGCGGCATATCCACGTGCAGGTGATCGACGACCTCGCAGGACGCACACTCGCTGCCGCATCGTCGATGGAGCCGGACGTGCGTGCTGTCGAGGGTGACAAAAAAGCCCGGAGCGAAAAGGTCGGTGCCCTCATCGCCCAGCGCGCCAAGGATGCCGGCATCGAAGCGGTGGTGTTCGACCGGGGTGGCAACGACTATCACGGCCGCATCGCCGCACTGGCTGATGCCGCACGTGAAGGTGGATTGAAGTTCTGATCATGATGACCACCCGAAACACACCAAATCGTACGAACGGAAGGAAAGCCTAATGCCGGGACGTGGTCGGCGTGACGGCGGCAGCGGACCCGCCGGTAGTAACAATCCAAGTGGTGACGACCAGAAGGACCGCAGAGATCGTCGCGACCGCCGCGGCGACAATGCCCGTGGTCCAGCGAACGAGAAGTCGAACCATCTCGAGCGCGTCGTCGCGATCAACCGAGTCGCCAAGGTCGTCAAGGGTGGTCGTCGTTTCAGCTTCACCGCCCTCGTCGTTGTCGGTGACGGCAACGGTGTCGTCGGTGTCGGATACGGAAAGGCCAAGGAAGTTCCCGCGGCCATTCAGAAGGGCGTCGAAGAGGCCCGGAAGAATTTCTTCCGTGTTCCGCTGATCGCGGGCACCATCACCCACCCAGTGCAGGGTGAAGCCGCAGCAGGTGTTGTCTTCCTGCGCCCGGCCAGCCCCGGTACCGGTGTTATCGCCGGCGGTGCTGTACGCGCAGTGCTTGAATGCGCAGGTGTCCATGACATCCTGTCGAAGTCACTAGGCAGCGACAACGCCATCAACGTTGTTCACGCGACGGTCGCAGCACTCAAGCAGCTGCAGCGCCCTGAGGAAGTTGCCGCACGTCGCGGTCTTCCGATCGAGCACGTTGCACCTGCCGGTATGCTCCGCGCACGCGCAGGGCAGGGGGCATAGCAATGGCTGAGTTGAGAGTTACCCAGCTGCGAAGCACCATCGGGGCGAACCCGAAGCAGCGCGAAAGCATGCGCACCCTTGGTCTGAAGCGGATCCGCCAGTCGGTAGTCCGTGAGGACACCCCTCAGAACCGTGGGCTTATCCATGTGGTGCGCCACCTCGTAGAAGTTGAGGAGGTCTGATCATGGCGATCAAACTGCACCACCTTCGTCCCGCTGAGGGCTCGAAGAAAGACAAGATGCGCGTTGGCCGCGGTGAAGGCTCAAAGGGCAAGACCGCTGGTCGTGGCACCAAGGGCACCAAGGCCCGCAAGCAGGTTCCCGTGATGTTCGAAGGTGGCCAGATGCCCCTTCACATGCGGCTTCCTAAGCTGAAGGGCTTCAAGAACCGGTTCCGCACCGAATACCAGGCCGTGAACGTCGGTGACATCGCGCGCGTCTTCCCTGAAGGGGGCACGATCGGTGTCGCTGAACTCGTTCAGGCTGGCCTCGTTCGGAAGAACGAGCTGGTGAAGGTTCTCGGCGAGGGCGACATCTCGGTAGCCGTGCAGGTTACCGCGAACAAGTTCTCCGGTGCCGCTAAAGAGAAGATCGCCGCTGCTGGCGGCTCCGCAACGGAGCTGTGATATCTCGGATACAGCAGTGCTGTGACTGAAGCAACGAGAGGCCGTGGGGGTTCACCCTGACGGCCTCTTGTGCTGTCCGTGGTTCGTCACGGAATGGGGGAGGCTCGCCCAGCGCGCAACTGATGCTGCGGCGCAAAGGGCGTACCCCCGGATACTGTTAGAGTTGACCAGACCTGCGAGACAGGCATGTTGGCCATCGCTCGGCCAGCTATCACCGCGTGTGACCGCTTGCCTGAACTTCGCTGCCCTGTACTACCGTCCTAGCCAGGAGGATCGTTGCTCTCCGCCTTCGTTACGGCCATCAGGACTCCAGACCTGAGGCGGAAGATTCTCTTCACGCTCGGGATTGTCGTCCTCTACCGTCTCGGCGCGCAGATTCCATCGCCCGGTGTTGACTTCGCGAATATTCAATCCTGTGTCGCGCAGGCTACCGGCGGCGACGCGGCCGGACTTTACTCGCTGATCAACCTGTTCTCCGGCGGCGCCCTGCTGCAGCTCTCGGTATTTGCAATCGGTGTTATCCCGTATATCACGGCGAGCATCATCGTCCAGTTGCTGACGGTAGTGATCCCGAAGTTCGAACAACTGAGAAAAGAAGGCCAAAGCGGTCAGGCCAAGATGACGCAGTACACGCGTTATCTCGCGGTCGCGCTGGCCATGCTGCAGGCGACGGGAATCGTCGCACTGGCCGCGCGCGGTCAGCTCTTGCAGGGTTGTGAACTCGACATTATTGCCGATACCAGCGTCTTCGGGCTCCTGGTGATCGTGCTTGTGATGACGGCTGGCGCAACGCTGCTGATGTGGTTCGGTGAGCAGGTCACCGAGCGGGGCGTCGGCAACGGTATGTCGCTGCTGATCTTCGCCGGCATCGCCGCCATGATCCCGGTTGAGGGCAACAACATCCTTCAGAGCCGCGGTGGCGTCACGTTCACCCTCGTTTGTATCGCGGCAGCGGCGATTGTCACCGGTGTTGTGTTCGTCGAGCAGGGCCAGCGCCGCATTCCTGTGCAGTACGCGAAGCGCATGGTTGGGCGCCGCATGTACGGCGGTACGTCAACCTACTTGCCACTGAAGGTGAACCAGGCTGGTGTCATCCCGGTCATCTTCGCCTCGTCACTGCTGTACATGCCGTTCCTGGTTGTTCAGCTCACGACCGGGCAGGAAGAGCCACCGGCGTGGCAGCGCTTCATGACTGAGCATCTGATGAACCCGAGCAGCCCGGTGTACATCATCTTGTACTTCATGCTCATCATGTTCTTCACGTTCTTCTACGTATCGATCACGTTCAACCCGGATGATCGTGCTGAAGAGATGAAGAAGTACGGCGGCTTCATTCCTGGCATCAGGCCTGGGCGACCCACCGCCGAATACCTCTCGTTCGTGCTCAACCGCATCACACTGCCAGGCTCGATCTACCTGGGCACGATTGCTGTGCTGCCGAACGTATTCCTCAATGCGGGGAGTGGCGATGTCCAGAGCATTCCGTTCGGTGGTTCGGCGGTACTCATCATGGTGGTCGTGGCTCTCGATACAGTAAGGCAGATAGAAAGCCAACTGATGCAGCGCAACTATGAAGGGTTCTTGAAGTGAGAGTCGTACTACTTGGTCCTCCCGGAGCGGGAAAAGGAACGCAGGCAGCGCTCCTGTCGGAGAAGCTCGGCGTCCCGCACATCTCCACCGGTGATCTGTTTCGTGCCAACATCGGTCAGGGCACACCGCTAGGCCTTGAGGCGAAGGCCTACACGGATGCGGGCAAGCTCGTTCCGAGTGAGATCACCAACCGCATGGTCGAGCAGCGCATCAGCGAGCCCGACGCTGCAAACGGCTTCCTGCTCGATGGCTATCCACGCACGGTCGATCAGGCTGAGGCGCTCGAGAAGATTCTTGACGATCACGGCACCAAACTCGACGCCGTCGTTTCGTTTGTCGTCGATGAAGATGTCGTCGTTGCACGCATGCTCGAGCGCGGCCGCGTCGACGACAACGAGGACGTCATCCGTACCAGGCTGCACGTCTATCGGGATGAGACGGCGCCGCTGCTCGAGCACTACGCCGCCATCGTGAAAACAGTCAATGGCGTGGGTGACATCGAAGAGATCAACGGGCGCGCAATGGCTGCGCTGCGCAAGTGAACAGGGTTCACTGAACGTGCGACTCAGGAAACGCAAGGTAGTTCCGTTCCGGTCCGCCGGGGAACTCGATGCGATGGCTGCGGCGGGTGCAATTGTCGGCGAGACACTCGTTGCTGTGCGCGACGCCGCAAAGCCCGGCGTGACCACCAAGGAACTCGACGAAATCGCCGAAGCAACAATCCGCGCGGCGAATGCTGTGCCGTCCTTCCTTGGCTACCACGGCTTCACGGGTTCCATCTGCGCTTCGATCAACGAAGAGGTCGTGCATGGAATCCCCGGCAGCCGAGTGATCGAGGCGGGTGACCTCGTCTCGATCGACTGCGGTGCCATCCTCGACGGTTGGCACGGGGATTCCGCCTGGACGTTCGGGGTGGGGGCGACCAGCGACGCTGACCGCGACCTCAGTGATGCGACTCGCCTGACGTTGGAAGCGGGTATCGCGGCGATGGTGGAGGGGAATCGACTCACCGATGTCTCCTATGCACTTGAAATGGGCACCCGGAAACTCGAACGCGCACATGGCCGGAAGTACGGCATCGTTGATGGTTACGGTGGCCATGGGATCGGAAACGAGATGCACCTCGATCCGTTCCTGCCCAACGAGGGGGCACCGGGTAAGGGCCCGCATCTGGTGGTTGGGTCGGTGCTCGCCATTGAGCCGATGCTGACGCTCGGCACCACCGATACTGAAGTTCTGGACGACGAATGGACGGTTGTCACTGCTGACGGGAGTCGTGCTGCGCACTGGGAACACACCGTCGCGGTCACAGATGACGGCCCGCGCATCCTGACCTTGCGGCCCCACGACTAGCACGCGGCTTCAGAAACACTGGGAAACGGGACAGACGCACAGGAGTAACTCCTGAATCTGTCCCGTTTTCTGTGCGCCAAATAGAGCGGGTGGCAGCAGTGATTTGGCGCCTTCGCAATTCCTGCGTAGGATGGTGCGTTGGTGCGTCAAGCGCCTGAGTGGATCAGATGAAATGGTAAACAAAGGGGCCGGGGTGAGCTCTGCCCGGGATCGCGGAGGACATGGCTAAGAAAGACGGGGCCATTGAGGTCGAGGGACGCGTTATCGAACCGCTGCCCAACGCAATGTTCCGAGTTGAGCTGGAAAACGGCCACAAGGTCCTCGCGCACATCAGCGGAAAGATGCGCCAGCACTACATCAGGATCCTCCCAGAGGATCGCGTAGTGGTGGAGCTCTCGCCGTATGACCTGTCGCGGGGCCGGATCGTCTACCGCTACAAGTAACCAACTGGCTGGCTTCGCCAGCAACCCGCGTGGCGCCTGGTCGCCGCGGGGTGAGACAACCGAACAGATTGGACGGACGTGAAGGTTCAGCCAAGCGTCAAGAAGATCTGCGACAAGTGTCAGGTCGTACGTCGCAAGGGGCGGGTTTTCGTCATTTGTGACAACCTGCGCCACAAGCAGCGTCAGGGCTGACCTGACTGCGGGGGCATGACTGCCGCACTTTTCGCGATCTGCTTGCCAGACAGCACACAAGAAGACCTCCCAGCGCCACCTGCCCGATACGCGGGCAGACTCCCCTGGAACGGAGGCCGGGGCCCGAGCATCAGCTACGGGACGGACTGGGAGAAGACCTCCGCAAATGAGAGGAAACAGCCGCATGGCACGGCTTGTAGGCGTCGATCTGCCGCGCGATAAGCGCATGGAGATCGCGCTGACATACATCTTCGGCGTCGGCCGGACCCGCTCCCAGGAGATTCTTACGGCGACGGGCATTAGCCCGGACCTCCGCACGAAAGACCTGACTGACGATGATGTCGCGAAGCTCCGCGAATACATCGAAGGGTCTTTCAAGATCGAGGGTGACCTGCGCCGCGAGGTGCAGGCGAACATTCGCCGAAAGATGGAAATTGGCTCCTACCAGGGTCTGCGGCACCGCCGCGGCCTCCCGGTCCGGGGTCAGCGCACGAAAACTAACGCGCGCACCCGGAAGGGCCCGAAGAAGACGATCGCCGGTAAGAAGAAGGCAAGGTAAGAAATGCCCCCCAAGTCACGAGCGACCGGCGGTAAGAAGGGCCAGAAGTCCCGCCGCCGCGAAAAGAAGAACATTGCGCATGGTCACGCGCACATCAAGAGCACGTTCAACAACACCATCGTGTCGATCACAGACCCGCAGGGCAACGTGATCTCCTGGGCTTCCTCAGGTCACGTTGGTTTCAAGGGTTCTCGCAAGTCGACCCCGTTCGCCGCGCAGCTCGCTGCCGAGAACGCGGCACGCAAGGCCCAGGACCACGGCATGAAGAAGGTTGACGTCTTCGTGAAGGGCCCCGGTTCCGGCCGCGAGACCGCGATCCGTTCACTGCAGGCCGCTGGCCTCGAGGTGGGCACGATCTCTGATGTCACGCCACAGCCGCATAACGGCTGCCGTCCGCCGAAACGCCGCCGGGTCTAACAGGAAGGGAAGGTCAAACAATGGCACGTTATACCGGTCCTGTAACCCGCAAGTCGCGTCGTCTCCGGGTGGACCTCGTTGGTGGTGACCAGGCTTTCGAGCGGCGTCCCTACCCGCCCGGTCAGCACGGCCGCGCGCGGATCAAGGAGAGCGAGTACCTGCTCCAGCTGCAGGAGAAGCAGAAGGCGCGCTTCACCTACGGCGTGATGGAAAAGCAGTTCCGCCGCTACTACCAGGAGGCAACACGCCGTTCAGGTAAGACGGGTGAGAACTTGCTCCGCATCCTCGAGACTCGTCTCGACAACGTGGTTTACCGTGCAGGGTTTGCGCGTACTCGCCGCCAGGCTCGCCAGCTCGTGACTCACGGTCACTTCCTGGTGAACAACCAGCGCGTCGACATTCCGAGCTACCGCGTTTCGCAGTACGACATCATCGATGTGCGCCCACAGTCGCTGGAGACCGTTCCGATGCAGCTCGCGAAGGAACTGATCACCGAGCGTCAAGCTCCCGGCTGGCTGCAGGTTGTCCCATCGAAGCTTCGGATCCTTGTCCACAAGGAGCCCGATCGGGAACAGATCATCGTTCCGCTGCAGGAGCAGTTGATCGTCGAGTTCTACTCGAAGTAATCGGTATGAGGGGCGTCCCATTCTTGGGCGCCCCTCATAAAACCCTAATCGGCATCAAATAGCGGATGCCAAGGAGGAACAGGAACACATGCTCATCTCTCAGCGCCCAGAGCTGACGGAAGAGATCGTCGCCGATAGCCGGTCACGGTTCGTCATCGAGCCGCTCGAGCCGGGATTCGGTTACACCCTCGGCAACTCCCTTCGCCGGACACTGCTGTCGTCCATTCCGGGCGCGGCCGTAACCAGCATCCGGATCGATGGTGTTCTCCATGAGTTCACCACCGTCCCGGGGGTGAAGGAAGACGTCACCGAAATCATCCTCAACCTGAAGAGCCTCGTAGTGAGCTCGGAAGAGGATGAGCCTGTCACCATGTACGTGCGCAAGCAGGGCCCCGGAGCTGTCACCGCTGGTGACATCGTTCCGCCTGCGGGTGTCGAGGTGCACAACCCGGATCTGCACATTGCGACCCTCAACGACAAGGGCCGCTTGGAGATCGAGCTTGTGGTAGAGCGTGGCCGTGGCTACGTTCCAGCGCTGCAGAACAAGGCCACCGGTGCCGAGATCGGGCGTATCCCGATGGACGCGATTTACTCGCCAGTCCTGAAGGTCACGTACAAGGTCGAGGCGACCCGTGTCGAGCAGCGCACCGACTTCGACCGTCTCATCGTTGACGTTGAGACGAAGAACTCGATCAGCCCGCGTGACTCCGTTGCTTCGGCAGGCAAGACACTCGTCGAGCTGTTCGGCCTGTGCCGTGAGCTGAACGTGGAGTCCGAGGGCATCGAGATCGGGCCGTCACCGCAGGAAGCTGATCACATCGCCGCATACGCGATGCCGATCGAGCAGCTCGATCTCACCGTCCGTTCGTACAACTGCCTCAAGCGTGAAGGTGTACACACGGTCGGCGAGCTGGTGAGCCGCACGGAGTCTGACCTCCTTGATATCCGCAACTTCGGGCAGAAGTCCATCGACGAGGTGAAGGTCAAGCTTCACACGCTCGGTCTTTCGCTCAAGGACAGCCCTGGACCGTTCGATCCTTCGGCGGTCGCTGGGTACGACGCGAGCACGGGGACATGGCGCGACACCGACGCTGACGGCGACGGTGACTATGCCGCTGAGCAGGACTACGCCGAAACAGAACAGCTTTAATTCACTTTCACCCGCCCTCGGTGGACTGACCGGGTCGGGCGATCTTAGAGGAGCATCACCATGCCCAAGCCCACCAAGGGGCCGCGCCTTGGCGGCTCAGCGTCGCATCAGAAGCTGATGCTGGCTAACCTCGCAACGTCACTGTTCGAGCATGGCCGCATCACCACCACCGAGGCCAAGGCCCGGCGGCTGCGTCCGTTCGCGGAGAAGCTTGTCACCCACGCGAAAAAGGGCGGACTCGCCCATCGTCGTGAGGTGCTGAAGACGATCCGCGACAAGGACGTCGTCCACAAGCTCTTCGCCGAAATTGGCCCGCACTTTGCTGAGCGTGACGGTGGCTACACCCGCATCGTCAAGACGCTGCCACGCAAGGGCGACAACGCCCCGATGGCAGTGATCGAACTCGTCAAGGAGCAGACCGTCTCGTCCGAGGCGGACCGCGCTCGCCGCGTGGCCGCTTCGCAGAGCGCCCCTGCAGCTGCACCAGTTTCTGAGGCTACGGCCGAAGAGACAGTGACAGTGGAGAACCCTGCCGAGGAGGCCGTGGATGCGGCTGACGACGCAGCTGTCGAGAATGCGGAAGAGGTCGTCGACGCTCTCGAGGATCAGAACGCAACCGCCGCGGACGCTACCGAGGCTGCCGAGGTTAGCGACGCTGACGAGTCCAAGTAAGGACAGCATCGGCGTGACACCTGAAGAAGTTCAGGAAGGAAAGCCCGCCTCCCCAGTTGGGGATGGCGGGCTTTCCGCTGTCCGGCTGCGGCTCGATATCGCCTACGACGGAACAGGCTTCGCCGGCTGGGCACGACAGCGCGACCAACGGACCGTGGCGGGTGTGCTCGAAGAGGCGCTGTCGCTCGTGTTGCGGACACCAATCGAACTGACATGCGCTGGCCGCACAGACGCGGGCGTCCATGCAGCCGGACAGGTGGCGCACATGGACGTGCCCGCAACGGTTGTGCCCGAGGATCTTTCACGGCTCGTGCGCCGATTCGCCCGGTTGCTGCCGGTAGACGTGCGGATCACCGATATTACGGTGGCCCACCCCGCCTTTGACGCGAGATTTTCCGCGATGCGGCGCCACTACCAGTACCGCGTCAGTACCGCGCCGTACGGCGCGGAACCAGTGCGGGCGCGTGACACGCTCGCATGGCCGCGAAAACTCGACACAGAGCGCATCGGGGCCGCTGCCCGGCACCTCGTGGGCCTGCACGATTTTGCGGCGTTCTGCCGGCATCGCGAGGGCGCCACGACGGTGCGGGAGATTCAGCGCCTGGACTGGGTAAAGTCCGGCGACCTGCATGTCGCACATGTCAGCGCTGACGCGTTCTGCTGGTCTATGGTGCGCAGCCTGGTGGGCGCACTCCTCGCGGTGGGCGAGGGGCGCCGCGACCCCGAGTGGATACGGTTTCTGCTAAGCGAGCGTGCGCGCGCCAGTTCCGTCACCGTTGCTCCTGCGCACGGACTGAGCCTCGTCCGGGTTGACTATCCACCCGACGACGAACTCCGGGCGCGTTCTGAAGCTACCCGGCGTGTGCGTGAACCCGTCTCGCTCGCGGACCCTCAGATTCCGGCTGAGAACTGATCGTCCGGCCCGTACTGCCCGGATGGGTGAGGTAATCCATCTCTTCTGGGTAGGTCACGATGCTGAGGTCGAGGTGACGGCCTCCGATCGTGACACGTAACTGACTGGCGGCGTGCCGGGACTGTTCGATGGTGACGTCCGCTTCGGGCCGCGGGGAATCGACTTCGCGGTCATGCGCGGTGCCGTCAACGGGCATCCCGCGAACCTCGAGGATGGTGATGCCAGGCTGGCGCGCCAGGTGGTAGTCCGGGTCGTCCACCACGAGTAAGCGGTGTGTTTCAGTCGCAGGGGCCACCCATGGCTGTTCGGCGAAGGCGATGATCCCGGGTTTTTGGGTGAGTCTCCGGTTTGGTATGAGCGGCGCCCAAACGTGTGGCCGATTCGTCGCGATGCGAACGTGCGCACCAGCGGCGACGGCGCGTATGACGACTTGCTGCACTAGCTGGATGCGGCCTGCGACCATGGCGTACCGGACAGAACTAGATGCGAGTGGAATTGTGATCGCACGCCCCATCTGGTCTGTGCCGATGAGTTGGCCGCACCCTCCGGCCGGTATGTGGAGGCTCGGTAATTTGTCTGCCGGGAATCGCGCTCGTCCGAGGGTGCCGGACATCGTGGCGGCGTCACCAGATCCGAGCGGTAGCAGGATCTGATGGACGAGATCGCCGTGTCCGGAAAGCGGCACGGCGTGCGCGACTGGGATCGGTGTTCGTTTCACATCTGGTGCGGACGCATGGCCAGCTACCGCCGCGACGCCGTACCGAGCTTCGGTGCAATTGGCGTTCTCTCGCACGCGGCGTAGCTGAAGGGTCAGTGCCGTGAGCGAAGTGGCAGGTTGCCACACTGGCAGCATCTGCTCGGGGCTAAGCCCCGGAGCGCCCAGGGCGTAGATGCGATCAAATCGCGGAGCGCTCCGGCCTATGCGTTCGATGTCCGCAGCGGTCAATGGCGTGGTTCCGAAGCCTTCGGATGCTAATTGTCGCTGTGCGCGAACCGCGGTTACCGCGAGCGCTTGACCGATCCCGGCATCGCCACCACCGCGCCGCTGGATCTCACGCCACGAATCCAGTGTGTCGAGGCGTAGCACGATCCAGGTGCGCCGGTGACTGGCGGCGGGCAGCGGTGCGATGAGACGGGCGTAATGCTGGCCGATCGGGTGATCGGTGGTGCTCTTGAGTCCGTGGGTAACGACGTCGATACCACTGAGCGCGAATCCGTACTGGTCGAGGAGCTTCGAGAGGGCTCTCATGGGCACAGCGGTCTCACCGGCGTACGAGTCACGACCGAACGCGGCGGGCATTAGTGGCGCGCTGGTGATCTCGAGGATTGCGGCACTGGAGGTGCCGCGACAGTGTATTCCGATGGCAGTTGCGCCGGGTGCCTCAATGCCGGTGACCTGGCTGAGCGGCACGCTGAACACACGGCCGATCGGATCGGGGTCCTCGGCATACGCCTTCGCGTGAGCAGTGAGAGGCGCAGCCGCCCAGTCGATTAAGAGCCGTCCGCGCCACGTCGCAAGACACAGGATTGCGAGCAGCACCGCGCCGCTCACCATTGTGACCGACGGCAACTTCACGATTGTGCCTGTCACGATGGCCCAGAGCACTGCGATCTGCGCGGCCACCATGCCCCGGATGGGTACACGCTGAAGCACGCGCGCGATGTGAACGTCCATGTCCCCCCAATCAATGGCGGCACTCGCCCGCGCGGCCTGGACGTTGACCTGCGCGAATGGAAAAACGCCCCCCAGCGTTCTACCCTGCTACGAGTGTGCCCCGTTTGGGGGAATTATCGGGGTTCACAGGCTTGTACCGCAAGTTCAGGGGAGGAACAGTGGCGGGCCATGTGACTACGCGTACCCAAGTCAGTGGGTATCGCTTCCTGTTACGGCGTATGGAGCATGCGCTTATCCGCAAGGATGCGCGCATGCTCAGTGATCCGCTCCGATCGCAGAATCGGGCGCTCGCGGTCGGATTGGTCATCGCGATGCTCGGAATCGCTGGTGCTGGTGTCCTCGCGGTGCTGTGGCCCCAGGACAAGGTTCGTGACGCATCGATCGCGGTGGGGCGGGATTCGGGCGCAATGTTCGTGCGCGTCGACGACGTGTTCCACCCGGTGCTCAATCTCGCCTCGGCGAGGCTGATTCTCGACAACGCAGCCGAGCCAGCGATGGTCAGTGAAGATGACCTGGCGAAGTATCCGCGTGGACCATTGCTTGGTATTCCGGGTGCCCCGCAGACGTTGCGGGTAGACGCAGCCACAGGTGGTGCGTGGACGGTGTGTGATTCGTTGCCTGGAGGCGCGGGCGGGCGGCCGGAGAGCATCCGTACGGCGGTGATTGCGGGTGATCCGGTGCTCGCCGATGTGCGAGCATTTGGTGACCGCGACGCCCTGCTCGTACGGCGTGACGAGCAGGATTTTCTTATTTACGACGGCGTCCGTGCGCGAGTGGACCTCTCGGATCTCGCGGTGGTGCGTGCGTACGGGCTGGAGGGTGTGCAGCCGCGGCCAGTGAGCGCGGGACTACTCAATGCGGTGCCCGAAGTGCCGCCGCTCGCCCCGCCTGTGATCGAAGGGAACGACGAGCCTTCTGCTCACTTCAGCGGACGGAAAGTCGGCTCGGTGGTGCGCGTTAACCAGGCTGGCCGTTCCCAGCACTACGTTATCGTCCGCGATGGCGTCCAGCCGGTAGGGGAGGCGATCGCGGATCTGCTTCGATTCGCTGATTCCCTGGGTGCTGGTGAGATCCCTGTTGTACCACCGGATGCGCTGAAGCGTGTACCGCCGCGCGAGGACCTTCCGATCGATGCGTATCCAGCTGTCGCGCCCACCGTGATCGACGCTCCTGTCGCTTGCCTGTCCTGGACGCCGGTAGATGGCAGCGCTGCCCTCAAGGTCCTCGCGGGAGCTGCGCTGCCCGTTCCGGACGACGCTCAGTTGGTACAGCGCGTCAGTGAGGCTCATGCTGACGAAATGCTCGCCGACGAGGTATACGTCGCACCAGGCGGTGGCCGGTTTGTGCACCCTGTAGGCACTGCCGGTGCGAAGCTGGCGCTTCCCTCGGGTACTCCGGTCTACGTCTCGGATACGGGAGTGCGATTCGGGATCCCCTCCGCCGCAGAAGCGGCAGCGCTCGGGCTCGAGTCCGATTCGGCGCCCGCTCCCGGGCCGATTCTCCGGCTCCTCACCCCGGGGCCGCCGCTCGGCCGCGATGAAGCACTCGTTGCGCATGACAGTGTCCCGGGGGCCGTGCTGCCGGACCAGTGAGCCCGGATCAGCCGATTCGTTAACCGCAATTAGAAAGTGCATGCTATCTTTCTCTGTGATCAATGTCATTTCGAGATTGCATTGTGATCCACTTGAGAGATGGCCCGGCCGATCTGGGCCCAGAAGTAAGGCGGAGCGTTGGGGCGTTTCCTGAAGACTGCGGGCCTGTTGCTCACAGCAGCATTGTTGATTCCGATCGCGCCCGCGAACGCTCAGCAAAACCTTCCACCCGATGGGGGCACCGTCGGGGAGCGATGGAGTCAGGCTGTCGACTCGGCGCCCCAGTATCCGTCAATCGCGGTGGAAGAAGACGTTCCGATCATCATGAGCGACGGCGTGACTCTGCGCGCCACGATCTACCGGCCTGCTGACGCCGCTGGGCAGCCAGTGCGCGAGCCGCTTCCAGTGGTGCTCAACCTGACGCCGTATACGCGGCTTGTGAACACCCTGGTCGACGCGATCACGGAGCATCCCGAACTGGGTCCGCTCTTGCAGACGGTTGTGCGTGACGCCAACCTCACAGGAACACCGTTTGATGGGGTCGAGGAGATCGCGAAGGTGCTCCTCGGCGGTGGGCCCCGACTGCTCGGAGTCAACCGTGACCTCATCCAGAACGGATACACGCAGGTTGTGGTGGACGTCCGAGGGACGGGCTACTCCCAGGGCGTGTGGGACGTCTTGCAGGCACGCGAGCAGCAGGACAGTGTCGAGATTCTGGACTGGATCAGCAACCAAGCGTGGTCGGACGGCTCAGCGGCGATGGCCGGAATTTCCTACTCTGCGATCAATAGCCTGCAGGCTGCGTCGCACAGGCCACCGTCACTGAAAGCAGTGTTCGCGGTCGAGCCAGCAGAGGACCTCGCCCACGACATCGTGATGACAGGCGGAGCCGGAGGTATCGGCTTCATGCCGCTGTGGCTCACCCTTGTGAACACGCTGAAGTTCCTGCCCTCCCTTGATGCGCTGCTGACCGGTGAGTTTGATCCCGCGTGGCTGGCTGATCGGATGGCCGAGCCGTTCGTCATGGGTGAGGAGTTTGTTGAGGGGGCCTTCTTCGCTGAGGGAGTTGCTGCTCACGACGGGCCATTCTTCTGGGGTCTCAATCCGCAGATTGAGCGTATCGATGTTCCGACCTTTGTATTCGGCGCCTATCAGGACATCTTCGCCCGTGGTCAGGTCCGGATCTATGACCGGCTGCAACTTCCAGTGACGGAGAAGAAGCTGGTCATGGGGGAGAACTACCACGTCAATCCGGGCTGGCGCATGGGCGGGCCAGGTCAGCCTCCACGGCTCGACGTGCTGGAACGCGCGTGGTTCGACCGTTGGGTTCGAGGGGTACCGAACGGCATCGAGAACTACGGGCCCATTGTGTCGGATCAGATGGGTAGCGGATGGACAGTGTCGTCCAGTATTCCGCGGCCAGGGTCGGAGTACCGCAAGCTCTACCTTGACGCGGCGCCGAGCGGCACAGCTGCGCACGCCGTGCACGACGGCTCGCTGAATGACCAGCCGGGCGCGCCCGCCCGGCTGAGTGTCGCGCCCGGTATCGAGAACGTCTGTTCGCGTGACGCAGCGCAAGGCACCGCTGGTCTCTTTGCGATATTCGGGTCGCAATGCACGCGTGACGGCCGAACTGCGGAACGGGACGCCGTTACGTTCACGACGGCACCTATTGCGGAAGCCACGCAGATCTCGGGTCCGATGAATCTACGGCTGGTAACGCGCCACGACATGCCTGAGGGGTTCTGGCACGTCACTGTGTCTGACGTAGCTCCCGACGGCACGTCAACCACGGTGACCAGCGGTGGCCTCCTGGCTTCGCGCCGGGCGATTGATGCCGCGCGCAGCCAGACAACGCCGGATGGGGATTACATCGACGCGGTCCATCCGCTGACGCGGGAATCAGTGCTGCCCGTGACGCCGGGGGAACCGACGGTGCTGGATATCGATCTGCGGCACACGGACGCCCTGCTCAAGGCCGGGCACCGGCTCAGGGTGAGCGTCTCCGCGTCCAGCATCGTTCGTTACATACCGCTGATTCCTGATCTGGTTGCGACTGGTCTCGCGCCCCAGCACATCGAAATCGATCCCGCGGCACCGAGCTGGCTGCTGTTCACCGCCAACTGAGTTTCGGTTCGCCCACCTCCGCGCGACAACCCCAAATCTGTCGCTGAGAGGTGGGCGAAACCAAACTCCTTCAGCCCGGCATAGCATGTGAGCCATGAGTTCATTTGGTGATCTTCTCGGCCCCCAGCCCGTTTACCTTCCCGGCGACGAGGAAGCGGAGTCGCAGCTGCTGAACAAGGCTGACCCGGAGCAGGTGGCAGCCGACCATCCGACAGCCTCAATCGCGTGGGCCGCTCTTGCTGAGCGCGCCCTTGACGCTGGCGAGAATGTCACCGCGTACGCGTTCGCGCGCACCGGTTACCACCGTGGCCTCGATCAGCTTCGCCGCCATGGGTGGAAGGGATTCGGTCCCGTGCCCTGGAATCATGAGGGCAACCAGGGTTTTCTGCGTGCAGTCGGTGCCCTCGCGCACGCGGCAAAGGCGATCGGGGAGAACGATGAGTACGCGCGGTGCCTCGATTTGCTAGAGGATTGTGACTCGCAGGCGGCAGAACAACTTGGTCTCGGTTAGAGACGCTGACCAGATCATCCGGCGTGCCGCGACAACAGTCGCGGCACGGCTCCCGCAACCGCTGAAGGACCCGGTCCGGCGGCTGGTGCTCTCCGCGGTCCCTATTCTGCAGTGCGCGATAGCAGCTGGGCTCGCATGGTGGGTGGCGAAGGAACTGGTCGGCAACCCGGAGCCGTTCTTCGCGCCTATCGCTGCGGTGGTCTCGCTGGGGCTGACGCTCGCGACACGTGTGCGTCGCGTGTTCGAACTTCTTGCGGGGGTGGTCGTTGGCATTGGGGTCGGCGATCTGCTTGTGATGTGGATAGGGACAGGACCGTGGCAGATCGCGCTGGTGGTCGCTATGGCGATGGCTGTCGCGGTTTTTGTGGACGGTGGTCCGATCATCACGATGCAGGCGGCGACGTCTGGCGTCCTGGTCGCTACGCTGCTGCCCCCAGAAGACGGTTTGGGATTCAGCCGCATGGCCGATGCTCTGGTGGGCGGGGCGGTGGGCATTCTTGTTGTCGCTCTGGTGCCCACCCACCCGGTGCGCCGGGCCCGGCGTGATGCTGGGGCGCTGCTATGGGTGGCACGGGACGTGCTACGCCAAGCGGCAGAAGGACTGGAGCAGTCCGACGCTGCCGTGCTGGAGAAGGCCCTGCGCGAGGCGCGGGCTACGCAACCAGGGATTGATCAGTTACGTGGTGATCTGAAGGCGGGCCGGGATATCAGCCGGTTAGCGCCGATCTACTGGGGAGCGCGAGAACGTCACCGCCGTATCGCGGAGACCGCCGACCCGATCGACGCTGCGCTGCGCAATATCCGCGTGCTCACGAGGCGGGCGCTGACACTTGTCAAAGACGGTGAGAAGCTAAATCCGAAAGTTGTCGCGCTGGTGCGCGACCTCGGCGAGGCCACTGCGGTGGTCCGTCGAATGGTGATTGCTGATCCGGGGCAGCCGCCCGACGAGGCGGAAGCCGCACGGCGGTTGCGTACAGTGGCGCGCCAGGCGAGGCACGAAATCGTGGCGGGTGGTGGCCTCTCCTCAGGCGTCGTTCTCGCGCAAGCACGCTCGGTCATCGTTGACCTGTTCCAGGTGTGCGGGATGAGCCGCATCTCCGCGCTCGCGACGTTGCCGCCCACGGTCCCGCACCCTGCGGTTGAGCCCGATTCAGAATGGGATCCAGACCACAAAGATTGATTAACTCATGCGCATGTGTGCATACTTGGGTCGGATGCGAGGCGACCGAAGGAGGCGGTATGGGTTCCGGACACGGACACGGACACGGACACGGTCACGGGATGGGGGGCGTAACACCCGGTGAGAAGCCCACGCGTGCACGGATCAAGCGCATGCTCATTGGGCTAGCGATCCTGAGCGTTTTCCTCGTCCTCGAACTCACCGTCGGCCTCATGATTAACTCGCTCGCGCTCATTGCCGACGCGGGCCATATGCTCACCGATGTCGTCGCACTTCTGATGGGCCTAGCGGCGCTGACCCTTGCGCATCGCGGCAGTAGCAAACCCGAGCGGACCTTCGGCTGGCATCGCGCCGAGGTACTGACCGCGATAGCGAACGCGGTGCTGCTCATCGGCATCGCGGTATACATCTTCATTGAAGCGATTGGACGCATCGGCGCCGCGCCAGACGTGCCCGGTGTGCCGTTGATCCTGGTCGCCCTCGCCGGTCTGGCTGCGAATGTCGTGGTGCTGTATCTGCTGCGCAGCGGATCAAAAGAGAGCATCGCGATGAAGGGCGCCTACATGGAGGTGCTCGCAGATGCAGTGAGCAGTGTTGGCGTGCTCGTCGCCGGCGTGCTCACCCTCGCGTTCGGGTGGGTGTACGCCGATGTCGTCGTCGGCGTGCTCATTTCGATCTGGATCGTGCCACGCGCTGTCGCACTCGCGCGCACCGCGCTACGGATCCTGACACAGGCCTCACCCGCGACGGTCGATGTCCCCGCGCTTGAAGCCGACCTCCGGGCGATTCCAGGTGTCGAAAACGTTCACGACTTGCACGTCTGGACGCTGACGACGGGCATGGACGTAGTTACCGTGCACCTGACGACGCGTGCTGACAACCAAGCGGTGCTCCGCTCAGCGAAAAGCCTTCTCAGCAGCTACGGCCTCGAACACGCGACGGTGCAGATCGACTCTCCAGGCGAAAAAGAGCACTGCGAGGAGACCGTCACATGGTAGCCCGCACCAGGCGCAGCGGCTCGGTGTGCCGGTAGAAGGTCGAACGCTTGACAGTGCGCGCGTGCGGGATGCCATCGCGGGTCAGTGTGAGTCCATGCGCGCCGAGCTGGATCGCGCGGCCAGAAAGCCATCTGCGCGGGACCAGGCGACCCCGGATCACTGACGCGCGCAAGCCGGGAAGCTCGACTGTCGGCCGGATTTCGATACCGCCCACGGGGCCCAGGAACAAGCGCTCGTCATCGACGTACGCTTCGCCGAACAGTTCACCACCAGGCGGACCAGCAACAACTGCGCGCCCCACTACGGCGACTCCCGTGTCATCCCGGATGAGGGGCACCTCTGTCGCGTCGCCCGCGACTGCGAGGCGTGCGGCACGGTCACCAGTGGGCAGCGAGTACCCCGCGGTGGCCGCCGTTTTCTTCGGGGTGACGTATGCGACCTCGGCCTCGAGCCGTTCGCGGCGCATCAGCCGGGTGACTACAGCAGCCAGCGCTGCGTCCTCTCCGACGACAACGATTCTCTCGGCCGTGGCGATCAGTGGGTCGAGATCGCCACGTCCTGGTACGGTGTCGAGCGCATGAACATGCAGAGCCGAAAGCTGCCGAGGGATTGGTGTCTCGCCGCATGCGAGGACAACGGTGGTCAACACGCACTCCTGGGATAAGGTTGACGTCTGGTTGTGTGCGAATACCGACCTTAATGCCTAGCTGGGCAGCGGCAGGAGTGAGCTAGCCTCAAGCGCAGCCAGGATGCTAACAACAGGAGTGAGGGAATGCCGGCAATCGTCCTCATCGGCGCCCAGTGGGGCGACGAAGGCAAGGGCAAAGCGACGGATCTTCTCGGTGGACGAGTCCAATGGGTCGTCCGCTATCAAGGGGGTAACAACGCAGGTCACACCGTCGTTCTACCGAACGGTGACCACTTCGCTCTGCACCTCATCCCTTCCGGAATCCTGACCCCTGGTGTCACCAATGTGATTGGCAACGGAGTGGTTGTGGATCCGGCCGTGCTGCTCGAAGAGCTGTCAGGGCTGGACAAGCGTGGCGTTGACACATCACGGCTGTTGATCTCGGCGGACGCGCACCTGCTGATGCCGTACCACGTGGCGATCGACAAGGTCACCGAGCGATTCCTCGGCAACCGTAAGATCGGCACCACTGGCCGCGGGATCGGTCCCTGCTACCAGGACAAGATCGCCCGTGTCGGCGTGAGGGCCCAGGATGTACTCGACGAGAGCATCTTGCGCCGTAAGGTCGAGGCAGCCCTGGAAGTGAAGAACCAGATCCTCACGAAGATCTACAACCGCCGCGCGCTTGACCCTGACCAGGTGGTCGACGACGTGCTTGAGCAAGCCGAAGGCTTCAAGCATCGAATCGCGGATACGCGGCTCCTGCTTGATCAGGCCCTTACCCGCGACGAAATTGTGTTGCTTGAGGGGTCGCAGGGCACCATGCTCGATGTCGACCACGGTACGTATCCGTTCGTCACGTCATCCAACCCCACGGCAGGTGGCGCGGCAGTCGGCTCCGGCGTGGGCCCGACGCGAATCACGACAGTGCTGGGCATTCTTAAGGCGTACACCACTCGCGTTGGGTCCGGCCCATTCCCATCCGAGTTATTCGACGAGTTCGGTGAATACCTGGCTAAACATGGCGGCGAAGTCGGTGTCACCACCGGCCGGGCGCGCCGCTGCGGCTGGTTTGACGCGGTGATCGCACGTTACGCGACGCGCGTCAACGGCATCACCGACTACTTCCTGACCAAGCTGGACGTCCTCTCCGGCCTCGATACCGTGCCTATTTGCGTCGGGTACCACGTAGACGGTGAGCGCTGCGATGAGATGCCGATGACACAGACCGGCATCCACCATGCGAAACCGATATTCGAGGAAATGCCGGGCTGGTGGGAGGATATTTCGCACGCCCGTTCCTTCGAAGATCTGCCGAAGAATGCACAGGATTACGTGCTGCGGCTGGAGGAACTTTCGGGAGCACGAATTTCGTGCATCGGCGTTGGTCCCGGTCGTGACCAGACCATCGTCCGGCGCGACATTCTCGGCTAGTCAGCACACCGAGTGTCCGCGCTCGAGCTGATCGTACTCGGTACCGCAAGCGCGGTACCGACGCGGCAGCGCAACCACAACGGCTACTTTGTCCGATGGGGCGCACAGGGCTACTTGTTTGACCCGGGTGAGGGCACGCAGCAGCAAATGTCACGTGCTGGACTGTCCGCGCACAACCTCACGCAGGTGTGTATCACGCACTTCCACGGCGACCACTGCCTGGGACTGCCCGGCGTGATTCAGCGGATCGCCCGCGACGGTGTGCCTCATCCCGTGGAGGTCGCTTATCCCGCTGCGGGCGAGGAGTACTTCCAGCGGCTCCGCCGTGCCAGCGAGTTTCAGCCGACCGATGTGATTAAAGCGCGGCCGCTCGAAGGCCCGAGTCCCGCGCCGTTCGGCGATCCACCGATCACCGCGCTGCCGCTGCGCCACAGCATCCCGGTGTATGGCTATCGCATCGAGGAGCCGGTGAAGACGCACATGCGCGCGGACGCGCTCGCAGCGAGAGGGGTCGCAGGCCCTAGCGTGGGTGAACTCAAAGCCAAGGGCACTCTCGTTACGTCCGCCGGTGAAGTACTTGCGCTCGCCGACTACAGCTACCGTGAGCGCGGGCGCTCCTTCGCCATCGTCATGGATACCGGCGTGTGCGCAGGTGCGGCCGCTCTCGCCAAGGGCGTCGACATGCTCTTAATCGAAGCAACGTATCTGTCATCGGAATCTGCCCTGGCGGCAAAGTACCGTCACCTGACGGCCCGGCAGGCCGCGCGTATCGCTGCCGAGGCTGGCGTCCGGAAACTCGTGCTGACGCACTTCTCGGAACGCTACACAGCTCAAGGATTTGAGCGTTTTGCTGCCGAAGCAGCCGAGGAGTTCAGCGGTGACATCGTCATCGCTAACGACCTTGACCGGATCGGTTTTCCGGCGCGTTAGCGTTACCTGAGCGCGCACTGCGGCGTTCCCGTTCACGGTTGCCGAAGGTGGCGCGTTTGATGTCGTCGTCGTCCTCAGCACTGGAACCGAGTGCACCCGCGATGGTGCCCATCGATGCGGAGAGCCAGGAAAGCACCAGGTAGTCCGTGAATTCTGCGGGCCGCCCGAGCATCGAGCCAAGGAATTCCCAGGAGATCACCGTGAACGCGGCGACGACCGTCGCCGCGTACAAGGAGATGTACATGAGGGTCACGCCCACCAGGATGGAGCTGATACCCGCCACGTTGTAGAGGAGCGCTTGATCCTTGTCGTGGTAGCGCGACGGGGGATCCCAGAGCCGGTTGTAGGCGACAAGCCACGTCACCATCGCCGCGATCGACATGACACTGATCAATGACAGGCGCAGTGGACTCAGCGAGGCAGCCATTTGCCAGATGCTGGAGTAGAAGATTCCGAATGCGGCGGTAGCCGCAGCCGCTGCCATAGCGCTCGACAAACTCGGAACGAGGCGCCACGGACGGTTGATGCGGATCATGCCGATCAAGAGACGGGTGCGGCCCAGCATCCCCGACGAGGTGCGGAAGACCTGAGTGTCCTCGGAGGGCTCACCGGAAGCACGCAACTCGGATACCGCGCGGGCGATCGCAGCGACGACACGGGCGCGGAGCCGCACGACTCCGAGCGCCGGCAGGGACACTATCGCGGTGCGAAGTCCAGGCTGGGCGTCGACCACCAGCGGCTGTGTGCCGTCGCGGCGTGGCAGCTCAGTCACCACGACAGTCAGATCCCAGTCGTGCTCACGCGAGATGTCTGCCGCCGATGCGCTGACGTCGAGAACGCCGTCGTCGTTGAGCGGGAGTGAGCGGACCACAACTTCCGTGTCGTAGTCGCCGTTTTCAGGGATTTGCTCCCGCAACTTGGTCGGAAGTTGCGTCGCTACACTCTGAACTAGTTGTGCTGCCAGACCTGGGTCGGCAATGATGCCTAAACGCATTCTCCTGTCTGAGGGCAAACGATCTCCTTTCTCGTATTCACCGTTGCCTTCTGGTGCGAAAACGTGAGTGTGCTCGTCCATTAGGCAGCCTCACTTTTGGGTGAGGCGCTTCCATTGCTGGATTCAGGTTTCACAGCCACCAGCGCCGCCGGAGCGGTCGACTTACGGTCGGCTCCACCACTATCGAAGCAGGCACTCTGCTCCGCCCGCGCTAGTCGCGCGAGATTGATCGCGGCGTTGAGATCACGATCGATCACCAGGCCACACTCTGCGTTGTCGCAGACATAAACACGTTCTGACAGGGCCAGCTTGGCTTTCACTGAACCGCAACCAGAACACGTCTTCGAACTTGGATACCACCTATCGGCCTGCACGCGCTTCGAGCGGTACCAGGTGGTTTTGTAGTCGAGCTGGCGGGAGAACTCACCCAGTCCGGCATCGGCAATCGAACGATTCAAGCCTTTCTTGCGGGCACCGCCCGAGGCCATCATGTTCTTCACCGCAAGCGTCTCGGTGCCAATCACATCGAACGACTGCGCCAACAGGGTAGTGAGCTTATGCAGACGGTCCCGGCGCTGGTTCGCCACCCGCACCTGCTGCTTCGCGATGACCTGTTGTGTTCGCAGCCATGCATTCGACGGTTCCCGCCGCGACTCGGTCACTGCGTCCCACGGACCTGCTTGGCGGGCCGCTTTGCGTTGCAAAGCCCGCAGCTTGCGCGACGCGCGCTTGAACTCTTTCCGAGCCTGCACACGCAGAACTTCCCGGCCGTCGGGTGTGGCCGCGACGACCAGGTCTTTCACCCCGAGATCAACACCCACCACGGGCGCGAGGCGTTTGACGTGAGCGGGTCTTTGCGCTGCGCGTGCGACCACGCAGGTGAAGCTCACCAGCCAATGGCCACGCTCGAACCGCACCGTCGCCTTGAGAATCCGGGCAGTGCCTGCTTCGAGGCGGCGTGCGAGCTTTCGAGTGGACTCGTGCACCCGCATAGTGCCGAGCTTCGGCAGCGTGACGTGATGGCGGTTAGCCTCGGCTCGGATGGTGCCGGTGGTGAACGCAAATTTCCTGGCAGAACGCTTGGACTTGAACGACGGGAACCCGACACGTTGGCCTTTGCGTGTGCCTCTGCGAGACTCGTCCCAATTCTTCAACGCCGCAGCGAGGTTCTTACACGCGTTGGCGTACGCCTCTTTCGAGTTCTCTTCCCACCACGGTGTGCCGTCCTCACGCACCGCCACCTGGTGCTTGAGGCGGTTGAAGCCATTGCGCAGCGACTGGAACGACCACGACATGCTCGGGGTGAGATCAGCGGAGGCAATCCCGTACGACTTCTCTGCCTCACGCTGGCCGAGGTTCGCTTTCACCGCCCGCAGCATCGTGTTGTACGCGAACCTCGCCCCGCCAGCGTGTGACTCCAACATGCTGGTTTGTGGGCCAGTCGGGTCGAGCGCGTACTGGTAAGCCTGCAACACCCACCCCTGTGGAACCTCAAACTTGGCGGCCATCAGGCCACCCGGTGTCGGAGTGCTTGGTCGCGGTGACGGCCCGCATCGCCCGGTTGTGTGCGCCTCGACGCCCGTACAGCCTGGCGCACATCGACGTGAGCACCTCGATCATGTCCCGGACTAGATCGTCGTCGGTTTCGCCCTCGCCGGTCACCACGATGCGGCGGCCCTGCGCTGACAGGGCCGCCTCCAGGTGCTCTACGCCGAACCGGGCGAGGCGGTCACGGTGCTCCACAACGACCACACTGGCAGAGGGGTCGGACAAAACCCGGCGGATCTTCGGGCGCTTGCCGTTCAGCCCGGACCCGACCTCGGTCACCACCTCACCCACCACATGCCCGTTCGCGGTAGCCCACTGAGTCAGTCGCGCTACCTGCCGGTCCAGGTCGGCGCGCTGGTCATGCGACGAGACCCGCGCGTACACCACGACCCGTCCGGCAGGCGAAACCTTGGCCACATCAACCCAGATCGTGCCCGAGTCCAGACGGCGAGCGGGCACAGGCATCCGGTCTTCCCGGAACCACCTATACGCAGTCTGCGGATGCACGCCCTGTGTACGTGCCCACTCGGCCAACTTCACACGCCAAGTAAAACACGCATTCGATCACGTTTGCTCACACATCACCGAACAGTTCACAACCCTAGGCACGCTAGCTCTTCGCAGGCCACCATGACGCCTTCCCCAGGAGAAGCAGCGATGCCGGCACGAGAACGGTGCGGACAATGAGAATGTCGAGTAGCAATCCGATGCCCACCACGAAACCGAGCTGCGCCAGGACATACAGGCCGCTGGACATGAGAGCGAACATCGTCATCGCGAACACGATCCCCGCGATGGTGATCACTCCTCCTGTTGAGCCGAGCGCTCGAATGACGCCAATCCGGAGCCCGCCGTCGGGGGATCGGACGCCGCGCAGGGTTCTAGCTGACTCCTCCCGGATCCGAGTGATGACGAGCATGCTGTAATCGGCGCCGACACCCACGAGCACGACGAAGGAGATCGGGACCACCGACCAGTGCAGGGGCATTCCGAGGAGGTGCTGCCAGACGACGACACCGATGCCGATGGTGGCGATGTAGGAGACTACCGCCCACACCATGATGACGAGCGGTGCGACGATGCTGCGCAGCATGGCGATAAGGATGAGCGTGACGGCCGTGAGAGCGATGATTGCGACAAGCCTGAAGTCGCTGTTGATCTCGCCTTCGAGATCTTTGTAGACGGCTGCGAAGCCCGTCGACGTGATTTCTGCGTTCTCCAGCACGGTGTTCTCGGTCGCGGCCCGTGCCGCCGCCCGCATCGCGTCGATCCGGGCGAACGATTCCCGGGTGAGAACATCGCCTTCTGACACCGCGATCATGCGCGCGGTTTTACCGTCGGGAGACAGGAAGAACTGGCTGGCGGTGACAAATCGGGGTTCGTCGAATGCGAAGTCGGGCAGGTAGAACCCGGAGCCGGGTCCGTTGAGTGCGTTGTTACGCATCCCGCCGAGATGCCCCGCCGCGAACTGCAGGCCTTCTGCGAGCTCATTGAGAAGTTCGGGGATCTGCTGAGTGCCGTCCGCGATCTCACGGGCCCCATCAGCTAGTTGTTCTACTCCGTCGGCAAGTTCCCGGACTCCGGCTGTGAGTTCCGCGAGCCGCTCACGTGCGGCGGCGGTTGAGCCTTGCGCGGCGAGGGTGCCCAGGGAGGACTCGAGCTGGTCTGCGATTTGATGCATGCGCGCAGACAGCGCAGTGATTCTGGCTGTGGTCTCGTCGAGGCTTTGTCCGCCCTCGATTGCGGTGCGCAGCGCGCGGGAGGCGTCGCCGCCCGTTACGTCGTCCGCGCTCCGGAGTGCCGCGCGTAACGCTGAGCATTGCAGGTCGCCGCACTCACCCCTTATTGCGGGACCGAAAACGTTGTTGAGCATGTCAGATGAGGCTTTGATGGTGGTTGCGTTCGCGGCAAGGAGCGCCGCGACCTCGCTGAGGGCCTGCGCTGTGGTGTGAATCTCCGAGACCGCCGCACCGAGGTCCATTTCCCCGCCAGATGCTTCGTCGACGGTGACCTCGAGGAGGTCAACAGTGGTAAGGATCTCGTTCGCGAGCCCAGTCACCTCATCGGTGCCGGTGACGAGTTCGGGAATCCGTTGGCGAGCAGTTTCCGCACCTTCGGCGAGTTCTGTTGTGCCCGCCGCGAGTCGGAGCAGGTCTGGCTGGGAGGCAGCGATCCGGTCAGTCGCCTCTCCCAAGCCATCAGCGACAACACCAGCCTGGTAGCCGAGTGATGCTTCGGGGAGCGGCGTTCCGTCGGGCCGCGTTATCGATCGTAAAACGGTGACGCCTTCGACTTGCGAGACGGATTGCGCGATGAGCTCGAGGGCTGCGAGGTCGGCGCTGGTGCGCATATCGTGGTCGCTTCGGACGATCACATAATCGGGGAGCAGTTCATTTTGCGGGAAGTGGTTGTTCGCGAGGTGATAGCCCTGATTGCTTTCCGAGTCCGCTGGCTGTGCGCTGAACTCATCGAAATTCGGTTCGTGCGTGAACGCGACCGCGACGAGCGGGGAAATCACCGCAATAGAGAGGAAGAAGGCTGCCAGCGGGCGACGAACCACGCGGGCGCCGGCCCGGCGCCAGCGGCGTTCTGCTTTGCGTCCGCTGTTCATCAGCGGGTCGGCGCCACCGCGGCGGCCCAGGATTGCGAGCAGCGCGGGGCCGAGTGTCAGCGAGACGAACAGCGATATGAGGATGCCGACGGCAATTGGGGGGCCAGCGGTGCGGAAGATTCCTACCTCAGTGAAGAGCATCGCCATGCAGGCCGCGGCGATGGTGAGGCCCGATGCGATGATGACCGTCGCGATTCCTCCGATGGAATCGGCGATTGACTCGAGCATTGACCGCCCGTTCCGTCGCGATTCGTGGAATCTGCCAATGATGAATACGGCGTAGTCGGTGCCGGCGCCGATGACCATTGCTGTCATTAGCGCAGCCGTGAACATCGACATCTCGAGAATTCCGGCCTGCCCGAGGATCCCCACCAACGGGCGTGCGAGACCGAGTCCGAATCCCAGGATGAACAACGCAAATGCTACTGACATGACGCGCCGGTATGCGAAGAGGAGCGCGGCGCTGATCAGGATCACGCTGACGCCCGTGATTATCAGCATGGCGTGTTCGATTGCCTCAAGCTGGTCGGACGTCGTTGCGACAGGTCCGCTGAACTTCACCTCGAGTCCGTCCGGCTTGTCGATTGACGCGGCGATGTCGCGCACGGCATTGGTCGCCCGCGTGGCCTCAGTGGTGCCGTTGTCGCCGTGGAGAACGGTCATCAGGGTGACTGCGTTGCCGTCGGCGCTGGTGGTGAGCTCGCGTGCTTCGGGTGTGGTCTGGAGGTCAAGGATGTAGGCGACGTGGTCGCGGGAGTCGACAAGGCGCTGCGTCAGCTCGTTGTAATATTCGCGGTCGGCATCTCCGAAGCCGTTCTCGTTCGCCATGACGAAGAAGCCGACGGCTGATGAATCGGGGTTGCCGAAGTCGCGCGACATCTCGGTGATGGCGATGCTCGCCTGGTTGTTCTCTGGAATAAAGGCCGCCGAGTTCTCGGCGATGACCTTCTCGAGTTGCGGGAACAAAACATTCAGTGTCACCAGCGCGACAACCCAGAAACCTGCGACCCACCACGCGTATTTCGCTGCTGCCGCGCCCAAGCGACTGAATGCAGAGCTGACGGTGCTGACCATGGTGTCTCCTGGCTGTGGAAATGGCGACGGGACCGGAAGACTCCCGCCAGGCAGCGCACCCTGAATATGCTGGGCGGCATAGTATGTGAGACAGCATATTCAAGGTATGTCGAAAAGTCGCCGGACGATCGCCCATTCGGTCGAGCCTCACAGTCACTGCACGATGTGACGCATCTCATGCTGGTGTCTCTGACCAGGCAAAATGGCCGTCAATAACAATTGTGCCAATACGCGTTGACAAGATTGAGCCAGTCGAATATGTTCAAACCGTCAACAGAAACCTGTGACGAACACCACTTGTGAGGGGTTGCAATGGCGCACTCCAATGTTCACGCTGTGACGTCGGTCCGGAACTCCGAGGTGCGGCGCGACGACGCTCCGGCCAACGCTGACGAGTTTTCCGGCGACACCAACGCCAGTTATGGGCAGGTCCTTCGGACACTGTCGGACGGGTCGGTCCATCGGCGTTTCGATCCATATCTCGACATCGACTGGGAGTCGCCGGACTTTCAGATCGATCCAGCCGACAAGCGCTGGATATTGCCTCCGGCAGATCCGCTTGGCCGGCATCCTTGGTACCTCGCCCAGTCAGAGGAGAAGCAGATCGCCATTGGGATCTGGCGCCAGGCCAACATGTGCCGGGTCGGTCTCCACTTCGAGCAACTGCTGATCCGGGGCCTGATGCAGTACATGTTCTCCCTGAAGAACGGTGATCCGGAGTTCCGCTACATCACGCACGAAGCCGCTGAAGAGTGCAACCACACTCTGATGTTTCAGGAACTTGTGAACCGCGCTGGTGTTGACGTGCCCGGCATGGGTCCCGTCGACCGCAAGCTCACCCTGGCGATCTGGCCGGCGGTGCGATTCTTCCCTACGTGGTTCTTTACGATGATCATCGGCGGCGAAGAACCGATCGACCACTTGCAGAAAACCGTGCTGCGTTCCGGCGGGCAGGTCCACCCACTTCTTGAGCGGATCATGCAGATCCATATCGCCGAAGAGTCACGCCATATTTCGTTCGCGCACGAGTACTTGCGTCGGCATGTAACTGGCATGGGCACTGTTGGCCGATTCGCGCTCTCGCTGCTGACGCCTCTGACCTTCCGGATCATGGGGGACATGATCGCGGTGCCGCCGGCGGAGTTCCGCAAGACGTTCGGCATTCCGCGCTCGGTGATACGTGAGCTGTACTGGAAGAGCCCTGAATCGCGGGAGACGCTCCAGAACATTTTCGCGGATGTTCGGGCCCTGGCTTGGGATACCGGGCTGATGAACCCGATTGCCCGGCGGTTGTGGAAACTCCTTGCGATTGACGGTCCGATCTCGCGTTACCGCAGCGAGCCCACAGCCGAGCAGGTACGGATCGCGCGGCTGAGCCAGAGCGCGTGAGTCGTCGGAGTGATCCTCGGCACACCGATTGGGTGCAGATTCAGCTGGCTGCGAGGTCGGGAGGGGGTCTTCCGATTTGCACCAACCTTGATTGTGCCAATGGACGTTGACATGATTCTGTTGTCCGCATAGCTTTGAGGCAAGTTCAATGTGGGACAATGTGACCAAGACACCGCGAGGGGTAGCAATGACGCTTTCCATTGATGACGCTGTGAAGACCGGTCGAGACTCTGCTGCCGGAAGCGAAGAAGCTCCGGCAATAAACGACGAGTACACCGATGCTCTGCAGACCCTGTCCGAAGGTTCGGTGCGCAAGCACTTCGACCCTTATGAGGACATTGACTGGGACTCGCCTGAGTTTCGCGTTGACCCCACAGACCGTCGGTGGATTCTCCCGAAGGCTGACCCGCTAGGCCGGCACCCGTGGTACCTGGCGCAGCCAGAGGACAAGCAGATCGAAATCGGCATGTGGCGCCAGGCCAACATCATGCGCGTGGGTATGCACTTCGAGAACGTCCTGATCCGCGGCATCATGCAGTACGTATGGAACCTCGATAACGGTAACCCTGAGTTCCGGTACCTCACCCATGAGGCTGCAGAAGAGTGCAACCACACCCAGATGTTTCAGGAAGGCGTCAACCGGATCGGTGCAGACGTCCCGGGGATGACAGGGCTGCTTCGCAAGCTCGTACCATTCGCTGAGATTGCCGTGAAGTTCTACCCCGAGTGGTTCTTCACCTTCGTTCTCGGTGGCGAGGAGCCTATCGACCACCTGCAGAAGAGCATCCTTCGCGCCGGGGGTGAGATCCACCCCATGCTCGAGCGGGTGATGCAGATCCACGTGGCCGAAGAAGCACGTCACATTTCCTTCGCGCACAAGTACCTCGAGCGCAACGTTCCCCAGGCAAACCTCGTGAAGCGGCACCTGCTGTCCGTGCTATTCCCGGTGACCATGCGCTGGATGTGCGACATCATCATCATTCCGCCGAAGGAGTTCGGCGAGAAGTTCGACATCCCGAAGTCGGTCCTCAAGGAACTGTACTGGGACACCGACGAGTCCAAGGAAACGCTCCGCAATATCTTTGGTGACGTGCGTGCGCTCGCACGCCACTCTGGCCTAATGACTCCGGTCGGCAAGCTTGCCTGGAAGCTCTGCGGGATCGGCGGCCGCGAATCCCGCTTCCGCAGCGAGCCCACAGCAGACCAGACGATCGTCGCGAACCTGACTCGGGCGGCGTGATACCTCATGCCCCACGTCGTCACCCAATCCTGTTGCAGTGACGCGTCGTGTGTCTTCGCCTGCCCGGTCAACTGCATCCATCCCACGCCTGACGCGCCCGACTTTCTTCAGGCTGAGATGCTCTACATCGACCCCGAGGCGTGTGTGGACTGCGGGGCTTGCGCCGAAGCGTGCCCCGTCGACGCGATCGTGCCACACACCAAGCTGTCCAACAGCTACGCCGAGTATGCACAGATCAACGCCGACTTTTATCGTGAGCCGCGCCCACGGACGCCCCTCGCACTCATTCCCGTTTCTGAGGTCATCGCTGATCAGACCGCGAAGCTGCGCGTAGCTGTTGTCGGATCTGGCCCAGCGGCGCTGTACGTCGCGGATGAGCTCCTCAAGCAGCGCGGCGTCCAAGTCAACGTGTTCGAGAAGCTACCCACCCCGCACGGCCTCGTCCGTTATGGCGTGGCACCGGACCACCAGTCCACCAAGAAGGTGACAGGGCTGTTCGGGATGATTGCTGCCCAGGACAACTTCGAGTTCTACCTCGGCGTTGAGGTAGGCAAGGACATCACACCGGAGGAACTGGCGGCGCACCATGACGCCGTCGTCTATGCGTACGGCGCATCCGGCGACCGCCACCTCAACATCCCTGGCGAGGAACTCGAGGGCAGCGTAGCCGCTACTGAATTCGTTGCCTGGTACAACGGCCATCCCGATTACGCCGACCGGAACTTCGACCTGAGCCATGAACGCGCCGTCATCGTGGGCAACGGCAACGTGGCGCTGGACGTCGCACGGATCCTCACTGCCGACCCTGATGAACTTGCGCAGACGGATATCTCTAGACATGCGCTCGAAGCGCTGCGTGAGAGCAGAATTCGCGAAGTCGTCCTACTCGGACGGCGCGGTGCGGCCCAAGCGGCGTATACGCTGCCCGAGTTTCACGGACTCATCCGCAAACACAAAGCCGAGTTTGTCATCGACAAGGACGAACTCGTCCTGGACGAGCAGACAGTTCAGCTGCGCAGTGAGGGCGCGCTCGACCCGCAGATCGAACGGAAAATTGAGCTGGCTGAGGAGATCGCACTGCGGATTCCGGGCGGCGGAAGTGAGCGCCGTATCGTCTTCCGCTACCTCGCATCACCCACCGGAATCCTCGGCGATACCCACGTCACCGGAGTCAGCGTCGTCCACAACAAACTTGTGACGGGTGACGACGGCAAGGTTCGTCCGCAGCCGACAGCAAACGCTGAGGTGATTGACGCGGGCCTGGTTCTTCGGTCAGTCGGCTACCGGGGCAAACCACTCGCGGGGATGCCATTCGACTACGACCGTGCAGTGATCCCGAACGAGGCCGGCCGGGTGCTGAACCGCGCAGGCGGATCACAGCTCCCGGGTGCGTATGTGTGCGGCTGGATCAAGCGAGGGCCATCGGGCTTCATTGGCACCAACAAGTCGTGTGCCAAAGAAACCGTGGACAACCTTGTGGCGGACTTCAACGCGGGCAAGCTGCCAGAGCCGCACCCCAAGGTCAGGGAGATCGGGAAACTGGTTCGGTCGCGCCAGCCCAACGTCATCGACAGCGTCGGCTGGCAGCGAATCGATCAGACGGAACTCCAAGTCGGTGCCGCACAAGGTTCCGTACGGAGAAAGCTGACCAAGCTCGAGGATTTGATTGCCTCAGCACAGGAACCCCCGCGTCACGGACTGAACCGGGTACTGCACCTGGGCCGAAAGTAAAAGCTGACTTTACTACTGTGCGACTGGGATACCGCGGACCGCTTCGTCGGCGGGTGCGAAAATCGCCGTATCGGCGGCGAAGCGGGCAAGTTCATCGATGCTTCCGGGCTGGTACCCACTCCAGTGCTCGGGCTCCGCGAGCGTGTCACGGACATACACGACAGGCAGCTCGTCGTAGCCGAGCGACTGCACCAGGCGGGCTGCATGAGCGTCACGGGTGACGTCATAGAGCTCGTAGTGCACGCCGTACCTGTCGAGAGCCTTCTTGGTTCTGTGGCAGGCAAGGGAGCCTGGTGATGTGTAGACGCCGACATGCATACGCTTCGCCTGACTTCGGAGGTTCACTGTCATTCACAGTTGCGCCAGTGTCATTGTTGCGCGCATCCGCTCCTGATCCTTCTGTGACACGCCGCCGTTTGTAGTAACCGACAACAAAACCGTGCGTGCTTTGTTCAGTTTTAACTGTCGGCGGGCACTTACACAACGTCTGGATAACGATTCTTCAATAATCCACAGAATTGGCTCACGACTCTCTTGAACTCTCTCAGCCGAATCGATTTAATAACCGATTGTTGACATGACCTGGTGTAACGCGCTGACCACGCAAGCAGCCTGTCACCTCACCGAAATCCATCGGTGGAAGTCAACAGATCCAGGCCAGAACGCCGTGTCTTCTTGACTTGCGCAGATGGATCGTGGGTCGTAAGGCTAGAGCGGTGAAAGCGCTTCTGTTCGACGTCCAGGGCACCGCTACCGATTTCTACCGGCCTGTGCTCCGCGCACTGCAGGCAGTAAGCGCCAATAGGTGCCCCGGCACGGACTGGGGTGACTTCGTCAACCGGTGGCGCGCGATGTACTTCGAGGCTGTCGACGACATTCAGCAGTCGCATGACGACTGGGTCAGTGTCCACGCCGTTTACCGCACTGCGCTCGACGAACTCCTGATGGCGGACGGCATCACGGTGTTCAGCGACGATGAGTGCGAGACCCTCGCGGACGCCTGGCAGCAGCTCGAACCCTGGCCCGACGTGGTGGCTGGCGTTCAGCGTCTGAACACTAGGTTTGTCACGGCGACGCTATCGCCGATGTCTCCGCAGTGTTGCGCATATCCCGCAACGGCAACATTCCGTGGACCACGATCTTCGCGGCGGAAATGTTCGGGACTTTCAAACCGAATCCGCAGATCTACCTGGCTGCGGCGCGGTACCTTGGCCTCCCGCCCAAGGAGATCATGATGGTCGCGTCGCACAAGTATGACATCAGAGCAGCGGGAGCGCTTGGCTTCCAGACTGCGTTCATCGCCCGGCCCGAAGAGTATGGACCGACGGTCACAGCGGACACCGCGTTCGAGGCGGAGTTTGATATCAACGCGAAGGATTTCCTCGACCTTGCGGATCAGCTGAAGTGCTGAGACGGACTGCTACGGCGCTTGTTAGCACCTGTGCGCTCCTCGTGGGCGTGTCAGCTTCTGGAGCGGCACAGCCACCTCTAGAGGTCAATGTGGAGGGGTTCGCCTTCCCGGACAACCGCGTCGACGCGCCCGTGAAAGGCCTGCTGCAGGCGCACGATCACCTCTGGTCATACAAGGGTTTCGGTGAAGGCCCTTTCTGCGGCAAAACGTTCGATCAAGAGGGGATCGCCGCCGCGCTCGCTGACTGTGACACGCACCCGCTGGCATTAACCGCCTGGTTCGAGTCACTGATGGAGGGGGAGGAGCCAGCACCGCCGCGCGGGTGGCCGACATTCGACGATTGGCCGGGGCACGAGTGGCCCACACACAGCCAGAGTTACTACAAAGGAGTGGAACGCCTGTGGCGCTCTGGTGTGCGCGTCTTCGTCGACCACATGGTGTCCAACCGGGCGCTGTGCGAGGTCTACCCGCTCCGGCAGAGCACATGCGACGAAATGGCCAGCGTCCGCGCGCAGATAGCGGAGTCACGGGCTTTCGAAGCCTTTCTCGATGTCGAGTATGGCGAGGGGCAAGGCTGGTATCGCATCGTCGGCAGTCCAGCGGAAGCGCGCGAGGTGATCGCGCAGGGCAAGATGGCTGTCGTTCTCGGAGTGGAGATCAGTGAACCCTTCGGATGTTCGATGCTGAACTCTGCGCCGCAATGCGCTGAAGAAACGATCGACCAGGGGCTAGCCGAACTGCACGACCTGGGCGTCCGCTCGATGTTCCTCTGCCACAAGTTCGACAACGCGCTCTGCGGTGTCCGATTCGATGAAGGTCTCACCGGCGTCGCGGTCAACGCAGGCAATGCACTGACGACAGGGGAGTTCTGGCACGCGGAGACGTGTCAAGGTCCGTACCAGGACAACACGGCACTGGGCTTTGACGAACTGGCCCAGGCGCCGCACTGTAATCGCCGGGGCCTCACCGGCCTGGGTGTGCACACGATTTACGCCATGATGGAGCGCGGCATGATCGTTGAACTCGACCACATGAGTGTCAAAGCCGCAGATCACGCGCTGTCGATACTGGAAGCTGAAAGCTACGCCGGCGCTATTTCGTCGCACAACTGGATGGACGGCGCACTGAGTCCCCGCCTGCTGCAGCTCGGCGGCCTCGTCACCGGGATCTCCCGGGAATCGAACCAATTTCTCGACTACTGGCGGGCTGCGCGGGCGGCCGCTCCTGACCCGGACACGTTCGCGTTCGGCTATGGGCTTGACGCGAACGGCCTGAATTCGGGTTTGCCGCGCGCGGGTCAGAGTGCTGAGATCAACTATCCCTTTCGCTCATTTGACGGTAACGCTCTAATCGACCGCCAGATCTGGGGCGAGCGAACCTGGGACTTCAATGAGGACGGTCTGGTCCATGAAGGCCTCGTGCCGGACTGGCTCGAGGCGCTCAGGCTTGATGCTGGCTCCGACGGTCCGCAATTCGTGGCCGACATGTCGCGCGGCGCGGAGGCCTATTTGCGCATGTGGGAAGCCGCTACTGAACGATAGCTCCCGGCTCATGCTCGCGTGCCGCGTGGCGGTGCGCCACGACCAGGATCCCGATCACGACGGCCATCCCCAAGCCTATTAGCCCGAACGTGACCGCCAGATCGCCGCTGGGTGCGAGGAGTTCGCGGCGCTCTTCCTCCCACGGCTGCCACGGCCACAGTGCGCGCAGCGAGCCGAGGAGCAGGCCCGTCATGACCACAAGTGTCAGGTGATGGTAGTGCTCGAGCAGCCACTGCAGAAGCTTGACGAACAGGGATAGGCCGAGGACTGCCCCCAGGGCGAATAGTGCCAAATAGCCGAAGTCGCGGTCATTCACCGCGTTGATCGTCACGGTGTACATGCCGAATGCCAGAAGCATGAAGGAACCCGATACACCGGGCAGGACCAGCGCGCAGATAGCAACAGCAGCGGCCCCGATGATCAGAAGCGGGTTAGGGTCGGAAATCTCCGTGGGGGGCAAGCCGGTGAGGAAGAACGCGGCAGCGGCGGCGGCGAGGGCTACCAGGTAGTTCAGCGCTGTCCACGCGCGGCCGGATCCAGTGAACGGTACCCACAGAGATGCGAGCACCAAACCGAAGAACAATGCGAACGACCGTTGTGGGTACTCCTCAACGAGCGGCGCGACGATCTTCGCGGCGACCACCAGCATGACGGCCATACCGATGAGCACGCCGATGACGAGCTGCCAGTGCACGCGCCGAAACTCCACGAGGGAACGCTGGGTGCCCTGGCCGCGGGGCAGATCGGTTGCCGCGATGCGGATGCCGCTGACGGCATGTCCGGCTGAGGTGATGAGCCGGTCATAAATCCCGGTGATCAGTGCGACGGTGCCACCGCTGACACCGGGGATCACCTCGGCGGTGCCCATCAGGCCGCCGCGTGCCACATTCAACAGGTGGGTGCCCGTACCGTTTGACATGGCGTTAAGGGTAAGGGGCGTGTGGTGGAATCGGTTGGACGTGTGTTGTGGATCCCTTGCGCGATTCCGCTCCGCAGGCAGGTTTACCCTGTCATACCTGTGATTTCGTTTAGTGTGATGTCCGGCTCATCGCTCTGCGGATCAATTTAGAACTGCGTGTTGATAAAACCGGCGAAAAGAATGACGAATCCGCCGATCTCAGCTGCGATCAGCGCGATCATAAAGGGGTGAAGCAGCCCCACGGGATGTGCGAACTGGTTGTCCGTATCCCGCTTCCAGCCGTGAAAGACGTACGAACCGATCGCGGCGACGAAAAAGATGACAACCGCGAGCACGCTGGCCACATTCACTGCCGTTGGCCAGCCGCTGAGCTCGGCAAACGGGGCAAGGAGTAGCGCTGCGAACGCATAGAGCAGGGCGGCCCGGTGCGCGATATCAACGTAGATGTGAGCCTGATGAGTCGGCGATTTCGTGATCTGCACGTACTTCCACACGCCAAGGACAAGAGCCCAGATGAAGATCAATCCGGCTGCCGTCAGGGCGACCCGCGTTTCGAGCGCAAGCTGAGTATCCATCCGGGACATCGTCTCACCAGATAGTCTCGTCTCGTCACGGGACCCGCACCAAGGAGGAACGCACGTTGATCATCGGAACGCCGCTGAGTCAGCGCGCAACACGGGTGATGTTGCTCGGTGCTGGCGAGCTGGGCAAAGAAGTGATCATCGCCTTCCAGCGGCTCGGCGTCGAGGTCATTGCCGTCGACCGCTACGAAAACGCTCCCGGGCACCACGTCGCACACCATGGTCATGTGATCGACATGACGGACCGTGACGCGCTGCTCGCACTTATCGAGCGGGAGCGTCCGGCCTTCATCGTCCCCGAGATCGAGGCGATCGCCACCGACGCGCTCGCTGAGGTGGAGAAGCGTGGCGGCACGGAGGTGATTCCCACTGCGCGCGCAACCCAGCTGACAATGAACCGTGAAGGGATCCGCCGTCTCGCCGCGGAGGAACTTGGGCTGCGGACCTCGCCCTACGCATTCGCCGATTCTGTTGAAGAGCTCGAAGAGGCTGCGGACCGAATCGGGTATCCCTGCGTCATCAAACCTGTGATGTCGTCGTCGGGCAAAGGTCAATCAGTTGCGCACGACGCCGAGACGCTGAAAGTCGCCTGGGAGTACGCGCTCGCCGGTGGCCGGGTCAATCGGAGTCGCGTCATCATCGAGGGTTTCGTCGATTTCGATTACGAGATCACGCAGCTGACTGTCCGTGCCCTCGCAGACGGTGAGATCGAAACGTACTTCTGCGAACCGATCGGTCACAAGCAGGAACGCGGCGACTACATCGAATCCTGGCAGCCACACCCCATGTCGGAGCGAGCGCTCAGCGCGGCCCGTGACATCGCGCAGAAGGTGACAGGCGCCTTGGGCGGCCGGGGGATCTTCGGCGTCGAACTTTTCGTCGCCGGGGACGACGTGTACTTCTCGGAAGTCAGCCCGCGACCGCATGACACTGGCCTGGTCACCATGGCCACCCAGCGCCTCTCAGAATTCGAACTGCACGCTCGCGCGATCCTGGGGCTGCCCGTCGACACGGCGCTGCGCTCCCCGGGTGCATCGGCCGTGATTTACGGGGGAGTAGACGCGAAGCACGTGCGGTTCGAGGGCGTCCCAAAAGCCCTTGCCGTGCCCGGAGTGGACGTGCGGCTTTTCGGGAAGCCAGAGAGTTACGAGTTCCGGCGGATGGGCGTTGCAGTAGCGAGCGCCGAGAACATCGATGTGGCTCGGCAGCGTGCCCGCGACGCTGCGGCGTGCGTCAGAACCATCGTCGACTAATCAGGGGATACCCCGACTCGCTACAGTCGTGGTCCGCCCCAGGTATGACGCGCAGTTCCTCCCGCGGGCCGATTATTTTCGCAGCTCAGCGCCATAATCTGGGAAACATGGAAACGAAAGCGCAGCGTCTGGCACGCATCGAAAAGGCAATGGTTCTCAGCGGAATAGCGGGAGTAGGTGTGTTTGCTCTCGCGGGGTGCTGGGCAGGGTTCGAGCGTCAATCGAAAACCACGGAGTTCACGTTCGAGACGGGCGCCGAAGGAAAAGCTGACAAGGTTCTCCCGCAGTGGGTGCCCGACGACGCCAGCGATATCGACGAAGTCGTCCGAACCACGGGCAACGAACGCATCTTACGACTGAAGGCGTCCGCAGAGGAACTGCCAGAGTGGTGCGAACCCTCTGAACCGCCGGTCTCCTCGGCATCGCTTGAAGCTAGCTGGTGGCCCGCAGACCGAGAATCCGAGAGCACGCTTACCTGCAACGAGTGGTTCGTCTCTGAAGACGCTGACTATCTGTACGGCTTCAAAGAAGAGACCATCGACCAGAACTTCGGAGGATAGGCGCGCCCCGCTACGGTGTTGCCATGAACCTGGTGGGCGAGATCATCATCGCCGTCGTGATCCTCATCGGAATCGCGGGCATCATCGTGCCCGTACTCCCCGGTGTCGTCATCGTCTTCGGCGCCGTCCTCGTGTGGGCGATCTTCGAGGGGACCTCGACTGGCTGGATAGTGTTTCTCATAGCGACTGGCTTCCTGGTCGCCACAGGAATCCTGCAATACACGTGGCCTGGCAAATCGCTGCGGGAAGCCGGGGTTCCGATGCGTTCCATCGTCATCGGGCTGATAGCGGCCGTCATCGGGTTCTTCGTAATCCCGGTCATCGGGCTGTTCATCGGATTCATTGGCGGGACGTTTCTCGCCGAAAGTGCCCGCGTCCGCCGTCCCGAAGCAGCCTGGAACGCCACGGTGCAGGCCACCAAGGCCGTCGTGGTTTCGACGCTTATCCAGTTGCTCGGCGCGCTAGCGGCCGCCGTGACGTGGGCGGTGGGCGCATGGGTGCTATGAACGCCCCTATGAACGCCCCTATGAGCACCTTCCGCCGTACACCCTTAAACCCGGCCACACACCGCCTGCAGTGGGGTCCTGTTCCGCAGAGACGGTCTGTGGTGCCCTAAGCGGATGGTCAGTCGTCAGCGCCGCTCGCGCGCAGCATCTCGTCGCGTTCGACGACTTTGATCCGCTCACGGCCGTGTGGTTCGCCGAGTGAGCGTTCGTGGGCGTCGAGTCGGTACCAGCCGTCCCATGTGGTGTACGGGACTCGCTGCTTGTCCAGGAACGCGACGATCTCGTCTTCCCCAGGGTGCTCGGGTGCGGGCAGGTTCGGGATGTCCTCGATCAGGCACGCGATGGTCTCGTTGGCGTCACCCTTGGTGTGTCCGATGAGCCCGATCGGACCGCGCTTGATCCAGCCGGTGACATAGATCCCGCCGAGATGTTCGCCGTTGTCGCCGATAACACGGCCGGCTTCGTTGGGCACGGTTCCGGCCTGCTCGTCGAACGGCAGTTTCGCGATGTTCTCGGAGAGGTAGCCGACAGCCCGGTACACGGCCTGGACGTCCCAGTCCCTGAACTGTCCGGTGCCACGAACGTTGCCGGTGCCATCGAGCTCGGTTCGCTCAGTGCGCAGGCCGACAACCTTGCCGTCCGCACCGAGGATCTCGGTGGGATTTTCGAAGAAGTGCAGGAAGATCTTGTTTGGCAGGTCCTGCGGATCACGGATCGCGTAGTCCTGAATGATGTTCGCGACTTGGTCGACGATCTTGGACGAACGCCGTGCGATCTCAGATGCCTCGTCGTAGTCGATGTCTTCGGGATCGACAATGACCTCGACGTTTGGGGAGTGCGAAAGCTCTTTGAGTTCCAGCGGAGTGAACTTAGCTTGAGCTGGCCCACGACGGCCGAATACGTGTACCTCGGTGGCCTTGTTCTCTTTCAGGCACTCGTAGACGTTGTGGGGGATCTCGGTCTCGAGGAGCTCGTCAGCGGTCTTCGCGAGCACGCGCGCCACGTCGAGTGCGACGTTGCCGACGCCGAGCACGGCGACCTTGTCGGCGTTGAGCGGCCACTCGCGCGCCACGTCTGGGTGGCCGTCATACCAGGACACGAAGTCAGCGGCACCGTAGGAGCCGTCGAGCTCAATGCCGGGGATGCTGAGTGCGCGATCCGCGTTGGCGCCTGTGGCGAAGATGACTGCATCGTAGAACGAGTGCAGCGTGCCCAGATCCATGTCCGAGCCGTAGTCGACGTTGCCGAACAGGCGCACCTGCGGCTTATCGAGGACCTTGTGGAGCGCGGTGATGATGCCTTTGATCCGCGGGTGGTCGGGGGCGACTCCGTACCGGATCAGGCCGAAAGGCGCCGGCATCCGCTCGAAGATATCGATGGTGACCCCGCGGTCGGACGCGACGTCTGATTTCATCAGGGCATCTGCGGCGTAGATCCCGGCGGGGCCGGATCCGACGATCCCGACACGCAAGGGCCGATTCTGGTCAGTCATCAGAAGCGCTCTACCTCATTCCGAAGCGGACAGTCGACTGATCAGTCTAGAGTAGAACTTCGCGTCGTGGGGCCGCTGGTTAGTGTGCACGCACATGCGGGGAGTGGAAGCCGGGAAAGAATGCCCGCCCTCCTGTGCATCATGTACCGAATGTATGAAACCCTATAGATGTGAGCTATGCAGGTGATTTGAGCCCTGAACAGGCGTGGGAAATTCTGCGCGACAACCCTGAGGCGGTTCTGGTCGACGTCCGCACCCAGGCTGAGTGGAGCTACGTCGGTGTGCCCGATGTCTCATCTTTGGAAAAACGGACGGTCCTCGTGGAGTGGGTGAAATTCCCGTCAGGCGCACGTAACGCCGACTTCCTGAACGAGCTTTCGGCAGCCGGTGTGGGCCCTGAACAGCCGGTGATCTTCCTCTGCCGTTCTGGTCAACGGTCGATCGGCGCGGCTCAGCTCGCGACGTCCGCTGGGCTTGGACCGGCGTACAACATGCTCGACGGATTCGAAGGCGGCCTCGATGAGGAAAGCCACCGCGGCAAGGTGGGCTGGCGTGCGCTTGGCTTTCCGTGGAGGCAGTCATGAGTATGCCGACGCCCCGCGAACTGCCGGAGACAGTCCGGCCTGAAACGATCGCGGTTCGAGGTGGCCTCACGCGCTCGGGGTTCGAGGAGACGGCCGAGGCGATGTACTTGACGTCTGGTTACGTCTACGAGTCCGCCGGCGCGGCTGAACAGGCGTTCATCAATGGCGATCGCTACGTCTACTCGCGGTATGGCAACCCGACGGTCGCGATGTTTCAAGAGCGGCTTCGCCAACTCGATGGCGCAGAGGCGTGCTTCGGCACTGCAAGCGGCATGGCGGCGGTTTTCGTCTCACTAGGTGCGCTGCTGAAGGCGGGCGATCGATTGGTCGCCGGGCGCAGCCTGTTCGGCTCGTGCTTCGTGGTATGCAACGAGATCCTGCCGCGCTGGGGTATTGAGACGGAGTTCGTCGACGGCGAAGACCTCGAGCAGTGGGAGCGCGCCCTGTCGAAGCCTGCGGACGCAGTGTTCTTCGAGACGCCCGCTAATCCGATGCAGACCCTGGTGGACGTCCGTCGTGTCACCGAGATGGCGCACGCTGCCGGGGCGAAGGTCGTGCTCGACAATGTTTTCGCGACGCCGCTGCTGCAGCGCGGCTTCGATCTTGGTGCCGATATCGTCGTCTACTCCGGCACGAAGCACATCGACGGCCAGGGCCGGGTGCTCGGCGGGGCAGTCCTGGGGCCGAAGGACTACATCGACGGTCCTGTCCAAACGCTGATGCGGCACACGGGACCCGCGCTCAGTCCTTTCAATGCCTGGGTGATGTTAAAGGGACTCGAGACGCTGGGTATTCGTGTCCAGCAGCAAACCGAATCAGCGCTGAAGATCGCGCGATTCCTGGACGACCATCACGCGACTCGCTGGGTCCGCTACCCGTATCTCGAATCCCATCCGCAGTACGAGCTGGCAAAAAGCCAGATGCTGGGCGGCGGTACCGTGGTGACGTTCGAGTTAGACGCACCGGACGGTAAAGCCCGTGCTTTCGAGGTGCTGGACAAGCTGAAAATCGTCGATATCTCCAACAATCTCGGAGACTCCAAGACGCTCATCACGCATCCCGCGACGACGACGCACCGCGCAATGGGACCGGAGGGCCGCGCGGCGATTGGTGTCACGGACGGGGTGGTGCGGATTTCAGTGGGGCTCGAGCACACGGATGATTTGCTCGACGATCTCGAGCAGGCACTTAAGTAACTTCGGATGGGCAGAAGACATGTAGTTGGTGACGTATTCGTGTACCAACTACATGCCTTTGGGTCGTTTGAACACCGGAGCCCCGTAGTAGCGTGGAATCGTGCTGAAAATTGGTTACAAGGCTTCCGCCGAACAGTTCGCGCCCAGAGACCTCGTTGAATTCGGTGTGTATGCCGAGCGGTGCGGCATGGATTCCGTCACCGTCAGCGATCACTTTCAGCCGTGGCGGCACACGGGCGGTCACGCGCCGTTTTCCCTGGCCTGGATGACGGCGGTTGGTGAACGGACCGAGCGAGTGCTCATCGGAACCTCCGTCATGACACCCACGTTTCGCTACAACCCAGCCGTTATCGCGCAAGCATTCGCCACGATGGGGGTGCTCTACCCGGGACGCATCATGCTGGGTGTGGGGACCGGTGAGGCGCTGAACGAGATTGCGACCGGGTACAACGTCACTGATGAACAGCCGTGGCCGGAGTTCAAAGAGCGTTTCGCGCGGCTGCGCGAGTCGATCAGGCTGATGCGTCAGCTCTGGACCGAAGACAATGTGACGTTCGACGGCGACTACTACCACACTGTTGATGCCACGATTTATGACCGGCCGGAAAGCCCCATACCCGTGTACGTCGCGGCGGGCGGACCTGTGGTCGCAAAGTATGCAGGCCGGGCCGGCAATGGTTTCATCTGCACCTCAGGCAAGGGCATGGAGCTCTACACCGACAAGCTGATCCCTGCGGTAGCTGAGGGCGCCAAGGCAGCAGACCGGAATCCAGCCGACGTCGACAAGATGATCGAGATCAAGCTGTCGTATGACACCGACTACGATAAGGCGCTCGAGAACACCCGGTTCTGGGCACCACTCAGTCTGACGCCGGAGCAGAAGCACTCTGTTTCCAGTTCAGCAGAGATGGAGCGACTAGCGGACGAACTTCCACTTGAGCAGGTCGCCAAGCGATGGATCGTCTCCGCGGATCCCGATGAAGCGGTCAAACAGATCGCACAATACGTCGACGCGGGGCTGAATCACCTTGTTTTCCATGCGCCAGGGCACGATCAAAAACGCTTCCTCGAACTGTTCGAGCGTGACTTGGCGCCAAGACTGCGTGAACTCACGCAGAGCTGAGCGGCGATTTCTGGCCTTGTTGGGCGCAACGTCAGGAATGCCGTAAGAATAGGGGCCATGCCGTCGAGTGTTTATATCGCTGCGCCATCAGGTGACACCGGAAAGTCCACGATCGCGCTGGGAGTCCTGCACTTCCTAGGGCTCACCGCAGCCCGCGTGGGCGTCTTCCGGCCCCTCGCCCGGTCGAACGACGAGAGCGACTACATCCTCGAGATGCTGCTCGAACATACGACGGCTGACGTCTCCTACGACCAGTGCATCGGTGTCACCTACAGCGATGTTCACCGCGACCCAGAGGGCGCACTCTCGGAGATCGTCCGCCGTTATCACCTGCTGGCGGAGCATTGTGACGCAGTGGTGGTCGTCGGGTCGGACTACACAGACGTTGTCAGCCCCACCGAGCTGACTTTCAACGCGCGAGTCGCCGTCAACCTCGGCGCGCCTGTGCTCCTCGCGCTGAGCGGCAGTGGACGCGACCCGGAGACAATCAAACAGGCCGCTGACCTTTGTCTTTCTGAACTGCGATCAGTAAAGGCACACGCCGTAGCGATCGTCGCGAACCGGTGTGATCCGGAGAAGCTCAACGAGGTGGAAGCGGCTCTCGACGAAACAGGTGTGGCGGCGTGGGCACTGCCCGAAGTGCCACTAATGGTGTCGCCCACTATGCAGGAATTGCTCGATGCGCTCAAAGGGGACTTGTATTCCGGTGACCCCGAGTTGCTGCAGCGCGAGGCGACCTCAGTTCTGGTCGGCGCGATGACGGCCGAGCACCTTCTTGAGCGACTGAAGGAAGGCGCCGCGGTGATCGCCCCCGCGGACCGGTCCGACGTTCTGCTCGCGCTGGTCATGGCGCATGAGGCGGAAGGTTTCCCGTCGCTCGCAGGCATCATCTTCAACGGTGGCCTGCTGCCGCACAAGAGCATCGAAAAACTCGTCGAGGGGCTGAAACCCAAACTGCCGATCATCACGTCCGAGTACGGCACGTTCCAGACCGCCAGCATCGCAGCAGAAACACGGGGCCGTGTCGGTGTCGGGTCGCAGCGGAAGGTTGATACCGCGATCGGGCTTATGGAGAAGCACGTTGATGCGCCTCGCCTGATTGAACAATTGAAACTGGAAATGCCCTCGGTGATGACACCGCAGATGTTCGAGTACCAGCTGATCGACCGGGCCCGGGCAGACCGCAAGCACATTGTTCTGCCCGAAGCGACAGACGACCGGATCCTGCGCGCGGCAAGCCGGCTCCTGCAGCGTGAAGTGGCGAATTTGACCCTGCTTGGTGACGAGGGCCCGGTCCGCAGGCGCGCGGCGGAGCTTGGCCTCGACCTCGATGCCGCGGATGTCATCAACCCGGCGACTTCGGAGCTTCTCGAAAAGTTCGCTGCGGAATACACGCGGGTGCGCAAACATCGCGGCATGACGCATGAGCGTGCCCTCGAGCTCATGGTCGATGTGGCCTACTTTGGCACGATGATGGTCCATATGGACATCGCGGACGGCATGGTCTCCGGTGCCGTACACACCACCGCGCACACTATCCGGCCTGCTTTCGAAGTCATCAAAACACTCCCGAACTGTTCGACGGTGTCGAGCATTTTCCTCATGTGTCTGGCCGACAAGGTGCTCGCCTATGGGGACTGCGCTGTAGTTCCGATGCCCGACGCAGGGCAGCTCGCTGACATCGCGATTTCGTCCGCTGAGACCGCCGCCCAGTTCGGGGTGGACCCCAAGGTGGCGATGCTGTCGTACTCGACGGGTGACTCCGGTTCCGGTGCGGACGTCGACAAAGTGCGTGAAGCGACGAAGCTCGTCCGGGAACGCCGCCCGGACCTTCTCGTGGACGGCCCCATCCAGTACGACGCGGCTGTGGAACCTTCGGTGGCGAAATCGAAAATGCCTGATTCACCGGTCGCCGGGCAGGCAACCGTCCTCGTTTTCCCCGACCTGAACACGGGCAACAACACGTATAAGGCGGTGCAGCGCAGTGCTGGCGCTGTCGCTATCGGCCCCGTCCTGCAGGGCCTGAACAAGCCAGTGAATGATCTTTCACGCGGCGCACTGGTGCAGGACATCGTCAACACGGTCGCGATTACCGCTATCCAGGCGCAAGCGATTCAGGCACAGAAGTAAGGCGGCACCTGGTGGCTGTTCTCGTTATCAATTCGGGCTCATCCTCGATCAAATACCAGCTCGTTGAACCGGAAGCGGGTGACGTGCTGGCGTCAGGGCTCGTTGAGCGCATCGGTGAGGCTGAGGGGCGCATCACGCATAGTGATCGAGTGGGTGAATCCGAGTCGACGGAGCCGATCGCGGATCACCGCGCGGGACTGCAACTGGCGTTTGACATGTTCAGCCGCGATGGCGCTGCCCTTGCAGAGTTCGGCGTTAGTGCGGTTGGGCACCGAGTAGTCCATGGCGGCAAGGTGTTCTCCAAGCCCACGCTGGTCACTGACGACGTGATCACCGAGGTTGACAAACTGTCATCGCTCGCGCCTCTGCACAATCCACCGAATCTGCTTGGTATCGAGGTGGCGCGTGCCCTGCTGCCGGATGTCCCGCATGTGGCGGTGTTCGATACCGCGTTCTTCCGGACGTTGCCCAGGGCGGCGAACACCTACGCGATCGATGCGAAGCTCGCCGAAGAGCATGGGGTTCAGCGGTACGGCTTCCACGGCACATCACACCACTACGTGTCGGAGCAGGTCGCGGAGTTCCTTGGGCGGCCTCTGTCCGACGTGAACCAGATAATCCTGCATCTCGGCAACGGGGCGTCGGCATCCGCGGTGCAAGGTGGCGTTGCGATCGACACCTCGATGGGGCTGACACCTCTGGAGGGGCTGGTGATGGGAACCCGATCGGGTGATATCGACCCGGGGATTCTGCTGCACTTGCGCCGATCTGCGGGGATGACTGTGGGTGATCTCGATGAGCTCCTCAATCGGCGGTCTGGACTGAGGGGGCTCTGTGGGGTCAACGACTTCCGTGAACTGAGCGAACTCGTTTCGGCAGGCGATCAATCCGCCACCCTCGCCTATGAGGTGTATGTGCACCGTCTGCGCAAATATGTCGGTGCGTACATGGTGGCGCTGGGCCGTCTTGACGTCATCACTTTCACCGCCGGGGTGGGGGAGAACGCCCCGCATGTGCGGGCCGACGCTCTTGCTGACCTCGAGGAGTTGGGCATAGTCGTCGACCCCGAATCGAACCAGCGCCGTGACAAGGGACCTCGGATCATCTCAGCACCGGACAGCAAGGTGACGGTGCTCGTCGTCCCGACGAACGAAGAACTCGCCATCGCGCGCGCTGCGGCGGCGCTGGCGAACGACCTTTGACGAGTGCGTCACTTGGGGCGTCAGAAGATACTGCGTGGCCGGATCGCGTTCGCGAGATCAACAAGGCGGTACCGGTGGCGGCGTTCCGGTGCGTTACGGGCCAGAATGCGAAGCGCACGCTCGGTACTCCCGCGGAGGGACTCCTCAGTGAGCGTGACGCCCAAAAACGGCTCGGGGTAGCGTGCATGGTTTCCCGTCCGCAGCCAGTCGAGCGCCACGCCGAGAACCACGACGCGCATCTGCAGGGAGCGCCGTTCTGTTTCAGGAACCATCTCGACCCGGCGGGCCGCCTCACGCAATTCGAGCTCATTGATCTGGTCGACCGGCCTGCCGCCGATCAATGCCATGACGCTCGACAGACGAGCGACATTGTAATGCCGCGAACTTAGGGGAACCTGGTCAAGTTCGGTGACCGCACCGGCACGGTTGCCTGCGTGGACCAGCTGGCGAGCGAGCCCGAATGCTGCGCTGACGACATTCCGGTCCGTGCGCCAGACACTGCGGTAATACTTCTCCGCGAACCGGTGCCACACCTCGTCGTCGTCAGTCTCCCAGTGGTCGAGGATGAGCTCAGCGGTGGCGGCGAGCGCGACTTTAGGGGCGTACTCGCCGGGCAGCGCACTGAGCACTGATTCGAAGTGGTCGAACGCTTCCTGAAATTCGCCAACGAGTAATTCGGTGAAGCCGCTGAACCAGTCAAGTCGCCAGTCCGCCTGGTTGTCGGTTCGCAACTGGTTGATGAGCTCGCGGGCCTGTTCCGGCTCGCCGAGATCGATGTGGGCGCGGATCTCAGCGAGCGGCACCGCGAGACTCTCCTCGAAGTCGGCTGACGCGCTGGTATCCGCCGCGGCGGCGCGGTCCTCACTGGCCGTTTCGCGAATTTTGCGGATCGAATCGAGGATCTCACTGGGGTCGCTGGCTGCCGTGGCGGCGAGCAAACGAGCAGCCGGGTCCGATGGATCGACGAGCGGCAGCGGCAGCGCAGCAACGACGTCGCGGGCTTCGACGTGCATGTCGCGCAGATGCCCATCCACGTAGACGTCTGTCTGGCGGACTGCCTGATCAGTGCCGAACGCGGTGCGCTGAGGACTGAACATCGTCGACATGCCTGGATGGGGCTCGCCGCGTTTCTGTGCGAGCGCTTCCCGCAGCACACCGGTCAGCTGCCGCGACATTTCTTCTGCGGACGTGAAACGTTTTTCCGGATCGGAGTTTGTCGCGCGCAGCAGCAGCCGATAGAAAAACTCGTGCTCGCGGAACAGCAGCTCCTGGTCTGGCGTGGGCAGACCGGGTTTGTAGACGCCGTTTTCCGTTGGCATCCGCGTGGTCAGAGCAGCGAGGGTGCGGCCCGCGGTGTAGATATCCGACGCTACGGTCGGTCCAGTACGGGCGAGTTCCGGGGCCTGGAAACCGGGGGTGCCGAAGATGTAGCCGTAGCTCTCGATCGCAGCGACGGCGCCGAGATCGATCAGCTTGATGCCCTCATCGGTGATCATCACGTTGTCGGGCTTGAGATCGTTGTAGGTGAGTCCGAGCGCATGAAGATAGCCAAGTGCCTGCAGGGTTTCCTGGATGAGGACGATCGCATGCTCGACGGGCATGCAGACGTCGGAGTCTCCCGTGGCCTTGCGCCGGTTCTGCACGAGGTGGCGCAGCGTAGTACCACCCACGTATTCCATGACGATGTAGCCGACGGTCTCACCGCTACGGTTCACGTGCTCGACGAAATTGTAGATTTTGACGATGCTCGGATGAGAGACCTCAGCGAGGAACCGCCGTTCCGCCATGGCGACGGCTTGAGCTTTTGCGTCCCCGGAATGAAGGAGGCCTTTCAGCACCACCCAGCGGTCTTCGACGTTGCGGTCGATTGCCAGGTAGATCCAGCCGAGTCCGCCGTGCGCGAGGCACCCGCGGATCTCATACTGACCGGCGATGATGTCGCCCTCGCGCAGCAGTGGCGTGAACCAGTAGGGATGTCCGCAGGTCCCGCAGACACCGTCGGGCTCGGCCTTCTCACCGCCTCGCGATCGTCCCACGGGTTCACCGCAGTGGAGGCAGAAACGCTCTGATTCGGGGACTGCGGGGTTTGTCAGAATCGCGGTGGTCGGGTCGATTGGCGGGACTGCCGGGATTTCGACGAGCCCTCCGCCCAGTCGGAGATTGCCGCCGGTCCGGGTGCGCACGAAGCGTCCGCCTGACCGTTTGGTTCCGCCTGTGGATACGACGGTCGCCGAGGTCGCATCACCTGACGCAGGTGCCACGAAGACGGTTCCGCCGGCCGTCATCGTGCCAGGTTCCATGTGTACCGCCTGAGTGCCTTCATCAGTTTCGGCGGTGTCCTCGCTCCCGACGTGAACCGCCGCGGTTGCGGCGGCATCTGCCGGGTGACCGCTGTCAGAAGCGGCGGCGTGATCGGGAGAAGGATGATCTGTCATGATGGCGAACCCTGTGCGGCTAGTCGGGATCTAGCGGGGAGGCAGAGGCGAAGCACGCTAATCGCCGTACCGGGGAGGGGGTGGTCCGGGTGACGGCCCGAGCACCGAGAGCCACCCCTGGTAAAGCCGATTCCAGGTGCCGTCGGTGCGGATCCGTTCGAGCGTATTGTTCACAAATCGGACAAGGTCCTGATTGTTGATGTTGATGCCGACCCCATACGGTTCCGAACTGAGAAATCCGCCGACGATCTCGAGGTAGGGATCCTGGGCGTTGAGTCCTGCCAGGATGGAGTCGTCGGTCGAGATGGCGTCCGCTTGACCCTGCTGCAGCGCCACGAGGCAATCAGCCCAGGCGGGAACGCCCAAGATCGTCGCAGCAGGCTGTAGGCGCTGAATGCGCGCGAGAGACGTTGTTCCCCGCACGACGCAGACGGTTCGGTCCGCCAGATCCTCGGCGCTGTTGATGCCGGAGCCGCTGACCGTGAGGATGCGCTGGTAAGCCTGGAAATACGAGGTGGAAAACTCGACGCGCTCGCGCCGCTCGCATGTGATGGTCATCGTCTTCACAACAACGTCCACTTGCGAATTTTCCAGAGCAGTCAACCGCTCAGCGGAGGTCAAGATCTCGAACTCGACCCGGTCGGGATCACCGAAGATGTCGCGCGCGATTTCGCGAGCGATGTCCACGTCGAATCCCACGAGGTCTCCAGTGAGGGGATCACGGAAGCTGAACAGGTTGCTTCCCGCGTCCAGTCCCACGATGAGGCGTCCGCGCTCGTAGATCTCGGAAACCGGGTTCTCCGGTCGGATTTCTCCCGGCGGCGGATTGGGCTCGGTGGGGCGCAGGCTCGCGGTGGGGTCACATTCGAGGCTTGGTGGCGGCTCGACCTCGTCCGGCTGGGGGACGATCTCAGCTCCGCTTGGCATCGGCATGGATGGATACGTCTGCGGGACACCCGGCGCGGGATCTGGCAAAGCACACCCCGAGAGGGCAACAACGGCTGCCAGGCCCAGGCCTGCTAGCGATGCCATACGGCGTGACGGCCGGTTCATTGGTACTCCCGCAGCCGGGGCCATACGCCAGCGGCGATCGCAAGGCCAGCGGCGACCGATAACCCGAGTACGCCGCCGGCGGCGAACACGAGCGCAGTGCGCGCACGAATCAGCGAGCTCCGCATCTCTGCCCGGGTGTCATTGATCCCATCCTGGAGCGCACCGTCGAGTGCCGCGAAGTTCGCAGTCGAGTCTCGTTCACCGGGGCCGACGGCGATTCGGGCTGCTCCAAGGTGATCCCCTGCGCTGTAAAGCTCTGTCAGCCGATCGTGCGCCGCAACCCACTGGGCATTCGCGGCTATCGCGCTGTCGATCGCGCGACGTCCGACGGACACTCGGTCATCGTCTTGCAGCTGGTCGAGCCGTTCGGTGAGTTTCGCCGAGGTGGAGCGGAAGTTGGCTTCAAGCTCAGCTGCCTCACCGCGCCGTGCAAGCCCGAGCGTTTCATCACCGCGCGCTTGCTGTGCGAGTATTCGCATCGTCGCGAGAGCCTCCAGCGGGCGGGCACCCTCATCTGCGGCGCGGGTCGCTTCGGCACGTGAATACAGCCCGACGGTGAGAAGCCAGACGAGAACCAGCGTCATGAGTAGTGTGCTGACAAGCCAGCCGACGTTGATGGTTCGCTGAGTCTTACGGGCGAGCCGGAATTGCGCGCCAACAAGCGCCACGATGACGAAAAATACCGCGAACACCGCGAGCCATGGCGGGCGGATGAACGTCTCGTGCGCCGCAGCAACCCGGACGGCCCGGGTCCGGTACAGGTCTTCAGAAAGTGGCAGCACCCGGGTGCGCATCACATGCGATGCCTCGTTCAGGTACGCCGCCCCTACGGGATTGCCGACCCGATTGTTGGAGCGGGCGCTCTCGACAAGGCCTGTGTAGACCGGCAACTGCATAGCTATTTCCGCGAGCAGCCTCTGGGCGCGTGAATTACCTTCGCCCACCTGCGACGACGCATTGACCAGCGCGCGTGACGCATCCATCGTTGCCTGTAGGTAGCGGGTGCGCAGCTCCTCAGGTTCGATTCCACCGAAAACGAACGCGGTGCTTGCCGCGGCGTCAGCGATCGATAGGGCGCTATACAGCTCCAGCGCGGAGTGCGCGATGGGCTCTGTACTGCTGATCATCGTGTCAAGCTGATCCTGGCGAGCGCTGATCGACGTCGCAGTCACCGCCCCCGCGGTGATGCACATCAGGATGAGGACAAATCCCGCGAGCACAAGTTTGCCCGGGCTCGAGTTCGCGACGTCGCTGACGAGGCTGGCTTGAGTGGGGTAGTACTTCGCATATTTTTTTCGCGGCGCAGGCTTATGCGCCTTCGGCATCAGCCATTCCGGTGTGGCTTCGGCATCCGGTAAGGCTGCAGATGGGTCTATGCCGAAACGGTTGAATCCGAAGGACGCGGGCTCGTGCTTCTGCGCGCCTGAAGACTTAGGCATCGCGTTGCACCTCCCGAGAGCGTTCGCCGGGCCCCTTATCCTGTCGTATACCTTTCATCTTCTCCTGTGGGCGTCTCATTACGTTCGTCCGGGGGTCGTGTCGCGATCGTGATGTGTTTGCGACAACACCATTACTGTGGGGGACGTAATCAGTAGCGGATTGAGGGTGCGTAATGCGTGGCGACGGTGACGGCTGGGTGATCGGCGGCGACGGGGCGAGACGCTGGGGTAAACATGGCGCGGCGGGCCTTCTGCTCCGTGCCCCGGGCGAGGGCGGAACTTCCGTCGTTCTGTTACAGCACCGTGCAGAGTGGAGCCACCAGGGCGGCACGTGGGCATTGCCGGGCGGTGCGCGGGACAGTCACGAATCCGAGGTGCACGCAGCGCTCCGCGAGGCGCAGGAGGAAGCAGGCATTGCGGCGGATCGGATTCGCGTGCGCGCAGTAGTGACTACCGCGGGTGAGTTGCCTGGATGGACCTACACGACTGTTGTCGCTGACGCTGAGGAGACTCTCGAAACAGTCCCGAATCATGAGAGCCTCGACCTGGAATGGGTGCGTGAGGGCGAGGTCACCGAGTACCCGCTACACACTGGCCTCGCGGCAAGTTGGCCAGCACTGACTGCCCGTCCGTTGCGTCTGATCGTCGACACCGCCAATGTGGTGGGGTCACGGGCAAACGGATGGTGGCGCGACCGCGTCGGCGCGACCCGGGCGCTTGCGGAGGAAATTGTATCCACGCTGCCCAGGACGGTGGCATTGCCGGACGGTGGCTACGGGTGGCTGACAGAACTCGATCTTGTCCTCGAAGGCGCCGCACGCGCGATCGAACGGCTGCCGCTCAGCCGCCTGCATCACGCTTCGGGCAGTGGCGACGACGAAATCGTGCGGTTGTGCTCCGTGGCGGACCACGCTAGTCAGTCGGCTGTGCACACGGTCGTGGTGACGGCGGACCGGGGTCTGCGAGACCGGCTGCCAACGGGTGTCAGCATTCTCGGACCGTCCGCTTTGCTGTCGTGGCTCGACAGCGCCGGTGAGGTCGCCGCGCGAGCTAACCGGTGAGTGCCGCTTTTATTCGCTGCGCCGCCGCGTGGGGGTCGGTGGCCTCAGTAATCGCGCGCACAACAACGATGCGCTGCGCGCCCGACGCGACTGCCTCAGGAAGACGTTCCTCATCGATGCCGCCGATCGCGAACCAGGGCCGCGCGGGAGCATGGTCGGCTGTCGACCGCACCAGCCCAAGCCCTGCCGCGCTTCGCCCGGGCTTCGTCGGAGTTGTCCAGCAGGGGCCGACACAGAAATAGTCGACACCTTCCTCAATCGCGGCGTCTCGTGCCTGTTCCGCATTGTGAGTTGAGCGGCCGATGAGGGGCCGCTCTCCGAGAATTTTTCGTGCGTAATGAACGGGCAGGTCGTCTTGCCCGAGGTGCAGGATGTCTGCGCCCGCAGCGAGCGCAATGTCGGCCCTGTCGTTCACCGCGAGGAGCGCGCCATGACGTTTCGCGGCAGCGCCGAGAATTGCGAGTGCCGCGATCTCGTGCTGCGCCTCGAGCGGACCGTATTGCTTCTCACCTGGGGAGCCCTTGTCACGCAGCTGGATGATGTCGACACCACCAGAAAGCGCGGCCTCGGCGAATTCGGCTAGATCGTCTTTATCGCGCCGAGCGTCGGTGCACAAGTAAAGCTGGGCCGTTCGAAGTCGTTCACGCGGAGATTCCACATTGTTGACCGTATCGGGCTACGGTGGAGATGTCACACAATCTCGCGGGAGCTCATGGAACGTGGGCTGAGAGGGAGCGCGCCGCTCCGACCGTCAAACCTGATCCGGATAATGCTGGCGCAGGGAGTACAGGAACAGTGAAGGATAAATCAGGAACTCTGGCTATTGTCGGTGGCGGTGTCATCGGGCTCGCCGTCGCGTGGCGGGCGTCAATTGCGGGCTGGCGCGTCACTTTGTACGAGCCATGCCAGGCTGAACAATCGGCATCGTGGGTTGCTGGCGGCATGCTTGCCCCCCTCAGCGAGGGCTGGCCTGGCGAGGAGCGATTGCTCGAGCTCGGTCTCGCGTCGCTCGCCCGCTGGGATGATTTCGCGGCGGAATTAGACGCGTTTGCCGCCGGAATTGTCACGTCGCGGTCGACGGTCACGGTCGCGGTCGATGAAGCCGACGCGCGGGACCTGAGTCGTATCCGGGACTGGCTCGCGGACCAGGGCCATCCCGTTGGTGCGCTCAGTCGCGCGGAACTTCGGGACGCTGAACCCGAACTCACTCGTGCCCTGCGGCCTGGCTTCAGCGCTGATGCGGAGCGCGCGGTAGACAATCGGAGACTCCTCAAGGCCCTCACGGCCGCTTGCCACGCCTCGGGAGTGCAGCGGATCGCGGAGCGGGTCACTGATATCGATGTCCTGCCGCACGAACAGGTTGTTGTCGCAGCCGGGGCATGGACAGGCAAACTGGTCAAAGGAGCCCCCGTGCGACCGGTCAAAGGGGAGGTCCTCCGCTTGCACCGCCGTAACGGTGCACCGGCGCCGCCAACGCGGACCGTGCGGGCGTGGGTGCACGGCCGCCATGTGTACCTGGTGCCGCGCGCGCATGGACTCGTTATCGGTGCCACGCAGTACGAAGCAGGGTTCGAAACGCAGGTCACTGCCGGTGGTGTCCGCGATCTCCTCGCTGACGCAGAGGCCATTTTCCCGGGGATCTCGGAGTACGGGTTTGCCGAGTGCATCGCAGGATTGCGTCCTGCTACCCCCGACAACATGCCCCTGCTCGGGCGTATAGACGAAAGAGTGACTCTAGCTGCGGGGCACGGTCGCGGGGGCATTCTGCTCGCACCGCTCACCGCCGACGCCGTCGTCGCGGAGCTGAGCGGTGCGCCGCTCGACGAAACGAAACACACGAATCCAAGGAGGTTCTCATGAGCCGTCAAACGAACGGTGCGATTCGCGAAGTCCAGGTCAACGGCGAATGGCGAGAGTTTACGGACGGGAGTTCGCTCACTGACCTGCTGAGCTCGCTCGGCCTGCCGGAGAAAGGCCTTGCCATCGCGGTGAACGGTGACGTTGTGCCTAAGGCTGACTGGCCGCAGACTCTCGTGCACCCGGCATCGCGCATCGAGATTGTCACGGCGGTGCAAGGTGGGTGACTTACTCGCAATCGCTGACCGCACGTTCACCTCGAGACTCATCATGGGTACTGGGGGTGCTTCGAATCTGGATGTCCTGGAGGAGGCGCTCGTGGCCTCGGGGACCGAGATGACCACGGTGGCAATCCGCCGAGCAGACCTCGCGGGCGGCACCGGTGTACTGGACTTGCTCAAGCGACTGGGAATCCAGATGCTGCCGAACACGGCGGGCTGCCGCACTGCTCGGGAAGCAGTATTGACTGCGAAGCTCGCGCGCGAAGCGCTCGAAACGGACTGGGTGAAGCTCGAGGTCGTCGCGGATGACCGCACTTTGCTTCCCGATCCGACGGAACTGCTTAGCGCGGCGGAACAGCTCGTCGATGACGGCTTCACGGTCTTGCCGTACACAAACGATGATCCTGCGCTCGCGAAGCGACTGGAAGAAACGGGCTGTGCAGCGGTGATGCCGCTGGGTTCGCCGATCGGTACCGGGCTGGGGATCAACAACCCGCACAACATCGGCATGATCGTGGCACGCGCATCTGTGCCCGTGATTCTCGATGCCGGGATCGGCACCGCGAGTGACGCGGCCCTCGCGATGGAACTCGGCTGCGACGCGGTGCTCCTTGCCACAGCAGTCACTCGTGCTGATGACCCCGCTCGTATGGCCGCAGCAATGTCGGCCGCCGTCACTGCCGGGCGTCTGGCGAGAGAAGCGGGCCGCATCCCCAAGCGGCTCTGGGCTGAAGCCTCGTCTCCCGAGCGGGACGGAGTCTGAGGCGGCGGCACCCTTCGGGACTGGCTCAGGGGGATCGTCTCAGGGGCGAATCATACTCAGGTATGACGGAGATCAAGACTTCCGGACGATGTGCGCACTTCCCGGTGTAGGGCACACTTCTGGTCATGATCGAAGTACGGGGCCTGACCAAGGTGTTCGGGCAGACGAAGGCGGTAGACAACCTGACCTTCGACGTCCGCCCTGGCATTTTGACCGGCTTTCTCGGCCCGAACGGTGCGGGGAAGTCCACAACGATGCGCATGATTCTGGGGCTCGACCGACCCACCGCGGGGACTGCGACCATCAACGGGAAGCACTACCACGAACTAAAGGATCCATTGAGGCATGTCGGGGCCTTGCTGGACGCCAAGTGGGTGCATCCCAACAGGTCGGCGCGCAGCCACCTGCGGTGGATGGCGGCCACCAACGACATCCCCACCAAACGGGTGGACGAGGTGCTCGAAATGGTGGGGCTCACCGCGGTCGCGGGTAAGAAGGCTGGCGGGTTTTCCCTGGGTATGTCGCAGCGCCTGGGTCTCGCCGCTACCTTGCTCGGTGATCCCGAGGTTCTGCTCTTTGATGAGCCCGTCAACGGTCTGGACCCTGAAGGGATCCGCTGGATCCGGTTGTTCATGCAGCAGCTAGCCAGGGAAGGCCGCACGGTTCTGGTGTCGAGCCACCTGCTGTCCGAGATGGCGCAGACTGCTGAGCACCTAGTCGTGATCGGCAAAGGACAGCTGATCGCAGACACCACGGTCGACGATTTCGTCGAGCGCGCAAGCGCAGCAACGGTGCGTGTTCGTTCACCGCATGGCGATACCCTCCGGACTGCACTCACCTCACAGGGGCTGACTGTGCGAGAAGAAGGCAATGGGCCTGACGGCACGCCGTCGTTCCTCATTCCCGGAACGACGACCGAAGCGATCGGTGAGCTCGCAGCTGAACACCGGATCACGTTGCACGAGCTCGCAGCACAGCGCGGATCGCTGGAAGATGCGTTCATGAAACTGACTGGTGACAGCGTCGAGTACCACGCCGCCGGTATCGAAAGCCAGGGAGGTGCCCGCTAATGGGCGTCATCGCAGCAGAGCGCATTAAGCTCACCTCAGTCAAGTCGCCGTGGTGGTGCAGCGGCATAGTCATCGCCATTGGAATCGGTTTCGCGTGGCTCATGGGCTTCTCCGCCAAAATGGCCTGGGAAAACTATAGGGAGATCGATCAACCGGGTTTCGAACAATGGTTTCTGAACCCGTTTGAAGCCACCCTGGGTATTCATCTGTTCGGTGTCACAGTGCTGATGATTCTTGCGGCACTAGTTGTCACTAGTGAATATCGGTTTGGTGTTGTGCGTAATACCTTCCTCGCCACAAACCACCGCGGCAAGGTGCTCTTGGCAAAAGCCGGAATAACCGCAGTCCTCGCAGCCGTCCTGACCGCGCTCGTTACGGTCGGTGCACTTCTCCTCGCGCGGGCAGCTGCTGGAGCAGAAGCAGGCGCGCAACTCAGCCTCAGTGGTACCGAGTCGGGCCGGTTGCTTTACGCCATACCGATTTACGCGGCGCTCGCGATGTTCCTTGCAGTGGGGGTAGGGGCAATCGTGCGGCAGACCGCGGGTGCGGTAGCCATCCTTCTCCTGTGGCCGCTGGTGATCGAATCAATTGTCACGGTGCTGCCCCGAGTGGGCGAACATGTGGGCCCGTTCCTGCCATTCGCGAACGCCAATCTCTTCCTGACCGGCGACACGATGCCAGGCATGGATAACTTCCATTGGGGACCATGGGGCGGAATTGCCTACTTCGCAGGGTTCGTCGCGATTGTTTTCGCCGCAAGTATTGCCCTCGTGAACTCCCGGGACGCCTGAGAATCTGAGACAATAGATAATGCCTGGTGATTGCTAGTCGGGAGTAATCACAGGGAACCGGACTCCGGGGCGGTGGTGCGCCTCGTTGAGACCGGGCCGAGGAACCCGGTGCTCCCAGTAGCGCCGGGTTCTTCGCTATCTAGGCGCAAGTGGTCGCCATTATGGTGGAATTGACCGATGCGTTTCTTTGCGCGATTGATCATGGCGCGTTCCACTGCAGCGACCCTCACTGTCAGCGCCGCCGCACTCTTGTTTCTCGCGGGGTGTGGGCAAGACGAATCGGACGCTGTCGGCGTCTTGGAGCCCGAAGTCGCTCATGATCTGTCGCCGCTCGAGTACGCGGAGTATGTCCGAGACAAGCTATCGGTCGATGCAGTGTGGTCCCACATGGAATCGCTGCAGCGAATAGCTGATGAGAATGGGGGCACCCGCGCCGCGTTCACACCGGGCTACGAGGCGTCGCTAGACATGGTCTCCGACCAGCTGCGAGAAGCTGGTTTCGAGGTCGAGACGCCGGAGTTCGAGTTCGAGCGTTTCCAGATCGCCGCTCAGCGCCTCACGCTTGGGGGCCGGGATGTCCTCAGCCGTGCGATGCGGTACTCGCCTTCGACTCCAGATGGGGGAGTCGCTGCCGAACTCGTCGTTCTCCCGACAGGAGCCACGGGGTGCACGGATGGTGACTACGACGATCTCGATGCGGCCGGGGGGATCGTGCTGGTCGACAGGGGCGAGTGCAGCTTCACGGAAAAACAGCAGGCCGCGTCGGACCGCGGAGCTATCGCGGTCATCATCGTTAATACCGAGGACACCCTTATTGATGGTTCGCTTGGCAGCGGACCTGAGGCGCGGGTTCCTACCGTGCTGACGACCCGGGGCGAGGGCGAGCGACTGCGCGACGCGAAGGACGAGGACGTGACGCTGCTCGTTGACGCACAAACGTCGATTCAGCATTCCCGCAGTGTGGTGGCGCAAACACGCACTGGGTCCGCGACGGACGTCATTGTCGCGGGTGCACATCTTGACAGTGTCGACGAGGGGCCTGGAATCAACGACAATGCCTCCGGGGTGGCGGCGCTGCTCGAAACAGCGCTGTTGCTCGGGCCTGACCCAGACAGCACCCACGCGGTACGTTTCGCGTTCTGGGGCGCGGAAGAGAACGGACTCGTGGGGTCAACAGACTACGTTGATGGGCTGTCTGAATCTGAACGCCTCGATATTGCCCTTTACCTGAATTTCGACATGATCGCGTCAGAAAACGCTGGCTACTTCGTGCTCGACGGCGAAGGGAATGCGGACGAGGACGCTGAGCCGGGTCCTGAAGGTTCAGCGGGGATCGAACAACTTTTCCGCGCCTATTTCGATAGCGCTGGCGTCGAGGCAGAGGGCTCGGTGCTCGATGGCCGCTCGGACTACGCGCCGTTCATGGCCACCGGGATCCCCGTCGGAGGCATCTTTACCGGGGCTGACGAGGTCATGACTGAGGCGCAGGCCGAGGCATGGGGTGGTGTTGCGGGCAGGCGCTTTGACCGCAACTACCACACCGATGCCGACACCCTGGAAAACAGCAATCGCGAGGCGCTGACGCTCACAGCTCCCGCCGTCGCTTACGCGGTGGCGTTCTATTCGCAGGAAATCGACGGGGCGTACGGAGTGCCGGCCCGGGACGACAGGGAGCTGCTGCGGCAACCAGTCAGTTGACGCGTTCGATGATCTCTGGAACCAGCTGGTCCAAGGCGTAAGGAATACTCAGCACCGTCGCCATCGACATGGCGACACCGGTTGAGGAATCGACAACGACATAACGGTTCTCCCTGCCCACGCCCGTCGACTGGAATGCGGCGTCGTCTCGAAGAACTTCTGCAGCATTGTGGTTGGCGAGCACCACAAGGATGTCGGATTCGAGCAACGGCGCGTTCTCGGCGGAAACGTCGACATAGAACTGGCCCTCTTGCTCCAGCTCTCGAAGCTGCGGGGGAAGCGTGAAGCCCAGCGCCTTCATGAACTGGCCGCGGCCGTCCTCCTCGGTGTACGTGTAGTACCCACCGGCCTCATTGAGGAGCATGACTACACCGGTTTTGCCCGCGATCTCGGGATGGCCGGAGCGGACCTGGGTGAACAGGTCTTCGGTTTCGGCGACGACTTCTTCAGCGCGGGCAGGCTGGCCGACAGCGGCGCCGATCATTCGGGTGGCATCTTGCCAGGGCACGCCCCAGTCGATGAACTCGGCGGGACGAACGATAGTGGGCGCGATCGCGCTGAGTTGCTCGTAAGTTGACTGGTCAATCGATTGGTTGATGGCGACGATCAGGTCTGGATCGGTACTGGCGATCAGCTCCACGTTGATGCCGTCCGAGTATTCATGAACAACGGGTTCAGTACCGCCCAGCGCATCTATTGCCCACTCGCCGACACTTGCCTCGGTAGCACCGCCCCACGGCGTGACCAGGACTGGGATGACGTCCAGGGCGAGCAGCGCGTCAGTGTCCGCGAGCCCGACAGCCGCGACGCGCTGCGGAGCATCGGTAATCGTTGTCTCGCCGAATTGGTGCTCGATAGTCACAGGGAAAGCACCCTCTTCGGTGGGTGCTGCCGGTAGCGAATTTTGGCCGGATGCGTCCGCGTCGTCGGTCGACCCGCACGCCGCTGTGAGGACGCCGGCGGCGAGAATGACGGAGAGCACGATCTTGCTCTTGAAGCCAGCACGCGCCGCATTACGTCGCCAAGCTTTGTGTGTCACGAAGTACCCCATTCCGTGTGAATGCATTTGGACAGGCTTACCTTACCGGTCTCTCATCTTGCCTGAACGCACACTCGAACACGGCCGCTCACTCATAGCGATTCACGTATTGTTGGAACGGTGACGGACAACGCGCCGGAGCCCGCGGCACCTCCAGCGGAGGACTCCCAGTCGGATGCCGGTCAGGGTCTCACCGAGTGGCTCCAGCGCACCGACCAGAGCCCCCAGTTAGTTGGCTTGGCCAGAAGGATGCGGCGCGCCCTGCCCGGCGACCCGGGTTTCGGGGACCCGCTCTCAACGGCGGGTAAGGGTAGCCCGGGACGCATCGCCCGTGTGATGGAACGCGTCCTCGATCCCGCGCCTGGCACTGCCCGCGAGGTGAGCCTGGGAGCGCTTCAGGTGTGGCAGGCCGTTCTCGAACGCTGCGGTCGGGGTCGCGGGACAAGCGAAGTGACGATTGTTTTCACTGATCTGGTCGGGTTTTCCACGTGGGCACTCGAGGCAGGTGACGACGCAGCGCTGCGGTTGCTCCGCAAGGTCGCGCGATGCGTAGAAACCGAAATCAATGACCATCGCGGACAGGTCGTCAAACGTATGGGCGACGGCTTGATGGCGATATTCCCCGCGCCGAGCCTCGCCATTGAGGCCATCGTCAAGGCTCGGCGCGCCCTGAAAGCGGTGGAGGAGAGTGGCTACAAGCCCAAGATGCGGGTCGGTATTCACACCGGTTCTCCGCGCGCGATCGGGGATGACTGGCTCGGCGTCGACGTTAATGTGGCTGCGCGAATCATGGAGTCCGGCGGAAACGGCGGATTGGTGATTTCGGGACAGACTCTCGATGCCCTCGGTGACGAAGAGCTAGAAGCGTTGGGGCTAGTTGCGAAGCCGCACCGCCGGTTCCTGAAGGTCAAATTGGCAGGCGTCCCTGAGGGTGTGCGGCTCTACACCGTCAAACGCCGCAAAGCGGAGGCCAGTTAGCTGTCGAGTGGGAGCAGGCGCCATAGCGGTGAAACTGGCCCATGGCCTGCCCCGAGGGGGTAGGCGGATTCGAGGCACTTCGTGACCCACCGCTTCGCGAATGTCACCGCTCCGGGGACCGAGTAGCCGTGGGCAAGCGCGCACGCAGTCGCGGCGGCGAGAGTGTCGCCGCCCCCATGGTCGTGTCCGGTTTGCACACGGTAGCTGGTCAGTTCGTGCCGTTCGGTGCCGTTCGTCAGCAGGTCACGGCTCTCCGCCGACGAACGAAGGTGACCACCCTTGATGAGCGCCCATTCGGCACCCAGTTCGAGGAGTTTCTCCGCGGCGTGCGCTTGCGTTTCACTATCAACTACGTTGATCCCGGTGAGGAGCCGAACCTCGTCGAGGTTGGGCGTGACGATGGTGGCCTGGGGAATCAGCAAGTCGCGCAGCGCTTCGAGAGCATCCGAACGGAGCAATGGGTCGCCGTGCATAGAGGCAGCAACCGGATCGACGACGAGGGGTATCTCCTGCCCTTTGCTTGTATTTCCGATGCCGAGGTCCGCGCACTCGGCGACTACCGCTTCGATGATCGGCGCGGATGACAGCATTCCTGTTTTGGCGGCACCGACACTGATATCCGTCACCACAGATCGGATCTGGGCGGCAACAGTCTCCGGCGGGATTTCGTGGACACCTGTGACACCGACAGAGTTCTGCACGGTTATCGCCGCTACGGCAACACATCCGTGCACCCCGCACAACGCCATTGTGCGCATGTCAGCCTGAATGCCCGCACCACCGCCGGAGTCAGATCCGGCGATGGTGAGGGCGCGCACGGGCGTTTCGCCAGGCTTACTTACAGGGAGCAGCCAGTCCATGAGGATTCCGCTAGCGAGACGTGAGCGGCAAGTACACCTGATTGCCATGTTCCGCGAACTCGGCGGATTTCTCAGCCATGCCTTCCGCGATCACACGGTCGATGTCTTCTTGCGTGGCGAGGCCATTCTGTTCGGCGTAATCGCGAACATCCTGACTGATGCGCATGGAGCAGAACTTCGGCCCGCACATCGAACAGAAATGTGCAGTTTTCGCGGGCTCCGCGGGGAGCGTCTCATCGTGGTACTCGCGAGCGGTGTCCGGGTCCAGCGACAGGTTGAACTGATCAACCCAGCGAAACTCGAACCGCGCCTTGGATAGCGCGTCATCCCGTTCTTGCGCGCGGGGATGGCCTTTCGCCAGATCCGCTGAATGTGCCGCGATCTTGTACGCAATGACGCCCTGTTTCACGTCATCACGATTAGGCAGCCCGAGATGCTCCTTCGGTGTGACGTAGCACAGCATGGCGGTACCGGCCTGAGCAATCATCGCAGCACCAATGGCCGACGTGATGTGGTCGTAGGCGGGTGCGATATCGGTTGCGAGCGGTCCCAGCGTATAAAAGGGCGCCTCCTCGCAAAGTTCCTCTTCGAGCCGGACATTCTCCGCGATCTTGTGCATCGGCACGTGTCCGGGCCCCTCGATCATGACCTGAACACCGTACGACTTCGCAATCTTCGTCAACTCGCCCAGCGTGCGCAGTTCAGCGAACTGAGCTTCGTCGTTGGCATCGGCGATCGAACCAGGCCGAAGGCCATCGCCAAGCGAGAACGTCACGTCGTACGTGCGGAGGATTTCGCACAGCTCGCGAAAGTGCGTGTAGAGGAACGACTCCCTGTGATGAGCGAGGCACCACGCGGCCATAATCGAACCGCCGCGTGAGACGATGCCGGTGACTCGCTTTGCCGTCAGTGGAATGTAGCGAAGCAGCACACCCGCGTGCACGGTCATGTAGTCGACGCCCTGCTCGCACTGTTCGATCACAGTGTCCCGGTACATCTCCCAGGTGAGCTTCGTAGGATCGCCCTTGACTTTCTCGAGGGCCTGATAGATCGGTACTGTCCCAACCGGCACGGGTGAATTGCGCAGGATCCACTCGCGAGTCTCGTGAATGTCCTTGCCGGTGGAGAGATCCATGATGGTGTCAGCGCCCCAGCGGGTCGCCCACACCATTTTCTCGACCTCTTCGGCGATGCCGGAACTCACGGCGGAGTTGCCGATATTCGCATTGATCTTCACGCCGAAGGCCTTGCCGATGATCATCGGCTCGATTTCCGGGTGTTTGTGGTTGGCGCAGATTACCGCGCGGCCTGCAGCGACCTCATCGCGGACCATCTCTGGTGCAACGCTTTCGCGGGCCGCGATGTAGCGCATCTCGTCGGTGATGATCCCGGCGCGGGCCCACGCGAGTTGCGTGGACGCGCCATCAACAGGGGCAGGCTTGGCCCAGTTGTCCCGCTGCTTTGGCAGACCGTTTTCAAGATCGATCAGTGCGGTGGTATCCGTGTACGGCCCCGACGTGTCGTACAGGTCAAGATGGTCACCGTTGGTCAGGTGTACTCGGCGCATGGGAAACGTGAGGCTCTTCGTTTCCGGTACTGGCTTGTAGACCTTGCTGCTGCCCTCGATCGGGCCAGTGGTGACAGTGTCGACAACAATGGTGGTGGCAGAATTCTTCGACAAAATTCCCTCCCTACGCCGGCATTACCCGGTCAGGTTCATACGGTCGACGGCCCGATAGCCGTCCTCTCAGCCCGCTGGTGCGAGCCCCCGTTGGAGATGTGCAGTTGCGTTCACCACCATAGCGGACGGCACGAGATCGTGTGACCCGGACGACAGACACAGTGACGACGCGGAGCTCAACGATGAGCGCGAATCGCGATCCGGTGGGAAGCTGTCACTACAACACTCAACGTACGGGAGGCGCGATGGCAGCTAGCGAACACTCCATTGAGGTGCTCGATAACCAGTCCCGGTCACGGTATGAGATCTGGGTGGACGGCGTGCTCGCGGGAATCGAAGGGTACGAAATCGCAGATGACGGCGTGATCACCCTGCTCCACACCATCATCGACGAGGACTTCAGCCGCCAGGGTTACGCGCGCGCGATGGTGCGCGGCATCCTCGATGGCATGCGTGCCCGCCAGCAGCAACTCCGCCCGCTGTGCACCTATGTGCAGCGCTTCCTTACCCGGTTCCCGGAGTATCAGGATCTGACCGCGCCACTGCCCGAGGGGGCCGCACACCGCGTTCCGTGACGGCACACCGCCACTCCCGATGGCACACCCAGTGCAGAGGGGTCCTGGTCGGCAGTCACGGTGTGCGGTGCTGGGAGGCCTTACTGCACCGCAACGTCCATGATGACGGGGGCATGATCACTCGCGCCTTTGCCCTTACGCTCGTCGCGGTCGATCCGGCCGCCCGTGACATGCGTTGCTGACGACACCAGCATGTGATCGATACGCATGCCCTCCCGGCGGGGGAACCGCAGCTGGGTGTAGTCCCAATAGGTGTAGACACCAGGTCCCGGCGTGAACGGACGGACCGCATCGCTGAACCCCAGGTCGGCGAAGCGCTGGTAAGCCTTCCGCTCAGGGTCCGAGACGTGCGTCGAGTTGCCGAAAACGGCCATGTCCCACACGTCCTCATCCAGGGGAGCGATGTTCCAGTCACCGACGAGTGCCAGCGGCCTATCAGCGCTGGCATCGAGCCAGCTCGCGCTCGCATCCCACAGCGCATCGAGCCAGCGCAGTTTGTACTCGTAGTGCGGGTCATCGAGTGTCCGGCCGTTCGGCACATACAAGCTCCACACCGTGACGCCGCCACAGTCGGCGCCGATCGCACGTGGCTCAAGCTGGTCGCGAAAGGCGGGCTGGCCGGGGAAGCCGATCTGCAGCCTGGAGAGTCCGACGCGAGAGGCGATGGCGACGCCATTCCACTGATTCGTGCCGTGGTGGGCTACCTCGTAGCCGATTTCTTCGAATGCCAGGGCGGGGAATTGGTCATCACGGCACTTTGTTTCCTGGATGGCGAGCACATCGACGTCGCTTCGGGAGAGCCATGAGGTGATTCGGTCGATACGTGCTCGCGCAGAGTTGACGTTCCAGGTGGCGATTCGCATCAGTCGTCGTGTCCAAACGGGTCGGGAACGGTGCCTGGCGTCCAGGACAGCCCTGGCACGCCCCAGCCGTTCTTTTTGATGGTCTTTTTCGCGGCGCGTGCGTTGCGCCCGATGAGCCGGTCCACGTAGAGGAAGCCGTCAAGGTGTCCGACCTCGTGCTGCAGGCAGCGAGCGAACAGCCCGGTCCCCTCGACATCGACGGGATTGCCCTGAACATCGACGCCAGTGACTCGCGCCCAGGCTGCGCGTCCCGTGGGGAACTGCTCGCCGGGAACCGAGAGGCATCCCTCGAGGTCATCCTCAGGATCAGGCATTGTTTCGGGTATTTCTGATGTCTCGAGCACGGGATTGATGACCTCACCGGTGCGGCGCACTACGGTCCCGTCTTCGTCGCGGTCGGGGCAGTCATAGACGAAGACACGAAGGTCGACGCCGATCTGGTTAGCTGCCAGGCCGACACCATGCGCCGCGGCCATCGTGTCGTACATATCCTGTACGAGATCGGCCAGCTCTTGCGGTGGCTGTTCGACAATTCTGGTCGGTGCGTGGAGGACCGGATCGCCGACGACGCGGATCGGGTGGATTGCCATGATCCGACAGATTACTGATTCCGCGTGCCAATCGAGAAATGCGGGCCTTGCAGGGTGCCGCCGCGCGGGGACTCGCCGCAGCGAGCGACCGGAGTTCAATGCTCAACGGTGGTTCAATGAAGGGCGAAAGACATGCACGTAATTCCCTGAGGAGCGAGATGGAAAGCGCAGCAGCGCGAGCCGGGCAGCCAGCGCAGGAACCGCACGGATCACTTGAGGCGCCTGCACCAGATCTCGCGATTGACGACGATTCGGGCCTGTCCCGGCGAGAGCGGGACATCCTTGCGTTCGAGCGGCAGTGGTGGAAGTATGCGGGCGCCAAGGAAGAAGCGATCAAGAACCTCTTCGGATTGTCGGCGACGCGCTACTACCAGGTGCTGAATGCGCTGATCGACCGGCCCGAGGCGCTGAGCGCGGACCCGATGCTCGTGAAGCGGCTCCGGAGATTACGTGCGGGTCGCCAGAAGGCCCGCGCGGCGCGCCGCTTGGGCTTCAGGACCACGTAGTCGGGAGATGACCGGTGAGTACCCCACGCCCTGATGTGAATCGACTGCCGTTGCGGTCATTCGCATTCATGTTGCTGTCCGCGGCAGTCGTGTTCATTGCCATCGGTGTATTTGTTCTGCGCGATGCCAGCGCCGATTCGGAGCCGCAGGCTAGTGCGCCGCTGGCGGCGACGACGACAACTGCAGCGCCCACCACGACAGCAGAGCCGACGCCCGAACCCACTCCGGAGGAAACCACGACTCTCGCGCCGCCGCCGGTGCCTGCTGTGCAGGTCCACGTGCTGAACAACAGCACAGTCCAGGGTCTCGCCGGCCAGACTGCAGATACGCTGCGCGGTTCGGGCTGGCAGGTCGGCAACACCGGCAATTACAGTGCGAGTGTTGTCGGTGGAACGACCGTCTACTACGGCGATGCGCCCGGCGAACAGCAGGTCGCCGAGCGGGTCGCGGCGACGCTTGGGGCGTCGACAGCTCCGCGGTTCGCCGGCATATCAGATCAGCCTCCCGGCGTCGTTGTGATCCTCACGGGATAGTGGGGCTGCTCGTCGGTTGTGTTGCCTCCACAGATATGCTGTGGCTGCGACAATGCGGTTCGGCCCCAGCCCGGGCAAAGACCTTTCTGGTGAAGGAGCTTTTGTAATGGCCTCACAGGTACGGCGGACACTCCACGGTCGGGGAGTATCGTGGCGGAACCCGGGAGTGGCTGCGGCGGCAGTCGCGGCGGGCGCGCTCATTATCAGTGGGTGCGCGGCTCCGTACGAGGCGCCGAGCACCATGACTGAAGAAGTGCCGCCACCGCCGGTCTGGACCGGAGAGCCCGAGCCGGTTGACTTCCATGAGGATGAAGATGAGCACGGCGATGAATCCTCCTCGCCGGGCAGGACTCTGGAAGCACAGCTTGCGCTGGCAGACGGTACCGAGATCGGCCTGGTCACGTTTTCGGAGACAGAGGATTTCCTCCGGATCCGCGCTGTGATTCAGGCTGATCCAGATGACCTGAGTCCCGGATTCAAGGGCTTCCACATTCACGAAGTCGGGGCGTGCGAGGCGGAAGACGGGGAAGATGCCTTCACGTCCGCTGGCGGCCATCTCGACCTCGAGGGTGCGACCCACGAAGGTACCGGGGCTAGCGGCGACCTCGTCTCCATCCAGATCCTCGAGAATGGTCGCGCTGAGCTTGTCACGCTCACGGACCGCGTCACTGTCGATGATCTCCTCATCGGTGATGGGACGTCGGTCATCGTGCACGAGGGACCTGACAACTTTGCCAACATCCCAGACCGCTACGAGCACGCTGAGGGTGACGACGTACCCGACGAGCAGACACTCGCCACTGGAGATGCTGGCGCGCGCGCTGCCTGTGGTGTGATCGAGGTAAGTAGCTAAACGCACCGGAAGAAACCCATACGAGGCGCTGCTCGGCTGAGCAGCGCCTCGTATGGTTCTATCAGGGTGTGGAGATTCCGTTCAGCGGTTCACCCCGTCCCACGCTCGGAGTCGAGTGGGAGCTTGCGATCGTCAACCGAGACGACCGCGATCTTGTGAATGCCGCTGAAGCGGTGCTCGAGGACCTGGCTGAACGGCACGGTATCGACAGCACTCAGGCGTCGTCACCGGTGCACAAAGAGTTTCTCCGCAACACAGTCGAATTGGTCACCGGTATCTGCAACACCGTTGACGAAGCGATGGCAGACATTTCGCGGTCCTTGAAGGCAGTGATCGCCGCGGGCGACCGGCTCGGTGTGGACTTCTTCTGCGCGGGCAGTCACCCGTTCGCGCACTGGACCGACGACATGCTGACGGACAAGCCGAACTACGTCGAGATCATCAATAGGAACCAGTATTGGGGCCGGCAACTGCTCATCTGGGGTGTTCATGTGCATGTGGGGGTCTCACACGCAGACAAGGTATTCCCGATCCTCAACGCGCTGCTGATGAAGTACCCGCACTTGCTCGCCCTTTCGGGTTCCTCACCCATCTGGGACTCGAAGGACACCGGTTACGCGAGCACCCGCGCCTTGCTCTTTCAGCAGCTTCCCACAGCGGGGCTGCCGTTCCAGTTCGAGACGTGGCGTGAGTTCGAGCGCTTCGCTGGCGACCAGATGAAAACAGGGATCATCGAGTCGCTCGGTGGACTTCACTGGGATATCAGGCCAGCACCATCGTTGGGGACCATCGAGGTGCGAGTCTGCGACGGGATCCCGACGCTCCGTGAACTCGCAGCACTCACCTCGCTTATCCACTGTCTTGTCGTCGACCTTGACCGTCGACTGGAGGCGGGAGAGGATCTGCCCTCGATGCCACCGTGGCTCGTACAGGAAAACAAGTGGCGGGCTGCGCGATATGGCCTGGAAGCTGAGGTCATTCTGGATCGCGAATGCAGGGAGCAACTCGTCACTGACGATCTCACAGTGATGCTGGAGCGACTCGAGCCAATCGCCCGGCATCTGGAGTGCGCGGACGAGTTGGCCGATGTGGCAGATATCCCGCGGATCGGTGCTTCATATCAACGGCAGCGCCGGATCGCCAGCCAGGGTGGGAGCTGGGCCTCGATCGTGGACTCTCTCGTCAGCGAGTTACGCGGCGGGGTGGCGATCAGTCGTCGCGATTCGGTTCCATCTGATCAATTGTGATGAGATCTTTGCGATAGAGCTGCTCGCGATACGCGAGCCGTCCGACGCGGTGTGCGACTACCGGCACCGTGAGGCCGGCGAAGAGTATCGCAAGGAAAAGCATCCCGACGTCAACCGAACCCCACAGCCTGATTCCGGCTGCGCTCAGGACGAGGATGACGCTGAGGATTTGAGGCTTCGTCGCGGCGTGCATACGCGTCAGAGTGTCCGGAAAACGCACAACACCGATGGCGGCGATCAGGGCAAGGCCACAGCCCGCGAGGAGCAGTGTCGCGACGATGATGTCGATGATCATGGGCCGCTCGTTCCCGTCTCGGTATCAGACACGCGGTACCGGGTGATCGAAATCGAACCGATGAACCCGAGCAGAGCGAGCGCGACCACAGCAGACACGACTGTGGTGTCGCGGGAATATGCCGCCCAGGCAGCAAGTCCACACAAGCAGAGTGCGACTAGCATGTCCACGGCCACCAGCCGGTCAAGTGAGTTCGGTCCCGCGACCAGACGGTACGTTGTGATCATGCTCGCCGCTACGAGCATGGCCCCGCAGACCAGGAACACGATGTTCATAGTTCCTCCCGCCCCATTGACGCATTCGAGGTGATGTCCCGCCACTCGTCACGGCGCTCGAAGGCTCGCACGAACCAGCGGACCAGCCGATCAGTGTCTTTGTGGAACTTGGCAATCGCGCGTTTGTCGGAAATATCGATGACGTGTACAAAGACCACTCGCTGCACCTTGTCGACCTGTAGGACGAGACTGCCAGGGATAAGACTCAGTGCATCGACGATGAGCGTGAGAACAAGGTCGGATCGCACATCCACCCGCCGCTTCAAAATGGCGCTGTTCGGTGGCGGGCCGGGCCGAATCGTGATCCAGGTGACCTGCAACGTCGCGCGCACCAGCATGAACGCGACAACGGCGTTGAGGATGAGGAAGGAAATAGGGTGCAAGCGCCCGCCAATCGGAATCCGCGGCAGCGGCAGCAGGTACACGACAGCCAGGCCGATGAGAATCCCCGAGAGAACATTGCCGAGCGACACTGTTCCCCACAGCAACACCCAGATGCCAGCTAGCCAGAGAACGCCGGATATTCGCAGCAGCGCAGTGCGTATCAACGGTCACCTCCGAGGGCGTCAGTCCCGCTTATCGGTGTGTCAAGGCCTTGGAGTACCTCGGGGTCGACGTCAAGAACGGTGCTGATGTAATCCGTGCGTTCACGCAGGTTCTCGGCGGCACGATTGGAGTATGCGAAGAACGGTCCGGCGAGCAGCGTGAGCGTCAGCCCGAGAACGGCTAGTCCTGCAGTCGGCGCGACCATGAGCGCGGGCATGCGTCCCACATCAGCGCGCTCGCCGTAAGGGACGTCGAACGCATCGTCAACGAGGGCGGTAGGCCGGGAAGCGACGAGGTGGCCTTCCGGTGCGTCCGCGCGGTCCCGCCAGAACGCTTTCGTCCAGATGCGTGCAACCACGTAAAGAGTCAGCAGGCTGGTGACGATACCGCCGGCGACAAGTATCCAGGCCAACAAGCTCGCATCGTCAGCACCTGCCTGGACGAGTGCCACCTTCCCAATGAAACCACTGAACGGTGGGATACCGCCCAGGTTCAGTGCGGGCACGAAGAAGATCAGCGCGAGCAGTGGGCTCGCTTTGGCGAGGCCACCCAGTCGGCGCAGCGACGCGGAACCAGCCTGCCGTTCTATCAGTCCGACCACCAGGAACAGGGTGGTCTGGACGATGATGTGGTGCGCTGCGTAGAAGATCGCGCCTGCTAGCCCCAGACTCGAGGACAATGCGATTCCGAACAGCATGTACCCGATGTGGCTGACGAGAGTAAACGACAGAAGGCGTTTGATATCGGACTGCGCGATTGCTCCGAGGATGCCGATAAGCATGGTAAGAAGCGCCGCCACGAGCAGTACATCATCGAGCAGCCCGCCGGGGAACACGAGAGTGTGGGTGCGGATGATCGCGTAAATACCCACTTTGGTCAGCAAACCCGCGAACACCGCGGTCACCGGGGCTGGCGCGGTGGGGTAGGAGTCCGGGAGCCAGCCGTACAGCGGAAAGACGGCTGCTTTGACACCGAAAGCGACGAGCAGGACCGCGAAGATTGCGGTGCTGGTGCCTTCCGGCACGTCCTGCATCCGTACAGCCATGTGCGCGAGGTTCAGGGTGCCTGTGGCCGCGTACGCGAACGCGATCCCGATGAGGAAAATGATCGAGGACACCATCGAAACAAGCACGTAGGTGATACCTGCGCGGACACGTTCCTTGCTGACACCGATCGTAAGCAGCACGAAGCTCGCGGCGAGCAAGATTTCAAACCCTACGTAGAGGTTGAACAAGTCGCCCGCGAGGAATGCGTTGCAAATACCTGCGGTCAGCGCCAGATACGTCGGAGCGAAAATCGATACGGGCTGTTGATGGTGGCCGTCGCGAATACCTTGCCCGACGGAATAGATGAGGACCGCAAGCAGCACCGCTGAAGAGATCAGCAGCATCAGCGCCGAAAGCCGGTCCGCGACGAGCGATATGCCTACCGGCGCGCCCCACTCGCCGACCTGAACGACATGGGTGCCGTACTGGTCTGTGAGGTACATCAGCATCGCTGCCACCACGAAAACTGAACTCAGCACGGCGAGCGTGATGTATCGCTGCACCCGATAGTGGCGGCTGAAGAACAGGGCGGCGGCCGCGCCAAGAAGCGGCAGCAGTACGGGCAGCGGGATGAGGGCCGGAGCGATCGATTCGTTCAGCATCAGCTGTCACCGCGCTGTGTCTTGCCGTTGGCGCGGCGCTCCGATTCGTCGAAATCAGAGTCGGAACCGTCCACGGGAGGGCCGTAGGGGCCTTCGGGCGATGGTGGTGTTTCGGGTTCCGGTTCGTAGTCGGGCGCTTCAATGCGGGTCCGGTGCGCGACGCGGACGTCTTCGGTGTCGTCGTCGACATCGTCCACGGTCTGGAGGGTGAACGACCGGTAGATCAGCGCGATCACAAACGCGGCAAGTCCCATTCCGATGACGATGGCTGTCAGAATAAGGGCCTGCACCAGGGGATCCGCCATCTCGCCATGTTCGGCCGACTCTCTGCCAATGATGGGCGGTGCACCAGACAGGCCGCCCATGTTGATGATCAGCAGGTTGACGGCGTTGGTCAGAAGAAGCAGCCCGAGCAGCATCTTCAGGATAGTGCGTTCGAGAACCAGGTAGACGCCGCAGCCAAACAGGATGCCGACGATGAGGAGCATTCCAAAGCTAGTGGTCAAGCTCATTGCCGTGCCACCTCGATCCGGGAATCGAGCCGCGCGCCGAGGCTGCGCAGCACATCCACCACCAGTCCGATGACGAGGAAGTAGACGCCAATGTCGAAGAACAGCGCTGTCACCAGTTTGACCTCACCGAACAGTGGTACATCGAAGTACATCGTCGCCGATGAGAGCGCGGGCGCGCCGAAAAGTATCGACGCCATAGCGGTGCCCGCCGCGAGCGCGAGACCGAACCCAAGGATCTTTCCAGCATCGACGCGAACCGACTCGCCGAGTTCGTATCGTCCACCGGCAAGGTAGCGAAGTACCAGTGCGAGTCCAGCTACGAGGCCTCCCGCAAACCCGCCACCTGGTGCATTGTGGCCGGCGAACAGGAAGTACAGCGAAAGCACCATCATCGCAGGGAATAGCAGCCGGGTGGTGACCTCCAGAATGAATGATCGGTTGCGCGGGTTGCGGAGTTCGCTGCCGCGCAACCAGACGATCTCGGTGTATTCGAGGTGCCTGCGCGTTGGCATGGCGGCCATTTCTGGGGAAGCCATTTCTGGAGTGCTGTCATCTGGAGTGTCGTCATCTGGCCGCTGGTCGGGTGCAACGACTTCCTGCCTTCTCTCGACGGCAGCCGTGACTGAGGCCTCGAGAGGCTGCTGAGACGGAACGGGCGCATCGGCGACGCGGGGGGCGCTGCCGTAGCGGCGGTGCCGGAAGATCAGACTGGCCACGCCGGTAGCCGCGACAAGGAGCACGCTGATCTCACCGAGCGTGTCCCACGCGCGGATGTCCACAAGCACCACATTGACAACGTTCGCGCCGCTTCCCTCCGAATACGCCAAATCTGGCAGGAATGCCGAAACGGGCTGCGCCGAGCGTGCGCTCACGGCGAAGAGACCCACTATCACGACCATGACACCCGATCCGAAGCCGAGTGCGGCGCGGATCGCGCGATGCCCCATGGGGCGGTAGGGGTGGGGTTCCGCGGGCAATTTGCGCAGCAGCAAGATGAAGATCACCAGCGTCAGCGTCTCCACCACCACTTGCGTGAGCGCGAGGTCTGGGGCGCCATGCAACGCAAAGATCACCGCTGTCCCGTAGCCGGTGACGCCAATGAGCAGCACAGCTGCGAGGCGGTTGCGCAGAACAGTCACACCAATCGCAGCCGCGACCATGATGCCTCCGACCGCGAGCTGCAGGACTGACCCTGGCGGTCCGCTGGGCAGAGATGGCCACTCCGGCCACAATAGGAGGGCCAGCGAGGGCAGCGCGATCAGCGTCGCAAGGATGATGGCCTGTGTGAACTGCAATGACCCGCGCTGGGTCACACTCGTCACCCGCTGTGACAGCAGGTCAGCGATGCGGAGCGTGGCGTCGTACACGCGGTCCGCATTACCCAGCGGTGGTGTGCTGAACCGCAGCTTGGAGACGGTGCGGTGCGCGAGGAAGACGACGATACCGGCGATGATGGCGAACGCACTGAGCGCCAAAGCCAGCTTCGACCCCCCTAGATGCGGGTGCTCACCCTCAAGGCCAACGGGGAACAGATCGACATACGGGAGCATCCAGTCCACCAGCGGAACTGTCAGGAACCCGGCCGCGAGTCCACTTACGGAGAGGATCGCGGGGGACGTCAGGAAAAGCCCGCCGGGTGGTGTCATCTCTGATACCGCTTGGCTCGGTTCAGGCTTGCCCTTCCCCGCGAATGCGCCAGACACGAACCGCAACGTGTAAGCGACCGTGAAAACAGATCCGAGCACGATCGCGATCAATGTGGCGATTTGCCAGCCCTGGAATGGTCCATCCGACTCGGAGAGCGCTGTGAACGCGGTCTCCTTACCGTAGAACCCGAGAAACGGCGGGAGACCCGCCATGCTCGCGGCAGCAGCGATGCTGATCGCGGCGAGTACCGGAGCCCGTCGTCCCAGCCCCCAGAGCTTGCGCACGTCGCGGGTGCCGGTAGCCCGGTCGATGATGCCGACGACAAGAAACAGTGTGCCCTTGAACAGCGCATGCGCGATGACGAGCCCGATTCCGGCAAGCGCCGCATGGCGGGTGCCAATACCGACGAGGACCATCAGGAAGCCGAGCTGACTGACGGTCCCGAAGGCAAGGATGAGTTTGAGGTCGAACTCCCGCAGCGCACGCCAGCCTGCGAGGACCATCGAGAGCGCCCCGAGGGTGATGATGACCAGCCGCCACGGCGACGCGTCGGCGAAGGCGGGCGACAACCGCGCCACAAGGAAGACGCCGGCCTTGACCATCGCGGCGGCGTGGAGATAGGCGCTCACCGGCGTGGGCGCAGCCATCGCAGCAGGCAGCCAGAAGTGCAGGGGCACGATCGCGGACTTTGAGAGCGCTCCGACGAGAATCAAGACCAGGGCGACGTCAGCGAGCATGCCCTGCGGTGGCGAAGCAAGCAGGTCTGACATCAGGTAACTGCCCGTCATCTGACCGAAGATGATAATCCCGACGAGCATCGCCAGACCGCCGAAGGTCGTGACAAGCAGTGCCTTTGTTGCGGCGCGGCGACTGACCTGTTTCTCAGCCTTGTAGCCGATGAGCAGAAACGACAGGACGGTCGTCGCTTCCCAGAAAATGAACAGCACCAGCATGTTGTCGGAGGTGACGATGCCGAACATCGCCCCCGCGAAGGCGACAAGGTACGCGGCGAAGGAGCCTAAGCGGATCGCGTTCGGCGGAAAGTAGCGTGCGCAGTAGACAAGAACGAGCGCACCGACCCCGAGGATGATGCACGACATGATGGCTGTGAGGCCATCGAACCAGAGCTCGATGTCCATTCCGAGTTCCGGCGCCCAGGGGATGCTGATCCGGTGCGGGTCGCTGAAGTGCGCGAGCGTCCAGAGGAAACCGCCGAACGGGACGACCGCCAGTACGAGGAACGCGTTTCTCCCGAGGATCCGGACGAGCAAGGGCGCAATGAGGGCGGCGAGCGCATGTGCCACGAGGACCGCGATCAAAGGCCACTCCGTCCGGGTCGTGGGCACGAGCGCCCTGGGCGGGATGCGTTCTTATCTTAGGGCCTAGTGATCAACGAGAAGTTAACCATCGGCGACGAGCCAGACGGTACGCACTGTAACCCACAGCGAGAACACCCACACCGCACAGCCCGATGAGACTCACTGCAAGGATGGAGCCTGAGCCTTCGGGTATCACGGCCCACCAGGAGTGCGGCACCTCGACCGCGCTCGCAGAGAGGGGCGTGGCGGGGACCGCTCCGCTGGAGGGGCTGGCACCGAACAAAGCGCCGTAGGTTTGCGCGGTGAGGGGAACGCCGAGTGTCAGGACGGTGGCAGCGGGCCCCGCACCTGGCAGACACACACCGATCGCGAAGCCGCCGCCCACCGCAAGCAGGGCGAGTTGGAGCAGTACAGCGAACGCGGTTCCGCCGGCGATGAGCCCGATTACGGGGACCGCCGCGAGAAACAGGAGTCCGTTGACGGCGTGATAGCCGCGGTGGCGTTGGGTGACACCAGCAGCGACCGCGGCGGTGAACAGGGCGGCGGGTATCAACAGCATCCATTGGGCACCTATGCGAGGGGCCTCAGACACGACCGGCAGGGCAGCTGCAGCGAACGCGGACGTGACGAGGATAAGCGCGCCAGACCACGGGCTGTCCTGCAGTCCAAGCCACATCGCGGCGATCCATGTCGCAACGAACAGTAGACCGATCACCGCTGCCGCGGCGGTGAAGCGTCCAAGCGGCGGCCAGAAAAGAGCGGTACGTGCGAGCACGTCGACGCCAAGCACCTGCAGTGATGTGAGCGCTGCAGCGATGAACACGAGCCCCGGCACGGAGCGCGGCATTCGCGCGCGGGAGAGACTCGCTGGCGGCGGCGCATCCACGATCATGGCGACAGTAGCGACCGCTATCGCTCCGGTGAGTATCACCCATGTGAAGAAGGTGGCACCACCAGTCGATCCAAGGAGATAGGCGCCAGGGATGATGCCCGAGCCGGGGCGGGCAATCACCTCAACGAGCAGCATCGAGACCCCGAGTCCGCTCACAGCGGCGACGGCGGGTATCGCTGACGCGTGCGTCCACGCGCGAGAGAATGCCGCGCCCAGCGCCACACCCGCGCCGATCACTAAGACGCACCGGAGAAGCAGGTATGAGCTCACCGTAACTGCACCGAAGTAGCCAGAGCTGCCGAAGAAGGCCAGCAGCACCATTGGCACGAGCAGTCCGAAAAGTGAGATCAGCCAGGTGCGATGGCTGCGTCCAGCCAGTGCCGCTGCGATCACGGCGGCCATGATGCCAGCGCCTGCTGTCAGGGGCTCTCCATACGCCAGTGCCGTGATTCCTTCGCTGTACGCGGGAGTCGTCACCGTCACTGGAATTGCGCCCGCGAGAAGCAGTACCGCGGCAGCGGGGATCAGGAAAGTCGCGAGCGCTGCGATGGGGAGCAGAGTGTGGTCCGAGCGGAAGTCAGTGGCGGTCATCAGCGCCTAACGTACCTGCTGCCATCTCACTCAGCGGACCGGCGATCTGCGAACGCTTTGATGCTCGCGACCTGATCAGGATCAAGCGAGGGCCGCACTGCCTTGCTCGCGGTGGCGACGTCGTCCGCGGTGACGTCGGTCGCATCCATTGACCGTCGCATTGCCGCGAGCGCGGCTTCGCGCAAAAGTGCAGCACAATCGGCCGCCGAGTAGCCGTCAAGTTTCTCGGCCAGCTCATCGAGGTCTACATCGTCGGCAAGTGGAATGGAACCACCGGCCGCGCGCAGTATCGCCGCCCGGGCATCGCTGTCCGGCGGCGGGACGAAGACGAGCCGCTCGAGCCGGCCTGGCCGAAGCACCGCCGGATCGATGAGTTCGGGCCGGTTGGTCGCTCCCAGTACGACGACGTCGCGCAACGGCTCCGCTCCATCGAGTTCGGTCAGCAGCGCGGCCACTACCTTGTCCCCGACGCCCGAATCGGTGCTTTGACCCCGCCGCGGGACCAATGCGTCGATCTCGTCGAGGAAGATGAGTGAGGGTGCGGTATTGCGGGCTCGCTGGAAGAGATCACGCACCGCTTTCTCGGACGCTCCGACCCACTTGTCCATGAGCTCGGAGCCCTTGACCGAGTGCACACTGAGCTGACCGGAGCTGGCGAGCGCGCGGACGACAAACGTCTTGCCGCACCCTGGCGGTCCGTAAAGAAGGACACCGCGCGGTGGGTCCACACCGAGTCGCTTAAACGTGTCTGGGTGCCGTAGTGGCCACAGCACGGTTTCGGTCAGGGCTTGTTTGGTTTCGACCATGTCCCCGACGTCGTCAAGTGTCAGGCTTCCGATCGACAGTTCTTCAGTGCCAGAGCGGGACAGCGGACGGATCACCTCGAGCGCACCGAGAAGATCGCGCTGTTCGATCACCCCTTCGGTGCCATCTTTACTGGCGCGGGAGGCCGCTCGAAGTGCAGCTTCCCGGCGCAAAGCCATCAAGTCTGCCGCGACGAAACCGGGCGTGCGCAGCGACACGGCCTCCAGGTCGAGTTCAGCAGTGGGCACGTCGCGCAGCAGGTGATCGAGGAGCGCTCTTCGCGTCGAACTGCCGGGCAGGGCAACGGTGATTTCCCGGTCGCAGAGGTCTTGGCCCCGAATCCTCCTGTCAACACCATCGGGATGCGCGGTTGTCGCGATCAGGACGACGCCTTCGTCGCTAATGGCGCGGCGGAGCCGACTGAGAATCAGGCTCGACACAGGTTCCGGGTCTGAGGGCAGCAGCGCGTCAATTTCCGTGATCAGGAGCACGCCACCGCCCCGCGCTGACTCAATAGCCTGCGACACGGTTTCCGCACGGCTGCCGGCTTCGAGCGCGCCGGTGCCGGGCCCATCGAGTTCGACCAACGCGCGCTTCGCACATACTGCTCTGGCGAAAGTCGCTTTGCCGACTCCCGCGGGGCCGGTGACGAGAACTCCGAGCCGCGGTGACGCTCCAAGCGAAGCCAGCAGTTCGGGCTCGTCGAGCGCGAGACTCAGCCAGTCTGTGAGCATGGTGACCTGTTCGGTCATGCCAACTAAGTCACCAACGGAGATTCCCTCATCGCTTTTGGGCGGCTCCGGCTGCAACTTTGTGCGCGTTCCTGTGTCGCGCTGCTCAGGATGGTAGATCGTGATCGTGCCCGGTTCGGCAGTAGATGACTGCCGCGCGGCTGCGTTCGAGGATTCGAACGTGCTGGAAAACCTCGCACCTGGATGCTGGCCCGGAGTGGTCTTGTCCCAGGACAGGGCTGAGTTCGGCTGGACACTAACTGCGCCGCCGGGGTCTGTGCTGACGACAGTCAGAAGTTCCGAGGTCCACGTGATGCCGACCGAGAGGCGCAGGGCCTGTGTCGCCGTGGAAGTGCTGGTACCGGGTCCGAGGTCGCGGGGGAGCAGTGACACTGTGTCACCCACAGCCAGAACCTTGCCGAGGAGCGCCTGGCGCAGTGTGCCTGGTTCCAGCGAGGTGGTGGTCAAAGCGGAACCACTCAGCACGATTCGGCGTGCGCCCTGCACAGCTACCGGGCGGACGATTACCGTGGCGTCTTCGCGGATCCCGGCGTTGGACAGCGTCACGTCGTCGAGCAAGGCGACCCGCGGCGCGGTTCCTTCGGGCGAGCGCGCGACGACTGCGGCGGTACTGCGCGTACCGTAGAGCCCAATCGCGTCCCATTCGCGCAGGCCCAGCGCGGACAGGACCTCAGCATGGACGCGAACAACCCCCCGGCGGGAATCCATGTGCGACGTGTTGAGCCGCGCGACCAGGGTTACTTGTGCATCCTCGGCGTGGTTCACGATCACGAGCCTAGACGAGACCCCCGGTGTCTACGCTGATCGGATCTTCAAAGTACTTGATACATCCTCAAAGGAAACTAGGTGTGAGGATGTGCCGCTCTTTTGAGGATTTGCGAGAGACCTAGCGTGCCCGTCCCCGGCCCGCCACTCGGGAGGAGCGGCCCCGCGGTTTCGATCGGCGGAGACCGAGTCTGGCTAGCGAGCGGCGCTGAGCGTTGGAACGGCGCAGCGCCCGCCGTTCCGCGGGTGGGATGTGCCAGGTTTCGGGCCGTGCCGCTACCCAGCGTTTCGTATGAACCGCGTACGGGATGTGCGCGAGATACAGGAAGACCACCGCGATCAGAAGAATGTAAGGGTAGGTCACTAGTCCGGCCGCCACCAGCGCGACGGAAATCAGTAGCCCGACCGCCATGCGTGGCGGTACTGAAACCTGCTTCATCGCGAGTGTCGGGATGCGGCTGACAATCAGCGCCGACGCGATGACCATCCAGATCACGACGAGAGGGAATGAAGACCACCAACCCGCACCCCACTGCGCGTATGCGGCGAGCGGTGCAAGTGCGATCAGGCCACCTGCTGGAGCCGGGACCCCCACGAAGTAGTCCTTGTGATACGCGGGCGCTTCAGTGTCGTCGATAAGTGTGTTGAACCGCGCGAGCCGGAGAACGATTGACACCGCGAAGATCAGCGCCACCACCCAGCCGAAGTTGTTTCCGGTCAGCAAAGTTACGTAGAGCACGATGGCTGGCGCGACACCGAACGAAATTGCGTCGGCCAGAGAATCAAGTTCGGCGCCGATACGCGTGGTCGCGTCGAGGAGACGCGCGATGCGTCCGTCCACGCCGTCAAGTAGTGCCGCCGCACCAATGAGCGCAATCGCGAGTCCTACGCTGCCGTCGAGCGCCATCTTGATTGCCGACAAGCCAGCACACATCGCCAGCACTGTGATGGCACTCGGGACGAGCCGGACACCAGCCGACCGGATCGGCCGGCCCTGCTCGCCCGGCAGGTCGTGCTCATTCATCAGACGCCAAGTTCATCCTGGACCTCACTCACCCTGTGTGTCACGGGAGTTCAGCGATCACCGTTTCCGCACCGATGGTCCGCTGTCCTCGCTCAACGAGTACACGTGATCCAGCGGGAAGGAAGGTGTCGACACGCGAACCGAACCGGATCAGTCCATACGTTTCACCGAGGGTGAGGACGTCACCGGGCCGCGCGTCGCAGATGATCCGCCGGGCAACAAGACCCGCGATCTGCACAACGACGATCTGACGGTCGTCAGGAGTGCGGATGATCATGCTGTTTCGTTCGTTCGCGTCGCTCGCTTCGTCTAGGTCAGCCGACATGAATCTGCCCGGCTGATGGACCACGTTGACCACGTGCCCCGCAACAGGGCAGCGCTGGACATGGACGTCCAGCACCGAAAGGAAGATGCTGACTCGCGGAAGCGGAGCAGTACCCAGTCCCAGCTCGGCCGGTGGGGTGGCGCTGTCAACGAGTGTGACTTCACCATCAGCTGCCGCCACGACGACATCGGCCCTGTTCGGCGGGACCCGATGGGGGTTGCGGAAGAAGGCGGCGTTGGCCGCGGCCACAGTGAGGCCGCTCCGGCGGATCCAGCGCCTGTTCCGGCCGAGGGCGGCGACAGCGAGCGGTACGGCGATGAAGGGAAGTCCCGCCGGGTGGACGGGAGGAATGTGCGAGCGCACCAGGGACAGCGCGTGCCCCACGGCATTGCTGGGCTGCTGGCCGGGCGGCGTCGGTCTTCGGGCCACTTTCTGTCGGCACCTCTCCAATTGGGGTATCGGGGTTCAGACGTCGAGTTCTCGTGTAAAGAGTACGGCACGGCTGCAGTCCCATAGGTTGCGTCGAGTATGCCTTACTCAGTCGGATTCAAGGTCCCACACGGTCACAGCATCTCCAGCGTTCAGATCGGTGGACCCTTCGGGGACGTCCACGAGGCAGTTCGCTGACGCAAGCCAGCGCAGGTGGTGAGACGCCGGCGGTCCGATCGGCTTGACGGTACCGCGTCCCCGGTCCAGGACGCCTCGGCGGAACTGACGTTTTCCGGCCGGTGAGCGGACGGGTTCAGTGAGTTCCGCTTTGATGACCGGACGTGAGACGGAGGGCAGACCCATGGCCCTTCGCAGCGCGGGGCGGATGAATACCTCGAACGAAACGAGAGCGCTTACCGGGTTCCCGGGCAATGTGACGATAGGCGTGTTCTCGAAGACCCCGCAGCCCTGCGGCATGCCGGGCTGCATCGCTACTTTGAGGAATTCGACGCCATGCTGGGCGAGCGAATCCTTGACGACCTCGTACGCTCCAGCACTCACCCCGCCTGAAGTGATGATGAGGTCAGCCTCGGGCGCGCGGTTGCGAAGAGTGTGCAAGAACTCACCTGGATCGTCGCTGACGAAACGCAATTGCGCTGCCTCGCCACCGGCCTCGCGTACCGCGGTGGCGAGCATGATGCCGTTTGATTCGTAGATTTCGCCCCTGCGCAACGGCTGCCCGGGAGCGACGAGTTCGCTGCCCGTCGAGAGGACGATGGTCCTGATTGGTGGAATGACCGGCGCGGTGGCGTAACCGAGCGCGGACAGTAATGCCAGGTGAGGGGCGCCGAGGACCTGTCCGCGACGCAGCGCGACCGCCCCGGCGGAGATGTCTTCGCCAGCCCGGCGAACGTGCTGACCTAAGCGCGGCGCCTGGTGAATGGCGACTGATGTGGTGCCACCGTCGGTGAGTTCGACGGGTACTACCGCGTCGGCTCCGTTCGGCAGTGCCGCGCCGGTCATGATCCGGTGGGCTGTGCCCGCCTCGAGCGGCGGTCCGTCAGTACGCCCGGCGGGGATATCTTCAGCCACCGGGAGTACGACAGGTGTCTCGGTGTTCGCGGTCTCGGTGTCCGCGGCGCGCACGGCGTAGCCGTCCATCGCGGAGTTGTCGAAGCCGGGGAGAGCGCGCGTGGCTACTACGTCGCGCGCTAGCACCCTCCCTGCGGCGGCGGAAAGTTGAAGCTCAGTGTCAGGCCTGCTCTTGACGAGTGCGGCGATGGCGGCTTGATGATCGGTGACCGAGCGCATGCAGCCATTGTTCCCGGTAGTCGTATGCGAGGTGCACAGCAGGGCGCGAATGCGCTGATCTTCCGCACGCGCGCCGTTCAGGGCCGAAGGACCTGGTGATCAGGACTGCACCCCAAGGTCCGATCACCCACATTGGCCAGGGGTATAGCACCGAGCCCGCAAACAGTGAGGTCAGCAACCAAATTCCGAGGCAGAGGAGACCCACTCCGGCCCAAGTCGCCCATTCGGCGCGGAGCCAGATCGGCGCACGGCTGCGCGGTTGCGCGCCGGGGGTTGCGGCAGGCGCCGGCGCCGGCAGGTCTTGCAGCACGGCTTCGATGTCGGCAGTTGTGACGGCGCGGTAGACGTGATCGACGCGATGCTCGAATTCCTCGAACGTCAAACGCCCGTCGCTCGCATGTTTGCTTAGTGCTGCGACGGCACGTTCGCGGTCGTTGCTCGAAGCGCGCACGCCGTTGGCAATGTCCATGGGTTCCTCCCGCCCTCAACATTCCACTGTGGAAGGTCTAATGTAATAATCGACCTAGCACAATGGAATGTCAAGAGCGGAGGCAGCAACGTGGCGCGCCATATCAACTCGACAGCTGCGGCCCTGCTTGGCTTTCTTCATCAAGGCCCCTTGTCAGGGTGGGACCTCGCTGCCATCGCCAACGAGCGCATCGGCGATTTCTGGACGGTCACGCGCAGCCAGGTGTACCGGGAGCTTTCGTCGATGGCCGAAGCCGGCCTCGTTTCGCGCGGAGAGGCGGGGGCTAGGGAACGTGTGCCCTATTCGATAACGGACGAGGGAAAGGCGACCTTCCGGGAATGGATCACACGCGAGCCCGGCAGCGACACGATTCGTGTCCCGATGCTATTGACCCTGACCTTCGGTGAGCATCTGCAGCGCGCTGACATCGAGGCAATTCTCGAACGTCACCGCAAGCAGCACGAAGTACGTTTAGCGGGGTACATGAAGCAAGCGGACGCGGGTGTCGGCTCCCCCTACGGACGCGCGACGCTGGAGTTCGGAATTCTCTACGAGAAGGCAGTGCTTGAATGGTTCGAACGGGTGCCAGGCATCCTGGACGCCCGCTGACATCAGCTTCCCAAGAATCGGGACACGCTTTCACGGGCGCTCCGCTACCTTGTAGCCGGTCGCCTGTGCCATTTCATTGAGGCTTACCACGTGATGCAAGTGCTGAAGCCCTGGCTGGAGGCGCTCGGTGAAGTCGGCGACGCTCGCGGTCACTGTCGCGGTGGCGTGTGACTGTCCGCGGCCAGACATGTAGCTGATCGCCCCGAGGTGGCTGCGCGCAAGCACCAGCCAGCGGTCGGTTGTTCCGGGCAGTGGCTTCGCGGAGGGAAGTTTCGGGGCCCAGGGGAGCCGGGTGAGCATCGCTAGGGCAAAGGTGGCGAGTCGTGAGTCGAGCATGAAGTAGCTGCGCACCGGGGTCTTGAACTCACGGCTGAGGATGTGCTGGTCCGAGAAGTCCGCGCGATAGACGCGGCGCTTCCCGTATCCGGGCACCTCGACGGTGACCGGCGCGCTGAAGTTGCGCACAAGCGCGCCGTGGTCAGGGAATCTGGAACCCACCAGCCGGGCGGTCCACTCCGTCGCAGCGGCTCCGTGGTGCTCGCCGGCGCCAAGCGCGACGATGATGTCGATCGCCCCGGGGTATTTCCGATGCATTTGCGCAGCGAGCAGGCTGGTGAGGCCAGGAGCGATACCGACGCTGACGAGAACGGGCGCCTGGAATCGCCTCGCAGACAGGGCATCGACGTAACTACTGGTGGCTGTGATGTCGGCGAACGCGGCGCCAGGTTCGGTAACGGCGGACGCCAATTCCGGATCCTCCGAACCCGTCGCATTGATGACGAGATCGGCGCCCTTCGCTGCCGCAGCTGCGGAACTGGGATCGGTGATATCCAGGGCCATGTCCGCGCGGTTAGCGTCACGCCCCGCGGTGCGGACGGAATGACCGCGCTCGCGCAGCAGGCGGGTTACCGAAGTGCCCACCGCGCCATAGCCGCCGAATACTAGGACATTCTTCGCCGGAGAGCGTGCCGCCACCGTGACTCCTAAGATAAACAAGGTTGTACGAGTTTCGGCCCATAGTAACCTAAACAGCACTGTATGAGTTAGAGGTGAATAGCATCATGCGTGCAGATGCTCGGCGTAACCGCGAGGCGATCGTGTCCGCAGCTCTCGAACTGCTCGCTTCGGATCCCGAAGCGAGCATCGGCGCGATCGCTTCCCGCGCCGGAGTCGGTCGGGTCACTGTCTACGGACACTTCTGCACGCGGGCCGAACTGATCGACGCCGTCTTCGAGTCGGCACTCGCGGCCTCCGAACGCACGCTGAGTGAGCTTGGTTGTGCTGTTGACCCGCGTACAGCGCTGGCTGAACTGATTGCTGCTACCTGGCGCATCGTTGGGCGGACGCGCGGCCTGCTGCTTGCGGCCAGGGATCACCTCCCCGCCGAGCGTGTGCGCGAACTTCACCGACTGCCACTTGAACGTGTTCGTTCGCTGCTGCACCGTGGCCGCTCTGAAGGCGTCTTCCGCACGGACTTGTCCGAAGACTGGCTGATCGCCGTCTACTACAACGTTGTGCACGGGGCTGTCGAGGAAGTCGCGGCAGGGCGCCTTGAGGAGCGGGACGCGGCAGACGCAATTACCCGGGTAGTGGACAGCGCGTTCGCGCCTGCATGAATTTCTTGTGACGGGGGCGAAATGAGAGGGTCAGATCAGTAGTGTCGTGTCATGGCGATCAAGGGCGTGCTGTTCGATATTGACGGTGTGCTCGTGACCTCTTGGGAACCAATAGCGCGAGCCGCAGATGCGGTGCGCACGGTTGTCGAAGCTGGTTATGCCAGTGGTTTTCTCACGAGTACGACGTCGCTGACCCAAGCGGATATCGCGATGCGGCTGTGGCAGTGCGGGATACCAGTGGAGCCTGAAGAGATCGTCACCGCCGCAAAGCTCACCGCGGAGTTCGTAAAACGCCATCATGAAGGTGCACGCTGCTGGCTCCTCAATAGTGGGGAGGTGCAGGCAGACATGTCGGACATCGAATTCGCTGAGGAGTCTCCCGACTTGATCATTCTCGGTGGTGCAGGTCCGGTGTTCACGCACGAAGCTCTCAGTCGCGTTGCTGAACTGATGGTAGAAGGCGTGCCCGTCATCGCGATGCACCGCGCTCTCTCCTGGACAACGTCAGCGGGACTCAAGATCGACGTGGGCGCGTATTTGCCGGGGCTCGAAGCGGTCGGTCACCGCGATATCACCGTGATCGGAAAGCCGTCGGAGCGCGCCTTCTCGACAGCCGCAGCGATGATGGGCGTCGGGCCCAGAGAGGTAGTCATGGTGGGCGATGACGTCAACGCCGATGTGCTCGCGGGGCAAGCAGCGGGAATGACTGGCGTCCTGGTGCGGACCGGGAAGTTCCGGCCCGAGACCATGGAGGGGCTCGACGAGGAACCGGACCACATTATCGACTCGGTGGCCGATCTGCCCGAACTTCTCTCCTCGCTCACGGGCCGGTGAGGGTGCGCTCACTCATGAACGTGTGCTTGCGCCGGGTAAGGGGGTCGGTAAACGACATTGTGTGTGCCAGCAATCGCAATGGCTCTGTGTAGTCGGTCGGCGAGATCGGTGTGATCTGCGGGTACAGACTGTCGCCGTATATCGGAACCCCTAACGCGCTCATGTGGACGCGAAGCTGGTGCGTGCGGCCGGTAACCGGACGAAGCCGATAACGCGCCCATACGCGGTCGTGCTCATCGAGTTCCACCCGGCTAATCGCATTCACGGGCCCTGGCACTTCGCGCGCCTGCTGTGCGCCTTGCGGTTTGACGATTCGGCTGGAGCGCGTCAGTGGCAATTCCAGATCCGCGTTGTAGGAGGCGATAGCGAGGTATCCCTTGGTGACGTCGCGCCGTGCGAACAACTGCTGATACGCGCTGCGGACCTCTGCGTGAACGGTGAAGAGTAAGGAGCCCCGCTGTCAGCCGGTCCAGTCGATGGGCTGGAGTCAGCTCCGGCAGCCTGAGCAGTCGGCGGAGCCGCACGGTCGCAGTTTCCGTGACGTGCCGGCCTCGCGGCATGGTTGCGAGAAAGTGAGGCTTGTCGGCGACCACGATGTTGTTGTCCTGGTAGAGGACAGTGATATCAAACGGGACTGGATCCTCAACGGGAAGGTCCCGGTAGTAGAACAGGGTCATTCCGCGGCGCAGGAATGAGCCCTCATGTACGGGGGCCCCGCTCTGGTCCACGACGTCACCCTGCGCGAGCCGTTCCGCGAACCGCTCCCGATGCGCTGGGTATCTGGCGTTGATCGCCTCTCCCACAGTCTTCCATGGCGCGAAATCAGGAAAACGGATCCACGCGGCGTCGATCCCGTCGCGCGGCGGCAGGGGTGACTGCCGTGTGGGGGATCGATGGGGCATGGTGCCTCCTCTTTGTGTTCGCTCAGCGCGGAGACGACGAGTCGCCACACCATCTTGCACTCGCATTCTTCGAGTGCTAAACATGGATCTGGCACTCAAGACATGAGAGTGCTAGGTCGGGACGGTGAGGCCGGGGCTGACACCCCCAGCCGTCCGTCGCGGGCACCGCGCCTGGCCAACCGCGCAGCTGGAGCGATCTGTCAAACAATCGCTCTGTGTGTCAGCCTCATACCTGGAGGATCACTACGCAATGGCCAAGATCATCGCGTTCGACGAAGAGGCACGCCGTGGCCTCGAGCGGGGGCTCAACGCTCTCGCCGACGCAGTAAAGGTGACGCTGGGACCCAAGGGTCGCAACGTCGTTCTGGAAAAGAAGTGGGGCGCCCCTACCATCACCAACGATGGCGTCTCAATCGCTAAGGAAATCGAGCTCGACGATCCGTACGAGAAGATCGGCGCTGAGCTCGTCAAGGAAGTTGCCAAGAAGACTGATGACGTCGCCGGTGACGGCACGACGACAGCCACGGTTCTGGCACAGGCACTGGTCCGCGAGGGCCTGCGCAACGTCGCTGCTGGCGCTAACCCAATGGCGCTGAAGCGCGGCATCGAGAAGGCAGTCGAGACGATCGTTGCACGTCTCCTCGAGACTGCCAAGGAGATCGAGACCAAGGAGCAGATCGCTGCTACCGCCGGTATCTCCGCAGGTGACCCGCAGATCGGCCAGCTCATCGCAGAGGCGATGGACAAGGTCGGCAAGGAAGGCGTCATCACTGTCGAAGAGGCTCAGACCTTTGGGCTGCAGCTTGAGCTCACCGAGGGTATGCGCTTCGACAAGGGCTTCGTCTCGGGTTACTTCGTGACCGACCCTGAGCGTCAGGAAGCGGTCCTCGAGGACGCCTACGTCCTCCTGGTCTCGTCCAAGATCTCGACGGTCAAGGATCTCCTTCCGCTGCTCGAGAAGGTCATTCAGTCGGGCAAGCCGCTCGCGATCATCGCTGAGGACGTCGAGGGCGAAGCGCTGTCGACCCTCGTCGTGAACAAGATCCGCGGCACCTTCAAGTCGGTGGCCATCAAGGCACCTGGCTTCGGTGACCGCCGCAAGGCAATGCTGCAGGACATGGCCATCCTCACCGGCGGCCAGGTCATCAGCGAAGAGGTCGGACTCTCCCTCGAGACCGCTGGTCTCGAGATGCTCGGCCGCGCCCGCAAGGTTGTCATCACCAAGGATGAGACGACCATCGTCGAGGGCGCTGGCGATGCTGCTCAGATCGAGGGCCGCGTCAACCAGATCCGTGCCGAGATCGAGAAGTCGGACTCCGACTACGACCGCGAGAAGCTGCAGGAGCGCCTCGCGAAGCTCGCCGGTGGCGTCGCAGTCATCAAGGCTGGCGCAGCTACCGAGGTTGAGCTCAAGGAGCGCAAGCACCGCATTGAGGACGCAGTCCGCAACGCGAAGGCAGCTGTCGAGGAAGGCATCGTCGCCGGTGGTGGCGTCGCACTTCTGCAGGCATCGCCTGCTCTCGACGACCTGCAGCTCGAGGGCGACCAGGCAACTGGCGCGAACATCGTTCGCGTGGCGCTCGAAGCTCCGCTGAAGCAGATCGCCTTCAACGCGGGCCTGGAGCCTGGCGTTGTCGCGGAGAAGGTTCGCAACCTCCCCACCGGTCACGGTCTGAACGCTGACTCGGGCGAGTACGAGGACCTCCTCGCTGCCGGCATCAATGACCCGGTGAAGGTCACCCGCTCGGCGCTGCAGAACGCAGCATCGATCGCGGCGCTGTTCCTCACCACCGAGGCTGTTGTCGCTGACAAGCCAGAGAAGAACGCGGCTCCGGCTGGCGATCCGACTGGCGGCATGGGCGGCATGGACTTCTGATCCAGCCGGACTAGAAAGGCCCGGTGCATCTTTGGGATGCACCGGGCCTTTTGTGTTGTACGCCTACATTCAGCTGCCCTGCAGCGCTTGCAGGATTGGGCGCTCCGCGAATGGGTCCCCACCGAACATCGTTCCCGTGATCCGGTCTTCGAACCGCTGCTGGACCAGGGGGTATGCGTCCGTCGGGAGTGCGTAGAAGAACACTCGCGGCAGCATCCCACGTACCGTTCTTAGGTAATGGTCCACGAATTCGGTGACGGCGGCATCCTCGAAGGCTGCTGCCGATACGTAGATGAAGAGCGGGCGAGTAAGTGGCTGATACGTCCCGTCCTGGGCATTGGTGCGGCTCGGTGAGACGCCATCAACTGCCACGTTCGCGATGCGGTCGCGGTACTCCTCGTCCGCGGCCAGGTAGTTCCCGGCGCCCATGAATCCGAGACTGTTTTCATCTTCGGCGATCCAGCGCGCGAGTTCCGTCATGTCGTCCGTAGCACGGTAGTCACTTCTAATTGAGCCAGCTTCACCCACAGCGAAGTGCGTGAAATAGTCGAACGTTCCCGAACCGTCAGGGCGCCCGTACAGGCTGATCGGCTGTGCGGGCCAGTCAGGGCGAATATCCCTCCAGCTCGTGATTTCGGAATCTGGTGACCAAATGCGCTTCAACTCGTCCATCGTCAGGTCGTCAGCGAAGTCGTTCGCCTCGTTGCGCACTAAGCTGAGCGCATCGAGACCGATCGGAAGCTCGATGTACTCGACACCGTTCTCGGCGCACATCGCAACATAGTCCGTCCGCTGCCCAGGGCCGGGGATCGCTTCGGAAGCGTTGTTGATCGGAGTTTCGCCGCTGCAGAAACGGTCAAACCCGTCGGTTGTGCCTTCCGCGGTGACCTCGACGTCGAAGCGGCCGTCTCGCGCAATCGCTTCAGTAATCGGAGCGACCGTCGACGATCCGGACACCTCAATCGGTGCCGCTGCCTCTGAGCTGCTACATCCCGGTGTGACAAGTATTGTGAGCGCTGCCACGGAAGCCGCAGGAAGCGCCCGCCGAGCGAGAAGGTTACGCACGGTCGCTTCCTCCTTCGTGCGGTGCCGTGATCCCGGTCGAGCGTGCCTGGCTGGCGGACTCTCGGGAGAGCAACTGGCTCAGGACGTCTTCGAAGAATGCGCGCACCTCGCTCCATTGGACCCGTGCGTGCGCCATGTGCTCGTCGAGCTTGTCGATCTCTGCATGCTGAGCCGCGAACTCACGACGGCTGTGGAGTTCACGGCGCAGCCGGACGACGGTCGCTTCCGCCTCTTCGAGTAGTTGCTCGAGCTCACGGTCAAGATCTGCCCCGCTGCGCCCGCTGGTGAATTCCTGGTTGTCAGTCATTGTTTCTCCGGTCAGAAGAGGACGGTGAGGGCGATGAGGGCGAGTGGTATCGCGACAAATACGCCGAGCACCCAGGCGGCCGCGTAGAGCTTGTTCTCTGTGGCCATTCCAGCGAGCCAGCTTGCGCCCCGCAGCGGAAGGACGCGCAGGAATGGAAGTCCGAAGATCAGCACTGTCGCGAAAAGGTTGAACAGCAGGTGCACGTACGCGGCTTGTAGTGCGAGGGAGGCCTCGATCCCGGTGAACCCGAAAGCAGCAATGAGTGCGGTCACCGTTGTGCCGATGTTCGCGCCGATTGTGAAGGGATAGATCTGGCGTAGTGAGAACTGTCCAGAGCCGGCCAAGGGTACTGCCAGGCTGGTGGTCGTTGAGGAGGACTGCACCATCACCGTTACCACCGCCCCAGACGTGATGCCGGTGAGAGGACCGCGGCCGATGGCGGTATGCAGTACATCAGCGGCTTTGCCCACCATCAGGACCTTCAGCAGCTTTCCGATGAAGCTGATGACAAACAGGATCAGGGCGATGCCGATGAAGATCAGCGAAATGCCGTACCACGGGTCGGGGAGCGGGCCAGCAGCCCACTTCACGGCATCTGCGCCGGGTGTGGTTACCGCTTTGACGAACTCGCCGAGACCGCCGAAGACTGTCGCGAAAATACCACCGTCGGTCCCGGAGGTCTGGCCTGCCAGCCAGGCGGAAGACCGTGCAAGGATACCGAACATCAACTCGAGCGGCAGAAAGATCGCCACCGCAATCAGGTTGAAGAAGTCGTGGATGGTGGCCGCGGCGAAAGCGCGTTTGAAGCCTTCTTTGTCGCGCACCATGCCCAGGCTGACCAGTGTGTTCGTCAGTGTTGTACCGATATTGGCGCCCATCAGTACCGGAATCGCGATTTCCAGGGGCAGGCCGCCGGCGACCAGACCGACAGTTATCGAGGTGGTGGTCGAGGAGGATTGGGTGGCTGCGGTTGCCAGTACGCCGATCATCAGGGCGATAAAGGGATTGGACGCGAACTGGAACAGCTGGCCAGCCTGATCGCCCGTGGCTGCCTTGAAGCCTGCCCCGATCAGACTCACTGCGGTGATCAGTACGTAGACGCCAGCGACGACGCCGAGCCAGTTGGCGTACTTCTGCGCCTGGCCGCTGAGCGGCAGAAAATCCAGTGGACCGCGTAGGAGTGACGGCGGGCGGGGAGCCTCAATGTCAACGGTCGCAGACGCGCCCCCCGCTGGCAGGTTGGACATCTGTGCTCCAATCCGGATGTGCTTATGGTCGGACAACGCCACAAGCGGACCATCGGAAGCCGTGCGGAATCCCACGGGAAGGTAACGCAGAGGTGAACGGTTGACGTACAGCACGAGATTGCCCGTAGGTCGGCGTAGCCACCTGGCATCCAGGGTGTGCCTATCGGCTGGTGATGTACGCATTTCAGACAATCAGAACAGAGTGTCGAAATTTCTTCTTTTCTTTCTGCAATTCGCGGTTTGCTATGCCAACGCGGGGTACTCCCTATCAATCGCCGCACAAGACGGTGGGCCGGATTTCACCAGTACTCCAGGTGGGTAGCGGCATATACGCGCCAGACGGTGCGTCCCGTGGACCTGTGGTCCAAGCTTTGCGGGCACTGGGCCCGACTACTAGAGCAAAGGATTTTGACTATGACAACTGCAATTCAGCCAGCGCAGCAGAACTCTGGCGCCGGGACCGTCGCCAGACCGAATTCCTCGAGCCTCGCTGATGTCGTTGACACCATTCTTGACAAAGGACTCGTCATCGACGCGTTCGTGCGCGTCTCCCTTGTAGGGATCGAGCTGTTGACCATCGACGCGCGGATCGTGGTCGCGAGTGTTGACACTTACTTGCGATTCGCCGAGGCAGTCAATCGTCTCGAACTAGGGACCGAGGAACCGAAGGATCTGAGCGATCTGACTGAGAGCATCACTTCAGGCGGTGCGAAGTCCAAGACCAAGGGAATGCTGGAAGCGGCTGGTGAAAAGGTTGGAGATCTTCTCGGCAACGGCGATGAGAAAGAAGCCGAGAAAGAGGACGAGAAGGAAAAGGTAGAGACGAAAGGGCGATCGAGGAAGGCGAAGGCGTGATGACTGAACAAACCAGTACCGCCGTTGAATCATCAGGGCCGGAAGGTACCGCCATTTACGTTTACGGAATTGTCCTGGCGAGCGACGGGAATGAGGGAGCCGAATCACTGCCAGAGGCGGGGCCAGTGGTTGGCGGCGGTGAGCAGGCTGTCAGACAGGTCCGGCGCGGGAAGCTAGCCGCCCTCGTGAGCGAACTCTCCCCTGATCATCCCCTCGGGAAGCCTGAAGACTTGATGGCCCACGCGCGTATCGTGGATCAGGTAGCGGCAAAGGCGTCGGTGTTGCCTTTCAAGTTCGGCGCTGTCGTCACAGACGAGCAGGCGGTGAAAGACGAGTTGATTGGCCCCAACGAGGATCAATTCTTGTCTGCCCTGAAGGCGTTGGACGGGCAGGCTGAGTTTCTCGTGAAGGGCCGCTACATCGAAGAGGCCGTGCTGCGTGAAGTGCTGGCGGAAAACCCCGACGCCGGGAAGTTGCGAGATCAGATCGCCGGGCAACTGGAAGATGTCACCCGAGACGCGCGCATAGCGCTCGGCGAGGTAGTAAACCAGGCGATTGAAGCGAAACGCCAAGCAGACACACAGTTAGTGGCACAGATGCTCGAACCTTTCGCATCGGTGACGAACGTGCGCGAAGCGACCAACGAACTTGACGCTGCCGCGATCGCAGTGCTCGCGCCCCGCAGCCAGCAGAAAGACATCGAGCAAGCGGTCGGTGAGCTCGCCAAGAACTGGGACGGCCGTGTCGACATCACCCTGTTCGGGCCGATCGCCGCGTACGACTTCGTCGTCACGCAAGCATCGGAGGCCTGACGGATGGGACTTATCACCGGAATCCTCGGCCTTCCGCTGCTGCCCGTGCGAGGGGTAGTGGCGGTAGCCGAGGTCATCCGTGATCAAGTCGATCAGGAGATGCATTCGCCAGGTGCTGTGCGCCGTGATCTCGAAACTCTCGCGGGACAACGCGAAGCAGGAGAAATCTCTGCAGCGGAGGAGACCGAGGGCCAGCAACAAATCCTCGACCGGATGAGTAAGCCGCGAGGGGAACCACCTGGCAAGGCAGAAGGCGGTGCACAGGAAAATGGCGAGTGAGAGTAGCGACACCAGCAAAGAGGGCACGCTAGCACCGATGGAGGCTGCGCAGGTGGCCGCCCGGCTCCTAGCGGAACTGACCGGTAAGGAACCGCAGGGAGTTACCTCGCTGGCACCAGCCGACGAGGGCTGGGAAGTGGAGGTGGAAGTCGTCGAAGATCATAGGGTTCCATCCTCAGCCGACATCTTGTCTCTCTACGAGATTCAGATCGACCAGGAGGGGAATCTCCTCTCGTGGCGGCGGACCAGGCGTTACCCGCGTGGCCGGGGAGATGAGGCGCAATGACAATCGCGCAAGGTGGGGGAAATCAGCTCCCCACAAGCTATCGCTCAGGCGGGGGCTCCTCCGCGAACCTCGCGGACATCCTCGAACGCGTCCTGGATAAAGGACTGGTCATTGCCGGTGATATTCAGGTCAACTTGCTGGACATCGAGCTGCTTACGATCAAGCTACGGCTAGTTGTGGCCTCACTCGAAACTGCCAAAGAAGTCGGCATCGACTGGTGGGAGCACGACCCATGGCTCACAGGGCGCAGCAGAATGGCTGAGCTTGAGGAGCAAAACGAAGAACTCCGTACGAGGCTTGCCGAGCTGGAGCAGAAGACATCGAGCACGCGCCCGGTGCGCGAAAAGAAAAAGAAGCGTGATGGGTGAGCCCACGGGACTCTGGATGTACGCCGTCACTCCTGGAGGCCTCGAGTTGGAGCATCTGAATGGTCTCGAAGGCGTGGGTGGAGGGGAGCCGCGCGCCGTCGAAGCGGCGGGCCTCGTAGCAGTGGTCGAGGCAGTGCCGCTCACAGAGTTCGGTGAGGAAGCGTTGCATCACAACCTGGAGAACCTGAGCTGGCTGGAGAAGGTCGCGAGGGCCCACGACGCCGTCATAGCAGCAGTGACGAAGGACGTATCCGCTGTTCCCTTGCGGCTAGCGACGGTGTGCCTTGATGACGATCGTGTACGCGCGATACTAAAGGAGCGGTCAGCGGAGTTTTCCAAAGCACTCCGGCTCATCGAAGGCCGCTCAGAGTGGGGCCTCCGCGCGCATTTGCGCCGAGCGGACGATACATCGGGAACCACGGCAGGTTCGACGGGACAAGCGAAGCGGTCTTCTGGCACCGTCCAGCGCGGTGCAGGCGCGGCGTACCTCCAGCGGCGCCGCACCCAGCTCACTGCCCGGCAAGAAGCGGAACGCGCCGCAGCCGAGGCCGTGAACGCCGTACATCAAGAACTCTGTAAGTATGCGGTGGGCGCACGGCGGCAACCCCCTCCGAGCCAGCAACTCACGGGAACAGCTGAACCCGTGCTGTTGAACGGTACGTACCTCGTTGACCAAGCCCGGACAGGCGATTTCCTCGCCGCGGTGGAGGAAATGCAAGCCACGAGTCCAGCGCTGCGGCTCGTGCTCACCGGGCCGTGGCCTCCTTATTCGTTTACAGCGGCTGCGCAGGCGACTGTTCCGACGACACGTGGCGGTGGGGAGCAGAGTCGATGACGGCGACCCCTGCGCACTTGTCGCCCTCCGCTGACGAGCCGGAACGCCGGATCGCGTTGGTCGACCTTCTCGACCGCGTATTAGCGGGTGGTGTCGTGATCACAGGAGATATCACGCTATCGATCGCAGACGTAGACCTTGTCCGGATTTCCCTGCGCACGCTGATCTCGTCCGTCAGCGCGCTTGAACCAGCCCTCAGGTGGGAGGACGACGGTGCCAGTGGATGAGGGGCCGGGGGGAAACGAGCACGAACTGACTCGCCGGATCGACGCGAGCCCTGAATCCGTTGAACGGGGCCTCGCTAGTCTTGTGCTCACTATCGTGGAGTTGTTGCGTCAGCTTATGGAGAGACAAGCATTGCGAAGAGTCGAAGTGGGTGATCTCAGCGAGGACCAGATCGAAAACATCGGCCAGACACTTATGCTGCTCGACGAGAAAATGCAAGAACTGCTAGAGCACTTCGATCTGACCCCCGCAGACCTCAACATCGACCTCGGGCCGCTGGGGCCACTGCTGGGGCCAGACTGAGGTCCGCTTACGTTCCGTGCTTGCGCAACTGATAGATCCCGTGGGTGGAAGCGACTACCTGCCCACTAGTGTCGGCGAGTTCGGCCTCTAGTTCGAAGTCTGCTTTGCCATTCGCTTCCGCCGCTTCAGCAACTGCCTCCACGATGTCAGATGGGAGCACGGCTGTCGCACGAATCGTCGTGGTGGCCGGACGACGAAAACGGATTTGCACATCCTTCACGATGGGGTAGAACTTCGCGCTGTCGAATGTCGGCAAACAGATTGCACCGCCGAGCACCTCAGCGACGGTGAACAGCACTCCCGCGTAAACGGTCCCGATATGGTTCGTGTTGCCGTCCACGGGTACCTCACCGACGACACGGCCTTTCTCGAGCTCGACAATCTTGACGCCCATGCGGTGCGCTGGCGGCAGCATGTGCTCGATCCCGGCGTTGGCCATCATGAGGTAGGGAGGTTCGTCACTCATTTTCCTAGCAATCCCTTCGCGACGTGGGTGATCTGGACTTCGTTGCTGCCCGCGTAGATCATCAGCGACTTAGCGTCGCGCGCAAGCTGTTCGACTCGGTACTCCGACATGTATCCGTTGCCACCGAAGAGTTGTACGGCGTCCATAGCCACCTCAGTGGCAGCTTCAGAGGCGTACCACTTCATCGCCGATGCTTCCGCCAAGGAGGGCATCTTGCCTGCGCGTCCCATTTCGATGCCCTGGAACACCATGTTCTGGACGTTGACGCGCGCCACCTCCATCTTCGCGAGTTTGAGCTGAATCAGCTGCAGATCGGCTATAGGTGTGCCCCAAAGTTTTCTGTCCTTCGCATACTCGATGCACAGGCGCCGACACTCATTGATGACGCCGAGGGCCATTGCAGCTACGCCCATCCGCTCTACGACGAAGCCTTCTTTGGCGCTTTGGCGGCCGTCTCCGCCTTCGTGGTCCTCGGTTTCGCCGAGAAGGCGGTCGCGGCCGAGGCGGACGTTGTCGAAGAACAGTTCACCGGTGGGGGAGGAGTGGAGACCCATTTTGCGCATTGGCCGGGATTGGGTGAAACCCTCCATACCTTTGTCGAGCACGAATGTCAGTACCTTGCGGTCGCGCGGCGGTGTGCCGTCTTTCTCGTCTAGCTTCGCGTAGACGATCACGGTGTCTGCATAGGGTCCGTTCGTGATGAAGGTTTTCTGGCCGTTGAGCAGGTAGTCGTCGCCGTCGCGTTTGACGCTGGTTTTCATGCCACCGAACGCATCGGAACCAGAATCGGGCTCGGTGAGAGCCCAGGCGGCTACCTTCTCCATGGTGACGAGTGGGGGGAGCCAGCGTTCCTTCTGCGCGAGTGTGCCCCGTGCCTGGATAGTTGCGGCTCCCAAACCAAGGCTGACGCCCATGGCGGCGAACATCCCCATGCTTACGCCGCAAAGCTCGCTGCACAGAATCGCGCCGAGCGATTCTTGTCCTCCGCCAAAGCCGCCCGAAGTTCGCCGTTCGCCGGACTTCTTGGTGGCGTCCTTGGCGGGTGGGGCTTCGCCCGCTGCGACAGCCGCCTCTCGTGCCCGCTGTTTGTCGAGCATCTTTGTCACGGTTTCACGAGCCATCACGTCGATGCCGAACGACGTGAAGAGCTTTCGCAGCAGGTCGTACGGCGGCATGTCGCCGTGCTCGAGTTCGTCGATGTGCGGGCGGACCTCTTTGTTGATGAACTCGCGGATCGCATCGCGCATCATGAGATCGGTTTCGGACCACTCAATCATGTGATTCTCCGTTGAATCGGCGCGTTCACTGGGTGAATGCGCGACGTCACCGATAAGCCCAGGTCCCTGTCCGTCAAAAGTCCTAATAAGAAGTGCAGGGTCCGAGGCACCATCGAGCCCCCCATTGAAGTGAGGACGGCTGTCATCAATCTATTGGTGATCGTATAGGACCGTCAATCAGGAGTGGAGAAGCCGGGCGTCGCGGTGCGTAGGAATTGAGGATGAGGATGACGCAGTGATCGGTGAGTTCGTCGCGGGTGACGTGCAATGTGCCGCCGAGCCACGCAGAGAAGAGGGCACCGAGAGATCCGGTGAGTCCAAGGGCGGTCATCGCGCGGGAGGTGCGGCTCGGTCGATCGGGTCCGGCGGGAAACTGCGCGCGCATCAACTTAGTGATTATGGGACCGAACGTGACACCGACGCCGGTCAGTGCTTTCTCAGCGAGTGGCTCTACGAGTAGAAGCCTGCCCTTGCGGGGATCATCGATGGCGAATGAAAGGAAAGCATTGACGATCGTGCGCGCACGCGTTTCCAGCGAATCATCGGGCAGGCGGGAGATGGAGTCGCGAAGAAGAGCGAGAGCTTCTCCGACCACTTCGTTGAAGGTTGTAACGACAAGATCGTCGCGACCATCGAAGTTCTCGTAGAAGTATCGGTCCGTCAGGCCGGCTTTGCGGCAGACAGACCGGACCGTGACCGCTGTGCAGCCCTCGCCTCCAATCAGAGAGAGCGCGGTGTCCACCAGATTCCGCCTGCGCTCGGCCCGTCGTTCCTCCAGTGTGGTGCCAGCCCAAACCCTTCGCTCTGGTCCTTTGGGTGAATCGTCCGGGGCAGCCATTTACACCTCTCCGATGTGCCTGCGTGAAGACATTCTAGGGCGAGAGCGGGTTTCCACACCTGCCCTCGGCTTTGCTCACGGGAACGAAACTGCAAGGGGTGCGCGCGCAGCGCGCGCCAGCCGCGCCGTGAAGGTGGTACCCGAACGTGAGGCAGGCAAGCCCCCTACCAGCGCATTTGTTTTTCCGTTTGCATGTGTGTAACTTTCTTGGAGCCAGCGGATGCGGAGAGAAACTTTCCCAGCCGAGGGCAGTCCCTCAAAGCAAACCGACTCACTCAAACAAGGTCCTTCACGGAGCTTGCGGGAGCGAATCAGCGCTGCTAAGATGGACGATCGTGCCCTGAGGGGGTCTGGACTGTTTGGTTTGGGTCTTGGGGTGTGTTGTTTGAGAACTCAACAGTGTTTTGGTTTTTGTTTGATGGTGCCGGGATTGATGACAGTCCTTTGGTGCTGTTGTTTGGATGCCTGATTCAGATCCCTAGTCGGGGTTGGGTGTCTGTTTTTGTTTTTTTTTGCCAGTTTTTGGCTCTGTTTTTCTGATCGTGTCCTGGTGCCTTTTTTTGGGGTGTTGGGGTGTGTTTGGTTTTTAACGGAGAGTTTGATCCTGGCTCAGGACGAACGCTGGCGGCGTGCTTAACACATGCAAGTCGAACGGTAAGGCCTTTCGGGGTACACGAGTGGCGAACGGGTGAGTAACACGTGGGTGATCTGTCTTGCACTCTGGGATAAGCCTGGGAAACTGGGTCTAATACCGGATAGGACCTGCTCCTGCATGGGGGTGGGTGGAAAGCGTTATGTAGCGGTGTGAGGTGGGCCCGCGGCCTATCAGCTTGTTGGTGGGGTAATGGCCTACCAAGGCGGTGACGGGTAGCCGGCCTGAGAGGGCGACCGGCCACACTGGGACTGAGACACGGCCCAGACTCCTACGGGAGGCAGCAGTGGGGAATATTGCACAATGGGCGCAAGCCTGATGCAGCGACGCCGCGTGGGGGATGACGGCCTTCGGGTTGTAAACCTCTTTCAGCGCCGACGAAGCGAGAGTGACGGTAGGCGCAGAAGAAGCACCGGCCAACTACGTGCCAGCAGCCGCGGTAATACGTAGGGTGCGAGCGTTGTCCGGAATTACTGGGCGTAAAGAGCTCGTAGGTGGTTTGTCGCGTTGTCTGTGAAAACCTACTGCTTAACAGTGGGCGTGCAGGCGATACGGGCAGGCTGGAGTACTGCAGGGGAGACTGGAATTCCTGGTGTAGCGGTGAAATGCGCAGATATCAGGAGGAACACCGGTGGCGAAGGCGGGTCTCTGGGCAGTAACTGACGCTGAGGAGCGAAAGCGTGGGGAGCGAACAGGATTAGATACCCTGGTAGTCCACGCCGTAAACGGTGGGTACTAGGTGTGGGTTCCTTCCACGGGATCCGTGCCGTAGCTAACGCATTAAGTACCCCGCCTGGGGAGTACGGCCGCAAGGCTAAAACTCAAAGGAATTGACGGGGGCCCGCACAAGCGGCGGAGCATGTGGATTAATTCGATGCAACGCGAAGAACCTTACCTGGGTTTGACATGCACTAGACGCGTCCAGAGATGGGCGTTCCCTTGTGGCTGGTGTGCAGGTGGTGCATGGCTGTCGTCAGCTCGTGTCGTGAGATGTTGGGTTAAGTCCCGCAACGAGCGCAACCCTTGTCTCATGTTGCCAGCACGTAATGGTGGGGACTCGTGAGAGACTGCCGGGGTCAACTCGGAGGAAGGTGGGGATGACGTCAAGTCATCATGCCCCTTATGTCCAGGGCTTCACACATGCTACAATGGCTGGTACAGAGGGCTGCGATGCCGTGAGGTGGAGCGAATCCCTTAAAGCCGGTCTCAGTTCGGATCGGGGTCTGCAACTCGGCCCCGTGAAGTCGGAGTCGCTAGTAATCGCAGATCAGCAACGCTGCGGTGAATACGTTCCCGGGCCTTGTACACACCGCCCGTCACGTCATGAAAGTCGGTAACACCCGAAGCCCATGGCCCAACCCCTTTGTGGGAGGGAGTGGTCGAAGGTGGGATCGGCGATTGGGACGAAGTCGTAACAAGGTAGCCGTACCGGAAGGTGCGGCTGGATCACCTCCTTTCTAAGGAGCTTTGCTCTTAGAGATTATTATTGCGGCCTGGCTTGCGTGACCGTTCGTGTCACGGGCTGTGGGCCGTGCCGGGTGGACATCATCAAACAATTTCTCCGCTGTGTGCGGGGTGCTGGAACACTGTTGGGGTTCTGAGGCAGCACGCCTGGTCTCTCCTGTTGTGGGAGGGGTTTGTGTGGGTGTGGTGTGTTCAGGGGCGTCGCTGGGATCGCTGGCTGGAGTGGATGTTCACACTGTGTGTGGGGTCTGTGGCTGGTGGGTGCTGGTGGTGTGTGTTGTTTGAGAGCTGGATAGTGGTGTGACGAGTGTTTATTGCTTGTGATTGATTTTTTGTGTTGTAAGTGTTTAAGGGCGCATGGTGGATGCCTTGGCATCAGGAGCCGATGAAGGACGTGGGAGGCCGCGATAGGCCTCGGGGAGCTGTCAGCCGAGCTGTGATCCGAGGGTGTCCGAATGGGGAAACCCAGCACGAGTGATGTCGTGTTACCCGCCGTTGAATGTATAGACGGTGTGGAGGGAACGCGGGGAAGTGAAACATCTCAGTACCTGCAGGAAGAGAAAACAATTGAGTGATTCCGTGAGTAGTGGCGAGCGAAAGCGGATGGTGGCTAAACCTTGTGCGTGTGATACCCGGCGGGGGTTGCGTATGAGGGGTTGTGGGGCAGTGTTGTTCTGTTACCGCCGTGACAGTCAGATCCAGTGTGTGTGTTAGCGGAAGCCGCTTGGGATGGTGTGCCGGAGAGGGTGAGAGTCCCGTACGCGAAAATGTATGCCTGGTCTGTGACGTTGTACCCGAGTAGCAGCGGGCCCGTGAAATCTGCTGTGAATCTGCCGGGACCACCCGGTAAGCCTGAATACTCCCTGATGACCGATAGTGGATAAGTACCGTGAGGGAATGGTGAAAAGTACCCCGGGAGGGGAGTGAAATAGTACCTGAAACCATGCGCTTACAATCCGTCAGAGCCTTCCCTTCGGGGTGGGGTGATGGCGTGCCTTTTGAAGAATGAGCCTGCGAGTTAGTGGCATGTCGCGAGGTTAACCCGTGAGGGGCAGCCGTAGCGAAAGCGAGTCTGAATAGGGCGTCGCAGTGGCATGTTCTAGGCCCGAAGCGGAGTGATCTACCCATGGCCAGGGTGAAGCGTCGGTAAGACGTCGTGGAGGCCCGAACCCACTTAGGTTGAAAACTGAGGGGATGAGTTGTGGGTAGGGGTGAAAGGCCAATCAAACTCCGTGATAGCTGGTTCTCCCCGAAATGCATTTAGGTGCAGCGTCACGTGTTTCTTGCCGGAGGTAGAGCTACTGGATGGCCGATGGGCCTCACCAGGTTACTGACGTCAGCCAAACTCCGAATGCCGGTAAGTGAGAGCGTGGCAGTGAGACTGCGGGCGATAAGGTTCGCTGGTCGAGAGGGAAACAGCCCAGATCGCCGGCTAAGGCCCCTAAGCGTGTGCTAAGTGGAAAAGGATGTGGGACCGCTCAGACAGCCAGGAGGTTGGCTTAGAAGCAGCCACCCTTGAAAGAGTGCGTAATAGCTCACTGGTCTAGTGGTCCTGCGCCGATAATGTAGCGGGGCTCAAGCACACCGCCGAAGCCGCGGCACTCCAGCATGACATCCGCACACCCCCTTGGGGGTGTGTGCAGTGGCTGGGGTGGGTAGGGGAGCGTCCTGCATCCAGGGAAGCAGCCGTGTGAACGAGTTGTGGAGGGTGTGGGAGTGAGAATGCAGGCATGAGTAGCGAAAGCAGAGTGAGAAACTCTGCCGCCGGATGACCAAGGGTTCCTGGGGCAGGTTAATCCGCCCAGGGTGAGTCGGGACCTAAGGCGAGGCCGACAGGCGTAGTCGATGGATAACGGGTTGATATTCCCGTACCCGTGTGGGCGCGTCCGTGGTGAATCGGTGAGACTAACCACCCAGAAGCCCTCTGTCCCGCTTCGGCGGGTGTGAGGGTGGATGCGTGGGACCTGATCCGGTAGTAGCCAAGCGATGGGGTGACGCAGGAAGGTAGTGGGGCCAGTCAGTGGTAATACTGGTGTAAGCCTGTAGCCCGGTGGATAGGTAAATCCGTCTGCCATTGAAGGGTGAGAGGTGATGCGACCCCGTTGAGGGGGATTCCATGATCCTATGCTGCCGAGAAAAGCCTCTAGCGAGTTCCCGCATGGCCCGTACCCCAAACCGACACAGGTGGTCAGGTAGAGAATACTAAGGCGCTCGAGTTAACTGTGGTTAAGGAACTCGGCAAAATGCCCCCGTAACTTCGGGAGAAGGGGGACCACGCCCGGTGAGCCACCATTGCGTGGGGAGCTGGGGGTGGTCGCAGAGACCAGAGAGAAGCGACTGTTTACTAAAAACACAGGTCCGTGCGAAGCCGCAAGGCGAGGTATACGGACTGACGCCTGCCCGGTGCTGGAAGGTTAAGAGGACCGGTTAGCCCGTAAGGGCGAAGCTGAGAATTTAAGCCCCAGTAAACGGCGGTGGTAACTATAACCATCCTAAGGTAGCGAAATTCCTTGTCGGGTAAGTTCCGACCTGCACGAATGGCGTAACGACTTCTCTGCTGTCTCAACCACAGGCTCGGTGAAATTGCATTACGAGTAAAGATGCTCGTTACGCGCGGCAGGACGAAAAGACCCCGGGACCTTTACTGCAGCTTGGTATTGGTGTCTGGTTCGGTTTGTGTAGGATAGGTGGGAGACTGTGAAACCCTCACGCCAGTGGGGGCGGAGTCATTGTTGAAATACCACTCTGACCGGATTGGGCATCTAACCTCGGACCCTGAACGGGTTCAGGGACAGTGCCTGGTGGGTAGTTTAACTGGGGCGGTTGCCTCCTAAAAAGTAACGGAGGCGCCCAAAGGTTCCCTCAGCCTGGTTGGCAATCAGGTGCTGAGTGCAAGTGCACAAGGGAGCTTGACTGTGAGACGTACATGTCGAGCAGGGACGAAAGTCGGGACTAGTGATCCGGCACCCCCGAGTGGAAGGGGTGTCGCTCAACGGATAAAAGGTACCCCGGGGATAACAGGCTGATCTTCCCCAAGAGTCCATATCGACGGGATGGTTTGGCACCTCGATGTCGGCTCGTCGCATCCTGGGGCTGGAGTAGGTCCCAAGGGTTGGGCTGTTCGCCCATTAAAGCGGCACGCGAGCTGGGTTTAGAACGTCGTGAGACAGTTCGGTCTCTATCCGCCGCGCGCGTTAAGAAACTTGAGGAAACCTGTCCCTAGTACGAGAGGACCGGGACGGACGGACCTCTGGTATGCCAGTTGTCCCACCAGGGGCACGGCTGGTTAGCCACGTCCGGAAGGGATAACCGCTGAAAGCATCTAAGCGGGAAGCCCGTTCCAAGATGAGGTTTCTCACCAACACGATTGGGTAAGGCCCCCCACAGACCATGGGGTTGATAGGCCAGAACTGGAAGCACGGCAACGTGTGCAGGTGACTGGTACTAACCGGCCGAGGACTTACACACAACCCAACACAACACAAAACACGCGCACACCACTACCCAGCATCTGAAACAACACACCACCCCAAAACAAACAACACAACAAAAAACTTGTCACGGCGGCCATAGCGGAGCGGGAAACGCCCGGACCCATCCCGAACCCGGAAGCTAAGCCCTCCAGCGCCGATGGTACTGCACACGCGAGAGTGCGGGAGAGTAGGACACCGCCGGACATCAACAACCAGAGGGGGACCCACCAGGGTCCCCCTCTGACCCATTTCTGGACCAATTATCGGGTCCTGGACCCGCCGCTGGATACACCTCGTTACGCGCACCAGAAGCATCTCAAGATCCAATCGCCTACTGTGGAAAGCATGATCGGTAGGGGTGCACGGTGATCACGATCCCGGTACAGATGCCTGACTCGACTGTCACGCCCGTCCGGGTTTTTGAAGGAGCCGACGGTGCGCCGGCAATAGTGGTGTGGCCAGGATTCGGACTTTCCGCGAGCTACTACGATCCGTTCGCCTCAGCGCTCACTGAGCACGGCGTCAACGTCGTCGTTGCAGAATTGCGCGGCCAAGGGGCCAGCGAACCCAGTCCTAGCCGGGAAAGTTCCTTCGGATACCAGGAAATGCTGACCGTCGACTTCCCTGCAGTACTCGAAGTAGCGCGCGAACAGTTCCCTGCAAGTACGCCTTACCTGCTCGGTCACTCCGTTGGTGGCCAGTTGGCTGTCATGTTCGCGGCGCGGGTCGGGCACAACCTGGGTGGGCTGATTCTCGTGGCGGCAGGGTCCCCGTATTTCAAGGGCTTCCCGGGAGCGCGGGTGTTCGGTCCGCTCGTCGGTGCGCAAGCGATGTCGCTCACCGCTAACATCGCTGGTTACTGGCCGGGGGATAAAGTGAACTTCGCGGGGTTCGGTCCCCAATCCAAAACACTAATCACCGACTGGTCGAGGTTTGCCCGTACGGGCCGCATGGCGCCTACTGGAGCAGATATCGACTACGAAGCACGAATCGCTGAAATCGACCTGCCTGTGCTGGCGATCTCCGTTGCACGAGATGATCTTGCGCCTGGGCAATCCGTCAAGAACCTTGTTAGCAAGCTGGCGAGCGCCAAGGTCACCTCGTGGCGTAATTCGCAGCCGCTTGGTCATGTCGGCTGGATCCGTGAACCCAAGTCAACCGTCACGCGTATAAAGAGCTGGCTGGACGATTTGGCTTAGTCACATACCAACCCATTCGTTCGTTATTCGTCCGTTATTCGTAGGCGGTACTTTCATGCGCGTTATCGATCTTGCTGTTCTGGTTGACCCTGTCTGGTGGTCCTCAACAATAGAGCTTTCCTGTCAGTGTGTAGCGGGCTGTGGGCTGCAGGAGCGGAGAAGAGTGATAACACGTACGTTTCTTGATTAGCCGAACTAAGGGTGTTTGACGACCGGCTAAATGACGGACTGTTATGTTTAATTAATACCTGTTGTGATCTGGGCGTGATGAAAAGGTACGCGTAAAAATGGCGGATATACTTCCCAAATGTGCCATTAGATGTTCCAATGATTCAGGATGCCGCTTTGGATCCTGAAGGAAATTCGATTCGATCACACAGGAGTGAACATGGGAAGCCTGGAAGCATTCGCTGACTTCGGCGCGATGTTTGATGCGTTTTTTAACTTCTTCGACTTCTTCGGCGGCGGAGGCGAAGCAGGCGGCGACGGGGGCTTCACCTTCCTCAGCTGATGCGGTAGACCGATCTCCATCGGTCTCCACTAATTGAAGCCCACACGGCGCGCGGACTGGAAGTCCGGGCGCCGTGTGCGTTGTGCGGTTTGCGAGCGCCGCGCTCGTCACCCCCGCCTGGGAGGGCTCCAGCCTCCGAAGCCAGCCTCGAGTGCCATCGCCACCCGAAGTGCGACGTGATCGTTGCCGGGTGCTGCCGCGACTTGGAGGCCAAGGGGCAATCCGGAACTATTGAGCCCCGTTGGTACTTGAGTGACTGGTAAGCCCAGGATATTGAACACGATCGTGTTGCTGGCGAGCCATGGTTGCCCGTAGGTGGTGAAGTGGCGGGGCGCCAGCCGCGGAAACGGCGGAAACAGGAGCGCGCCGTCTCCGAGTAGTTCAGTGAGGTGGTCGGCGGCCTTTTGGGCACCGTCGACGAGACGGCGTGCTGCACGGGTGCGTAAGCGCCGCGCGGGTGCAGCTTCAGCGAGACGTAGCAGCGCGACAGGCGCAGTGGCGAGGCTCCGAAGAGCCGACATGTTCGCGGTGTTCGAGGCGCCGACGATTTCGGCCACGATGCTCGCGAAGTCAAGACTCGAGGAAAGTGCCGCGAGTGCCTGGGCGATTGTCCAGCGCAGCGCAGGAAGCGAAACCTCAGTGACCTGAGCCCCTTGAGCCTCGAGCATCCGCCCTGCCAAGAACCGCGCCGTTTCGAGGTCCGCTCGTGGCTTGGTGAGCGTCGCGCCTGTGGCCAGCACAACACGGAGCCCGGATAGCCTCACGTTTTCTGGGTCACCGAGAGGCATCAGGGCGGAGACGGGATCACTACCATGAGGCCCGCCGATGACCTGCAACACGAGGTGGAGGTCCTCCGCACGTCTGGTTACTGGGCCCAGAAAGAGCGTCTTGCGGGCGTCACCGTTCGCCATCGGGAAATGACCAGTAGTGGGGACGAGGCCAACCGAGGGCAGATGCGCGAAAACGCCGTTGAAGAACGCAGGGATGCGCAATGACCCGCCGAGGTCCGACCCAATCGAGACGGGGGAACCGCCGCAGGCAACTGCGGCCCCATCGCCTCCCGAGGAGCCGCCAGCGGTGCGTGACAGATCGTATGGGTTGTTGACCCGACCGTAGAGCGGGTTATACGTCTCCATCCAGAAGACGGGGCCAGCTGAATTGGTTACACCGAGGACAATTCCGCCGGCCGCGCGCAAGCGGGCAATAGCAGGGGCGTCTTCCTCGGGGATGACGTTGCGCCGGTGCGGGAAGCCCGCGGAATTGGGCAGTCCCCGGACAGCGATGAACTCCTTGACCGTAAATGGGACCCCGCAGAGCGGTGGTAGGGGTGTGTCTCGATGCGCGCTTGCGAGAAAGTCGTCCGCACGGTCGGCGTCGGCAAGCGCTTCAGCGAAGCGGCCGCGCGCGATCGCGCCGAGATTCTTGTTCCGCTCGAGCATCGAAATGTGCTCTTGCACGACTTCGCGTGATGTGAGTTGCCGCGAAGCGATCGCGTGGGCGAGTTCGCGCGCCGACCACTCGGTCAGGCGTTCCTTCCGCCCAGCGCCGATGTGTTGTGGCTCCGCTAGTTCCGTCATAACCAGCCCCTCACCGTTGAGTACTGGTGCGTGTGTTGAGACTGAGGTCAGTATGGACCACTGAGAATTGGGTCGCTGACGATTGTCTCGATTGTGACCGTATGCGCGATCCCACACCAGTAAATCCGACCCAACTCAGGACAGCGACTGGGCACACGACTACCCTTTTGTAGCGTGGCTGCACATTATGACGTTGTTGTTCTCGGAGCTGGACCTGGTGGGTACGTAGCGGCGATCCGCTGTGCGCAACTAGGACTTAAAACTGCGATTGTGGAAGAGAAGTACTGGGGTGGGGTCTGCCTCAACGTGGGCTGTATCCCCTCGAAGGCGCTGCTGCGCAACGCCGAACTCGCCCACCTCATTACTAAAGAAGCCAAGGTCTTTGGCATCGAGGGAGAGGTGAAGCTCGATTTCGGAGCTGCCTACGACCGGAGCCGTAAGGTCGCTGACGGCCGGGTCAAGGGTGTCCACTTCCTCATGAAGAAAAACAAGATCACCGAATATGAAGGGCGCGGCTCCTTCACGGATGATCACACGATTTCTGTCGAGTTGTCCAAAGGCGGGACTGAAGAGGTCACGTTCGACAACGCGATCATCGCGACTGGTACCGAAACCAAGTTGCTGCCGGGCACGGAGCTCAGCGAGAACGTTGTGACTTACGAAGAACAGATCATGACTCGGGACCTGCCGGGATCGATCGTCATTGTCGGTGCTGGCGCGATCGGTATGGAGTTCGGCTACGTGCTCGCCAACTATGGTGTCGACGTCACCATCGTTGAGTTCCTCGACCGTGCGCTGCCAAATGAGGACGCGGATGTCTCGAAGGAAATCGAGAAGACGTACAAGAAGCTCGGCGTCAAGGTCAAGACAGGCGCGTCGGTGCAGAGCATCGAGGACGACGGTTCGTCCGTCACGGTGAAGATCAAGGACAACAAGACCGAGAAGACTGAAACCGTTACGGTCGACAAGGTGCTTCAGGCAGTTGGATTCGGTCCGCGCGTCAAGGGTTTCGGGCTCGAAAACACGGGTGTTGAGCTCACCGATCGTGGTGCGATCGAAATCGACGCGCGCATGCGTACGAACGTGCCGCACATCTATGCGATCGGCGACGTCACCGCCAAATTGATGCTCGCACACGTTGCTGAGGCGCAGGGCGTCGTGGCCGCGGAAACTATCGGTGATGCCGAGACGCTCGAGCTCGGTGACTACCGGATGATGCCGCGCGCTACCTTCTGCCAGCCTCAGGTTGCGAGCTTTGGCCTCACCGAGCAGCAGGCCAAGGATGAGGGTTACGACATCAAGGTCGCGACTTTCCCGTTCATGGCTAACGGCAAGGCGCATGGCTTGGGGGATACGACCGGCTTCGTGAAGCTCATCGCTGACAAGAAGTACGGTGAACTCCTCGGCGGGCACCTGATCGGTCCGGACGTGTCCGAACTTCTTCCCGAGCTGACGCTCGCGCAGAAGTGGGACCTGACAGTGAACGAACTGGCACGGAACGTGCACACGCACCCGACTCTCAGCGAAGCGCTCCAGGAGGCGATCCACGGCCTCGCGGGACACATGATCAACTTTTAGGCAACCGACAGTGGAGGGGTGCGCCGCTCACGAGTGGGGTAGCGCACCCCTCCACATGGTCTGGGCTACTCCAGTGTTGGGCTACTCGGTGCTAGCGCGCCGCGCCTGTGGTCACGCTCGATCCGCAGCACGCGGATTGTCGTTGCTAAGGCGTCATATTGACCGATGAGCATCACAATTTCGATCAGTTCGCGGGTCTTGTAGAACCGGCTCAGCCGTTCCCAAGTCTCATCATCGATGTCTTTGGTTTGGATGACCTGGTCGACTGCTGTCAGCAGGGCGGCGTGACGAACTGACCAGCCGGGTGCAGACGGCCCGCGCTCGATGCGATCGATGATTGCGGGGCTGAGCCCTGCACGCTTTCCGAGTCGTTCGTGATGGTCATATTCGTAGTCGCAGCCGCGCAAATAGGCGATTCGCAGAATCGCCATTTCCACCTCGTACCGGGGAATTGAGCCGAAAGGCATTAGCCGTGCCGAGAACATCAGCCACGCGCGGAAGAGTCCGCGCGCCTGGCCAAGCGTGCTGAAGAGGTGCACGTCATCGACGCGCATCACCTGTGACGCAAGACGGCTGAACCCCCAGTTCGCTGGGCCGAGTTCGGCAAGGGAACCAGGCGAAATCCGGGGCTTCATCGTCACAGTTCTCCTACTCAGGTTGCGGGGTCGTGAGCGGCGCCCGCTCAGTCCGGGCTACTTCGAGGGCGGCGGCAACGTTACGCCGCACCGTAAGGTCGACCACGCGCTGGGCGATTGGCCGTACGTAGCGTAGTGGCTTGGCATGGGACGGCGCTGCGATGACCCGTGCGCGGCTCGCGATTCCTCTCTCCAGCGCTGTGATTGCCGATTCGAGGGGTGCCACTCCGGGGAGGTGTGACGATTTCGTCAGCGCGTGCGCCGCGTCAGTGCCGAATCCGCGGCTTGTCATGTCGGTGTCGATCCTGCCGAAATACGCTACCCCCACGCGTGCGCCGGTCGGCTGGAGTTCAGTCCGCAGGGTGTTGCCGAGCGCTTCTACGCCCGCCTTGGAAGCGCTGTACGCGCCGACGAGGGGCAGGTTGATGACAGCAGCGAGGGAGGAAACGAGCAGAAAGTAACCGCGCGTGCGTGCGATGTGAGGCGCTGCGGCGTAGATCGTGTTGTAGGCACCAGTGAGGTTGACTTCGATGGTGCGGCGGAAGATTTCGGGGTCACCCTCGATCAGCGGTAGCTGTGCTGCGATGCCGGCGTTCGCGACGACCACATCGATGCCGTCCAGGCGTGCACGGACCGAATCGACAGCGGCGTGAACGCTCTCTAGCTTCGCGACATCGCACTCGTGCCACGGTGCGCCCCCGCATTGCGTGGCGACGCCTTCAAGCAGCTCGGGTTCAAGGCCGATCAGGCCGACATGCGCGCCCCGATCAGTGAGGCGCTGAGCAAGCGCCGCGCCGATCCCCCGTGCCGCGCCGGTGATGAGTATGCGGCGGCCACTTAGCTTTTTATCGAGTTTCCCCGTCACGCCCCCACCATACGTGCCGGGAGCGTGCGCGCGATGCAGTTCATCTGTGCGCACGCGCGGATGCGGTTTGATACGCCGCCCAGCCCCCGTATCCCGAAATGTCATTACCGTCAGGTTCGCTGCACCCGAATCCCACTACCCACCTGCCGTCCTCGAGTTCAGTCTTGCCCAGCGTCATTGGGCGGGGGAGAGCCGCAAGGAATTGCCCGAGACCTGCGTGCGGGAGCCGCCATAGTTCGCCCCTAAGGCTCACACCACCGGCTGACCGGATTACTGCGGGCTTGGCGATAGGTCCAGGCAGGGCGAGCATCCGATAAGCGGCGGCGGTTCGTACTTCGCTGACGAACCGTGCCCCAGCGTCCAGGAGCTCACGATTCAATGGGAAGCCGCGCATGTGTGCGCCAAATACAGCCACCTCGGCGCCGGTTTCGGTAAAGATCCCTGGCACGGTGCCGGTGATCGCAGACGCGATATCGATTGCGGCTTGATCGTCGAAAGCTCGCGTTACGACGCTGACACCGAAGAGTCCGCCGTCCGCCTCACCTGCCGGCACGGCGACCGCAGCCATGTCGAGCAAGTTCAGGAAGTTGGTATAGGTCCCCATCATGGCGTTGACGCCGAGCGGGTCAGCGGCAACTTCGGCGAGGGTGGGGTGAGTGGGCGCTGTGGGCAGGAGCATCGCATCGAATCCGTCGAGCAGTGCCTGCGTCTGGAGTTTTACTGCGCGCAGTTGCTGTTGGTCCCGCGCCAGTTGCGCGCCCGTGACGTGCTTCGCATCGGCAGCAATCCGCTGGACTGACGCGTCGGCGGTCACGCCTCCGCCGGTCACGAACTCACCGAATGACGCATAGCGTTCAGCGACGAGCGCGCCATCGTAGAGAAGTCTTGCGGCACTAAGGAACGGGGAAATCTCGATAGTCGACACTCTCGCGCCGGCAGCTTCGAGTTGCATCACCGCCGCCGCGAAACATTCACGTGCCTCGTGAGAGAGCAGCGTCAGATCCTTCTGGGACGGTATTGCAACGTGCGGCGTCACTGGTGCGGCGAGACGGGCATCAGTGGGCCATGGTCGTGATGCCGGGTCCCTGGGTGAGGGGCCCGCCATGGTCCGCATGACGCGCACCGCGTCTGCGAGAGCCGGCGCGAACGCGGTCAGGCAGTCGTATGAGGGGCATGCCGGGACAACCCCATCTGTCGGGATCAGGCCCAGCGTGGCCTTGATACCGACGATTCCGTTCAGAGCTGCTGGTACGCGTCCCGAGCCTGCCGTGTCTGTGCCCAGCGCGAAGTCCGCAATCCCAAGTGCCACCGCAACCGCGGAGCCTGAACTCGAACCTCCTGCGATTCGCTCAGGATGGTGCGCATTCCGGCACGCACCGTAGGGGCTTCGCGTCCCGACAAGGCCGGTAGCGAATTGGTCGAGGTTCGCTTTGCCGAGCACGATCGCCCCAGCATCGACCAGCCGCTGAACTCCAGTCGCAGAGCGCTCCGGAGTGTAAGCGAACTCTGGGCACGCAGCTGTAGTGGGCAGTCCGGCTACGTCGATGTTGTCTTTGACGGCGAACACCGTTCCTGCGAGGGGGAGTGCGGGGTCCACTGCCGCGGCCTCCGCAAGCACGTCCCCGATGGGGCGCAAGTGTATCCAGACCTCCGGGCGATCCGTCTCCGCGATGCGTTCGTAGGCTCGGAGGACGCGATCGTGGGGTGTCGATGGCATGGCGCTCACTCCTTATCTGTCGGTCGATAGAAATCACATACCGAAATGTGCGCCCAGATGACACCTCGGCAGGGCACCTGGGCGCAGCACTGGCGCTAATCAGATCGTCATGGCTGCCCGAACCTCGTGAGCCGCTGCCGTACCTCCCGGGCCAGATGCGGTGACGCGGCCGGCTTCGAGGACGTAGTACCTGCTCGCGGCGCGCAACGCAAAACCGATGTGCTGCTCCACCAGCAGCACACCCAGCCCGCCCCGCTGGGTGAGCGCGAGGATCTTTTCTTCGATCTCCTGGACAACCGAAGGCTGGATGCCCTCTGTGGGTTCGTCGAGGATCAGCATCCGCGGCTCCGTGATCAATGCCCTCGCGATCGCGAGCTGCTGCCGCTGACCACCGGAAAGCAGTCCAGCCCGCCTCGTGAGAAGCTCCTTCAGCGCAGGAAACATGTCCAGTGATTCGTCGATGAGCTCCTTGCCGCGGGCCCGCCCGTCCGCGACGACCTGAAGATTCTCCATCGTCGTCAACTGGCCGAACGACTGCTGGCCTTGCGGAACATATGCAAGTCCGCGCGTGACTCGGGCGCTCGGCCGCATGAGCGTGACGTCCTCGCCGTCGAAATGGACACTGCCCTTGCTGGCTTTCAGTAGCCCGACGGCGGTGCGAAGCAGAGTCGTCTTTCCGGCCCCATTGTGGCCCATGATCGCCACAACCCCGTCCGTCGGCACCTCGATCGACACGTCGTATATGACGGTGGTCTTGCCGTAGCCGGTGTGGACGCCCTTCAGTTCAAGCATCGTCACCCTCCTCAAGCTCGGTGCCTGCCGCAGCGGCCGTTCCGAGGTAAACCTGCTGGACCTTGGGGTCTGCCTGCACCTCGGCCACGGTGCCTTCACTCAGCACTTTTCCGCCGTGCAGCACCGTCACCGAAGTGGCGAACTGCCGCATGAAGTCCATGTCGTGCTCAACTACGACGACCGTCCGCTCGCCCCCGATGCGGCGAAGCAGGTTTCCGGTTTCCTCTCGCTCCTCATGGCTCATGCCAGCCACAGGTTCGTCGAGCAGCAGAACGGTCGAATTCTGGACGAGCAGCATGCCAATTTCTAGCCACTGCTTCTGCCCGTGAGCGAGAACCCCCGCGGGTTTGTCCCGCAACCCGCCGAGACCGATGATGTCGAGTGCCTCGTCGATCTTCGCCTCCACGCCCCTCCGGGTACGGAGCAGCGCGAGCGCTGAACGCTGGGCTCCCGCAGCGATATCGAGATTCTGCAGGACCGTCAGGTTTTCAAAAACACTGGCGGTCTGGAACGTGCGGCCGACGCCGAGGCGGGCAATCTTGTGCGCCCGCTTGCCGATCAGCTCAACACCAGACTTCTGGACCGAACCAGTAGCGGAAACAAGTCCAGTAATGGCATCTACCAGCGTTGTCTTGCCGGCGCCGTTGGGGCCTATCAGGAAGCGCAGATCCCCCTGCAGCAGAGTCATGTTCACGCCGGATACCGCTTTGAAACCGTCGAAGTCGACAGTCAAATCCGAGATCTCCAGGTACTCGGACCCCATACCGACGTTGCCGCCGTAGGCGGGTTCATGTGTGGCAGTTGTCACGAAATGCCCTCCTTCTGCTTCTTGCGCCGACGGAGCAGGAACAAGGACGCGATCCCGCCAGGCAAGAACCCGACGACAAGTACGAACAATGCGCCCTGGGCGTACGTCCACGCAGACGGGAACTGCTCCGACAACGTCGTCTGGGCCCAGGCGACGGCGATTGCACCTAGCACCGGTCCGAGCAGAGTGGTACGGCCACCGATCGCGACACCGATGATGAAGGCGATCGAGGCGAGTACTCCGACGTCTTGCGGGGTAATGATCCCGACGATCGGGACGAACAGCGCCCCGGCGATCGATGCCCACAAGGCTGCGACGACGTAAGCGACCAGCTTGATGTTCGCGGGGTCGTAGCCGAGGAAGCGGACTCGCTCCTCCTGGTCCCGCACGGCAACGAGCAGTTCGCCGTACCGGCTGTTCATCAGCTGCCGGGTGATGAGCATGACCACCAGCAGAGTGCCCGCGGCGATGAAGTAGAGCATCTGCTTGTTGACTGGATCATTCAGCGTGAAGCCGAACCAGGTGCGGAAGTAACTGATGCCATTCGAGCCGCCCAGCGTGTTCTGCTGACTGATGAGCAATATCGCAAATGCCGCCGCGAGGGCCTGGCTGAGTATTGCGAAATACGCGCCTTTCACTCGTCGCTTGAATATGCCCATACCGAGCAGCAAGGCCAGCAATGGCGGGATGGTCATGATCATCAGCAACGTCGCGAATGGGCTGGTGAATGGGAGCCAGAAGCCGGGAAGGTCACGCTGCCCGCCGAGCTGCATGAAATCAGGCAGTGCCCCCGCACCACTGCGGATTTCCGCGTCAGCGAGCTTCATGTGCATGGCCATCATGTAGGCGCCGAGTCCGAAGAACACGCCCTGCCCGAGGGTGAGCATTCCGCCGCGGCCCCACGCCAGGCCGATGCCGACAGCGACGATGGCGAAGCACAAGAACTTTCCAAGCAGATTGAGCCGGAAGTCGCTGAGCACGGCAGGTGCGACGACGAACAACATTAGAGCGCCGACTGCGAAACCGAGGACGACGCCGTAGCGCTCGAACCAGGACCGGTCAGCTTTCGGAATCTTCCGCTTCGCGGCGTCGGGGGATTCCTTGACCAAGGTGCTGATCATGCGAGGCTCCTAGTCTTGACGCTGACGAGGCCCTGCGGCCGAACTTGCAGGAAGATGATGATCGCAACGAACACCAAGACTTTGGCGATGCTCGCTGTGGTGGAGTATTCGATTACCGCGTGCAGCACTCCCAGCGCGAAGGCAGCGATCACGGCCCCGCGAATCTGACCAAGACCACCAGCGATGACGACCAGGAACGCGTCGACGATGTAGCTCTGGCCGATCGTCGGGCTCGTTGACCCGATCAGTGTCAGTGCGACTCCAGCGACTCCAGCGAGACCAGAGCCAATGAAGAACGTCGTGATGTCGGTGCGCCGGCTTGAGATTCCGCTTACTTCAGCGAGATCACGGTTCTGAACGACCGCGCGGATCCGGCGCCCCATCGAGGTGTACTTCAGCGCTGCGGCGAGAATGGCGACGCACACAATGGCGAGAATCAGGATGAACAGTCGTGATTTCGTCAGAACGACACCGAGTACCTCGATGTTGCCGCGCAGAAACTCGGGCGTCGCGACGTTGACGGCGGGAGCGCCGAAGATGTCCCGCGCGACTTGCTGCAGGATCAAACCGACGCCGAACGTGACGAGCAATGTGTCCAGCGGCCGGTGATACATGCGTTTGAGCAGGGTCGCTTCGAGGACTACGCCCATGACGCCGCCGACGCAGAAACCGACAATCAGCGACACGAACAGCGACACCCCGGCACTTGAAATAACCTGCTGTACAACGAATGCGGTGTACGACCCGGCCATGATGAACTCCCCGTGCGCCATGTTGATGACGCCCATCTGGCCGAACGTGAGGGAGAGGCCCAGTGCGATCAGAAGCAAGATCGAACCGATGCTGAGCCCAGTAAAGAGCTGGCTGGCTAAAACGTCCATCGACACCAACCTTTCGTGTGAGAACTGACTTGTGTCCGCACGCTGGGGCCCGCACCTGCCAGGCACGGGCCCCAGGGCCCTAAATCAGTTAGAGCATCAGTTGCCGGACAGGCCGTCAGCCCAGTCGTACGACTCGAGGTAGGGGTCCGGATCGATCGGACCGTCGGACTCCCACACGGTGTCGATGAGACCGTCACCGTTGATCACGCCGATGCGGGACGTCTTGGTGATGTGGTTGTTGTCGCCGTTGATCGTCACGGTGCCTTCGGGCGCGGCGAAAGACACTCCACCTGCAGCCGCCTGTACGTCGGCGACGTCGAATGATTCAGCTTGCTCGACCGTTTCTTTCCAGAGATAGACCGAGGTGTACGCGGCCTCCATCGGATCTGAGGTCGGCTTGTTGTCGCCGTAGCGCTCCTTGTAGGCCGCGACGAATGCCTGGTTCTCCGGAGTGTCGACGGTCTGGTAGTAGTTCCACGCGGTCAGCTGGCCCTCGATGTTCTGCACACCGATGCCGCCAACTTCTTCCTCCGCAATGGACACTGAGACGACTGGCATTGCTTCGGCGGTCAGGCCCGCGTTGGAGTACTCGCGGAAGAAGGCGACGTTGGAGTCACCATTCAGGGTATTGAAGACCGCATCTGCTCCAGCGGTACGGACTTTGTTAACGATGGTCGAGAAGTCCGTTGAACCCAGCGGGGTGTAGTCCTCACCGAGGATCTCGATGTCATTCGCTTCCGCATACGCCTTGATCACAGAGTTCGCCGTGCGCGGGAACACGTAGTCGCTGCCCACGAGGTACAGGGATTCTGTGCCCTGCTCTTTCAAGTAGTCGAGGGCGGGGACGATCTGCTGGTTCGTGGTCGCACCGGAGTAGAAGATGTTCGGTGACGCTTCGAGACCCTCATACTGGACGGGGTAGTAGAGCAGGGAGTTGTTGTCCTCGAAGACCGGCAGCATCGCCTTACGGCTCGCCGAGGTCCAGCCGCCGAAGACTGCTGCCACACAGTCCTGCCGGATCAGTTTTTCCGCCTTCTCGGCGAATGTGGCGGGGTCGGATGCCCCATCTTCACCGACGACCTGAATCTGCTTGCCGAGGACGCCACCGTCGGCGTTGATTTCTTCCACCGCGAGGCGGATCGAGTCGCGCACGGTGACCTCGCTGATCGCCATCGTGCCTGACAGCGAGTTCAGGGATCCAACTTTGATCGTGTCACCACTTGTATCGACGCACGATTCCGCGCTGGCGGCGGCCTCATCGCCAGCACGGCTGCCGCACGCCGTGAGAAGTAGACCGATCGCTACCAGTGCGGTGGGGGCAGCGACCATGCGCCTGGACAACCTCATCGGCACACCTTTCGTTCCATTCGTCGGGAGCTTTCGGTGACGCCGTGAGGGCGCCACGCTGAAGCCAGTCCTCGGGAACGGTATTGAGTGCCTGTTTCGGTCAAGTGACCAGTTGTCACGGTGAGGTGAATCACTGTTACCGGGTGGTAAACAGTCTCAAAGTGGGCGAAAAGGAAGTGTGGCGGGCGCTGGGTGAAGCACACAGCGCCCGCCACTATCGTCGTGAACCCACTGGGCCGCAGCCCGCAACCCCCGCAATGGATGGCGGTGTGCGGGGGCGGCTCACTGGGGCTGGACCTGGGGTCGCACGACGACCATCGAGTGCCGTCACCCGGTGGGGCGGGCAGTGGGGCGGCACCCGAAGACTGGGTCAGCCCAGAGGGACGGTGTTCATCCCGTCGGAAAAGCAGCCTTTACCTGTCTGGAAATCACCCGCGAACGCAGGCCCGCCCATGCACTGGGGCGCCGAGGTCCCGGAAACCATGACAGTGGCACCCGGTCCTGCGATTCCGATTGAAAGCCCCGGGTTGAGGCCCCACGTTTCGACGGTCGCACCATCGCCGATGGCAATGGCAGCGGGGCCTGAGAAGTTGGTCGCCGCGCTCGTCGCGGTACCACCATCCGCCGCAATCGCCAGGGAAAGTCCGAACATTTCTCCGGCCGCTGCGGCGTTGCCGTCAAAGCCAAACGCTGCTGCTGCGCTCGAATCGTCTGCGGTCGCAGAACATGATGATGTGGCCGAGGTTGCTGCCGGGCCAGTTCCCGGAACCGCCGGACACTCCACGGGCGCGGCTGCTGCTGTCGTCGCACCCAGTAGTGACACCGAGCCAGCTATCAGGGCACCGCTCGCAGCGAGAGCGAGGCGGCGTGTAACGCGATGGTGTGTTGATACTGCCGTCTGAGACATGCCATCTCCATCGGGGTGAAGGTGTGAACTGCCCTACACACAGTCTTCGGAGCATGAGTTCAGGCGGATTGGGTCAGAGTGAAAATTCTTGAGAAACGAGTTAGCGCGGGTCCGGAAGCCGGAACCCGCGCCAACTTGCACACGCTGCCCTTAGGAGCCGAGGAAACCATCGACGGAGCCAGCGAGGTCGCCGAACATGTCGAAGACCATCTCGAAGTTGCTGAAGTCGCCAGTGCCGTCGTTGTCTCTGATCCATAGCGCGAACGCCGCGATCATATCGAGAATCGAACCGAACATGTGCGTAACCCCTTCACAGTAAACTGCTTTCAGCGCAGGCATTCCGCGCCTGCTGTAACGGTATGTTGGGGCAGTCCCGAATCCGGTCACCGATCAGGCTCGGCCGAATGACGATACGCTCACAATCCGCGCGCCGCGCCCCCGAACCGTCACAGGTGCGGAGCGAACTCCTCGTCCGGTATCCGCTCTCGCACGCGATCCCGCGAATCCTCCCGCACGAGGTACGGGGAAATGGTGCTGCGGTGTTCGTTGAGGTCGATGTCCTTCCCGATAGCAGGAAAGGCCCGCTGCGGACAGGTGTCCCGTTCGCAGATCCGGCAGCCCACTCCAATGGGCGTTGCTGTGCCGGAATCTGAGATATCGAGTCCGTCGGCGTAAACGGTGCGTCCCGCGTGGCGCAGTTCGCACCCCAGGCCGATCGCGAAAGTCTTTCCAGGCTCCCCGTACCGGGAGGCCCGCCGCTCGACTGTTCTGGCGATCCACAGGTAGCGGCGGCCATCGGGCATTTCGGCGATCTGCCGCATGATCTTGCCGGGATAAGCGAAAGTCTCGTAGACATTCCACAGCGGACATGTGCCGCCAGTCGACGAGAAGTGAAACCCCGTTGCAGATTGTCGTTTCGACATGTTGCCTGCGCGGTCTACCCGCACGAAGGAGAACGGCACTCCCCGGAGGTTCGGCCGCTGCAGCGTCGACAGTCGGTGACAGATTGATTCGTAGCTGACCGCGTAGAAGGCGGACATCCGCTCGACGTCGTACCGAAAGTCCTCAGCCACCTCGTGGAACTGCCGGTAGGGCAGCATCGTTGCGGCAGCGAAGTACTTGGCGAGGCTGACCCGGGCGAGTCGGCGCGCGGCGTCGGAGCTGAAGTTGCCTTCGTCCACAAGCTCATCAAGGAGGTCGCCGCACTCGAGATACGCGAGCTCAGTGGCGAACTTGAAGACTTGCTGACCTGGAGAGAGACGTGTCGAGATCTCCATCACCCGAGTTTCGGGGTGGTAGCGGTGCAGTACGGAATCCCCAAGGTCGATGCGCTTGATGATCTGCACGCCGTGCACCCGCTCGAGCCGCCGGGCGATTTCTCTCCGCACGTCGGCGTGGTGCATGCGCATCTGCACGGTCAGCTGCTCGGCGGCGGTGTCGAGTTCGTGGAAGTAGTTCTGACGCTGGTAGACGTAGTCACGGACTTCCTCGTGCGGCATTGTGATCGCGCCGGATCCGCTGCCGTCGTTGTACCGGTCTTCCGTGGCGGCTGCCAGCTGGGAGGTCGTGTTGCGGTAGCGGCGGTGCAGGTTGACGACCGCCCGGGCAATTGCGGGGTGTGTTTGCACCAGGCTGGCAACCTCTTGCGCGTCGGCATCCACGCCGACTTCGGAATCGAGGAGAACCTCCCTCATTTCGGCGATGAGACGGGTGGTGTCCTGAGAAGCGAAGAACGTCGCATCGACTCCGAATAGCTCGGTGATCCGCAGCAAAACGGGGACGGTCAGCGGCCGCACGTCATGTTCAATCTGGTTCAGGTAGCTCGCCGAGATGTCGAGCATCTTCGCAAGCTCGACCTGACTCAGGCCCCGCTCGGCTCTCAGTTGCCGCAAGCGTGCACCGACAAACGTCTTTGCCACGACTTCCAGGCTATGCGCAGCCTGGCGGGACTGCTAGCCGATTCCCATGACCAGGTTCGCAATATTCACAGCGGAGCGCGAGACAAGCGCACAATCCGGCCGTCTAGTCGAATGTGAATGTGCTCACATTGCTGCAATGCCGGGCATCGGCTGGCGTAGAGGGGTTGCGGGCGGTGCGCGGAGGTGGTGTGGGAGGGCCCGTGCGCTCACCTGCGCTAACGTAACGCCCGTACTGTTTTTCTGGCAGCCTTCACGACTCTTCTTCGCAAAATTTGCAAGACCCCTCGTAAACCTAGCCACAATTGGCACTTGCAAGGGGTAGACCAGCGTCTTTATGGTGTGGCATCGTCGGTTAAGTAACCGAACCACCGAGGTACAAAGATGCGAAGCCGGTCACATGTGTGAGCACTCGGTAACGAGCCGTTTACACGGGCCGCTTCACGCCTCGTAAGGGTCAGACTCACAGAAACTGGAGAATCGATGTCTAACGTCGGTAAGCCACGTACCGCCGCTGAAATTCAGCAGGACTGGGACACCAACCCTCGCTGGAAGGGAATCAACCGCGACTACAGCGCTGAGCAGGTCGCCGAACTGCAGGGCAGCGTCGTAGAAGAGCACACGCTGGCTCGTCGCGGTGCGGAAATCCTGTGGGAAGGCGTCAATAGCGACGATTACATCAACGCTCTTGGTGCACTGACCGGCAACATGGCCGTTCAGCAGGTCCGCGCGGGCCTGAAGGCCATCTACCTGTCCGGCTGGCAGGTCGCCGGTGACGCGAACCTTTCCGGTCACACCTACCCTGACCAGAGCCTCTACCCGGCAAACTCAGTTCCAGCTGTTGTTCGCCGCATCAACAACGCGCTGCTCCGTGCCGACGAGATCGCGCGCGTCGAGGGTGACACGGCGGTTGACAACTGGCTGGTGCCGATCGTCGCTGACGGTGAAGCTGGCTTCGGTGGCGCGCTGAACGTCTACGAGCTGCAGAAGGCCATGATCGCCGCGGGCGCAGCTGGTACCCACTGGGAAGACCAGCTCGCGTCGGAGAAGAAGTGCGGCCACCTCGGTGGCAAGGTGCTGATCCCCACCCAGCAGCACATCCGCACGCTTACCTCGGCCCGCCTCGCAGCGGACGTTTCCAACACAGAAACCGTCGTCATCGCTCGTACCGACGCTGAGGCCGCGACACTCATCACGTCTGATGTCGACGAGCGTGACCGCCCGTTCATCACCGGCGAGCGCACCGCTGAGGGCTTCTACAACATCAAGAATGGCATCGAGCCCTGCATCGCCCGCGCGAAGGCTTACGCACCGTACGCGGACATGATCTGGATGGAGACCGGTGTTCCGGACCTCGAGGTCGCGAAGAAGTTCGCCGAGGCTGTGAAGGCTGACTTCCCAGACCAGCTGCTGTCGTACAACTGCTCACCGTCCTTCAACTGGCGGGCGCACCTCGACGACTCGACGATTGCGAAGTTCCAGAAGGAACTCGGCGCGATGGGCTTCAAGTTCCAGTTCATCACGCTCGCGGGCTTCCACGCTCTCAACTACAGCATGTTCGACCTGGCTTACGGCTATGCCCGTGAAGGCATGACCGCCTACGTTGACCTGCAGGAGCGCGAGTTCGCGTCAGAGGCTCGCGGCTACACCGCCACCAAGCACCAGCGCGAGGTCGGTGCTGGCTACTTCGACCGCATCGCTACCACGGTGGATCCAAACACCTCCACCGCAGCCCTCAAGGGGTCGACTGAAGAAGGCCAGTTCCACTGATGACCGGGCAAGCTGACACTCCCGCCGCCAAGCCGGGCGCCGGAGAAAAGATCTCGCGAGTTGGTGTTATCGGCGCCGGGCAGATGGGTGCTGGTATCGCGGAGGTGTGCGCTCGCGCACACGTCGACGTGCTGGTGTTCGAGCAGACCCGTGAACTCGCCGCAGCAGGCCGGGCGCGAATTCTCCGGTCGCTTGACCGTGGTGTGAGCAGTGGGAAGATCACCGAGCGTGAGCGGGAGCAGGCCGCATGGCGCCTCCGCTTCACCTCCGATCTCGGTGATTTCGCTGATCGTCAGCTTGTCGTTGAGGCTGTTGTCGAGGAGGAGAAGGTCAAGACGGAAATCTTCCGCGAACTTGACCAGATCGTCACCGACCCAAAGGCAGTACTGGCCTCCAACACCTCGTCCATCCCGATCATGAAGCTGGGGATGGCCACCAAGAATTCCAGCCGTGTAGTGGGCATGCACTTTTTCAACCCGGTGCCGGTCCTTCCTCTGGTTGAGTTGGTGACCACATTGATGACCAGCTCCGACGTGTCCGAGCGCGCGGAAGCGTTCGCTCGCGATGTGCTCGGCAAGCAGGTAGTGCGGTCCGCGGACCGTTCCGGCTTCGTGGTCAACGCCCTCCTTGTCCCGTACCTGCTTTCCGCGATTCGTATGGTCGAATCTGGATTCGCGACGGTGGAGGACATCGACAAGGCGATCGTGCTCGGTCTTGCGCACCCAATGGGACCGCTCGCGCTGAGCGACCTGGTTGGGCTCGACACCATCAAGGCCATCGCGGACTCGATGTACGAGGAGTTCAAGGAGCCTCTCTACTCGCCGCCGCCGCTGCTGCTGCGCATGGTTGAGGCGAGCAGGCTGGGCAAGAAGGCTGGGCACGGGTTCTACCAGTACCCAGCGTCTGGCCGTCCGTCCGCGAAGTGATCGGCTAGCCAGCCGAGCGGACGCTCAAACAGCAAGGGGTGCGGTTATTCCACAGCGAACGACCGCGCCCCTTCTTGTCGTTTACGGCCTTTAGCGCAGTAGGGTTGCATCGAGCACAAATACTGGCCGCCAGCACTCGGCACGGGGCCGGGCTGCGGCGCAGGAAAGGTGAAGGCAGGAATGACCAGTTCCCCCCACATGAGTGAGTACCGCTCGAGCATCCTGGGCTATCCGCGGATCGGTCCGCGCCGTGAACTCAAGCGTGCTCTCGAGTCGTATTGGCGCGGTGGAATTTCGCAAGAGGAACTGGTTGCTGCAGGAAGGGAACTGCAGGAGCAGACCTGGAGCGAACTCGCTGCCACCGGTCTTTCCCAGGTACCGGGGAACACCTTCTCGTACTACGATCATGTCCTTGACACAGCGTTTCTGTTCGGCGCGATTCCGCAACGATTCAAAGCGCTACAAGAAGAATTGAACCCGCTCGACTTGTACTTCACGATGGCTCGCGGCCGTCCCGACTTTCCGCCGCTCGAGCTCGTGAAATTCATTAGCAGCAACTATTACTATCGCCAGCCGGAATTGGATCCGGACATGGAGTTCGGGCTGAACGCTGATCACATTATTGATGAGATCCAGCGCGGCAACGAGGCTGGTATCGAGCTCCGCCCGGTCATCATGGGTCCCGTCACGCTTCTCCTGATGAGCAGGGCGTCCGCGCGGGCGCCCGAGGGCTTTCAGACCCTCGATCTGCTCGATCGTCTCCTCACGAAATACGAGGATCTTTTCGAGCGACTGGCGCGTGCAGGCACGACCTGCGTTCAGCTTGATGAACCGTACTTCACGCTCGAACGCACCGATGCCGAACTCGAAGCTTTCAAGCGCGCGTACGACACACTCGGCCATTCACCACTGCGCCCGCGACTGCTCGTGACCGGTCAGTATGGTGATCTCGGCCCTGCACTCCCTATTCTCGCGGCAACGAAGGTCGAGGCCATCGCGCTTGATCTGGTGGCTGCGCGAAAGACTCCTGCCGAGCTAGCCGAGATTCCAGGGCTCCGGCGCAAACGTATCTATGCGGGTGTCGTCAGCGGGCGGAATGTGTGGAAAACCGACAAACTAGCCGCGCTCGACTATCTCCGCGAACTTCAGGAAGTTGTGCCGGACATCGTCGTGTCCACCTCGTGCACACTGTTGCACGTTCCGGTGGACGTTCTCTCTGAATTCGATTTGCTCGGGAGCGTTGCAGACCGTCTCGCGTTCGCCAAGCAAAAAGTCGGGGAAGTGGTTGCGCTGGCCCGTGCCCTGAAAGATGGCGCACCAGCGCGCTGGGAGTCACCGAGTGTTGAGCCCATCGCTGCGCCAGACGATGCTGTGCGCAGGCGCGTCGCCGCGGTGACCGACGCTGACCGTGAGCGCGTCCCGTACGCGCAGCGCAAGGTTGCACAGCAAGAGGCGCTGCCTCTTCCTATCGTGCCCACGACGACTCTCGGCTCGTATCCCCAGTCCGCTGCGCTCAGACAGGCCCGATACGACCTTGGCCAAGACCGGCTCACGTATGACGAGTACGTGGGGGTGGTGAAGAGCGAAATCGAGACAGTCGTCCGGCTGCAGGAAGACATCGGGCTCGACGTTCTGGTCCACGGTGAAGTCGAGCGAAACGACATGATCCAGTACTTCGCCGAATTGCTTGAGGGCTATCTGGTGACACGGAACGGCTGGGTGCAGGTCTACGGTTCGCGCTGCGTCCGGCCGCCAGTCCTCTACGGAGACGTGTCGCGTCCGAAGCCAATGACGGTCGACTGGATCGGCTACGCGCAATCACTTACGGATAAGCCAGTCAAGGCGATCTTGACGGGCCCAGTAACGATGCTCGCTTTCTCGTTCGTCCGAGAAGACCAGCCACTTCAGGAAACGGTCATGCAACTCGCGCTCGCTGTTCGCGACGAGGTAGCGGACCTCGAAGCCGCGGGCATCAAGGTCATTCAGGTCGACGAACCTGCGATTCGGACGCTCCTGCCACGCCGCCTAGAGGGCCGCGAGGAGTACTTGAAGTGGGCGGTCGACGCATTCCGGCTCGCGACCGCGGGTGTGAAACCAGAGACGCAGATCCACACGCATATGGGCCTCTCCGGTGTCGCCGCAGTGGTGGAAGCGATCGAAGACCTCGACGCTGACGTCACCTATCTTGTTACCGCGACTCGGACCTTGTACTGGGTGCTCGACGCGCTGCAGGACGCCGGGCTCACCCGTGGCGTCGGGCCAGGGGTCTACGAGAGTCACTCGGCACGTATTCCCGACATCGATGAGATTGATGAATTGCTCACCAAGGCCGTCCAGGCAGTTGAACCTGAACGTTTGTGGGCCAATCCCGATGGTGGGCTCAAAACCCGGCACTGGTGGCAGCTCGAGCCATCGCTGCGCAATCTTGTGGCAGCTGCCCGGCGCATCAGGAGGCGCGCGAGCTAGGTTGTGCCCGACGGCGCGCTGCAGTTAGGCGTCCTGCCTGAGCTTGCCTGCTCATATTGGGTCACAATGGTCCTGTGCAGCTGATGGACCTCAATGACGAAGCCAAGCGCCGCGATCTTCGCAAGATGAAGATGTTTTCGCTGGCCTTCCTGGCAGTGGCCGCTTCGATTTACCTGTACTGCCGGTACCTGGAATCGCAAGAAGACCCCGCCGGCTGGGTGAGCTTCCTGCGCGCGGCGTCAGAAGCTGGTGTGGTTGGCGGACTCGCGGACTGGTTCGCCGTCACGGCGCTGTTCAAGCGCCCCATGGGACTTCCAATTCCGCATACGGCTCTGATCAAGAAGAAGAAGGACCAGCTTGGCGAAAACCTTGGCACTTTCGTCGGGTCGAACTTTCTGTCGCGTGACGTAGTGACGCAGCGCCTGCAGTCTGCAGAACTGCCCAAAAAGGCCGGGGAGTGGCTGGCTGACCCGGCGCACGCCGACCGGATCGCGACCGAGGCAGCTGCGATGCTGCGTGCCTTCGTGATGGTGCTGCGCGACGAGGACGTGCAGCAGGTCATCGACAACACGCTGGTCAAGCGCATTGCGGAACCGAAGTGGGGGCCGCCACTCGGGAAGATCCTCAGCGAACTGCTGAAGGAGAACAGGCAGCAGCCGGTGATCGAGTTGCTCTGTGACCGTGCCTACCAGTGGGCGCTCGGGTCGCAGGAAACGATAGACCGGATAGTCACGAGGGACTCGCCGACCTGGTCCCCCAAGATGGTCGATCTGCTCGTCGGCGAGAAGATCCATCGGGAGCTCGTGGAGTTCGCATGGAAAGTCCGATCTGATCCCGAGCACGAGGTTCGCGTCGCGGCCAACCAGTTCCTCTTCGACTTCGCCGACGATCTCCAGAATGACGAGACCACCATTGCGAAGGCCGAGCGCATCAAAACAGAACTGATGAACCGGAGGGAAGTCACCGGTCTCGCAAGCGCGGCATGGTCACTAGTGAAAAAGATGATCCTCGAATCGGTGGATGACCCCAAGAGCACATTGCGGCTCAAGATCCGCGACTCCGTGATCAGTTTTGGCGAACGGCTGAAGGACGATGCGGCGTTGCGTACCAAGGTTGAGCGCTGGATGACCGACGGCGCGGGATACGTCATCGATAACTACGCGCACGAGATCACGAGCATCATCAGCGACACCGTCGCGAAATGGGACGCCGATGAGGCGAGCGACAAGATCGAGCTGCAGGTAGGACGGGATCTTCAGTTCATCCGCATCAACGGGACAGTCGTCGGAGCCCTGGCTGGTTTGTCCATCCACTCCATTACCCATTTGCTGTTTGCCTAGCTAGTGTGAAAACCATCACACTGCATGTTCGACACAGCTATCGTGAGTGCTTGCAGCAGTTAGCACACGTGAGTACCCTCACGCACGTAGCCGGAGCAGAAGGTGGAGTTGATGGCCCAGGCTGACGGCGAGTTTGACGGCGCCAAAGATGATCCCGAGTTGATTGCCGGAGCGAGCGGCAGTGAACGGGACGACGCCGCTGGCGCCGTCGATGAGCAAGACTCGCCTGAACGCTCCGCGGAAACCGACAATGAGGTCGGGGATGCGTCCGATCTAGAGAAGGACTCTGACGCCTCGCGCCAGGCTGGGGGACCTGCGGCGGTCCGCGTTGTCAGCAACGCGGCGCAGGACATCGGAAGCTTCATACGTGCGCAGCGTGAGCTGGCTCAAGTGTCGCTCCGACAGCTCGCCGAGCGTGCCGGCGTCAGTAACCCTTATCTGAGTCAGATCGAACGTGGGCTACGCAAACCGTCCGCTGAGGTACTCGGCCAAATTGCTAAGGGGCTGAGGGTATCTGCTGAGGCGCTCTATGTGCGTGCTGGAATTCTCGAACAGCGGCAGTCAAGTCCCGTGCGTGACGCGGTACTTGCCGACGCAACGCTCAATGAGCGCCAGAAGCAGGTCATCCTCGAAATCTACAACTCGTTCTGTCACGAGAACGAGGCCAGCCAGGAGTAGGCCACCTGTCCTTCGCTGCTTGCTCCGCCCCGGGGTAAGTGCTCATAGGGGGTGCTGTCTTGGCGCACACATACGTCGACATTGATGGGGAGCAACATATGGCTAGGACAATCGAATCTGTGAAGACACCGCTTTTCGCGGCTGTCGGCGCGGGGGACTTGGCAGTAGAGGCCGTCGGGGGGTTCGTGAAAGATCTCCGTGGTCGCGCCGCCACTGCAGCTACGGACACACAGGCAAGGGCACAGCGCACCCGGGAGATCATCTCGTCGCTGCCATCGCAGGTCCCGAGTGACTTGAGCGAGTTGCGTGCGCGGATCAATGGGGAAGACTTCCGAAAGCAGGCGGAGTCGTACCTGCAGAACGCTGCTGGGGCATACGGGGAACTGGCGCAGCGCGGGGAGGGCCGTATCGAGTCGATCCGCCGCCAGCCTGTATTGGAGGCCCGTCTGACCGAGGCGGCTGGGGCCACCGAAGAGGCAATTGAGGAACTTACGCGACGCTCACGATTCGTTCGTGATTTCGCAACCCGCGCTGTCGGGCGCATCGCAGCCCGTTCCGAGAAGGCAGTCGATGCGGCGAGCGAGCAAGCCGCGCAGGTTGCGGGCGCCGCATCTGAAGCCGCCTCACGTGCAGTCGAGGCTGTGGCCGATGTCAAGGACACAGTAGTGACGGAAGCTGCCGAGGTTCGCGACGCCGCTGCGGAGCGCGTCGCAGATCTTGCCGACGAAACCCGGGAGACCTTGGCCGGGGCGGCTGAGTCGGCGGACGACACTTCGAAGGATGCGACGGATGCCGCGACGGATGCCGCCGAGAAGGCGAAGGAAGAAGTCGCCGAAACAGCAGCGACGGTGAAGAAGGCGCCGACGCGTCGCACTGCGACGAAGCGCGCCGCGTCGCCGCGCCGGAAGAGCAGCCCGTCCAAGTCCGCCGCCGAGCAGTAGGTCGCACATCCTGCACGAGCTTGGGCCGCGCCGCAGTGGTGCGTCCCAAGCTGTGTAGAACGGTCAATCAGCCACCACTAGAGTGGTAGGTGTGCAAATACAGGCCTTTGTTTCGCTGCTCCTGACCCTTGCCGCGATCGGCGCTGGCGCGTTCGCGGTCGTTCATGCGGTGCGGCAGCGTCCAGATGCGTTTCCGGCAGTGGATAAGCTGACCAAGCCAGTGTGGCTCGCCATCCTCGGCGTCTCGACATTTGTGCTGTTTGTCTTCAATCTGCCGAGCCTGCTGGGTTTCGTTGCTGTGATTGCTATCGGGGTGTATCTCGCGGATGTTCGCCCTCGTGTGGATGAGGTTCAGCGCGGCCCTCGCTGGTAGTCGACACGTAAGAAAGTTTTACCTTAAACCTTGACAACGGTCATTGTCTCAATGGTACGGTACTAGCGAGCCCCAACGAGGAGGCTTGGCCGGTTTGCGCCGGTGGTGCCTTGAGGAGTGATCAATGTCGATCGTCCACGACATGAGGCGAACTGCCCCTGCAGAGGGGGCGCGTACTGAAGGTTCAACTCGCATCCGCAACGCCGCGGATGTCGAAAGTGTTGCCTTTCTTCAGGTGCAGACAACGGAGTCTAGCGCCGAAGAAACCGGCCGTCGCCTGCTTGACTCTGCAGCTCGGAAGTCGCTCGACCCAGCTACGGAGATCGATTGGGAAGCCCCTCTCGATCCTTCGCTTTACGGCATGACCCCTGAATGGTCTAGCTTGTACGGCACTGAACTGTGGGAGCGAATGACTCCCGAGCAGCGGATCACGCTCACCAATCACGAGGCTGCGAGTATCAGCGGCACCGGCATCTGGTTCGAGATGATTCTCATGCAGATGCTCTTGCGTGACATTTACTGGCGAGACGCAGCAACGTCGCATGTACAATTCGGGCTTACCGAAATTGCGGACGAGTGCCGTCACTCAACGATGTTTGCGCGCGCTGCCACCAAGATGGGTGTTCCGTCATATAAGCCTGGCAAAGCTGTCATGCACCTTGCCAACGCGTTTAAGTCGGTTGCTACCGGCGCATTGGCGTACGGTGGCACACTATTCGCCGAGGAAATCCTCGACATGATGCAGCGCGACTTTATGCGTGATGAACGCGTGCAGCCCGTCACTCGGGCTGTCAGTCAGATCCACGTGCTTGAAGAGGCGCGACATATTCGATTTGCTCGCGAAGAGACGATCCGCCGGATGCGTGAAGTCAACTGGGTCCAGCGCGAAGGCGCGCGTTTGATCCTCGGTATTACCGCGTACTTCATTGTGACCGAGCTGATTAATCCGGGGGCGTACAAGGCTGCGGGCCTCAATCCGAAAGAAGCAAAGAAGGCTGCCCGAGAGAATCCGCACTACCAGCGCAAGGTTCGTGAAGGATCACGCAAATCAATCGAGTTTCTTGACAGCGTTGGGTTAATCGGTGGGCCATCGAAGTTCCTGCTGCGCCGGGCCAACATAATCTGAGGTCCGTTGAAACGGTAGGAAGAGATGGTCGCGGTATACTCCACGCAGGTGCTCACTGCGCCGAGCGATCGGCATAGTCAAAACCCCTCCGTTCAGCGCGGAGGTGAGCGAAAGCGGGAGATGAAGGAATACCGGATCGACGATCTGGCACGCGCGGCAGGGATCAGTGTCCGAAACGTGCGTGTTTACCAGGACCGTGGATTACTGCCGCCGCCTCGTAAAGAGGGCCGGACAGGGTGGTACAACGAGTCTCATCTCTCGCGCCTGCGTCTGATCATCCGCATGCTTGAACGCGGTTACACATTTGCGACGATCAGCGAATTGCTCCTCGCCTCCCAGCAGGGAATGAGTGTTGAGGACATACTTGAAACTGACGATATACGAGGCCCCCTAGGGTTCTTCCGATCAAAAGCGAAGGTCACGCTGGGGGAGTTCCGAAAGATCTTTGGCGACCCAGCCGCGCCAGCGCCTGCAGAGCGAATCAAAGTTCAGGGTGCTCTGGCCGGACCGGTCGATGAGTTGTCCGCCGTAAACCCAAAGTTGCTCGAGATCGCACAAACGCTCGTGGATTCCGGAGTCCCGCTTGAGAAGGTTCTCGAGAAGGGGGAGATCGTGCGCGATGATTTGCGGGATGTCGCGCGCGTCTTCGTTTCTACCATCACGGAGACGTTCCTGCCCGAAGGGCTTGGCTCAGCGGAAGGAATTCACCTCGATGAAAAACGGATTGCGGAGCTTGCAGAGCTGTCCAAAAAACTCCGCCCGCTCGCGAACCGCGTCGTGGATGTGCTTTTTACTGAGGTAATGGAAATTGAAGTCAGCAGGGCAATCAATCGTGCTGCCACGGCACTCAACGGATCGCCTGAAGAAGGCCAGCCCGGCCAGGAAACTCGCTGACCTGCGGATGCTCGACAAGCAAATTCATTGACCGCACTGCAGACCGGTTCTTTTGCAAAACTCCACGTGGGGGCTTGCAAACTGGGCTACTTTGTAAAAAGATTACGTCTTAAGCGCAACGACGCGCTTACCGGCAATGCTGCCGGAGCCACGAACACGATGAGGTGAATCTGGTGAGATTCCCGGTGATTGGCCCAGTGGTGGGTGCGGTCCCAGTTACGCTGCCATTCGCGTCCATTGGGCTGGCGCGTCAGGCGTTATTGGGAACAGTCCCGGCTTCGGCCCGCAAGCTCTTGGCGCCCGGCGACACTGGCTCCGTCCAGTTGCCAGCGTCGGCCCCACTGCCGAACCCCACACTTTTCTCCGAGATCACCGCTCCCGTCGCGGACCAAACGATCGTCTCGAAAGACGGAACCAGGCTGCACGTCCGCGTGTTCGGCCGTCCCGGGGCACAGCCCCTTGTGCTTTCGCACGGCTGGACCTGTTCCACTGAATTCTGGCGTCCACAGATCAATGCGCTTGCGGACGAGTTCCGTGTCATCACATACGATCAGCGCGGGCATGGTCGCAGCGAACTTGGCCGTGCGAGGCTCAGCCCTGAACTGCTGGCAGACGACTTTTCGAGTGTTCTTTCCGGGACGCTGGCGCCCGGCGAACGCGCGGTGCTGGTCGGCCACAGCATGGGCGGTATGACCATCATGTCGTGGGCCGATAAGCACCGGGCGGAAGTGGCGCGCTACGCCTCGTCGGCTCTGCTGCTCAGCACCGCCTCAGACCGACTGACTGCCGAGGAACTGGTCATCCCTCCCATGCTGCGGAATGTGCCGGGCCGTCCGGTACTGGTTCACGCCCTCATATCAGCGCCAGTGCCCACGGGGCTCTTGCCGTCTGAGATCCTGCGCTACGCAACGATGGGTACCGCTTCAACTCCGGAGCAGCGCGAATTCTGCCGCACGATCGTGAATGCCTGTCCACGCCGGGTCCGCGGCATGTGGGGCACGGTTTTGGGCCGACTGGATATCGCGAACGCTCTGGACAATCTGGTTGTTCCGACGAGTGTCCTCGTCGGAAGCGCGGATCGTCTGACGCCACCGGTGCATTCCTACCGGATCAAGGATCGGCTGGAGATGTCCGGCAACCTGGAGTCATTCAGTGAGATCGCGGGTATCGGACACATGAGCCCCGTGGAGGCGCCAGAGATGGTGGTCTCCGAGATCCGTCGCCTCGCCGGTATCCCCGCATCGCATCGTCGCGTTGGCTGACTAGCTGAAGATCACCGTTTTCCTGCCGTGCACCTGCACCCTGTCCTCCAGGTGCCACCGCAGCCCACGTGACAGGACGATCTTCTCGATGTCGCGCCCGTGGCGCACCATGTCGGCGATCGAGTAGGAGTGGTCGATTCGCACCACGTCCTGTTCGATGATCGGGCCTGCGTCGAGTTCCGCGGTGACGTAGTGGCAGGTTGCGCCGATGATCTTCACGCCCCGCTCGTGGGCTTGATGGTAGGGCCGGGCACCAACGAACGACGGCAAGAAGCTGTGGTGGATGTTGATCGCCTTGCGCTTCCAGTGCGCACACAACTCAGGTGGCAGCACCTGCATGAATCGCGCCAGGACGACAGCGTGCGGATCATGTGCGTCAACGAGTGTGCGCACCTGTTCAAACGCTGCGGAGCGCTGTTCCGGATCGGCCGGGAACGGAACATGCTGGAATGGGAGGCCGTGTGCCCGCGCGACCGGTTCCAGGCTCGTATGGTTTCCGATGACAGCGCAGATCTCTGCGGGAAGTTCACCCGTCGCGGCGCGGCCGAGCAGGTCGTGCAGGCAGTGCCCTTCCTTGCTGACCAGGAGCACGATCCGCTTCGGCTCTCCGGTGTCATGCACGGACCACTCGGCTTCCTTGCCGAACGTAGCGGCGATTTCCGCAAAACGTTCCCGGAACTCTTCAAGACTCATCCGCACCGATGAAGCAGTGACAGCCTGCCGCGTGAAGAACCAGCCGGTATCAGGGTCAGCGTGGTACGCCGCTTCCACAATCCAGGCACCGGCCCCAGCGAGGAACCCGGACAGGCGCGCCACAATACCCAGCGCGTCGGGACAGCCAAGGGACAACACGAAACGGCGTTCGTCAGAGACCGGGTTCAATACCATGCCGGTAAGTATGACAAGCTCACCAGAATGGATCCGCTCCGCAGTCTCACCCGTTCGCGTGTCGCCAGCATGATTGACCACACCTTGCTGAAGCCCGAGGCCACGACGAATGATGTTGACGCCCTCATCTCGGAGGCCCAGGAACTCGGCGTCCTCGCCATCTGTGTGTCGCCGTCGATGCTTCCGGTGAAGGCTGAGGGCCTCGTCGTTGCGACGGTAGCTGGGTTCCCTTCCGGGAAGCATCAGTCACTCGTTAAAGGCGTCGAGGCGCGTATGGCTGTGGAGGCCGGTGCGGTTGAGGTCGACATGGTGATCGACGTCGGCCGGGCGCTCGCGGGTGATTTCGATGCCGTACTCCAGGACATCCTCATCGTGCGTGAAGCCGTCGGCATGAAGACGGTGCTGAAGGTGATCATCGAATCAGCCGCCCTGCCCGACGAAGCCGTTGTGCGTGTATGCGAGGTCGCCCGGACTGCCGGTGCGGATTTTGTGAAGACCTCGACTGGGTTTCACCCGGCTGGCGGGGCCACGGTTCACGCCATCGAGTTGATGGCGCAGACTGTGGGCGGCCAGCTGGGTATTAAGGCGAGCGGCGGCATCCGGACAGCCGAGGCCGCACAGGCAATGATTGCAGCGGGTGCGACACGGCTGGGTCTGTCCAGCTCGCGAGGTGTGCTTGATGGCTTCGCTGACTGACGAAGAGCGTCGTTAGAACAGGTCGCACGTCACTTCTTCGCCTTCAGCTCGCTCGAGTTCCGCGCGGTCGCCTTCGAGCCGGACTTCGATGCCCTCGCTGGTGACGGTCATGTCAGTGGGCTTCATACCGAGCGGGAAATCGGCAAGACCGTCGCCGATCGTCTGAATTATCGACTGGGGCAGTTCACGAGGAATGCCGATTCCCAGCAAGTTAGCCTCGGTGACCTCGAGTGAGATCGCTTCATTCTGGATTGTCGGCGCGACTGTAACACCAAGAATCGCACCCACGATCTGAATCGCCAGCGTCTGATCTGCGGGCCTCGGCTCGACCGAGGTGACAACCGCGAGGATGCCCTGCTGTTGCAGCGTGGCGAGGATGCCTTGTGACGACCACCTGATGTCAGCCGCCGAACTCTCGACCGTCGTCGCGATGTCGCCGTCGTTGAACGTCTGCACACCGTTGAGCCGCAGATCCATATGCATGCCGTCCGCATCACCGAGACGGTTGCCGGTGGTGGAAACCTCGACCCATGGCGTCTTGCCATCGACCATCTGCATGAGCATCGGCTTGCGGCTCATCGTGACTTCAACGTCAGACCCGATCGATTCGCTCATCGACTGTGCCATGCAGTCCGACACTCGGTTGCGCAGGTACAGTTCGCTGCCGACACCGACGGCGGCAATGCCAACAACAAGCACGGCAACCACAATCAGGGCGATGCGGCGGCCACGGCGCTTCCGCTTGGGCGGTGGCGGATAGTTACGGTTACTTGTCATCATCGACTGCCATTCTGCCCGAGGGTTCTTCAGTCAGCGCTACGAGAACACTGTGTTTTCCCTAAGGTCTTTCACACTGTGACGTTCGGGGGCCACCTGGGCCCAGTCGACGGTGAGGATGCAGTCGCGCAACCTGCGCCGGGAAAGTTGAACGGGGATGCCCCGATCTCGCATCGCGAGAAGTGCCGCGCGCCAGCGCTGCCGCGGGCCGTAGGGCGCATAGCCCGCCGCGCGCGCCCAGCATTCGTCGGCAAGGTTCAGCAGATCAAAGATTCGTTCTCCGGGGACGTTTCGGTGGATCAGGGCCTTCGGAAGCCGCTCAGCCACATCCGACGGGGTGGTGACAGAATGCGGATCCCACGCGAGAGTGAGACTCAGCGGACGGTACTTGTCGAGGAGGATCCACGCACAGCGCCGTCCGAGCTCGTCGCAAGTGCCGTCCATGATGAGCCCATCCGGTGCCAGGCCCGCCTGCATCGCTGCCCACGCCGCTGGCACATCAGCCTCGTCGTACTGACGCAGAACGTTGAATGCGCGCACCAGGACGGGATGAAGCCCTGCGAGCTCGAATCCTCCGTACGCGAAATCAACCCCGTCTCCGCCCGTGACAACGCGCGCGGGGTCGATCTCGAGCCCGACAACCCGGGTGTGGGGCGCGACGGCGCGAAGCCGGGCTGCGAGCTCGAAGGTTGTCACCGGCGTCGAGCCGTAACCCACGTCGGCGACGAGCGGTTCGGGCGTACTTTGGAGGACGCGCCGCACATCTGGATGGTGTACGAGCCACCGGTCACCGCGGCGCAGGCGGTTCACGCCGGTGGTGCCACGCGTAACCCGTCCTAACGCTCGGCTGCGAGCTCCAGTGGGGGCTCCGCGTGAGGAACGAGCCCCCGGCACGGTTACAGGTTCTTTTCGATCCAGTCTGCGGTGAACTTGTCCTCTTTCTCGTACAGATCGACGAGACTCTGCAGTACGAGCTTCTCGAGTTTGCCGCCCACGATGGGAACACTCACGCGACCTTCAACCGTTGCGTCAACGACGGATCGGTCCCCGTCCGACTTGAGTGTGCGGGTGCCTTTGACGTCACCCGGCCCGCCCTTCATCGTCGCAAAGAGTTCACCTGTCGAGGTGCCGTCGAAGGTCGTCCAGCTTTCCTTGCGTTCGATCACCATGTCGTTCTTGATGACGGTCTGAGCGACTGACGGGAGTTTGGAGCGCGGAATGAACTGCTCGAGTTCGACTGTGATGCCGGAGTCGTCCGCGTTGAACGAAGTGACGCGGGCATTGGTGCCGCCCACAGCAGCGAGGCGGTCCTCCCAGTACTGCTTGGTGGCGATCGCTGTGAAAACTTTCTCAGCAGGAAACGGAAATTCTTTGCGGTACTCAGTGCGGCGAGCCATAACGGGCAGGTTACCGTTCTCTTGTGTCTGCCATCCACTCAACTGACGTTGTGGCGCGGCTCGCTGACGAGTTCGGCGCTGCGGTCTCCTTCGGCACACCGCTCGCTGCGCACACCACGCTGCGGCTGGGCGGCCCGGCAGCGGCGATAGTGACCTGCACGACGACGGACATGCTCGCCGGAGTGGTCCGCAGGCTCGATCAGGAACAGGTTCCCGTCCTGATTCTGGCTGGTGGTTCGAATCTTGTGATCGCTGACGAGGGTGTGGACGCAGTGGTCGTGCGGGTGGCGGCAACGTCGTACTCCATAGACGGCGCTGTTGTCCATGCGGAAGCAGGGACGAACTGGGACACCGTGGTTGCCGCGAGCGTTGTTGCGGGCCTCGGCGGACTGGAGTGCCTGTCCGGAATTCCCGGTTCGACGGGGGCGACGCCCGTCCAGAACGTGGGTGCCTACGGAGTGGAGATCTCGTCGGTTCTCCGCCGTGTGAAACTGCTCGAACGTGCGAGCGGCAACGTGCACTGGGCGGATCCCGCCGACCTGCACCTGTCGTATCGGCATAGCATTCTGAAGAACACCGACACGGCGGTCGTGCTGTCTGTCGAGATGGGTTTGCTTGACGACGGTCTCAGCGCGCCAGTCCGCTACGGCGAGCTGGCGCGCAATCTGGGCGCGGCAGAAGGAGACCGGGTGGCGGCCGCGCAGGTGCGTGACGCTGTGCTGAAACTGCGCGGCAGCAAGGGGATGGTGCTCAACTCTCAGGATCACGACACCTGGAGTGCGGGCTCGTTCTTCACCAACCCGATCGTGTCCCGCGAAGACCTTCCGCGCGTGCTCGCGGCCATCCGTGAGCGCCTGGGTGAAGAGACTGCCGTGCCACAGTTCGCGAGCGCTGACGGCGGCGTGAAACTCTCAGCCGGATGGCTCATTGAGAGGGCTGGGTTCAGCCGTGGCTTTCCCGGCGAAGACGCTCGCGCACGGCTGTCGACGAAGCACACGCTCGCGCTGACGAACCGCGGCGATGCGACCACCGCCGACCTGGTCGGCCTAGCCCGAACGGTGCGAGACGGGGTGCGTGACGCTTTCGGCGTGAACCTGCACCCTGAACCAGTGTTTGTGGGCGCTCAGCTCTGAGCTGGCTCTCGGTGGAACTTTCCGGGTCCCGCCTGCGCTCGTGGTTTGATCATCACCTGGTCGATGTTGACGTGAGAGGGACGCGTCGCGACGAAACCAATCACCTCGGCGATGTCATCGGCGGACAGGGGAGTGAAGCCTTCGTAGACTTTCGCTGCGCGCTCGTCATCACCCTCAAACCGGACCTTGGAGAACTCCGTCTCGACCGCACCGGGAGCAACTTCCGTCAGGCGTACGGGCTTGCCGTGCAACTCGTCGCGCAGGGTGCGGTGCAGAACGCCCTGAGCATGCTTCGCTGACGTATAGCCGGACCCCCCGCTGTAAATTTCGAGCGCTGCGATCGACGTGACTGTCACGATCAGGCCGTCACCAGAGTCGATCAGTTTCGGCAGCAGCGCTTTCGTCATCCGCAAGGTTCCCAGGACATTCGTTTCCCACATCCACCGCCAATTGTCCAGGTCAGCCTCCATGACGGTTTCCAGTCCCTTGGCTCCGCCCGCATTGTTCACCAGCACGCTGACGCGGGGAATAGCCGTCGTGAATGCATGGACGGACTCGTCGTCGGTGACATCGAGTGGCAAGGCGGTTCCACTGATTTCCTGCGCCAGCGCCTCAATCCGGTCGACGCGCCGCGCCCCAACAATGACGTGGAAGCCCGAGTCGGCGAGTGTCCGCGCGGTGGCTTCACCAATTCCAGAACTAGCTCCGGTCACGACCGCGACGCGAGTGTTTTCAGCGATATCCATGATGCTGATGGTAGTAGCGGCCATATAGCGTGGTCGTCATGTTCGCGATCCACCAGACAATCAGCGCAGACGGAACTCGCATCGTTTACCGAACTGCGGGCAACCGTGAGAATCAGGCACTTGTCCTGCTGCACGGCTGGGCCCAATCCTCGGCCTGCTGGGGTGACGGCGTAATCGATTCGCTCGCGGAGTCGTACCGTGTGCTTGCGCTTGATCTACGCGGCCACGGCTACTCGGATGCGCCAGCCGCGGGATATGACGACTCCCAGCGCTGGGCGGACGATGTCGCGGCCGTGCTCCTGCGTGACGCTGCTCGTGACCCGGTGCTCGTTGGCTGGTCGTACGGCGGACTTGTGGCATGCGATTACCTCGCCGTGCACGGCGTGCAAGCTGTGGCGGGTCTCGTCCTAGTCGGTGCGATAACAAGCCTCGGTCGCGATCATCCTGGGGCAGTCACCGGTGACGCGATGAAGCGCGCCATTCCGGGTGCATTCTCTGAAGTGCCGAGAGACGCGATCCGTGCGCTCGGTGGTTTTGGGACGGCGCTTGTTCCGGAGCGTCTGAGTGGAGAACTCGGCGCCGTCCAGCAGGCGCTCTTCGGTGCAAGTCTGGCCACGCCCCCGCGTGTGCGTGAGGCGCTGTTCCGGCGAAGCGTGGACCATGACGAGATGCTCGGAGGCCTGAAGCTACCCACGCTGGTTATGCACGGCACCGAGGATCAGGTCGTGACAATCGAGACCGCGAAACACAGCGCGGGAATGCTGCTCAATGCGCACACTTCCTTCTGGGCTGATTCCGGCCACGCGCCCTTCGTTGAAAATCCTGGTCGATTCGTGGAAGAGATCTCGAACTTTGTGGGTTCACTTAGGAGAGATGCTTTCAGTCGCCGACCCGGCGCGCAGGAGCGCTGAACAGATAGGGCAGGATATCCCCAGTGACCACACCGGACACCTACCGCCGGGCCACCCGCGGGGCTGCGCTTAGCATGCCGTCGCTGCGCCGGATCGCTGTCATCACCGTCCACACGTCGCCGCTGGCCCAACCGGGAACAGGGGATGCGGGCGGCATGAACGTGTATGTGCTGCAAACGGCGAAGGAACTCGCCGCGCGGGGCGTCGAGGTCGAGATCTTCACACGGGCTACCTCATCGGCAGATCCCGCGTCCGTCACCGCGGCCGAGGGTGTGGTTGTCCGCAACATCGTCGCGGGCCCCTTCGAGGGCCTCGGAAAAACCGACTTGCCCAGCCAAATGTGCCCGTTCACCGCGGCAGTGCTCCGCGAAGAAGCAAACCACGCACCCGGCTACTACGATCTCGTCCACTCCCATTATTGGCTTTCCGGCCAGGTCGGCTGGCTAGCGCGCGACCGGTGGTCAGTTCCGCTCGTCCATACGGCGCACACCCTCGCGGCGGTGAAAAACGCGTCACTCGCCGACGGGGACACTCCAGAGCCGCTCGCACGTCGGGCGGGGGAGCAGCAAGTGGCCGATGAAGCTGACCGCCTGGTGGTGAACACCGCGGATGAGCGGACAGCGCTCCAGCACTACTACGGCGCGGATCCCGCGAAGATCGACGTAGTTGCTCCCGGCGCTGACCTGGCGGTGTACCACCCTGCGAGCAAGCACGCGGCGCGGGCGGCGCTGGGGTTTGGCGCGAACGAGACAGTCGTGACGTTTGTGGGGCGCATCCAGCCGCTTAAGGCGCCCGATGTGCTGGTCCGGGCGGTAGCGGAGATTCTACGCAGGGAGCCCGGGCTGTCGTTGCGCCTCGTCATTGTCGGCGGGCACTCGGGCACCGCAGAGCAGTCCTACTCGCTGGTTAGGCTCGCTCACCAGGCAGGCATTGCCGATCGTGTGACGTTCCTGCCGCCGCAGCCGTCGGCGCAACTCGCCGACGTGTACCGAGCCTCCGATCTGGTGGCGGTGCCCAGCTACTCCGAGTCGTTCGGGCTGGTCGCTGTGGAGGCGCAGGCATGCGGAACACCTGTTATCGCCGCAGATGTCGGCGGACTGGGTGTGGCAGTCAACGATGGGGTTACGGGGACCCTCGTCAACGGCCACGCCCCAGGTCTGTGGGCACAAACGATCAGCGAATTGATCCATGATCACGACCGTCGTGCGCGCTACGCCGCCGCGGCGCCGGACCACGCCTCCAACTTTTCTTGGTCCCATACGGCTGATGGATTGCTGCGCAGTTACGACCGCGCGCTCAGCCGAACCGCACTGAGCCCTGTGCTTGCGGGCGCTGACCGGTTACGGAGCCGCGTGACAGATCTTGCGCTGCGTCGCCAGCGCAATAATAGAACGGTCGAGCGCGCAGCGGCGCAACGTTGAGGCGCAACGCGCTTACCATCTGCGCAGGCCTAGCCTTGGTAGCTACCCATGGGGCAGGCAGGATCTTCATTCTCGGCACAGTAGTCCTGGGAAAGATCGTTGCCGGTTGAGCCGTCAGCGCCCGTGGGGCCGCCGAGGACTGCTCCACCGCTCGCGTCCCAATAGCCGCCAGTGTCCGCGCCGTGATTTGGGTTGGTGCAGACCGTGCCCTCGCACTGAACGTAGTGCGGACTGCCGTCAGGGTCGGGGATGGCGTCAGGCCCGACGTAGCTGCCCATGGGGCAGCCCGGATCCTGATTCTGCGCGCAATACTCCTGTGTCAGATCGTTCCCCGTCGAACCATCAGCGCCGGTCGGCCCGCCGTTCGATGGCTGTCCGCTGGCGTCCCAGTGACCGTGGTTGTCGTTGACCGTTACGTGTGGTCCGACGTAACTGCCGACCGGGCACGCGGGATCCTGGTTGTGGGCGCAGTAGTCGTGGGAAAGATCGTTTCCTGCCGAACCATCAGCGCCGGTGGGGCCGCCGCTAACGGGCTGGCCGGAGCTGTCCCAATGTCCTTCGTGTTGCGTTGTCGCTGGGGTGGGGCCTGAAGCCGAGTCCGTCTCGGCAGGTGTGCTGTCGCCACAGGCGGCGAACACTAATGGCAGTGCGCAGATCGCGGCGAGGCGCGCGTACGCGTTCTTCATTTCTCAGTCCTTTCCAGGCAGAAGCCGATCTTGATGCGTTCGTACGCGTATTAAACCCCAAGTGGCCGATACGGGGGCCGAAATAGACGCTGCCGGACGTGGCACTCTGGAGAGGTAAGCCCCCGGAAGGAGACGCGGAAATCATGGCTGACGAGGTCGCACGATCATTCGGCACAATCGAGGAAACGCTGACAGAACGGGAACTTGAGTTCGATCGCCGCGGTGACGAACACGTCATTGTGCAACTGCCCGGCGTCCGCAAACTGAAAACCACCTGTTTGCTCACCGTGAGTGTGCACGGTGTGCGCATCGAGGCATTCGTGTGCCGCCATCCGGACGAGAACGAACCGGCAGTGCATCAGTATTTGCTGCAGCGAAATCGCAAGTTGTACGGGGTTGCGTACACGATCGATCGCAGCGGTGACATCTATCTCGTGGGGCGTATGGCTCATCACGCGGTGACCGCCGACGAACTGGACCGGCTTTTGGGGCAGGTCCTGGAGGCGGCAGACGGCGATTTCAACGTTCTTCTGGAGATCGGTTTCATCTCGTCCATTCGCCGGGAGTGGGCATGGCGAACCTCTCGGGGTGAGCCGCTCGACAATCTGAAGGCCTTCGAACATCTCATAAAAACTGGAGATGGCAACGGCAGCAAGGCTTCTGATACCGAGGAAGGTGCGGGCGCAAAGCCGGGCGGCGGGCAGGGCGCGCGGGACTGACGGAACCGGGTTGCGCGGAAGGGCTGTGAGAAATCGCTTCGGGCGCGGTGCTACGGTGGGCAAAATCACACCGCGAATTCCCCTCAGCGAGGAGCGAGATGAGCTTCCACAGTCCTTTTCCCGATGTCGAGATCCCGGCTACGAGCATCTACGAGTTCTTATTCGGCTCGCTCACGGATGCCGAACTAGAACTCCCCGCTTTCATTGACGGGCCATCCGGGGCGGTGACTACCTACGGCGAATTGATCGCCCACATCAATGGTGTCGCGGGGGCACTTGCCGCGCGCGGGATCGAGCCAGGCGACGTCGTCGCGTTGCATTCACCGAACGTGCCTGCGTTCGGTTCGGTCTTCCACGGCATCCTCCGCGCGGGTGCGACGGCAACGACGATCAATGCGCTGTACACCGCCGACGACATCGCCAAGCAGCTTGAGGATTCCAACGCCAAGTTCCTCTTCACGGTGTCGCCGCTGCTTCCGCAGGCGAAGGCCGGTGCGGAGCAAGCAGGCTTGGCAGCTGACAGGATCGTTGTCCTTGACGGTTCCGAGGGGTATGCCTCGTTGCGTGATCTGCTGACGGAGCTTGCGCCCACCCCGCGTGTGAGCATCGACCCCGAGGAGCACCTGGCCGTCTTGCCGTACTCCTCGGGTACGACTGGGCGACCGAAGGGTGTGATGCTGACACACCGCAATCTCGTTGCGAACGTGTGTCAGGCCAGTGACGGGCTCGGAGGCGGTCAGCACCGGATTCTTTCCGTACTGCCGTTCTTCCACATCTACGGCATGACGGTGCTCCTGAACATCGCGCTTCGCAACAGGTCCACACTAGTGACGATGCCGCGGTTCGATCTCATGGAGTTCCTGCGGATCACATCTGAACACAAGTGCACTCAGGTCTTCATCGCGCCGCCGATCGCCGTGGCGCTGGCAAAGCATCCCGCTGTGGACCAGTTCGATCTGTCCAGCGTCGAACTCGTTTTCTCGGGGGCGGCGCCGCTTGATGCGAATCTTGGCCAGGCTGTCGCTCAGCGCCTCAACTGCCAGGTACGCCAGGGATACGGGATGAGTGAGATGAGCCCGGTAAGCCACCTGATCCCAGTGAACAGAGATGATGTCGCGCTCGACTCGGTTGGTTTCACCGTTCCCAACATGGAGTGCAAACTCGTTGACCCGGGGACTGGCGAGGAGATCCAGGTTCCCGAGTCTGGTGTCAGTGAGCCCGGCGAACTGTGGTGTAAGGGCCCCAACATCATGCGTGGCTACCTCGGCAACGCTGAGGCAACCGCTGAGACGCTCGTGGAAGATGGGTACCTGCGCACCGGTGATATCGCAACCGTCTCGTCGGATGGCGTCGTGTCGATCGTCGACCGTCTGAAAGAACTCATCAAGTACAAGGGGTACCAGGTCCCGCCCGCGGAACTAGAGGCGCTGTTGCTGACGCACCCGCAAATCGCGGATGCGGCCGTCATCGGCGTAACTGACAGCGAGGGTGAGGAAGTGCCGAAGGCATTTGTCGTTCGCCAGGCCGAATCCGGGCTGACTGAGCAGGAGGTCATCGACTTCGTCGCGGAGAAGGTCTCGCCGCACAAGAAGGTCCGTGCGGTGGAGTTCCTCGAGGCGGTGCCTAAGTCCGCGGCCGGAAAGATCCTGCGCAAGGACCTCCGGGCACGGGAGGCGGCGTCAGCCTGAGGGCCAGGTGCGTCTCAGATGCTGAGGCGCGTACCCACTGACAGCACACAAGGGTCCGGTGCTCATGCGAGTATGAAGGTATGAGTATCGGAACCCTTGTTTTGCTTCGTCATGGTGAAAGTGAATGGAACGCCCTCAACCTCTTCACAGGCTGGGTGGACGTGCATCTCACGGAAAAAGGCGTCGGCGAAGGAAAACGAGCCGGTGAGCTTCTCGTCGAGAACGAGGTCCTTCCCGACATCCTTTACACGTCTCTGCTTCGCCGCGCGATCAGCACCGCGCATGTCGCCCTCGACGCCGCGGACCGGCTCTGGATTCCGGTAGTGCGCGATTGGCGCCTGAACGAGCGCCACTATGGCGCGCTGCAGGGTAAGAACAAGGCGCAGGTGCTCGCCGAATTTGGTGACGACCAGTTCATGCTGTGGCGGCGCAGTTACAGCACGCCGCCACCCCCGATTGAGCGTGGCAGCGAGTACAGCCAAGACGCGGACGAGCGCTATGCGGATATCGACGGCGGACCGCTGACCGAGTGCCTGTCTGACGTCGTCACAAGGCTGATTCCGTACTGGGAAGAGACCATCGCGCGTGACTTGCGTGCCGGGAAGACCGTCCTGGTTGCGGCACACGGGAACTCGCTGCGCGCCCTCGTCAAGCATCTTGACGAGATCTCGGACGAGGACATCGCTGGGATGAACATCCCGACGGGTATCCCACTCGTGTACGAATTCAGTGGCGACGATCTCAAGCCAGCGAATCCCGGTGGGACCTACCTCGACCCAGCGGCAGCCGCGGCAGGTGCCGCAGCGGTCGCAGCCCAGGGCAAGTAAGGCTCACGAACCGCGAAAATAACGATCATGAAGTGAATCCGGCGCGGATCTATCCGTTTAGTGAACAATAGGGAAACGCGGATAGTGGAAACTGTGACGTGCATTGAAAAGTGCACCCGAAATTAGGGTGTCTGTTCCTTTTTCCGTACGATTTACACTGTGACGATCGTTCAGGCTGTACTGCTGGCGGTGCTTGCAGCGGCCATAGGTGCGATTGCCGGCTCGGCAATCAATTCGCGACTGCAGGCTCGCGCCAAGGCGCGGGAAGATGCACGTGAGGGTCTGACAGTGTCGCAGGTCCTCGACCTTGTCGTCTCGTCTTCACCAATTGGGATCGCAGTTGTCGACGAGCACCAGCACGTGCTGATGTCCAATCTTCGTGTGGAAGAGCTTGGGGTGGTGCGTAACCACTTGCTCGATGACCGTGCATGGGTTGCCAGTCAAAAGGTGTTCGCCAATGGCGAGAGTGTTGATTTTGACGTGTCGGAAAAAATGCAGCCCTTCGTGCGGGGGGCTGTCGCGGTACGCGGCCACGCACACCTGCTCCATTCTGCCGACCCACGAATTGCCGTGATTTACGCGGAGGATGATTCTGAGCAGGTGCGCATGGAGGCGACACGACGCGATTTCGTTGCCAACGTCAGCCATGAATTGAAAACTCCGGTGGGTGCGGTCAGCCTGCTCACAGAGGCGCTGCTCGAGTCAGTCGACGATCCTGATTCGGTGCGCCACTTCGGGGAGAAGATGCTCCACGAGTCCAATCGGCTTGGGAATATGGTCAGCGAACTCATCGCGCTGTCACGGCTTCAGGGTGCTGAGAAGCTTCCTGATCTCGATGTTGTTGACGTCGATTCGGTGGTATCCGAAGCGATGGAACGCTCTTCGGTCTCCGCTGAAGCCGCGGAAATCACCATTACGACTGATTTCCCCAGTGGTCTCGAGGTACTCGGGGATCGAACGTTGCTCGTCACCGCCCTCACCAACTTGCTGTCGAATGCGATCTCGTATTCGCCCCCCAAGACCCCGGTCACAATCAGCCGGAATTTGCGGGACACCAATGTCGAGATCAGCGTGACAGATCGAGGAATCGGCATTGCCCCGGAATACCATGAACGAGTTTTTGAACGATTCTTCCGGGTGGACAAGGCGCGCTCACGCGCAACCGGCGGGACCGGCTTAGGGCTTGCGATTGTGAAGCATGTTGCGGCAAACCACAATGGTTCGATTCGCATGTGGAGCCGCCCGGGAACTGGATCGACCTTCACCCTGGTACTGCCCGTGTACGTGGAGGCAGATGACGCAGCCGAGGAAACTCCCCTTGGCCGGGGTCCAGGGGAACCCAGAGTGGAACTCAGAGCGAAAAACAGAGAGGAAGTACGCCGGTGACAAGTGTGCTGATCGTCGAAGACGAGGAATCCCTGGCCGACCCGCTAGCATTCCTGCTCCGCAAAGAGGGGTTCGAGGTCACCATCGCTGCCGACGGTCCTGCAGCTCTGGATTCATTCGACAACGCAGGCGCGGACATTGTTCTGCTCGACATCATGCTTCCCGGTATGAGCGGTACCGAAGTGTGCAAGCAACTGCGGGCACGTTCCACGGTGCCCGTGATCATGGTGACGGCCCGGGACAGCGAAATCGACAAAGTGGTCGGGCTCGAAATCGGCGCGGACGACTATGTCACGAAACCCTATTCGTCGCGAGAGTTGATTGCGCGTATCCGCGCGGTCCTGCGCCGAGGTGTGGAGCCCGAGGCAGAACCGTCCGGTGACACGGTTCTTGAAGCGGGGCCGGTCCGTATGGATGTCGACCGGCACATCGTGCAGGTCAGTGGCGCATCTGTCACGCTGCCATTGAAGGAATTTGACCTGCTGGAGTATTTGCTGCGCAACAGTGGACGGGTGCTTACTCGTGGCCAACTGATCGATCGGGTCTGGGGCGCCGATTACGTCGGTGACACCAAGACACTTGACGTCCATGTGAAGCGGCTGCGTTCGAAGATCGAGCTGGACCCGGCCAAGCCCCGGCATCTTGTGACTGTGCGAGGGCTCGGATACAAGCTCGAGCCGTGATTTCAGGTCATCCGCACTGGTTCTGAACAGCCGCGCTAGAAGCAACTAACGCGGCTGACTCATTGCTACCGCGGCCGCTTAGCCCCAGTGGGGTCAGGCTTGCTTGGTCGCCGGGTGGATCGCGATGAGCCTGTGATTCCCGTGATCTCCGCGGCGCTTGCAGATTTTCGCGAGCTTCTTGTACGCGTCCTCACCGATCAGCGCGCGCAACTCGGGACCGTAGGACTTCCAGACAGGTTCGGCCCCGATGTGCGCTTCGGGTGAGGAGGTGCACCACCAAGTGAGATCGGCGCCACCCGATCCCCAGCCGCGCCGGTCGAACTCGGTCAGGGTGGTCTTCAGGACCTGCTCGCCGTCGGCACGTGTTATCCATTCCTGTGAGCGGCGAATGGGCAATTGCCAGCACACATCCGGCTTGAGTTCGAGCGGATGCCTTCCCGTTCGCAACGCGAGGCCGTGTAGCGAACACCCCGGCCCGCCCGCGAATCCAGGCCGATTCAGGAAGACGCATGCGCCGTCGTGCTGCCGGGTCCGAAGGGCATCTTCGCCCTCCAGTTCGTCAGTCTCGAAGATCTCGGGCTCGCCATAAAACTGCCAGTCGTCCTGGGTTAGTTCCTCCGCTGCCCGCGATACACGATCCCGGTCTTCGTCGTCGGCGAGGAAGGCGCCGTGGGAACAGCAGCCGTCGGAAGCCCGGCCCGGCACAATGCCATGGCATTTCGGCGTGCCGAAGACGCATGTCCAGCGCGAGAGCAGCCAGGTCAGGTCGGCGCTGATCAGGTGATCTGAATCCGATGGGTCAAGGAACTCGACCCATTCACGTGGAAAGTCAGGCGCGACTTCGGGGACACTTGGGCGAGGCGGGGTCACAGGGTCCGACGGTAGCGGTCTAAGTTGGACATGTGCGCCTTGGGGTCCTCGATGTGGGCAGTAATACGGTCCATCTGTTGATGGTAGACGCTCATCGTGGTGGTCATCCCACCCCGATGAGTTCGACGAAAGCAGCGCTGCGGCTTGCCGAGCAGATGGATAAGAATGGTGATCTAACGAAGAAGTGCGCTGACAGCCTTGTCACAACGGTTGCCGAGTTCTCGGGTATCGCGCAGTCGTCCGGCTGTGAGGAACTGATGGCATTCGCAACGTCCGCGGTCCGCGACGCGAAGAATTCTGAGGCTGTGCTGGCGCGCGTCAAGGAAGAAGCAGGGGTGGCTCTCGAGGTGCTCCCGGGCGTGGAGGAAGCCCGCCTTACCTTTCTTGCTGTGCGTCGCTGGTACGGGTGGAGCGCTGGGCGAATCCTGAACCTCGATATTGGCGGTGGATCACTCGAAATCAGCACGGGTATCGACGAAGATCCTGATGCGGCGATGTCCCTTCCGCTGGGTGCTGGCCGCCTCACCCGGGACTGGCTGCCGGAGGACCCTCCTGATCGGCGCCGTATCGCTGTGCTGCGCGACTGGCTTGATGCTGAACTCTCCGACGTGGCGAAGCAGATCACGGAAACGGGGAGACCGGATTTAGTCGTCGCTACCTCCAAGACTTTCCGGTCTCTGGCGCGGTTGACGGGTGCCGCGCCCTCCTCTGCCGGCCCGCGGGTGAAACGGACCCTGACAGAGGCAGGGCTGCGTCAGATCATCGCCTTCATCTCGCGGATGACAGCCTCCGATCGCGCGGAACTCGAAGGGGTGAGTTCGGATCGTGCTCCACAGATCGTCGCGGGCGCTCTTGTCGCGGAGGCGGCCATGCGTGCGCTGAGGATCGATACGGTGGATATTTGCCCCTGGGCACTGCGAGAGGGTCTAATTCTCCGCAAGCTCGACACCGGGTTCGGCAACGGGGAAACGGGCGAATGATCGGCTGGGAGCGAGACACAGTGAGTGCAGTGCAGTGACGTACGGAACGCGGGGGACGCCGCGCAACATCAGGGTGGGCCTGTCCACTGCCTCGGTCTATCCGCAAAACACCGAGGCAGCGTTTCAGTACGCCGCGGAACTCGGTTATGACGGTGTTGAAGTCATGGTCTGGGCTGAGCAGATTAGCCAGGACACCGGAATGATTGCGGAGCTGTCGAAGCGGTACGGTGTTCCGATCCTGTCGATCCATGCGCCGTGCTTGCTGATCTCACAGCGTGTGTGGGGTTCCGACCCCGCGACGAAGCTGGACCGGTCTGCTCAGATGGCCGCGGACTTGGGCGCGGATACGGTGGTCGTGCATCCGCCGTTCAGATGGCAGCGCAAGTACGTGGATGGCTTCGCGGATCAGGTGATGGGTCTTGAAGCGAGTACCGGCGTGAATATCGCGGTCGAGAATATGTTTCCCATGCGCGCCGACCGGTTGTTCGGGAAGCGAACGAAGTCTGCGGAGCGCATGCGTGTGCGGGGCGGCCCCGGACGTGCGGTCTCCGCCTTCGCGCCGTCATATGACCCGACAGATGTCGATCACCCGCATTTCACACTCGACCTTTCACACACCGCCACTGCTGGTATGGACGCGATTGAGCTCGCGGAGCGGATGGGGGAGCGGCTAGTTCACGTGCACCTCGCGGATGGACGCGGCGCATCGGTCGATGAGCATTTGCTCCCGGGGCACGGAACGCAGCCGTGCGCCGAGATCTGTCAGCGACTGGCCGAGCAGAACTTCGAGGGCCAGGTTGTACTCGAGATCAGCACGAAGCATGCCCGCACGACTGGTGAGCGTTCCATGATGCTCGGAGAGGCCTTGCAGTTCGCCAGGAGTCACCTTGGTGTCAGTGCTGGCGATGCGTCGCAGCCCTGACGCACGCACGGTGCGGCGGCTAGCGATCGCCGCCCAGGTCATGGCAACGTACTCGCCATGACCACAATTGCTGTTATTGGTGGCGGACGCATCGGCGAAGCCCTGATTTCCGGACTGCTCGCTTCAGGTCGCGAACCGCGTGACGTTGTCGTTTCTGAAAGGGTGGTGAGCCGCGCGTCTGAGCTGTGCCGGAAGTTCGGTATCCGGACGCTGTCACTTCGCGATGCGTCCGAAAGCGCTGATGTGGTGGTAATTGCGACTAAACCGGGCGACGTGGGCAGCGTTGTCGACCACCTCGTCCAGGTGCTTGATGATTCGGATCGCGAGAAAACTGTCGTTTCTCTCGTCGCCGGTCTCACCGCGGGCTGGTACGAGGCCAAGTTACCCGCGGGCACACCCGTCGTGCGGGTAATGCCGAACACTCCGATGCTGGTCAACCAAGGTATGTGTGTTGTCGCGCCGGGCCGCTACGCCGCTGAAGAACACGTCGCGCTGGTCGAAGAGATGCTGCGTCCGGTCGGGCGTGTGATGACGGTGCGAGAGCAGATGATGGACGTGATCACCGCGGTTTCCGGTTCCGGTCCCGCGTACTTCTTCTTGGTGGTCGAAGCGATGGCGGACGCCGCGGTGAAGCTTGGGCTTACGCGGGACGCCGCCATGGAATTAGTTGTTCAAACAATGACTGGTTCTGCAGCAATGCTCCAGCGAACCCTCGATGAGGGTGGCCCCGCGGTGCTTACTGCGGCGAACGAATTGCGCTACGCGGTGACGTCGCCGGGCGGAACGACCGCTGCCGGCCTCGCTGAACTCGAACGGAACGGGTTGCGCACGAGTATCTTTGAGGCGCTGGAGGCGGCTCGGGATCGCTCGGTCGAGCTCGGTAAACAACTCGACTGATAGTTGCGGTAGCTAATACCACACAATCGATCTTGTGCCAATTAGGCACACCCGTCGCATTGTGCCCAGTTGTCCCGCTAAGCTCGATAGAGCACGCACGTGTCGACACCGTCGGAGGGGAAGCCGACGGCGCGAGTCGTGCTGGAGGTGAGAACAACATGGCGGCGGATGAATCGCCCACGGCAGGGTCGGCGGATAACGTCACCCAATCGGTTTTTGGCGCGACCAAGTTTCTGACGGTTGCTGAAGTGGCTTCGATGATGCGGGTTTCGAAAATGACCGTGTATCGGCTTGTACACGGCGGTGACCTGCCCGCGGTTCGCGTCGGCAGGTCATTCCGGGTTCAGGCACAAGCCGTTGATGACTATTTGCGGAAGTCGTATTTCGACGCGGGATAGCGTTTCTGGGCCCTCGGTTAACAGGTTGAGCGCGATCGCCGGTAACATCGATCCTCGGCGCGCTAGCCGACTGGCTTATAGTCAACGCCTGGGACGCCGGGCGCTGGCCCGGCCAGTGTTGATCAGAGGTTTCTTAGGGATCTCTTTGGCGCAACTCGGCTGGCCGGCAGGTTCCACTATGCGCGGAAACGCGTGTGAAGCAGATGACGTTGAGCAGAACGAGGTGCACCCACAATGGGTTCAGTAATCAAGAAGCGACGCAAGCGTATGTCGAAGAAGAAGCACCGCAAGCTTCTGCGTCGTACGCGGGTGCAGCGTCGTAAACTCGGTAAGTGATCCGCGCGGGGCAGGGCCCGTATAGGGTCTGCCCGACGCGTTGATGCATTGCATCCCTGCCCGTCACCCGATAGGTGGCGGGCTGGTGTGTTATTACCGCGCTAGGCGCGGGTGGATGTCGTGTTGACCGTTGTCTCACCTCCCCGTATCGGATTAGGGTAGGGGTGGTGAAAACGATGGTGGAGGGGCCTGGGACTTCCGGTGTGGAGGTTCCTGGGGACGCCAGTTACTCAGCGGGGGCCAGCACAGTGGTGGATAGTGCCGACAGTGGCGTTGTGTCCATGCGCGATGAGTCGTCGGATACATCTGACGCTGCGGCGACGGATACGTCAGCGACTGGCTCGTCCACCGCCGCCGTGAGCGGCGAGGATGAGGGTGATTCCGCGCGTCCTGCTCGGGATAATCGCCCACGCGTCGTTCTAGTCACGGGTGCAAGCCGCTTTCTCGGCGGCTTCCTGACAGCTCGTCTTGCGCAGAATCCCGATATTGAGCGCGTCATCGCGGTTGATGCCGTTCCGCCGTCGAAAGACATGCGGCGACGAATGGGGCGAGCCGACTTCGTCCGCGCCGATATTCGCAATCCGCTGATTGCCAAGGTGGTGCGCAATGCGGAGGTCGACACTGTCGTACACCTTTCGATGTCATCGCATCCGTCGCGTGCCGGGGGGCGCGCGGCCACGAAAGAGATGAATGTCATCGGTGCAATGCAACTGCTCGCCGCGTGCCAGAAATCCTCCTCCGTCAAGCGCGTAGTCCTGAAATCGTCGTCCACGATCTACGGATCGAGTTCCAAGGACCCCGCGATGTTCACCGAGGAGATGAGTGCGCGGCGGCCACCGAAAAGCGGCTACGCCAGGGACTGCCTCGACGTCGAGGGGTACACGCGCGCACTGGGCCGGCGCAGGCCTGACATCGCGACAACAATCTTGCGGCTCGCGCCAATTATCGGTCCCCGTCTGGAAACCGAACTCAGCCGATTTCTCCTGCAGCCGCTCGTGCCAACGATCATGGGCCGGGATCCTCGCATGCAGCTACTGCATGAGGAGGACGCGCTTGCCGCGCTCGAGCGTTCCGCAATCTCGCAGGCATCTGGCACGTTCAATATCGCTGCAGATGGAGTCGTCGCCCTTTCTCAAGCGATCAGGCGGGCCGGTGGAGTGCAGGCCCCGATGTTCCCTGCCGCATTCGCGATGCTTTCAGGCTTGCAGAAACGTCTCGGCATGCATGACTACAGCAGCGATCAGTTCGATTACCTCGTGTTCGGTTGCGGTATGGACACGACGCGAATGCAGACCAGGCTAGGTTTTCGGCCGCGTTGGACGACGCTCGAGGCGTTCGATGATCTTCTCCGGAGTCGCAGATCAACATCGGTTATTGATCCGGACACAGTACGCAGGCTTGAATCGAAGGTAGTCGCCGCGGCAGCGCGGTGGGCATGAATCCGAGGGAGACAACGGACGTGGCGAAAGTTATTCCGCTGCATGGCGATGGATATGGCCGCCGGGGCCGAGGGGCGCAGCAGAGCGAAGAGGAGTTCGTCGATCCTCACCATCCGTCGGTCGATGCGGACGCACCCAACGATCTCGGCGCGGAATCAGACGAGTCGACGGAAGCGGACGCGCCAGAGCAGGAGGACAGGGGATCCGGTAATTTCGCGCTCCCCATCCCGATTCCGCTCGGCGGTGTGCGGCACAAACTTGCCGGGCAGGTCGCGGAAACGGCGGCGTTCTTGCGACGCCGCGTCACCGGGGACTACGAGGTCGACGAGTTCGGGTATGACGAGCACCTCAACGATGGGGTGCTTCTGCCGATCCTGCGGCCTCTGTATGAGAAGTGGTTCCGCATCGACGTCTCGGGGATTGAGAATCTCCCCGATCGCGGTGCAGCGCTTGTAGTCGCGAACCATGCGGGCGTCATTCCGATTGACGGTTTGATGACGTCGGTCGCGGTGCATGATCGCACCCCCAACCACCGCCCCATGCGGATGCTTGCCGCAGACCTGGTCTTCGAGACGCCTGTCATCTCAATGCTCGCGCGTAAAGCTGGCCACACCCTGGCCTGCAACCCGGATGCGGAGCGCCTGCTGCGCAACGGAGAACTCACCGCGGTCTTCCCCGAGGGCTTCAAGGGAATCGGTAAGCCGTACGCGGATCGCTACAAGCTGCAGCGGTTCGGCCGGGGCGGTTTCGTGTCGGCGGCGTTGCGGACCGGTGCGCCGATTATCCCGTGCTCGATTGTCGGTTCGGAGGAGATCTATCCGAAGGTTGCAGACTTCAAACTGCTCGCCCGACTACTCGGACTGCCGTACTTCCCGATCACGCCGCTCTTCCCGCTCCTGGGACCGCTCGGGGCGATTCCGCTACCAACCAAGTGGCATATCGTGTTCGGGGAACCCATCGACACTCGTGAATACGGCAGCGCCTCCGCAGAGGACCCGATGGTCGTTTTCGACCTGACCGACCAAGTGCGTGAAACTATTCAGCAGACGCTTTACAGGGTCCTAGCGAATCGCCGGAATATCTTCCTGGGGTAAGAGACCGCCTCAGGCTCTGTTCGCCTCCGCGCGGCGGCTCAGGATTGCCGCCGCGGTGCCGCCTAGGGCACCGAGTGCGAGCGCAGTCGGGATGCCGATCTTGGCAGCCTTACGGCCGGTGCGGAAGTCCCTGATTTCCCACCCACGCGCCTTCGCGACCTCGCGCAGATCTGAATCTGGGTTGATCGCGACCGCTGTCCCAACAGTGGTCAGCATCGGCATGTCATTAAAGCTGTCAGAATATGCGGTGCAGCGGCGCAGGTTCAGACCCTCACGGGCGGCTAATGCGCGGACCGCGTGTGCTTTGCCTCGCCCGTGCAGCAGGTCACCGACCAGTCGGCCCGTGAACAAGCCATTCTTGCTTTCAAGGACGGTGCCGAGCGCGCCGGTGAGGCCAAGCCGCTTCGCGATCACCTGGGCGAGTTCGAGGGGCGTCGCAGTGACAAGCCAGACTTGCTGCCCGGCATCGAGGTGCATTTGTGCCAGTGCGCGGGTTCCCGGCCAGACCTTGTCCGCAATGAGGTCGTCGAATATCTCTTCCCCGAGTTCCATGAACTCGGCGGTAGACCGGCCCGCGATGAATGCGAGCGCCTTTTCCTTGCCGCTGGCGACATCTTTGCTGCTCTCACGGCCGGTTATCCGGAACTTGAGCTGCTGCCAGCCGAACTTCGCCATGTCGGATACCGCGATGTATTTGCGTGCGGCGAGCCCACGAGCGAAGTGGATCGACGACGCGCCGGAGACCATCGTGTTGTCGACGTCGAAGAACGCGGCTGCTGTCAGGTCCCGCGGGACCGAGGGCTCTTCCGACGCCTCGAATTCCGCTTCGTGCAGCGCGTGCGCGAACTCAGCGCTTGCCTCGCCCGCGATGTTCGCGAGTTTCTCTGCAACGCTCATCCCGAAGGGTCTGCGCGATTCCCACCTGCTGCGCATCCACTCTGAACTTGTGCTCAGAAACCCTGAACGCTCTGGCACGTCCACCTCCCGCGTCGCCGCAACTCTTCCCCACACTAGACGTCGGCCACTATCGCCACACGGCAATGCTGCCGCCTGTGGTCTGATCCACTCTCAATCGCCGATTATCCTGCTGTACGTGGATAGTTCCCCTAATCAGAACACGAGTGATGATCAAGGCGCACAGGCGCCCGTGGTTCTGTTGACCCGAGCCGGGTGCGCAGCGTGTGAAGTGGCGCGAAACGACCTCGAAGTTCTCCGGCGCAGTGCGGAGTTCGAATTCACTGTCATTGATGTCGACCTGGAAGCGGAGAGGGATCCAGACCTTCGGGCCGAGTACGGAGACCGGCTTCCTGTGGTTCTCCTACATGGCGTAGAACACAGTTACGGCGACGTGGATCTACCGAGGTTGCGCGCCGACCTGGCTAAGTGAGGTTTGCCTAATCGTTCGGCCAGCTCATCTTACGAATCGGCGAAGTTGGTAGACGGCATAGCGAACCGTTACGGTTAAGTGAACAGTGCGTCGGGTTTACTGTGATGAGCAGTGATCCACTGGCTGGCGAGGAGCCTCAACGTGAGGGAACACGATCTGCCCGAGTGGCGTTGCCGTATGAGCGTGAGCGTACACCTCTCGTGCGGGCGAGTTGGCGCGAGCCCCTGCCTCGTTCTGAGATCGGATCGGTGAAGCTGCTGTGAGTGTCTTGATGTTGGGGGTTTCCCACCGGAGCGCGCCCGTGCCGGTTCTTGAGCGCGTGGCGATTGCGGACCCGGACCGGCCGAAGATGCTCGACAGAATTCTTACCTCGGCGCATGTGTCAGAGGCGATGGTGGTCTCCACATGTAACCGCGTCGAGGTGTACGCCGTCGTGGATGCATTCCACGGTGCACTAGCCGACCTTACGAATATCCTGGCGGACCATTCGGGGCTTGGGCTGGGTGATCTGACCCGCCACATGTACGTCCGTTACAGCGAAGCTGCAGCCGAGCATCTCTTTGCGGTCGCCAGCGGTCTCGATTCGATCGTCGTCGGTGAACAACAGATCCTCGGCCAGATCCGCAGCTCATACGCGGAGGCCGATGCGCACAACACCGTCGGCCGGACGCTCCACGAACTCGCTCAGCAAGCGCTCCGCGTCGGCAAACGGGTGCACACTGAGACCGGCATCGACGCTGCAGGCGCTTCCGTGGTCTCTGTGGCGCTCGACAGTGCTGCCCGGATCCACGCGGGTCTTGGGGGTCGCACGGCAGTAGTTATCGGTGCGGGTGCGATGGCGGGCCTCGCGGTCGCCCATCTGACGCGCGCAGGCGTGGGCGAGATTATTGTCGTCAACCGCACGTTGGAGAAGGCGCAAAACCTCGCGCGAAACGCCACCGAAAACGGTGCGACCGCCTCCGCGATGCACTGGGACCGCCTGGTTGAGGCGCTCGGCGCTGCCGACGTCGCGGTCACGTGTACCGGTTCGGTCGGTGCGGTTGTACACCTCGCTGACGTGCACCATGCGATTTCTGGTCGTGTGAGCCGTGAGCTCGTTGTGTGCGACCTCGGTCTTCCCCGCGATGTTGATGCGGCTGTCTCCGGCTTGCCCGGCGTGCATGTCCTGGACATGGAGACGCTGCAGCGTGATCCGGGCGCAGGTGCGGCGGCGTCCGACGCGGACGCGGCACGCAGCATCGTTGCTGAGGAACTGGCCGCTTACCTGGACGGGCAGCGGCTTGCCGAGATCACACCGACGGTGGCTGCATTGCGCCGCCGCGCAGCTGAAGTTGTCGAGGCGGAATTGATGCGGCTCGACTCGAAGCTCCCGGCGCTCAGCAACGGTGATCGCGACGAGGTGGCGAACACGGTACGGCGCGTTGTCGACAAGCTACTGCACGCACCAACTGTCCGCGTCAAACAGCTCGCGTCGGCACCAGGAGGGGACTCCTACGCGGAGGCCCTCCGTGAACTATTCGAACTCAGCCCGGCGAAAGCCGAAGCGGTTTCCGCGGCCATGGAGTCGTCCCCGGGGGCGCTAGCAGATGATCACACCGCTGCCAGCCTCGACATCGTGACAACCCGCAAGGGCCAGCCGGATGCATGAAGGCCAATCACCGCTGCGCATCGGTACGCGGGGGAGTGTGCTTGCGATGACCCAGGCCGGCACCGTCCGTGACGCGATCATCGCAGCCGGATATCCCGCAGAACTCAAGATCATCCGCACTGCAGGAGACGCGAGCGCGGAACCTGTCGAGAAAATCGGTGTCGGTGTTTTCACTGCGGCCGTACGCGACGCTCTCGCTGCGAAAGAAGTCGATGTCGCGGTCCACTCGTACAAGGACCTGCCGACAGCGCCTGACGAGCGATTCATCCTCGCTGCTGTTCCGCCGAGGGAAGATCCGCGAGATGCGCTGATTTCACGGGACAGCAAGGTACTGGGGGAACTCGCACCGGGGTCCGTTGTAGGCACGTCCGCGCCGCGCCGTGTGGCGCAGCTCCGAGCGCTCGGCCTTGGGCTCGAAATCGTGCCCTTGCGTGGAAACATTGATACCCGAATCGGGAAAGTGACGTCCGGCGAACTCGATGCCGTGGTTCTCGCGCGGGCTGGCCTGGCGCGGGTGGGCCGTGTCGAAGAGATCGCGGAGTCGCTTGACCCCGTGCAGATGCTTCCCGCCCCTGCGCAAGGCGCGCTCGCCGTAGAATGCCGTGCGGAAGAGCCCGAGCTCGCCGCGATACTCGCTAAGCAAGACGACCCTGACGCACGCGCGATGGTGAACGCGGAACGGGCGCTGCTTGCGGAACTTGAAGCTGGCTGTACCGCACCGGTCGGTGCACTTGCAGATGTCGTCGAATCACTCGATGATGACGGCGTGATTCATGAGGAACTGTTCCTCCGTGCTTGCGCCGCGGCGCTTGATGGGTCGCGTGTTATTCGCGCGTCGCGAACGGGCAGAGTGGACAAAGCCGTCGAAATCGGCCAAGAACTCGCGCGTGAACTGCTTGACTTAGGCGCACGTGAGCTGATGCCAGCGAACCTGGCCTCAGACTCCGGACCGCCTGGGTGACCCTCAGCTAGCCCCGTGACAAGTTTTTGCTACCTGACTGGAGAATCG